>CANFXW010000010.1 GCA_947451145.1 Sphingomonadaceae bacterium | reverse complement strand
GAGCCTGTTAAGTCATCCGGTGTGCAGCTTTTCAGCCATTCGCCTATCCAGGCACACCAGCCAAGCCTGTCGTGTCAGGCCATGCCAGCGCCGGTTCCCCCGTCCGCTTGCCTTCCCGGCGTCAGTCCGCATTCGCCAGCGGGGGATCGGCCGTGGCTGTTGCCCCGTCAGAAATTGTAATCAAGGATCGGACCGTCGAAATTGCCGCCGAGCGTTTGCGTCGCCTCGGCCAGCTTCTTCGGGTCCTTGCCTTCAAGATGGCCGTCGATGATCCGCTGGTAGTTGCTGATCAAACCTTCCTTTTCCGCGCTGAGCCGCATGAAATCGAACCCCGTCGCGTGCAGGCCTTGCTGCTGGATCGGGATGTTCGAATAGTCCTGACGCGGGATCGGCGGAAACTCCTGACTGTCATAGGGCAGGATCGTCGGCTCCATCACCGGCGCAGGTTCTGTGCCCGGCGCGAAATGGGTGAGTGACCAGATTTCGAAGAAGCAGCTTTCGGGCCCCGTCGGGCGAATGCGATAGGCCGAGGTGCTGGTGAAGAACGGCAGCAGGAAATAGTGCGGGAACAGGAATTCCACCGCGTTCACCGGATCGGTCTGACACACGGTGTTAAGGTCGGGCACGTCCTCGCCGCGCTCTTTCAGCTGGGTGCTGATCAGGTGCTGCACCGTGCCGAACCACATCATCATCATCTGCTCGGGATCATCGGGCAGGATATCTGCCGAAACCTGACGGGCAATTTCGATTTCCTTGGCATGAACCATGCCCGCCATGCCTTCGCTGAGCAGTTCAAGGTTGCGCAGCTGCGCTGCAACGTTCTGCTCCTTGGTCATGTCCGGATTGATCGGATCGCCGATGCCGCCGGTGTCATAGCCGTACATCGAATTGTAGAGCGCAGGCACCGCGTGCTGGAGCTGCGGGTGGGTGCGCATCACGTGATAGCCTTCCATGAAGGCCTCCATCGCGATCTTCCAGTTCGCCGGAAGGTGGGTGGCAAAGCACCATTCGGCGCGCTGGCCTTCCTGACCGTGCGCAGAGAGGCGGCCCAGCACCGGTCCCAGCGTGTCATGCAGGCTGGGGGCATTGTCATCATGATTGATAAAGGCAGATCCGCCCCAGGTTTCCACGCGGCAGGGCTTGAGCGCCAGATCTTCGCCTTCAAGCTGGCGTTCGGTGAACAGGTGCTTGCCGTAAACGAAGGTATTTTCGCCATCCATGTTCCAACGCCAGCCGTGGAACGGGCAGATGAAGCCCTTACCCTTGCAGTTACCGTGGCCCGCACCTTCGTTCAGCGGCACGCCGCGGTGGCGGCAGGCGTTATGAAAGGCCTTTACGCCGTTCTTGGTGCGCACAATCAGCACCGACTTGCCAAGGTTCGAATACTCGATCCAGTCACCCACTTCAGGGATCTGCTCCAGCCGGCAGGCCATCTGCCAGACATGCGGCCACAGGTGATCGACTTCGGCCTGATAAAAGGCCTCGTCAAAATAACGCTGTGTCGGAATCCGTTCCGGATCGGTGATCTTGAATGGCACTGGCCGTGCAGCTTCAGACATCGGGAGCTCCCATTGGTGTTCTTGTTCGGTTGGCAGCGAACCTACATCGCCGCGATGCTTGTGCAATGGTGTACGGCACCGGCCGGCGCAAAATCGGCGGGGCGTAGTTAAGCGACCGTGGTCTCCCGCCGTTCTTGTCTGCGGGTTCGAACGGAGATGCCAATGGCGCGCTATGATTTCGTGGTTCTGGGTTCCGGTCCGGCAGGAAGACGCGCGGCTGTTCAGGCGGCGAAACTGGGGCGCTCGGTGCTGGTGGTGGACAACCGCGCCCGGGTGGGCGGCGTATCGGTGCACACCGGGACGATCCCGTCCAAAACCCTGCGCGAGACGGCGCTGAACCTTTCCGGCTGGCGCGAGCGCGGGTTTTACGGCTCGTCCTATCGCGTCAAGCAGCAGATCGGCGCGACTGATCTTTCGACCCGGATGGTCAAGACACTCGATCACGAAATCGACGTGCTCGAACACCAGTTCGCCCGCAATGGGGTGCAGGTGCGGCAGGGCGAAGCGCGGTTTCTGGGCCCCCACCGCCTCGCCATTGCCGCCTGCGACGGTGACCGGATGATCGAGGAAGAGGTGGAGGCCGACAAGGTCCTGATCGCCACCGGCACCCGGCCATGGCGGCCCAGCGGCATCCCGTTCAACGGCACCAGCGTGCTCGACAGCGACCAGTTCATCCTCTCGCCACGCCTGCCGCGGAGCCTGACCGTGGTCGGCGGCGGGGTGATCGGCCTGGAATATGCGACGATCTTTTCCGCGCTTGATGTTCCGGTAACCCTGATCGAACCACGCGAGCGCCTGCTCGAATTTATCGACCGCGAGATTGTCGATTACCTCGTCCACCTGATGCGCGATCGCGGGATCGCCCTGCGTCTGGGCGGCGAGGTGACGTCGATACAGTTCGCTGCGGATGGATCGCCGGTCTGCCTGCTGGCTGACGGGCGGCAGGTGGCGTCCGAAGTGGTGCTGTTCACCTCGGGCCGAATCGGGGCGACTGCCGAACTCAATCTGGCAGCCTGCGGCCTGAGCGCAGACAAGCGCGGGCGGCTTGTCGTTGATCCGCAGACCTACCAGACGAACATCCCGCACATCTATGCCGCTGGCGACGTGATCGGTTTCCCCAGCCTCGCCTCAACTTCGATGGAACAGGGGCGGGCGGCGGCCTGCCATGCTTTCGACCAGCCGATACCTGGCGCTGGCAGCGCCTATCCTTACGGCATCTACGCCGTGCCGGAACTGTCATCGGTGGGCATGAGCGAGGACGAGGTGCGCACTCGCGGCATCGCCTATGAATGCGGCATCGCCCGCTTTCGCGAGACTTCGCGCGGGCACATCATGGGGGTCGATACCGGCATGCTCAAGCTGATCTGCGACCGGACAAGCCGCAAGGTGCTGGGCGTCCACATCATCGGCGAGGGCGCGAGCGAGTTGATCCACATCGGCCAGGCAGTGATCAATCTGGGCGGCACGGTCGATTACTTTGTCGACAATTGCTTCAACTATCCGACGCTGGCCGAGGCCTATAAAGTCGCTGCGCTGGACGCGTGGAACCGCATGCGCAGCGCGGTGAGCAATGTCGTCCCGCTGCGGAAAAAGCCAAAAAGCGTGAGAAATTAACTTCCGTTCGGTCCACGGCCCGGGGCCGGCCCAGTGCCACCCTGCTGGTCTCCGCCCATACCGGCTGCGCCAACCTGGCCGATGTTGCCGAACAGATCCTCAAGGAAGGTCCGCTCCCTGCCAAGGGTCGGCGTCTTGTGACCATCGGGGTTGAGCAGAACGGTATGTTCCGCACCGGTCCGTTCGATGTGTTCTACGTTGCCCTTGTCATCAAAGCTGATGCGCAGCACGACCTGACTGGCGGTGCGCGGGCGGGTGAAGGCGGCCTGCTTGGTTTCGATCGACAGGTAATACCAGTCCTTGCGGCCGAATTCGCTGGTGAAGGTCGGGCGGCCGAGTGACTTTTCGACCGACTGCATATTGTCGATCCCGGGCTGCACGGCATCAACCAGCGCGCCGTCAACCAGATAGCCGCGATGGTCACGGATCGAGGCGCAGCCCGAAAGCGCGAGGGTAACTGCCAGCGCCGTGGTGGCTATCGCCCCCCTCCGAACTGAAATGTCCCGAAATGCCCGCATGCAAAAGCTCCGATCCGTCTGACGCCGCTTGCGCACCATTGCCATGATGCACCACCAACGTATATCGGCGCCTGCCTTATCGCCGGGCGCGCCGCTTCGCAATGGCGCTTGGCCTCACAAGCTTTAATTGCCGCTGAACAGGAATAATGCCGATGTCCCTCCTCAAGCGACTGTTGCGCCCGCGCGGCGATGATCTGGCCCGCTATCGCCCGCTATGGCACCGCGTGGTGGAACTGTCGCGCGACCCGCACTGGTACCGCGAAGGCGGTGTGGCCGACACGCTGATCGGGCGGTTTGACGCGGTGACGCTGGTACTCAGCGCCGTTCTGCTGCGGATGGAGCGGGACGAGATACTGATCGAACCTTCGGCCCGGCTGACCGAGCTGTTCGTCACCGACATGGACGGCCAGCTGCGCGAAAGCGGGGTCGGCGATCTGGTGGTCGGCAAGCACATGGGCAAGCTGATGGGCGCGCTGGGCGGGCGGCTTGGCGCTTACCGCGAGGCTCTGGCGCAGGATGACAATGCCGCGCTGGGCGGCGCGATAACCCGCAATGTCACCCTGCGCGACGGCGCTTCGCCGGACGAGGCTGCCGTTATGATGCGCAGTCTGGCCGCGACATTGGCCAAGGCGGATAGTGCGGCACTGCTCGCCGGGAGTTTTGCGCTGTGAGCGAATTCACGCGGATGGTCGATGTGCGGGGCATTATCGATGCGCCGCTGCACCTTGTCGCCAGCACGGAAGAGTGCACCGCATTGGCAAAGCGTTTTGGCATCCCTGCGGTCCATTCGTTCGAAGCGGAGATCGCGCTGGAAAAAGAGGGCGCAAGGGTTTCCGCCTCGGGCAGGCTGAAGGCAGCGATCACCCAGTCCTGCGCCATATCGGGCGAGGATATGGCCGTTTCGATCGACGAGCCGGTCAACTTGCGATTTGTGCCCGATAACCGGCCAGCCGTGCCCAACGAGGAAATCGAACTAGCCGCCGATGAGCTGGATGAAGTGCCCTACAGCGGCACCCAGTTCGACCTTGGCGAAGAGATCGCACAGGGGCTCTCGCTGGCGATAGACCCATACCTCACCGGCCCGCAGGCCGAGGAGGCCAGACGCATAGCCGGGATCATCGGGCAAGAAGCCAGCGGTCCCTTTGCCGCGCTTGCGGCACTGAAGAAAAAGGGCTGAGCCTCAGAACGGAATATCGTCATCCAGATCGTCGGCGAAGTTGCCCGGATGCGAAGTGCCGCCGCCGAAGCCGCCTGACGCAGCGCCGCCCGAACGCTGGCCCCCGCCTGAGGAGCCGCCGCCCCAATCGCCGCCGCCTGAACGCTGGCCGCCACCACCGCCTGCACCGCCACCGGCTCCGGGAGCGCCATCAAGCATGGTAAGCACGCCGCCAACGCCGCCGACCGAAACCTCGGTGCTATAGCGATCGTTGCCAGATGCATCCTGCCACTTGCGGGTGCGCAGCTGGCCTTCGATGTAAACCTTCGAGCCTTTGCGCAGATAACGCTCGGCAACACCGACCAGACCGTCCGAATTGAGCACAACGGTGTGCCACTCGGTGCGCTCCTTGCGTTCGCCGGTCGCCTTGTCTTTCCAGTTTTCAGACGTCGCGATTCGCAGGTTGGCGATGCGCCCGCCGTTCTGGAAGCTCTTCACTTCGGGATCAGCGCCCAGATTGCCGATCAAAATAACCTTGTTGACGCTGCCTGCCATTTCTTCCTCGCTCTACAACCCAAGAGCGACGGCGCTCCAATAGGTGATTCCGGCGAAAACATAGGCTAATCCGAACAGGTAGAGCAACATGAACACGGGCCATTTCCACCCGTTTGTTTCGCGGCGGGTAACGGCGATGGTGCTCATGCATTGCGGCGCGAAGACGAACCAGGCGAGGAAGGCCAGCGCAGTGGGCAGGCTCCAGTGCTGTTTCAGCCGCCCGGCAAGCTGGCGATTGCCCTGATCCGTATCGTCAGCGCTGACCGCATAGGTTGTCGCCAGCGAGGCGACCGCCACTTCGCGCGCGGCCATGGCGGGGATCAGCGACAGGGCAATGTCACGGTTGAAACCGATCGGCTTGAGCCCCACAGCAAGGCCGTTGGCAATATGGCCGCCAATCGAAGCATCGACCTGATTCTCGCCCTCTGCTGCACGCGGGAAGTTGAGCAGCAGCCACAGCACCACGGTTACGGCAAAGATGATCGTGCCGGCGCGGCGCAGGAATATCCATGCCCGCTGCCACAGGCCGATCGCCATGTCGCGCAGGCGCGGGAGCTGGTACTTGGGCAGTTCCATGATGAAGCCGCTGGCATCGCCCCTGGTCACCGAACGGCGCAGCACCAGCGCCATGACCATGGCCCCGACAATCCCGGCAGCATAAAGCGTGAACAGCACCAGCCCCTGCAGCCCGATCCCCCAGCCAACGTTCCGCGCCGGGATAAAGGCGGCGATGATCACCGCATAGACCGGCAGCCGCGCCGAGCAGGTCATCAGCGGGGCGATCAGGATCGTGGTCAGCCGGTCCTTGTGATCGGTGATCGACCGGGTCGCCATGATCCCGGGCACGGCGCAGGCGAAGCTGGACAGCAGCGGGATGAAGCTGCGGCCAGAAAGGCCGACCCCGCTCATCATCCGGTCCATAAGATAGGCCGCGCGCGCCATATAGCCCGAAGCCTCGAGCGCGAGGATGAAGAAGAACAGGATGATGATCTGCGGCAGGAAAACCACTACCGCCCCCACCCCGCTGATCACCCCGTCGGTAACCAGATTGCGCAGCAGGCCGGGAGCCATTTGAGCCCGCACAAAATCACCCAGCGATCCCGCACCGGCATCGAGCATGTCGGCAAAGGGCTTTGCCCCGGCGAATACCGCCTGGAACACTACGAACAGCAGCGCGAACAGGATCAGCGGCCCGGCCCAGGGATGGAGCAAAACCTGATCCATCCTGGCATGGACCCGGTGCCGCGCAGTCTCCGAGAGGATTGCGCCAGCGGCCATGGCATGCGCCGCCAACCGGCGCTCGGTCATGCCCATGTGGACGGGCGGCTTGGCAGGCATCAGCGATCCGGCCGAACCGATTGCCGCGAGCAGTTCATCCAGCCCCCGGCGCCGCACCGCGACCGTAGCCACCACCGGCACGCCCAGCGCGCCAGCCAGCGCGGCGGGATCAACCACCAGCCCGTCACGCTCGGCGAGATCGACCATGTTGAGCGCGACCAGCGTTGGCTTACCCAGTTCAAGCACTTCCTGCGCGAAGACCAGATGCTGTTCCAGATTCGCGGCATCGAGCACGATCACCAGCACATCGGGCGCAGCCTCACCCGGAAGCTCGCCCATCACGACCTTGCGGGTCACTTCCTCGTCGGGGCTGGTGGCGTGCAGGCTATAGGAGCCGGGCAGATCGACCAGCTCCACCGCCTCGCCAGAGGGCAACACCAGCCGCCCCGCCTTGCGCTCGACCGTGACGCCGGGATAGTTGGCGATCTTCTGCCGCGCGCCGGTGAGCGCGTTGAACAGCGCGCTTTTTCCGGCGTTCGGGTTGCCGACCAGCGCGACCTTCTGCACTTTGGCTTCGCTCATGGTTCAGCCACCTCGATCCGCATGGCGCGGGCATGAACCCGGCGGAGCGCAATCGTCATCCGCCCGACCGTGACGGCCAGCGGATCGCGTCCGGCAAAAACCCCGCGATGCGCAACAGAGACCCAGGCGCCCACGTCCAGCCCCAGCGCCTGCAGGCGCTGCGCCTCTTCGGCCACGAGCGCCGACCAGTTCACCTCTGTGATCCGGGCGCGCTGGCCAGTGGGAAGGGTATCAAGTGTCATCGGCATCCGCGTTTGCAGATGCCATTTCTAATTGCAAGTCATTCGCAATAATTGATCAGCGTCAAATTTGCTCCCCTCCCGCAGGCGGGAGGGGCTGGGGGTGGGAGAATTTAGGTGCAGCAGAAGGTGTGACTTCGCGAAACTGGCCCACCCCTAACCCCTCCCGCCTGCGGGAGGGGGACCTGGCAATCACCGCGCCGGATAGCGCAGCCGCCCGAGGAATCGCGCCGGGCTGAAGTGGACTTCCGACTGCTTTGTCCACTTGGCCTTGGCCTTTTCAAACCGCATCACCCCGTCGATCCGGCGGCCGAGGAATGCAGAGGTCTCCGCACAGTGTTCGCTCTGGTCACCCACGAACACCGTCAGGGTGGCGGTGTAGATCCCGGCCAGGATCGCCCGCTTGGTATAGTGGTTGTAATCGGTGGCAGTGTCACCAGCGAGCCGCCACATGACATCTGCGCTGCGCCAGCCAAGCTGGGTCGAGCGCGCAAGGTTCTGCGGCATGGCCATGATTGCCATCGCCCGGCGCAGCGATTCGCGTGTTGCCGTCACGGCATCAAGCCGGAACTGCACCAGTCGCCGGATGCGTTCGCGGATCGGCAGGGCGGCAAGCGTTTCAGCGGGTAGAGCCTCGACCATCGCTGCATCAATCGAGCCGATCCACGCCTCGATCATGTCCATCGCCCCACCCGGAAAGGCGATCCGCGCTGTCGCCGGATCGACCCCCAGAACCGAGGCCGCGCTTTCGGCTGCGGCCATGGTCCAGCCGTCAAACGCAGCATCGGCCGCGATATGCGGAGCCAGCGCCACGCGGATTTCAGCAAGAGTCATGTCAGCGGGGTTCACTGGCGCGCCTTTAGAACGAGGGCCCATAGGACTTGGCCGCCTTGGCCTTGGCCGCTTTGGCCGCCGTTTCCAGCTCACCAAGGATCAGGGTTGAATTTGACAGCTTGGCATAGTCGATCGCGTTGCGGCCCGAATTGTCGGCGCGGGTGGCAATCGCCCCTGCCTTGAGCAGGGTCCTGACCAGTTCAAGATTGCGCTGGTGTACCGCGGCAATCAGCGGGGTTTCACCGGCCGGTCCCGGATTGTTAACCTGCGCCCGCTGCGAGATCAGAAGCGTCGCCCCGTCGATAAAGCCGGTGTTGATCGCCAGCCACAACGGTGTCGTGCCCTGAAAATTGCGGATGTTCACATCAGCACCCTTGGCGATCAGATAGGTCAGCCATTTCAGGTCGCGCTGGCCGATGATCAGGTGCAGCGCCGAATCGCCGGTGGTGATATCGCGGGCATTGATGATGATGTCGCCCGGCGTGCTCTTTGATCCGGAACTGGAAAGCATCTTTTCGACGGTTTCGCCGTCGTGCTTTTTGACAGCCTCAAGGAACTTGTACCCCTGCGACTGGAACTGCGCCTGCGCGGGAACGGCCAGCAGAAGCGCCGAGGCAAGGGACAGGCCCAAGGACAACTTGCGGGGGAACCGGGAAATCGACACTCTGAACACTCCTTCAGGCCGCATTAGCCGCAAGGCTCACTTGCGCCTCTGGCGATAGCAGAGCATGAACGCCCGCGCTATGCGCCTTATCTTCAGCCTCGCCGCCTTATCACTGACCCTTGCTGCCTGTTCAAGCAAGGAGCCGCTCGACAACGCCCCGCTTGCCGGTGCCAAAATCGGCGGCGACTTCACCTTGACCGGCGGCGATGGAAAGCCGGTGCGCTGGAGCGATTTCAAGGGCAAATGGCGCGTGGTCTATTTCGGCTATGCCAAGTGCCCGGCGGTCTGCCCCTTCGATGTCGCCAACATGATGAAAGGCGTGAAGGCCGATCCCGAACTGGCAGCGGAGATCCGCCCGATCTTCATCACCATCGACCCCGAGCGCGATACGCCGCAGCGGATGGCCGAATATGCAAAGTCGTTCCCCGGCCTGACCGCGCTGACCGGCACCCCCGCCCAGATCGCCGAAACGGCCAAGGCCTATGCGGTGTTCTATTCCAAGCAGAGCCCCCGCCCCGATGGCGGCTATGATATGGAGCACACCCGCGCCGCCTATCTGTTCGATCGCGGCGGCAAGCCAATTGCCTTGCTGCCGGTAGACAAGAGCGCGCTCGAAGTCGCTGCGGAGCTCGCCAAATGGGTGCGCTGAAGGACAAGTTCTGGGAGCAACCACTGGCGAGCCTGAACAAGGCCGAATGGGAGGCGCTGTGCGATGGCTGCGGCCAGTGCTGCCGCCACAAGGTTGAGGACGAGGACACCGGACGCGTCTGGCCCACCAATGTCGGCTGCCGCCTGCTCGATCTGCGCTCGGGCCAGTGCAGCGACTACGCGGCGCGCAAGAAGTCGGTTCCCGATTGCGTCCAGCTGACGCTCAAGAGCGCCGGCGAAATCCCCTGGCTGCCCAAGACCTGCGCCTATCGCCTGCGCGCCCATGGCGAGCCGCTGCCCCTCTGGCACTACCTGATCTCGGGCGACCGCGAGGCGGTGCACAAACAAGGCCATTCGATTCGCGGCAAGCTGGTGTCCGAAGACCTGGCCGGACCAATCGAGAACCACATCGTCTGGGATGAAGCCTATAATGCCTGAGGGCGCTGGCCATGCTTGACTGGTTGCGCCGAGATCCCCGCGCCGAACCGACCATCGAGCTGGACGGCCGCGTGCTGCCGCTTCAGGTGCGGCGCAATGACCGGGCCAGACGCCTGACCATGCGCCTCGCCGCTGACGGCAATGCCGTGTTGGTCACCATCCCGCGCTGGACCCCGACGCGCGAGGCGCTGGCCTTTGCATCAAGCCGGATTGACTGGCTGGAGCGGCAGGCGGCGCGGATCCCGGTGATCGCGCCGGTTGGCCCGGGATCGACTTTCCCGTTTCGCGGGACACTGGTCTCAGTCACCCACGATCCTGCCGCGACCCGCACGGTGCGGCTGGAGGGAGACTCCGTACGGCTTGGCGGCCCGGTGGAATCGCTTCCCGCACGGATATCGCGCTGGCTCAGGGCTGAAGCGCTGGCCCGGGTGAGTGAAGACCTGTCCCATTACTGCGCGCAGGCGGGCTGTGATGCGCCTGCCCTGTCGCTGTCTTCGGCGCAGCGGCGCTGGGGTTCGTGCTCGGCGCGGGGGGCGGTGCGGATCAACTGGCGGCTGATCATGGCGCCCGACATTGTGCGCCGCTCAGTCGTGGCGCACGAAGTCGCCCACCTAGCCCATTTCGACCATTCGCCGCGCTTCAAGGCGCATCTGGGCGCGCTGTTCGAAGGCGATCTCGCCGAAGCCGATCGCTGGCTGAAGCGCGAGGGCCGCAGCCTTTATGCGCATTTTGGCTGAAGCACTGGCGCAAACCATTCCAAGCCCCTAAATTGCACCCATGCTCGGCGTGAAGAAAAGCTCCTACTGGTCCCACGTAAGCCCCACCGGGGCGATCGGCGATCTGCGCGAAGTGTTTCGCGATGCCGGGCGCAATCGCCTGCGCATTGCCCTCGCCGCCTCGGTGATTACCGCCATTCTGTTCTGGGGCCTGACCCGCGACACCTGGCGTGTGCCGCCGCCGCGCCCGACAATCACCTATATCAATTCCTGGCCCGCCAGCCGGACCATGGCCGAGACCAAAAAGTTCATCGAAGCCAACCAGAAGCGCAACGACGAGATCGCCGCTGACGAGGCCAGGCGCGATGAAGAGGTGCGCAAGGCCTACAAGGCTCTGGGCCGCGCCACCGGCATGGATGTCGACGCGATCGAGCAGAAGGCCAAGGCCGAAGCTGCCGCCGCCGAAAAGGCCAAAGCGAAGCAAGAGACGCCGGTTGGCAAACCCTGATCTATCGGGAACTGACGCGCTGTGGCTTGATGCCGCTGCCAGACTTGCCGCACGCGGGGTGCCGCTCTCGCGCCCCAATCCCTCGGTCGGCGCGATTATCGTCAAGGACGGCGTGGTGATCGCCCGTGGCTGGACGCAAGCCGGCGGGCGACCCCATGCCGAAGCCGTGGCGCTCGCCGCAGCCGGGCCGCAGGCAGCGGGGGCGACCCTCTATGTCAGCCTTGAACCCTGTGCCCATGCCTCCGAGCGCGGGCCGAGTTGCTGCTCGCTGATCCGCGAATCGGGCCTCGCCCGCGTGGTCGCCGGATGCCCCGATCCCGATCCGCGCACGGCGGGCAAGGGCATCGAAAGCCTGCGCGCTGCCGGGCTTTCCGCCGAGCTGGTCGACAATTCCGCATGCGAGGCCAGCCTTGCCGGATACCTCGTGCGGACCCGCCAAGGCCGCCCGCATGTCACCTTGAAACTGGCAATGTCACAGGACGGCGCGCTGGCCCGGCCACCCGGCGAGAGCCAGTGGATCACCGGCGAGGCATCGCGCGCCCATGTCCATGCCATGCGGGCGAAGATGGACGCGATCCTTGTCGGGAGCGGAACTTTGCAGGCCGACAATCCCCGCCTCGATGTCCGCCTCCCCGGCCTCGAAGCGCGCAGCCCAGAGCGGTGGGTGCTGACCAGCGGCGCGGCTCCCGCAGGCTGGCAGGCGATCACTTCGCCAAACGCCATCGGACAGATCAAGCAAGCCCAATATCTGATGGTTGAAGGCGGCGCTGCTACGGCGCGGGCCTTCCTTGATGCCGGGCTTGTCGACCGCCTGATGATCTACCGCGCACCGGTGAAGATTGCCGGTGACGTGCCAAGGCTGGCCGAACTGACCGAACCTGCGCTCGCGGGCTCACACCAATGGAACCTGACTGGCAGCCGCACGCTTGGCATCGACCGGCTTGATGTTTACGAGGCAAAACCATGTTCACCGGAATAGTCACCGCCATCGGCACCATCCAAGAGGCAAACGGAAGCGGCGACCTGCGCGCTGTGATTGCCTGCCCCTTCGATCCCGCAAAGATTGCCATCGGCGCATCAATCGCCTGTTCGGGCTGCTGCCTGACCGTGGTCGAGCGCGGCGGCGTGGCGGGGGACGCCTGGTTCGCGGTCGATATCTCGGGCGAGACGGTGTCCTGCACGGTGCCGGGGCGCTGGCAACAAGGTACCAGACTTAACCTCGAACCGGCGCTGAAGCTGGGCGACGAATTGGGCGGACACATCGTAACCGGCCATGTCGACGGCGTCGGCACGGTGCTCGGCATTTGCCCCGAAGGCGATTCGCGCCGGATCGGCTTTGCCATTTCAAAGGAGCTCGCGCCCTACCTTGCCGCGAAGGGCTCGATCACCATCGACGGCGTTTCGCTGACGGTGAACGAGGTGACCGATCAGGCCGATGGCACCTGCCACTTCGCCGTGAACATCATCCCGCACACCGCCGAAGTGACGACTCTGGGCGCACTGAAGCAGGGCGATCAGGTTAATCTCGAGATCGATATTCTCGCGCGCTATCTGCAACGGATGCAGGCGCTGCGCAGCTAAATCAACTACAGTCGGAACAGTTTCCGCGCAGTTCCACCACCGGCCTCACATCGGCAAATCCCGCCGCACGGGCCGCTCCGACCAGCGCGCCGGTGAGGGCATCGTCATCGATGTGCACGGCCTTGCCGCAGCAATCGCAGATCAGGAAAATGCAGTCATGCTGGCAGCCGGGGTGCGGGTTGGCGATATAGGCGTTGGCGCTCTCGATCCGCCGCGCGAGGTTGGTCCGCACGAACAGATCGAGGATGCGGTAAACCGAATTGGCGGCCACTCGCCGCCCCTGCGCCTTGGAAACGCTTTCCGCGACATCATAGGCTGAGACCGGACGCTCGACAGCAGTCAGCGCGGTAAAGACCGCAGCGCGCATGTCGGTCCACTGCTCGCCCGCTTCCTCCAGCGCCAAACGCGCTGCACTCGCCAGCGCCGCGCCGTGATGTTCGTGATGAAGGTGCCTGACCATAGGCCCTATATAGGCTCGCTGGGTTGCGCTGGAAACCTGAAACAACCCCGCTCATCCTGAGCCTGTCGAAGGATGCTGGCGCGAGGGCGGTGCACCCACCCTTCGACAGGCTCAGGGTGAGCGGGGTTTGGTTGGGTGGTTGAAGCGAATCTGCCCCGATTTACCCTCGCGTGAAGCTGGCCTTGTAGAGCGCGGGAAACATCTTCTTCAGCGCCGCCACTTTGCCGACATCCCAGAACTGGATGTAGGGGTGGCCTGGGTTGTCGGCCATGAAATCCTGATGCTCGGAAGCCGCGGGGAAGAAGCCCTTGTTGGGCTCGATCCGCGTGACAATCGGCGCTTTCCACACGCCCGAAGCCTTCATCTGCGCGAGATAGGCGCTGGCGACGGCGGCCTGTTCCGGACTCTGCGGCACCAGCGCCGAACGATATTGCGTGCCGGTGTCCGGCCCCTGCCGGTTAAGCTGGGTGGGATCGGCGATCACCGAGAAGAACACCTGCAGCAGCTGGTCATAACGGACCTTGGCGGGATCATAGGTGACCCTCACCGATTCGGCATGGCCGGTGGTGCCGCTGGAGACCTCTTCGTATTCCGCCGTCGATTTCGCGCCGCCCTGAAAGCCGGAGACGGCGCTGGTCACGCCGATCACGTGGCTGAACACGCCCTCGACGCCCCAATAGCAGCCGCCGGAAAACACCGCGACCTTGAGGCCCGCGCCCTCCGCCGCCTTGCGTGCAGGGGCTGGTGCGTTGAAGGCATGCTCTGGTGCGGCGGCATTGGCCGCCTGCTGGCATGAGCTCGCAAAGGCGAGGATCAGGGAGAGCGCAGCGGCGGTAAGCCTGCGGCGCATTACTTGGGGCCCATCACTTGGCTGTCGCCGCAACCGCCGAAGGCACTACGCCGCCCGGCTGTCCGCCAAGTCCGAGGGTCATCATCAAGGCCGCAGCGCCGAGCGCGAAGCCGATGCCGAAGGAACGCAGAAGATCGGGCTTGAGGAAGTCCATGTAACGAATCGCCTAGGGAGAATTACTGTGTCCTGCTTGGCAGGGATTATGTTGCCAAGGTGTGAACAATCGCCTCAGGCCAAGCCCGGTGCGGTGAATGGTTAATGGCCTGCGGTGAACTGCGTGGGATCAGTGCCGGAAATGGCGCATTCCGGTGAAGACCATCGCCAGACCGGCTTCGTCAGCCGCCGCGATAACCTCGTCATCGCGGATTGATCCGCCCGGCTGGATCACCGCTGTCGCGCCCGCTTCGGCGGCCGCCAACAGCCCGTCGGCGAAGGGGAAGAAGGCGTCCGAGGCAACTGCGGAGCCGAAGGCGCGGCTTTTTGCCCAGCCGTATTTCTCGGCAGCTTCCGAAGCCTTCATCGCGGCGATGCGGCTGCTGTCGCGACGGTTCATCTGGCCTGCGCCGATGCCTGCGGTGATCCCGTCCTTGGCATAGACAATGGCGTTCGATTTGACATGCCGCGCCACTGTCCAGGCGAAGAGGCAGTCCTTCAGTTCTTGGCTCGTCGGCTGGCGTTTGGTCACGACCTTGAGGTCATCCAGCGTAATCGCCCCGTTATCGCGCGTCTGCACCAGCATGCCGCCGGTAATCGGCTTGACCATCAGCCCGGCGCGGCGCGGATCGGGGAACTCGCCGGTGAGCAGCAGCCGCAGGTTCTTCTTCTTGGCGAAAGCAGCGCGGGCAGCCTCGTCAGCGGCGGGCGCGACGACAACTTCGGTAAAGATCTCGCAGATCGCCTCTGCCGTTGGTCCGTCGAGCGGCACGTTGACCGCGACGATGCCGCCGAAGGCCGAAACCGAATCGCACTGCAGCGCGCCGTTCCAAGCCTCGAGCAGGCTGGCGCCCTGCGCCACGCCGCAAGGGTTGGCGTGCTTGACGATGACCACGGCGGGGTCCTGCCCCTTGAACTCGGCGGCCAGTTCAAACGCGGCGTCGGCATCGGCGTAATTGTTGTAGGACAGCTCCTTGCCCTGCACCTGCGTCCCCTGCGCGATGCCGCTGATGTGCGGACCGACGGGGGTATAGAGCGCGGCCTTCTGGTGCGGATTTTCGCCATAGCGAAGCTCGGTCACCCGGCGGCCGGTAATCGCGAGCGTTTCGGGGAAAGTCTCGCCCTGATCGGCAAAGGCGAACCACTGGCTGATCATCGAATCATAGGCAGCCGTTGCGGCATAGGCCTTGCCCGCGAGCTTGCGGCGGAAGTCATAGGTGGTGGCACCGTCGGTCGCGTCCAGTTCGGAACGCAGCGTCGCATAGTCCGCCGGATCGGTGACGATGGTCACGTAAAGGTGGTTCTTTGCCGCCGAGCGGACCATCGAGGGGCCGCCGATGTCGATGTTCTCGATGATCTCGTCGCGCTCCGCGCCCTTGGCGACGGTAGCTTCAAACGGGTAGAGATTGACCACGACGAGATCGATCGCGCCAATGGCGTGCTCTTCCATCGAAGCGGCGTGTTCGGGATTGTCGCGCACTGCGAGCAGACCGCCGTGCACCTTGGGGTGCAGTGTCTTGACGCGGCCGTCCATCATTTCGGGAAAGCCGGTGAGATCGGAAATATCACGCACCGCAAGCCCCGCATCGCGCAGTGCCTTGGCCGTGCCTCCGGTGGAAACCAGATCAACCCCGCGCGCCGCCAGCGCGCGCCCCAGATCAACCAGTCCAGCCTTGTCGGACACCGAAAGCAGCGCCCGGCGGATCTTCACTTCTGACATCTCGAAACTTATCCCATTTTCTTCAGCAGCCAGGAGAACGTTCCCCCGCCGCGCGAAACGAGCCCCTGCAACACCAGTTGCTGAATGGCAACCGGGCGTCCGTGCTTGTCGGCCCAGATTGAATCCTCGACGGCCAGTTCGCCGCCGCTGGAAATGAACTGCCAGTACGAGCCATCGGGCAGGGCGAGGCCTGCACCCTGCCGGTTTTCCGACAGGCCGATCTCGATGCCGGGGCCGACGTGCCAGCGAATGGCAAAGCCAACCTTGCCGCGCGCGCCCTTGCCCTTGGCGGGAACCAGCAGGTCTTCGCCGCGCAGTTCGGTGCCATCGTCGCGCAGGATCAGGATACGGCGGTGGATCAGGCCGAAGCGGCTGGCATAGCCATCGTGGCTGGCCTCAAGCCGGGTGGCGCCTGAGCCGCGCTCGCCCTCGATGGTGCGGCGATCAACTTCGACCTCGTTCACCCCGGGGCCGAGCTTACCGGCGATCAGCACGGCGGTGGAATTGGAATCGTCGAGCACCAGCGTCGAATGGGCCGCCGTAGCGCGAAGCCCGGAGTCGAGCCGCGGCGGGATCAGGCCGCCCGCTGCCGCCGCGCCGCCGCAATTGACGATCAGGCGCTGGTTGGCGTGGCTGAGTTCAAAGGCCAATGTCGAGGCGCAACCCGCCCGGGCATGGCGCGCCATCGGCGGCGGGGCGGCGTCGAATTGCAGGATAGTCTTCTGGGCAACCGCGCGCTGGTATCCCCACTGGCGGGCATCACGCAGCGGACGGGTGCGGACACCGCTGGCCTCTACCAGAGCGGCAACCTCGTCTGCGCCGACAGCCCAGCCGCCCTGCCACGATCCCAGCGAGCCATCGCCGTGGGTCAGCGCCAGCAGCGGCGGCACCAGCAGCGAGAGCATCGAGCCGACCACCTCGGGCGGATCGCGATCCACGGCATAGTAACAGGCCGAGAGCCGCACCAAGAGGGCAATCGCCTCCATTTGCGCCAGCGGACTGCGCGCCAGCACGCCGCCATCATCGCCGACCAGTTCGCCCAGCGTCTTGACCAGACCCGATTCGCCAAACAGGCGGCGCGGCTTGCCGCCAGAGAGCAGCAAGCCGGCTGCGGTGATTCCGCACCATCCGGCGAACTGGGCGAGCAGGTCTTCACCGCGCGCCACATTCTTGTCGAGCCAGCGGGCATGGGCAGCAATCGATGTCATCGCCCGCTGCCGCAGCAGCTTGTCGGACGAAAGGATCAGCGGCGCATGGGTTAGCCACGATAGCAGGCGGGTGCCCGCCAAGCCGACTGACCAGACGCCGACCTTGCCCGGCTTGGAGGGCAGCTTGGCATTGGCATCGAGCCACGAGGAGAGAATGCGCGTCGCCACCGGCGTACACTGTTCGCGCGGCGCGGCAGCCTCAAGATCGGCCAGCCAGGTGAAGCCGTGGACATAGCGTTCCATCGGCGGAAACATCCGTGCGACGCCGCCCAGATCGGCCTGCGAGATCGCCAGCTTGGCCCCGTTGAGCAGGAAATGCCCGGCGCGGATCGCGGTGCCTGCTACCTTGTCGCCAGTCAGCGGATCAACTGCGGCTGCGAGCAGGCGTTCCTTCTGCGCCTTGCGCAGCGGCGCGGTGAGCGCGGAGCCCGGAACACCGATTGAATAGGCGAAACGCAAAAACCGCTCGCCCGCGCTGAGCGACGGCGGGGCAAAATCGGCGAGCGCGAGCATCCGGCCGGGTTCGATCACCGTGCTTTCCGCTTCAGGCGCAGCAGCGTTCACCAGCTCCTCCCGCTTGTTGCTGTCGAGCGGAATGGCCATTGCCGCCCCGCTTGTCGCAACGTGAGCCGCATCATGGTCGCATCCGCCCAGCCTGTCATCAAGGACTTCCCGGAGCGGCGCATCCATTCAGGCCAACCCCTTCAATCGGGCGATGTTGGCGGCATAGCATTCCGGCCCGCCCTTGAAGGTTGCCGTTCCCGCCACCAGCACATCGGCCCCGGCAGCAACGCAGAGCGGCGCGGTTACCGCATCGACCCCGCCATCAACCTCAAGCCGGATATCGCGGCCCGATTTTTCGATCATCTTGCGCACCGCCTCGATCTTGCGCAGCTGGCTGGAGATGAAGCTCTGCCCGCCAAAGCCCGGATTGACGCTCATCACCAGCACCAGATCGATATCGTCGATCAGATAGTCGAGCATCTTGGCCGGGGTCGCCGGATTGAGCGAGACGCCTGCCAGCTTGCCGCAGCTCTTGATCAGCTGGACTGTCCGGTGGGTATGGGCACCGGCTTCGGGATGGACGGTAATGATATCCGCCCCGGCATCGGCAAAGGCCTGAATGTAGCTATCGACCGGGCTGATCATCAGGTGGACGTCAAACACCTTGGCCGTGTGCGGACGCAGCGCCTTCACCACCATCGGGCCAATGGTAATATTGGGGACGAAATGCCCGTCCATCACGTCAACATGAATCCAGTCGGCCCCCGCTGCATCGATTGCGCGCACCTCTTCGCCCAGCCGGGCGAAATCGGCAGAAAGGATCGAGGGGGAAATCAGAGGAATGGCCATGTATGGGCAATGGCCTTAACACCCTATCTAGGGGCGGCAAGGCAAGGACAGGGCTTTTCCACACTGTATCCTGTAGGTGATTGCCCTTATTTGCTGGCCGTTTTCGCCTGCGGCGGTGAAAATGGGGCGAACTGGGCGAAATTCTCTATATCCCAGCCGGTTACCACCAGATCGCCGACAGTCAGCCAGGCGTGGGCCTCGAAGCCTTTCTCCAGGGTCTTGCGACCGCCGATTTGCAGGCGCGATGGCACGCCTTTTCTCGCCAACCAGCGCTGCGCCGCAAGTGCCTGGACAAGGCAATCCGATCGCCACGGCATGCGGCGGGCCACGCGGGGGATCAGCCGGGCCAGCAAGCGCGCAAATTCCAATTCGCGAGAGGCCGGTGCGGGCTTTGCGCCAGCATCGCTGGTGGTATCGGCAAAGGAGAGATCACGCGAATCCAGGGTTTGATGCCGGATGCGTGCGAGCGCCAGCTCGAACACGGCCCGGACAATCGCCGGCCACAAGGCCGGACCCGCCCCCATCGGTGAGGCAGGATCAAATTCCAGACGGTCGGGCACGGATGACTTCACAATTTCTTGGCATGGGCATATCGCTTAAGCATAGTGTCCAGGCTTGCGCAAAAAGCAACGCATCTTGCGCCGCGACCCTGCGGGCTGTAACCGGCAGCGGCAGCAGCGGGCTGCGGGCTGCGGAATTCAGTTTGCAGGCAGCAGGGGCTGGCCAAGCGATGTCGTCGATTTTTTCTGAACTGTTTGCTTCAGGCGATGAGGAGCGATTCCTGGATCACTTCGCCCGCAAGCAGTTTCTGCCCATGGGCGGCAACCCCGATGTGATTTCCAACCTCGTCGGCGTGGATGCGGTCAATGTGATGCTCGCCAACGGTGCGCTGGCGTCTCCGCGCATACGTGTAGCCCGCTCGGGCAACCTGGTGCCCGATGTCATGTGGTCCACTGCCGATGGCCCGGTCGATAGCCCCGCACTTGAAGACCTGATGCGCAGGGGGGCCACCCTTGTACTGGACAATTTCGGCCCGCTTGTGCCGCGCCTGCTCGCACTTGAATCTGCGGTAGAGCGTCGTCTCGGCTCGAACACCCTGATCAACGGCTATCTCACCTATCAGCGCGGCGGCGCCTTTGCTGCGCACTATGACAATCACGACGTGCTGATCATCCAGGTTATGGGCGAGAAGGTTTGGCAGTTGTTTTCACCGACCGAACGCCCGGCCGATTCACGCCGTGGCTGGCAACAATCATTCAAGGCACCTGAAACGGTGTTCTGGGAGAAAACCCTGCGCGCCGGTGATATGCTCTATATCCCGCGAGGCATGTGGCACCGGGCTACGGTGGACGAGGGCGCCCAGTCATTCCATCTGGCGGTGACAATTGTCAGCCTTAATGGCCATGACTACGCCCGATGGCTAGTCGATCAGCTTGGAAGCGATGATCTGGTCTGGACCGACCTGCCGCGCCGTGGCGGTGAAGCAGGATTGCGCCAGCATGAAGCAGCGCTCGTCAAACGGATCGCTGAAATCATGGCCGGACACGGACTTGATGCCTTCCTTGCGGACAAGGATGGAGAGCGGGTACCGGTTTCGGGGAGCCGGGTTGGCAAGCCATTCGCACCGCGCGACAATGACCTGATCGCCTGTGCCCTGCGCCGCCGCCTGCCGCCAGCCGCAAAGCAGGCCGAAGCGGATGGTCAGGGGTTTGAACTCAAGGCTGCCGGCCAATCGCACAGGCTGACCCCTGCCATGCTGGCACTGCTTGCCACAGTCGATCAGGCCACTGCGCCAATGCCATTTCGCGAACTGATGCAAGCGGCAGCTGATCGTTGGTCGGTTGGCCAGCTGATGCAGTCGGCAAAACGCCTGTTCGAAAAGGGCTTCATCACAATCGAGTCTGGCGAATAGCGCCCAAGACCCAAAGGAACGTCAATTGAGCGGAATTGCAGCAATCATCCGGTTCGACGGAGGCGATGTCGAGCCGGGCGCCATCGAAGCCATGACTGCGGAAATGGCCTATCGCGGGCCGGACGGTATTGCACATTGGCGGCAGGGTCAGGCGGCGCTTGGTCATTGCGCACTTCATACTACTGCCGAATCATTCGAAGCCGCACAGCCGCTGGCCAACGATGATGAAAGCATCATTCTGGTGCTCGATGGCTGGCTGCACAATTATGATGCGCTGCGCGGTGACCTGCTCGCCAGAGGCGTCAACTTGCGGAGCCGCTCCGATGCCGAGCTGGTGCTGCGCGCCTACGAGGTCTGGGGCGAGGACTGTCCCGTCCATCTTGAAGGCGAATTCGCCTTTGTCGTCTGGGATCGTCGGCGCAATGCCGCATTCTGTGCGCGCGATCATGCCGGATTGAAACCACTTACCTATCATTGGGACGACAATCGGCTGATCATTGCATCTGATCCTGGCCCAATTCTCATTACACCCGGCGTAAAGCGGGAAGCCAACAATCGGATGGTGGCACAGGTCTTCGCCAACGAGTGGATCACCCGTGGCGAAACGATCTGGAAAGACGTGATGCGCCTGCTCCCTGCCACCTGGTCGCGATTTGGGCCGAACAGCAGGCACGATTGTACATACTGGTCGCCACCCACCGAAGTCACCATTACCTACAAGCGCGACGAAGACTATTACGAGCATTATCGCGAACTTTTCGCCGACTGCGTGCGCGGTGCATCCCGCTCACATCTGCCGGTTTCCGCCGATGTCAGTGGTGGGCTGGATTCGTCTGCGGTTTTTGCCCAGGCCGAATATCTGCACCAGGCCGGACGTCTGCCTGCGCCGGGCCTCAAGGGTTATACCTACAAGTTCGAGGAAGGTTCAGCCCCCGACGAGATCGAATATGCTCGCGCCGTTGCGGCCCATTTGGGTGTCGCCGTTCGTGAGATTGCCCCTTTCATTCCTGAACTCGATTGGTTCACGGCGCGCGGGCGCGCGGACCGCGACATGGCTCCCTATCCCAACACAGCCATGGCGGTTGCCATCGGCGATGCGGTTGTCGGCGACGGCAGTCGGGTGTTGATGAACGGTGAAGGCGGCGACGAATGGCTTGGCGGCAAGCCGTTTTACTACAACGAACAACTGAGAGCATGGGACTTGGCGAGCGCAGCAAAAAGCTTTGCCGCAGACCGCGCCGCGATCGGCCTGCGCCAGGCACTTTACCGGCTTATTCGGTTTGGCATCGCCCCGCTGGCGCCCAAATCGCTGCTGGCACTTCGCCGCAAGATCAATTTGGCTAAGGGTCCGAACACCTACGGAAATGCCTTCTGGATTTCGCCTGAACTTGATCGCCTGCTGACCGAATTGCGCGTCGGGCGGGACCGGTCTGGCTACTTGTCCATCTCCAACATGGCGCGCAGGGCCATGTTTATGGCCCTGAAAGAACCCTATTGCGAGCTGGCGCGTGACCATTTTGACCGGCAATGCGCCCGTCAAGGCTATGAGCCGCGCACACCGATGTATGCCCGGAAATTTATCGAGTTTGCCTTTTCAACGCCAGAACGCCTGCGTTTGCAGGGCGATACCCGCAAGTATCTTCACGTCATGGCGCTGGACGGAATGCTTCCGGAACTTGTGCTGCAGCGCAAAACGAAGGCCGACTTCTCGCTTGCTTTTGAGCATCATCTCGATAAGATGAAGTACTTACTAACGGATGTACTACCGGCGACGGGAACAGGGCATCTGGACAGCGAGGGGGTTGCAAAGCTTTACGAATCCTACCGCCAGTTGCCCGTGGATGAACGGCCGGTTTGGGAGTTGTGGGGGTTATTTTCGTGCGAAAGCCTGTTTCAGGCCGATGCGTCGATTTAGAAATACTTATGAATGTGGAGTATTTACAATGACAAAGACTGACGGGGGAACCCACCGTTCACGCAAGGCCTATCGCCCCCCAGTGCTGACAACCTTCGGCTCGGTCAAGGAACTGACGGGCACCAAGTCAGGCGTCAACACGGGCGACACCATGACGATGATGAGCACGGAATCGGATCCGGTTCTCAAGGAAAACATCGTCCGCGTGGGCGAGCACGCTGCCGGGTTCGGTCTCTATCTGTTTGACTACAAGCCCGAATTCGCTGAATTTGGCGCTGGCCGTCAGTTCGGCGTTATGGCTGACGAAGTTGAAGCCATCATGCCGGAAGCGGTTACCCGCGGCAGCCACGGCTACCGTACGGTGAGCTATGCCATGCTGGGCATCACCCGCCACTAAGGCCTTCGGGTTTCCGATTGGGGGGCATTCCTTCACGTGAG
The DNA here is from genome assembly GCA_947451145.1 of Sphingomonadaceae bacterium. Classification (GTDB taxonomy): domain Bacteria; phylum Pseudomonadota; class Alphaproteobacteria; order Sphingomonadales; family Sphingomonadaceae; genus Novosphingobium. The sequence continues at coordinate 104,403 of CANFXW010000010.1, read as the reverse complement.
TGCTACCCTTGAGGAACACGTCGGATATATTTCCGACGCCGTCAGGATGGAACGGTTTCGCCAGGCAATCGCGCAAGCGATTCGGCCTGGCGATGTCGTTGTCGATCTGGGCTGCGGCTTTGCCCCGCTTGGGCTGATCTGTCTGGAAGCCGGCGCAGCGCGTGTTTATGGCATTGACCGGACCGATGCCATCGAGATTGCTCGCGAAAGCGCGGTGCGCGCCGGTTACGGTGATCGCTACATCTGCATCCGCGACCATTCCTTCCGTGCCGAGCTTCCCGAAAAGGCCGACGTCGTGATCTGCGATCATGTCGGCTATTTCGGCTTTGACTATGGCATCGTGGAGATGATGGGTGACGCGCGCCGCCGGATGCTGAAACCCGATGGACGGGTTATTCCGGGCAAGATCACGCTCAAGGTCGCCGGGGTCAACGCGGCCAAATGTCGCGAAAAGGCCTTTGCCTGGACTGCATCCACCATGCCTGAGCACTTCCGCTGGCTGGAAGACTATGCAGTCAATTCCAAGCACACCCATTTCTATAAGCCCGAAGAACTGCTCACCAGCGAAGGCACCCTGGGTGAAATCGACCTGGCCGCTGAAAATCCCGGCCATTTCAGCTTCATCGCTCAGCTGGTCGCTACGGCGGACGGCGAGCTCGACGGACTGGGCGGCTGGTTCGACTGTGCGATTGCGGCGGGAGTTTCCATGACCAACTCGCCGCTGGCCGAAATGCGCATCAACCGCGATCAGGTGTTTCTTGCCTTTGATCGCCCCATGCCGGTGAAGATGGGTGATGTGCTGCGGGTGACGCTAACCCTGAGGCACGATGTCACGATGATCGCCTGGACCGCCCACAACACGGCAAGCGGAGAGCGGCGCAGGCAGTCAACCTGGGCGAGCCAGATTCTGAGCCCTGTGGATCGCTCGGTGGCAGAAACCAGATCAGTCGCCCTCAATCGAACCGGCGCAGCCAGCCGCGCCGTGCTGGCGCTGGTCGATGGCAAGCGCAGCCCGCGCGAGATTGAGGACATGATCGTGGCAACCCACCCGGACCTGCTGCCATCGGAAAGTGAAATTCGCAAATTCGTTCAGAATGAACTGATGCGGAGCGCGCAGTAATGCTGGACTTCGTCCAGTTGCCGGCCCGCGAGCAAGAGCCTTTGCCGTGGCCCTGCTATGACCGCTGGCTATCATACGATGGCGAAGAAACACTGCTGTTCCATCGCACGGACACAGGCGTAGTGCTGCGCTTTGTCGGCCTTGCTGATTTTGCGCTCAACTTCGAAACCGGTCACGTGACCTGCACGCCGGAACCGGACGTACCGGATGAAGCGCTGGCGGACCTGCAATTCAATCAGGTTGTCCCGCTGATCATGGGCCACCAGGGTGAACTGGTGCTCCATGCCAGTGCCGTAAGGATCGGCGACGGGGTGATCGCTTTTCTGGGGGCAACCGGCCGGGGGAAGTCAACCCTTGCCGCCGCCATGGCCCGCGCAGGCTGCCCTTTCCTGACTGACGACGGGCTGATCCTTGACCAAATCGGCGGCCGCTATGTCGTGCGACCGCGCCGACCGATCCTGCGCCTGCGCCCCGATAGCGAAGCAGCCATTCTCGATCTTCCCGAGACAGATTTCCCGGATTGCGATCAGCTCAAAACCCGGGTTAACGCCCGGGCCTCTATACCCTTCTGCGATGAAGCCCTGCCGCTGACAGCGCTCTATTTCCTGCCCGAGCCGCATCCGCGCAACGAGCCGGAGATCGTGCCACTGCCGCCAAGTGGCGCTCTGCCCGCGCTGATGGGGCATTCGTTTATCCTTGATGTTGAAGATCGCCCGAGGGTGCGCAGACATTTCGAAAATATTGCCGATCTGGCTCGCCGCGCAGACTGTTATACGCTTGACTATCCGCGCACATACGAGAGCTTGCCAAGTAACGTGGAAACGATCATCGGACACGCAAAGGCAATACAGTTGTCATCGGAGGCAAAGAGACGTGAATATTGATAGCCTGCTTGTAGTTTCTCCCGAGGCCGTTGCCCGTGAAGTTGGCGGGGAAACCATGTTGCTCGATCTGGCAAGCGGGACCTACTTTGGTCTGGACGAGATTGGCGGCCGGGTTTGGAAAGCACTGGAAGACGGCGCCACACTCGCCGAAGCCTGCGACGGGATCGAGGCCGATTTCGAAGTGAGCCGCGCGCAACTGGAAAGCGATGTGCTCAATCTGGCGAATGACCTGTTGGCAAAAGGGCTGGTAAGCACGAGCTAATCCATGCGCCGAGCCGGACCAGAATGAAATGAGCGGTCTGGCATTCCATTTGTCGAGAAGCGGGCAACTGCCCTCAGGTTTTGGCGATGCAATTTGGGAAACACATAGGCGGTCTGTGTCAGACTTGACGCAGGCCGCTTTTAGTATGCGCTTTCGATCCCGGGGATTTCGCCAATTTCGGGAATACCAAAGAGCTCTGCCCAGTTTGCAGCACGGATCAGTTTGCTTGCTCCCGCCGGCACATAGTGCAGGAACAACAAGTCACAGAAATGCTTGCCAGCGCCGTGTGACAGGGCGTCGCGGTAATGCCACTGGCTCGAGCCCGAAAACAACACGGCATCTCCGGGGGTGAGTTCGACGGATTTGAACTGAAACGCCTTGTTCGTCTTGATGGCTTCGCGCCAATCGTCAGGCAGGTTCGGCCGCTCTTCGGGCCATGCGACGATCTGGCTGAAGTGGATTGGCCAAATCTCGCTCTGGTCAATACAGAGATCGAGTGTCCATTTGGCCGACGGTGCATCAAGGTGCGGTTCACAGACACCCAGCTTGGTATAGAGGCTGAGGAAGTTGTAACAGGGCTCCACCTGCTCCCCCGCCCAGTCCGAAACCCGATCGACCAGACTGTGCTGCAACCGGGTAAACTCGGGCCAATCATGCACGATGAATCGGCCGAAGCTTTTCATTTCGTGCAATTCGTACATATCCTTGGGGATCGTGCGTATCGCATTGCGAATCTGTTCGACAAGCGACGCGTCCAAAAGACCCGGCAGATGGCGCGGTTCGAAACTGGCGCTGGTGCGCAAGATGTCAAAGCTGTGCACGAATTCATCAAGCCGCGCCGGAGCAACCTGCGTGATTACATCCTTTGCGGCATAATAGGCCGAGAGCCATGCCGAGTCGTACCATTTGGGTTCATTCATAGCTGTAGCAATAAGTCCCTTGCTGTGCCGGTTCAATGGTCTGACGATGCGGGTGGAACAACACCAAGCAGTCCGAGCAAGAATCTTCGAACCGCCAGCAGAGGCCCGAGCAGGCCATATAACCACGCCCAGCGCACACCGAGCCCAAGCAATTCCGCATCGCGCGGGTCACTCACGGTGCGCAAGACCGCATAGGCCTTGCCGCGCCAGTGCGAGGACAGCCGCATGACAAACCGCAAGTTGGCAATTTCTCGCGGCAATCGGGCAAGGCTTCGCTTTGTCGGCGTATCAACGGCTTCATCCATATCGGCAACCACCTGGGCCACCGCCTTGCCCCAGCTATCTGGAGCTTCCACCCCCAGCCGGCCGCCGGTCAGCACATGGACTATCCCGTCAGCAAGCACGGAGGGGTTCCTTTCCAGCGGCCGACTGTCCCGCGCAAGGCAGGCAGCAAGGCTCGCCTGCTGCTCCCGGCGCAGCGCGCGAACAAGGTCGCCAAACCATTTGAGGCGGTAATCGCCATGGCTAAGCGCATGCCAGCTCAGGTATGACACCAGCGGATCGCCCGAAACGCACCGGAAGCTGCCGAACCGGGTATCGACAGCTTCGGATTCCGCAAAGAGCGCCGCGAAGCTTACTGGAAGCCAATAGGGATTGAGCGTGATCCGGTGGTGCAGCTCAATCAGTTGACGGGTTTGGGGGTGCACATAGTTGAACACGTTGGCGAGCTGCAGAAACATGTCCCGGCCATGCCGCGGCGGCTCGCCCTCGGGCCAACTGCGCCGGAAACCGCCGGAAACCAGCGCGCGGTCAGCAGCATCAAGATCAGCTTCACCGATCAGGATATCGATGTCGCTCGAGCGCCGGCATTCGGGATCGCCGCCATAGAGCTGTTGTGCGACAGCGGCTCCCTTTAGCACCAGTGCAGAAATACCGGCCTTGTCCAGCAAGGCGATCAGCCTTGCCGATTCAGCAGTTTGCGAAAGGTGCATGATCGCATCTTCGCGCAGCGCAGCGTGCAAATCGTCCATGATCACGGCGGGCACTGGCGGAGGCGATGGCAGGCCCCGCAATCGCTTGCCCGCCAGCCCCTGAACATCGTTGTATTTGGCAAGTTGGCCAAAGCGGTGCCAATCAATCGGCGCCCTGAGTGCTTGAAGTACCGCTGCATCATCCAGCAGAACGCAAGCTGCAAGCAGGCGCAGTTCGGCTGAGAAGGCAGGCGGCGATAGCATGATCAAGTCCTTGCCCGCCTCGAGATGCATCGTCCATGCTAAAAAGACGCTGCCGCGCTCTGGCGGGTGACATCACCTCACCGCCGCTCTATCGCAACATTCCCGAGTTTATGGCCCCAAACAGGATTATTGATGGATATTCCCGCCAAAGTCAGTCTGCGCCAAGTTTTGCAATTGGTCGAACTGCGCCGGTCGATCTGGTTGATTTTCCTCATGGTAGCCTCAGCCCTTACCGAGGGCATTGGCCTGCTGCTGCTCATTCCCATGCTGGCCATATTGAGCGGCACAGGCGGTGGCGGACCATTCGCCCGTATTCTGACAAGCGTCGGCTTTCCGCTCTCGCTGGCACCCTTGCTTGCGCTTTTTTCTTGCCTGGTGTTGTTACGGGCGATCATCAATTATGCCCGAAACCTGGCGGCGATCACTTTTCAAATACGTCTCGTAGACGGTCTGCGGACGCGAGCATGGGATGCTTTGCTCCATTGTGACTGGCGCGTATTCTCGACTTTTCGTCAGTCCAACAACACCAGCATACTGATCAACAATATTAATGAAATCGGTGAGGCAATAAGCCAGTTGCTGGCGTTTCTTACAACTGCCGTGACATTGATGGGGCTGGGTGCGGCAGCATTTGCGATTTCATGGCCGGTCGCTTTGGGTGCAGCCGCCGGGTGCGCGATGATACTTCTGGCCTATCGGGGTATGCGCCAGCGCGCGAATGCTCTGGGCGAAGAGATGACCAGAGCCGCAATGGAAGTGCATGCCAACATGATCGAAAGCATGCGCGCGATGCGCGTCGTCAAAAGCCTGGGGCTTGAAGACGAAGCATTGCGAGACGGCACTTCGGCATTTCAGGCGATGCGACAGTCACAATTAGCCTACTATATGGATCTGGGTATTGGCCAGATCCTCTTGCAGGGCGCAGGTGGATTTCTGCTGGGGTTCGGCGTATGGTTCGCGATAATCAGGGCCGGTGTCGGATTAAGCGAAATCCTGCCGCTCGTAGCGCTCAGCGCTCGCGCGCTTCCACTTATCGCGTTGCTTCAGGAAGCATGGCAAAATTGGGAACACTGTGCGGGGTCCATGCGCATGGCATTTGCCCTGCTTGAACGCACAGAAGCCGTTCGTGAACCCGAGCCTGGAAACAACCCGCCCCCCGAACTGAAGCGCGAGATCGTTCTCGACAATGTCGGTGTGCGCTTCAATGAATGCTCCCGCCCGGCACTCGATGGGATCGGCATTACGCTTTCAACCGGAACCACGCTGGCACTGGTGGGCGAATCCGGATCGGGCAAATCAACCTTCGCCGATCTGGTCAGCGGTTTGCTTTCACCCGATAGCGGCGCGATAACGGTGGACGGGGTGCCGCTGACAGGCGCTGTCCAGCGGGCTTGGCGCAACAGGGTCGCCTATGTCCAGCAGGAGCCATTGCTGTTCCATGGCTCGGTTCGGGATAATCTGGCGCGCGCCAATCCATCGGCAGACGAGCCGCGCATGCGCCGCGCTCTGGCTGATGCCTCTGCCGCTTTCGTAAATGACCTGCCTCAAGGCCTCGACACCGTGATCGGCGATGGCGGGCGCCGGCTTTCAGGCGGTGAGCAGCAACGCATTGCCCTTGCCCGATCGCTGCTGCGCGACCCCAAGCTGCTGATCCTCGACGAAGCGACCAGTGCGCTTGATAACGTGAGCGAAGCCAGCATTGTTGAGGCAATCCGCGCGCTGAAGGGCAAGCTGACAATTCTGATCATTGCCCATCGTGGCGAACTGGTTTCTCTGGCAGACAGGGTTATTGAACTGGCAGAAGGCAGGATTGTCAGCGAAACAACATGAAATCGTTACAATTCGCGACTACCTTTGGCAGAATATGGCGCTAGTGACTGACTCTATGCAGACTGATCCTCAATTCGGGCGGGCAGGCGCTGGCAAGCTCCGCACGTTTTTCAGAGCGCTGGTGGGCTCTGGACTTGCCCTGCTGGCTACCCCGGCATTGGCTCAAGGTGACCCTGCCCCGCCACCGGGCTGTACCGGCACACCCACCGCGACATGGGTCACCGTAATCGCCGAGAATTTGCGCAACAGCGATGGCCTGCTCGCCATGACGCTCTACGCCGACGATTCACGCCGCTTCCTCGTCAAGCACGGCTCGCTCTCGGTCGGCCGGGTCAAGGTTCAGCCCGGCGGCACGACGCGCGGCTGCATCTTCCTGCCGGAGCCCGGCGTTTACGCCATTGCGCTTTATCACGATGAAAACGGCGATACGAAGTTCAACCGCTCGATGATCGGCCTGCCTGTGGAAGGCTGGGGCTTCACCAACAATCCGCCAACCCTGATGGGCCTGCCTTCGTTCTCGTCGGTGCGGCTGAATGTCCCGCGCACCGGATTGGTGACGCGGATCAAGATGAAATACCCCTGAGTTCGGACTAGCCGTAAATCTCGGGAAGGTATTTTGGCGCTTCTGCCTCGGCTATCGCATGGGCCCGGGGATCATCAACATCAAGCCACCAGGCGTCTCGCTCATCCACACCGATATCCATCGTCGCCGCGCGACCCTGATCGGCGAGCGCCTGCATGCCGTCTGACAGGCTGCCCGCCTTGCCCGCCGAAATGGCTGCGGCGATGGCCCGGGGCAGCTCAGGGGTCACCAGAAAGGCCCCGCAATCGACCGCATTGTAAGGCGCGATGGTCTTGCCAATGGCTTGGATGAAACCGGACTCATCGGTTTGCACCCAGGTGGCATCGTCGGGATCGATCATCGGATGCGTTACCCGCCGGTCAATCGCCAGAGTGACCCCGCGCGTCGGCGCACCCTGCTGCGCCAGCTTGGCGAGAATGGGGGCGGCGAAGATATGATCGGCCATCATCAGCAGGAAATCGCCCGAGATCGCCTCGGCCCCGGCCATGACGGACCAGCCATTGGGCTTTGACCAGTCTGCCAGCCTGACAGGATCGACAGCCACGCCGGTTCGCGCGGCAATTTCAGCAAGGCCCGCTTCCAGCCGCTCGGCCTCATGCCCGGTGACCACAACCACGCGCCTTGCCCCCGCTGCCCGTGCCTGCAGAATCCCGAGCTCGATCAGCGGCCGGTCAGCAACCGGCGTCAGCGGCTTTGATTCCGAGACTTCGCGCAGGCGGCTGCCATATCCAGCGGCGATGATCAGGGCGTCCACTGTGGCTCCCGTTGCGATACAACAACGCCGACCATCCGTGAGGAAGGTCGGCGCCGAATGCCCATCAGGGCGGATTGCTTATTCAGCAGCGATGGCGGCGTCGGAAATGTATTCCTCGACCATCTGGGCTGCCGTATCGTCGCTGAACTGCTGCAACGGATGCTTGCAGTAATAGGCCGAAGGGCCAATCAGCGCGCCGCCTTCGCCGCGCTCAAGCGCAACCTTGCAGCAACGGATCGCATCCATCACGCAGGCGGCCGAGTTCGGGCTGTCTTCCACCGAGAGACGCAGCTCAAGGTTCATCGGCACATTGCCCCACTGCTGGCCTTCAAGCCGCAGGAAGCAGAGCTTGTTGTCCTTCTGCCATGGCACATAGTCCGACGGGCCGACATGGATGTTCTCATCGGCAAGGCGCGACGCGAGCATGGCCTGAACCGCCTCGGTCTTCGATTCCTTCTTGCTGCCCAGCCGCTGGCGATCGAGCATGTTCATGAAATCGGTGTTGCCGCCAGTGTTGAGCTGATAGGTCCGCTCGACATTGACGCCGCGGGCGCCAAACAGGCTGGAAAGCACGCGGTGGACAATCGTCGCGCCGATCTGCGCCTTGATATCGTCGCCAACGATAGGGATGCGCTTTTCGGCAAAGCGGCGTTCCCACTCGGGACGGCTGGCGATGAACACCGGCATGCAGTTGACCACGGCAACGCCCGCCTCAAGCGCGCATTCCATGTAGAATTCTGTAGCCTCTTCCGAACCGACGGGAAGGAAGTTGAGCAGAACCTCGGCGCGCGAATCCTTCAGCGCCTGAACGATTTCCGCCTGTGTCGCATCGGGCTGATCTGCAACGATAAAGCCGCGTTCGCCCATGCCGGTCATGTGCTCGGCAACGCCATCAGAAACGCGGCCCATCATCACCTTGGCGCCGGTTTGCGGCACTTCCGGCATGAATACGGCCGTGTTGTTCGGAGCGGAGAAGATGGCTTCGGCAATATCCTTGCCCACCTTGCGCGCATCAACATCGACACCCATGACGAATTCCACATCGCCCGCGCCATAGCCACCGATCCGGTCATGGATCAGGCCCTGCGACGAATTGTTGGAGCGATAGTAGGCAACCCCCTGAACCAGCGAACTGGCGCAGTTACCCACGCCGATCACTGCAACCCTTATTGGCTTCATCTAAAAGATTCCTCCGGACAGCCGCCATCGCGGCCAGAACAATCCCGCCTCATTGGGAAAACGACCAACAAATGCAAGCAATTTGGTCAAGCAGGCGGAGATTTGCGACAATTAGCGACAGGACGCAGCTGACCTGCGGTGATCAGATGCCCTGTGAACGCTGGGTAAAAACAGGCAGTTGCAGCGCGGCGGACAGTCACTATGCTCAACCCGAGAAAAGCATTGGGGGAGGCTGGGATGCGCGAAAAACTCAAGAAGCCGCAGCGTCCGCAGGAATTGCAGGATCCGCTGAACCGCTATCTCTACCATCCGCTGGCCTGGCAACTGGCCCGGGTGCTGGCGCGCACGCCGATTACGCCCAACATGGTTTCGGTGATCGGGGGCCTGTGTGTTGTTCTGGCGGCATGGGCCTATGCCCTGCCGCAGTCGTGGTTCCCGCAGAGCGCCCTGCTCGGTCTTGGACTGCATATGGCCTGGCATGTGTTCGACGGTGCCGACGGCGATCTGGCGCGAATCACCGGCAAGGCCAGCCCGATCGGCGAGATGGTCGATGGCCTGTGTGATTACCTGAGCCACACCGTTCTCTACCTTACGCTCGGCTGGTTACTCCACTTTTCGATGGGTAACTGGGCGTGGTTCTGGATGCTGGCGGCCGGTGTCAGCCATGCGGTTCAGGCCAACCATGTCGAGGTGCAGCGCCGCCAGTACCAGTATTGGGTCTATGGCACGCCGTGGATCAGGCAGAGCCACAAGCCGGGATCAGCAACGGCGAAAAGCGGCTTTTCCGCGCTCGTCACTCTCTACATCAATGCCGCAACTTCGATGACTCCCTATGCGCTCAAGGTGGATGAGGCGGTTATCGCGGCAGCCGGTGATCCAGCGAAGCTGGGCGCGATCCACACGGCGACCCGGGCCAAGGCGCGGCCCTTGCTGTGGTTGTGCAAGGTGCTCGGCCCCAATCCGCGCGCGATTGTTCTGGGCATGTCGATGCTGCTGGGCGGGCCCGGCTGGCACGGGGCGATCTATTACTTCGTCTTCCAGTCTGTGGCGCTGAACCTGCTGCTGGGCTGGTCGATCTACAAGCACAACAGGGCAGCGCGGCGGATTGCTGCGCGGATTGGGGCATGATCTCGACTCTGCCGCGCCTGCGGCTATCATGGCTTCCATGCTGACTGACGACCTGCTGAATGAGGCCCGCGCCCTGTCGGGTGAGATCACCGGACTGCGGCGGGCGATCCATGCCGAACCCGAACTTGGCCTCCACACACCCAAGACCCGCGACAAGGTGCGCGCTGCACTGGCTGACCTGCCGCTGGAGTGGCGCGAGGGCCCCTCGACCACCGGAATGGTTGCCGTGCTGAAAGGCGGCGCTGGCGAGGGGCGGCGCGTGCTGCTGCGTGGTGATATGGACGCGCTGCCGATGCCGGAAGAGACTGGTCTGCCTTTCGCCTCCTCGATCCCGGGCACGATGCACGCCTGCGGCCATGATGCGCACACTGCCATGCTGGCTGGGGCGGCGCGGCTGCTGTGCAACCGCCGCGAGAGCCTGAAGGGTGAGGTACAATTCATGTTCCAGCCGGGCGAGGAAGGCTGGCACGGCGCGCGCTTCATGCTCGATGATGGCCTGATTGATCCACTGCCCGATGCCGCTTTCGCCCTGCACGTGATGCCCAATGCCCCGCACGGGCTGATCGCCGGACGAACCGGAGCTCTGCTCGCCGCTGCCGACCAGCTCGAGATCGTGATCGAAGGGCGCGGCGGCCATGCCTCTTTGCCGCACGAAACGCTCGATCCGGTTCCGGTTGCCTGCGAAATTGTCATGGCGATCCAGACCATGGTGACGCGGCGGTTCAATGCCCACGATCCAGTGGTCGTGACCATCGCCGCGATCAATGCCGGAACAGCGCACAATGTCATCGCCGACCGGGTGGTGATGAAGGGGACGATGCGCACGCTTTCGGCGCAGCACCGCGCTGCTGTGCGCGAGGCTATCGAACTGCTCACTGTCGGGATTGCCGGGGCGCATGGCCTGACCGCGCAAATTTCTGTGATGGAAGGCTTTCCGGTGACGGTCTGCGATGGCCGCGCGGTCGATTTCGGCGAAAGCGTTTCGCGCGCTCTGTTCGGGCCGCAAGGTTTCCTCCGGCTCGATGCGCCGATCATGGGGGCGGAAGATTTCGCCTATGTGCTCGAAAAAGTGCCGGGCGCGATGTTCTTTATCGGCGTGAGCCACGAAGGCGACGACTGGAATGCGTGCTGCGGCATCCACTCCACCCGGATGATGCTCGATGAAAGCGTCATGCCGCAAGGATCAGCGCTGCTCGCAGGCCTTGGCGCGGAGTTTCTGGGCCGTGGTTTTAGTGGCGGGGCAAAATGAGCGTGCTGGGCGGGATGCAGGATTGGGAGCTTCGCGTCAGTCTGCTGATCGACCACGCGGCGCGCGAACATGGCACGCGCGAGATCGTTACCCGCTGGGCCGACGGCAGCACCTCGCGCACCACTTGGGCGGGGATTCGCCATGATGCGCTGAAGATGGTGCAGGCGCTGCGCAAGCTGGGGATCAGGCCGGGCGACCGGGTGGCCACGCTGGCGATGAACCACAACCGCCATCTGGTTTCCTGGTACGGTGTAACCGGTGCGGGCGCGGTGCTGCACACGATCAATCCGCGCCTGTTCGATGAACAACTCGATTACATCGTGGGCCACGCCGAAGACCGCGTGCTGATCTTCGATGCCGTATTCGCACCGATTGTCGAGCGGTTGCGCAGCAACTGGCCCTGTGTCGAACAGTTTATCTGCTTCGATTCGAGCGATCATGGCCTGTCGTTTGACGCATGGATCGGCGCGGAAAACGGCGAGACCGAGTGGACGACAGGGTCAGAGCGCGATCCCTGCATGCTGTGCTATACCAGCGGCACGACCGGCAATCCCAAGGGCGTGATGTACGAGCATCGCTCCAACATGCTGCACACCTATGCCGGGATCATGCCCCAGTGCCTTGATCTTGATGCACGCTCGGTCGTGCTGCCGGTGGTACCGATGTTCCATGCCAACAACTGGGGCTTCCCCTGGGCCGCCGCCGCAGTCGGCGCCAAGCTGGTCTATAGCGCAACCAACGATGCCCAAGTGCTGTGCGATCTGATGCGCAGCGAAGGCGTGACCTACCTCGCCGGCGTGCCGACAGTGTGGCTGGCCGTGCTCCAGCACTGCGATGCCAGGGGCGAGCCGCTTCCGCCGCTGACCAATGCGTTGACCGGCGGTTCCGCTATGCCACGCGCGATTATCGAGCGGCTGGTGGGCGCAGGCATGCGCGTCGCCCACGCCTGGGGTATGACCGAAACCTCTCCGGTCGCCACTATCGCCTACGAATCGGCGGACTGGGATGAGCTCGATCTGGAACGCCGGGTTACCATCAAGGCGATGCAGGGCAGGCCGGTCTTCGGTGTGCAGGTGCGGACCGTTGATCTTGATGATCCGGCCAAGGAATTGCCCCGTGACGGCAAGACTGCGGGCGCGCTGCAAGTGCGCGGGCCCTGGGTGATCAAGCGCTATTTCAAGGCCGAGGCGGATGCCACCGATCAGGACCAGTGGTTCGATACCGGCGATGTCGCGCTGATTCATGCCGACGGCACGGTCCAGCTGACCGACCGCACCAAGGACGTGATCAAATCCGGCGGCGAATGGATCAGCTCGGTCGAACTGGAGAATGCCGCGATCGCCCATCCGGGCGTCGCCGAAGCAGCGGCGATCGGCATTGCCCACCCCAAGTGGGACGAGCGCCCGATTCTGGTGGTGGTCAAAAAGCCGGGTGCCGAAGTCGATCCCGAGAGCTTGCGCGACCTTCTCGCCACGCGGGTGGCCAAGTGGTGGCTGCCCGATGCTATCGAGTTCGTGGACGAAATACCGCACACCGGCACCGGCAAGATCAGCAAGAAAGACCTGCGCGAGCAGTTCCGCGATTACCGGCTCTAGACCTGCGCGACTTCTTTCGTAGCAGCCTTGGCTTTGCCGGCCGGCAGGTTCTCGCGAATGAAATCGCGGATCACCGGATAGATGCCCGACTGGAACTTCGAGCCCGAAAACACCCCGTAATGGCCGACACCATCCTGCACGTAATTCTTGCGGCGCCTGGGCGGGATGCCCTTGAAAACATCATGCGCCGCTTCGGTCTGACCGGGCGGGCAGAGGTGATCATTGGCCCCTTCGACGGTGAGCAGTGACAGGTTCTTCACCGATGCGAAATCGATCTGCTCGCCGCGAAATTCCAGGATCCCCTTGGGGATATGGTGTTCAATGAACACCTTGCGCAGCGTGTCGATGTAGAAGGCCTCGGTCATGTCGAGCACGGCGAAGTACTCGTCGTAGAAATCGCGGAACTTTTGTTGCGGCGCCCCTTCACCCTTGATCGAGCTTTTGATGAAGGTCTTGTACTGCTTGACGTGCGGCATCGGGTTGAGCGCAATGAAGCCCGAAAGCTGGTAGAACCCGGGATAAACCCGCCGCCCGCTACCGGGATAACCGCGCGGGATCGTGTGGATGTTGTTCTTCTCGAAGAACTTTAGCGGAAGTTTGGTCGCCAGCTTGTTGAGCGCGCCGGGGCTGACCCGCGTATCAACCGGGCCGCCCATCAGGGTGAGCGAGGCAGGCACGAGTTCGGGTCTGTGCTTGGTCAGCCATGCCACCGCGACCATCGCTGGCGGCGCGGCCTGGCAGGTGGCCACCAGATGCGTGCCAGCACCCAGGTGCTCGATGAACTTGATCAGATGCTCGACATAGTCATCAAAGCTGAACTCGCCTTCGGACAAGGGAACCTGCCGGGCGTCTTTCCAGTCGGTGATGTAGGTATCGAAATCCTGCGTGAAACCGCGCACCGTATCCTGCAGCAGTGTGCCGTAATGGCCCGAAAGGGCTGCGGCGATCATCACCTTGGGCTTGGACTGGCTGTGGTCCATATCGAAGCGCAGCAGATCGGCGAAGGGCAGCGAGTGCTCCACTTCCTCGTCGATCACCACTTCCAGATCACCCAGCTCTTCCCAGATCTCGTATTTCGGCTTGCGGTAATCCTTGAGCGCCCGCGCCGGCAGTTCGGCAAAGGTCGCCAGCGCGCGCATGGTGAAGGTGTCGTGCAGCGGATTGCGCTCGTCACGGGCCAGCTTCTGCGTCTGGTCGAGCAGCCAGGCCATCGGCCGGGTGCTGCGGCGGAGCGCTTCATACGCAGAATAGATCAAGCCCGGTTCCTCATATTTACAACGCTGTAGATTACAGCACGGCGCACGCTTGCCGCGCAAGTGCTAGAATTAACCCGCTAATTATTGCCTTACATAGTCACCGGGGGCATCCATAAGCGGCGGAAACGCTTTTGATCCCAGTGCCTTGGGGGCCGGGATCAGCTTTCCGGACCGTGTCCCGCACCATTTTGTCCACGATTCCCACCAGGAGCCAGGCATTTTTTCCGCCGTTTCCATCCATTCATCGGCGGTTTCCGGCGTCGCGGGGGCGATGAAATGATAGGCCTTGGGATTTCCCGGAGGGTTGACCAGCGCCGCTACGTGCCCGCCGTTCGAAAGGGCAAAGGTCCGCTCACCGCCAATCAGCCGACCGGACTTGTAGCAGGCCTTCCAGGGCGTGAGGTGATCGGTCACGGCACCGACTATGAACATGTCGCAAGTCACCTCCGACAGGTCGACCGGCGCATCGAGCGCTTCGTAAGCGCCCGGTTCAACCAGCAGGTTATCGTCAAACAGCGCGAGGAAATCGGTGTGCAGCTTCGCCGCCATGTTCGAACTGTCATTGTTCCAGGCCAGGATATCGAACGGCGCGGGATCTTCGCCCATCAGGTAATTGTTGACCCAGTAGTTCCAGATCAGATCGTTGGGGCGCAGCCAGGCAAAGATCTTGCCGAGATCACTTCCCGGCAGAATGCCCTTCATCGCGCTTTGCGCCTTAGCGACAGTCAGCAAGGCAGGCAGCCGGAAGGCGCCAAGCGTGGCATCGTTATCAAAATCGAGCATGGCAACGCACAGCGTGAAGCTGTTGATCAGGTCCCGCTGCTTGGCGGCAAGTGCTGCTGCGGTGATTGCCATGGTGATTCCGCCTGCGCAGAAACCGACAACGTTGACTTTCGGCTGGCCGGTTATTTCCGTGATCGCCTCAAGCGCGGCAACCACCGAGGCAACATATTGCTCCATACCGAAATCGCGATCATCGCTGTCCGGATTCTTCCAGCTGATGGCGAAATACTGCAGCCCCTGCGCGACAGTATATTCGGCAAAGCTGCGGCCGGGAGTAAGGTCGGTGAAATAGTAGCGGCCGATTTGTGGCGGAATCAGCAGTACCGGCGTGGCATGCACCTTCTCGGTTGAGGGGGCGTAGTGGATCAGTTCGAACATCGGCGTGCGGAGCACAATCTTGCCCGGAGTCACCGCCATGTTGCGGCCAACCTCGAAAGGAGTGCTGTCCACCTGCCTTGGCAGGCCGCCATTGTTGACCAGATCGTCAAGAAACGCCTTGAAGCCCCTGACCAGATTGCTGCCGCCGGTTTCGATCGTTTTCGCAATCGCCGCCGGGTTCCCAAGCAAGGTATTGGTCGGCGCGAAGGAACTGGTGACGATTGAGGCAGCAAGTTGCGCACGCGCCTTTTCTTCCCACGGCAGATCATCAGGGATCATCGCCTCGACCGCATCGGTCATGGCGAGATAGGCCTGGCTCAACCGCTTGTAGAACGGGTTGCTGGTCCAGGCGTCATCCTTGAAGCGCCAGTCTCGCTGGTCAGGAGCGATATCTGACTTGCCGAGCGCGATATCGAACATCGATTTGGTGAAATCGGAACCCTGCTGGAGCAGGCTCGCGGGGTCGACATTGCGGAAATA
Source organism: Sphingomonadaceae bacterium (assembly GCA_947451145.1). Taxonomy (GTDB): domain Bacteria; phylum Pseudomonadota; class Alphaproteobacteria; order Sphingomonadales; family Sphingomonadaceae; genus Novosphingobium. Next base: position 88,767 of record CANFXW010000010.1, on the reverse strand, counting down.
GGCGGCAAACGGCCCGTCCTTGCCAAAGGTCTGCTCCGCGACCTGCCGCATCTGGTCGAGGCCGGGAACTTGGGCGAAAGGGTCTGGATTGGCCACGGGCTATCTCCCGATATTCAGGGCTGGATCTGTTCCCGGCATAGGCCGAAAAATCTTGTGCGACCAGACTTGCGACGAAACCTTTGGCACAGCCGATGCCGCCATGCAGGATTTATCACTCAGACAAGTTGGGCAAGGAAACCGGCCTCATCCTCCAGACAGCGCAGATCGAGCAGCAGCGCGCCGTCAGCAATCCGGCCGATCACCGGCACCGGCAACTTGCGGAGCCGCTGCGCGAGATCAATCAGAACTTTCCCCGATTTGCCTTCGGCGCGCAGGGCGAGCGCCACGCTGGGGATGGCTGCGCTTGGCAAGGAGCCACTGCCCGCCTGACTGCTGCAGGCGATCGCGCTTACGGACCACGCATCACCCAGCCAGTCCTGCACATTGGGGGCAAGCCGCCCCGCCAGCGCTTCTAGCTCTGCGACTGGCCGGGTTAGCAATCGCAGCGCCGGCAGGTCGCGGCTCAGAAAATCGGGTTTGCGATAGGCAAGCAGCGTTGCTTCCAATGCAGCCAGCGTCAACTTGGAAACGCGCAACGCGCGCTTGAGCGGGTGTTTGCGGATTCTGGCGATCAGGTCCTTGCGCCCGACGATCAGACCGGCCTGCGGACCGCCCATCAACTTGTCGCCGCTGAACGTCACCACGTCTGCCCCGGCTCTCAGGCAATCGCGCACCACCGGTTCTTTGGGCAGGCCAAGCGTGGCCAGATCAATCAGACTTCCCGCGCCGAGATCGGTGATGAACGGAAGGCCGTGGGCATGGGCAATGCCTGCGACCTCGGCCTCACCCACATCGGCGGTGAAGCCGGTGATCGTGTAATTGCTGGCGTGGACTTTCATCAGCGCTGCCGTCTTCGCGCCAATCGCCTGCTCATAGTCACGCGCATGGGTGCGGTTGGTGGTGCCAACCTCGACCAGCCGGACATTGGCCGCGCGCATCACATCGGGCACGCGGAAGGCCCCGCCGATCTCGACCAGTTCGCCGCGCGAAACCACCACCTCGCGCCGCGCCGCCAAGGAGGCCAGCACCAGCAGGACGGCGGCGGCATTGTTGTTGACCACGGTCGCCGCCTCGGCCCCGGTCAAATCGCAGAGCAGATCTTCGATGACCGTATCGCGATCACCCCGCCCGCCGGTGCCAAGGTCAAATTCAAGCGCACAGGGCGAGCGCATCGCCATCGCCGCATGATCAACTGCGGCTTCGGATAACAGCGCCCGGCCAAGATTGGTGTGGAGCACGGTTCCGGTGAGATTGAACACCCGGGTCAAACGCGGCGTTGATTGCTCGGCAAGCAAAGCTGCGGCTTCATGCAGAATCCGCGCCTCTTCCGGCCTCACGCCGGCATTCTGCGCCCGGTATTCAGCCAGCACTGCCCGCACAGCACCAGTCAGCGCCGCGCGCCCGTGCTCCTCGCAGATGCCCTCCGCTTCCGGCAGCCGCAACACGGCATCGACCGAGGGAAGCGGGCTCATCAGGTGCCGATCAGAACACGACGACCGAGCGGATCGACTTGCCGGCGTGCATCAGATCAAAGGCGGTGTTGATCTCTTCCAGCCCCATGACGTGGGTGATCATCGGGTCGATCTGGATCTTGCCCTGCATATACATGTCGACGATCTTGGGCACATCGGTGCGGCCCTTGGCCCCGCCGAACGCCGTGCCGCGCCAGTTGCGTCCCGTCACCAGCTGGAACGGGCGGGTGGATATCTCCTTGCCCGCTTCGGCCACGCCGATGATGATCGAAGTGCCCCAGCCCCGATGGCAGGCTTCCAGAGCGGTGCGCATCACTTCGGTGTTGCCGGTGGCATCGAAGGTATAGTCCGCGCCGCCGTCGGTCAGCGCGACGATCGCGGCGACGGTCTCCTCGCGGCTAAGCCCCTTGCTGTTGAGGAAGTCGGTCATCCCGAACTTGCGGCCCCACTCTTCCCTGTCGGGGTTGATATCGACGCCGACGATCTTACCCGCGCCCGCCATCTTCGCGCCCTGGATCACGTTGAGCCCGATGCCGCCGAGCCCGAACACCACGACATTGTCGCCCGGCTGAACTTTGGCGGTATTGATAACCGCACCCACCCCGGTGGTGACGCCGCACCCGATGTAGCAAGAGGTCTGGAACGGCGCGTCCTCGCGGATCTTTGCGACGGCAATCTCGGGCAGAACGGTGAAGTTCGAGAAAGTGCTGCAGCCCATGTAGTGATAGATGGTCCGGCCCTTGTAGCTGAAGCGCGAGGTGCCATCGGGCATCAGCCCCTGGCCTTGGGTGGCGCGGATCGCGGTGCACAGGTTGCTCTTGCCGGAAAGGCAGGTTTTGCACTTGCCGCATTCGGGGGTGTAGAGCGGGATCACATGATCGCCCGGCTTTACCGAGGTGACGCCAGCACCCACCTCGCGCACGATACCGGCACCTTCGTGGCCCAGCACACTCGGGAAAATGCCCTCGCTGTCGAACCCGTCGAGCGTATAGGCATCGGTGTGGCACACACCCGTCGCCATGATCTCGACCAGAACCTCGCCAGCCTTCGGCCCTTCCAGATCAAGCTCGACAATCTCGAGCGGCTTCTTCGCTTCAAAGGCAACTGCAGCGCGGGTCTTCATGGGGCAAATCTCCTTCAGGCGCGGACTACCGGAAGACAGTGAAGAGTGCCAGACGGGAAACGATGGCTGCTTTGGGAGCAGAACTCATCAGGTTTGATCTCGGCTAAAGCTCCGCCGGATCGCGGTGGGCGGCCTGGGCGGTCAGGCGGATCTGGGCGTTGGCCGCGCCATAGGCCTGGTAGCCGCGCCGCTCGACCACTTCGAAGAACACCCGCTTGGCCACGGCGCGGCTGTAAAACTGGAAGTACTCGGTCTCGCCATCACGGTCATAGAGGATGTTCAGGCTCTTCATCCGCGCCACCAGAGCGGGGTCGAGCGCGAACCTGGCTTCGATATCGGCGTAGTAATTCGGCCCGATCTCCAGCATCGGTAGCCCTGCATCGCGCGCGTGCCCGGCGGCGGCGAAGATGTCTGGCGTGGCAAAGGCGATATGCTGCACACCGGCACCGAAGTAGTTCTGCACGAAGCGCGAGCTCAGCGCATTGGCGGCAAGCGAACCGTTGAGCGTGAAGCGCACATTGCGGCTTCGGCTTTCCACCGCCTGACTGTAAACGATCCCCATAGGGTCGGCGATTTCCAGCTGCGGTGTCTTGGAGAGGTCAAACAACGTGGTGTAATAGAGCAGCCAACTGAGAAACTCTTCGTAGTGCATGGTCTGGGCCACGTGGTCGATGGATACGAGATCGCTGCGGGGTGAGGCCCCCTTCTGCAGCAGCGGAAACTCGTCCGCCCACATCTGCGCCGAGGTGGCGCTATCAACGAGATAGATGAGACTGCCGCCCACCCCGCGCACGCTGGGGATTTGCCACTCGTCCGGGGCGATCACCGCTTCGTACTTCTGCACATCAAGTGCCTCTGACCGCGCCATGGCAGCGGCCTGATCCTCTACCGCAAGGCCGATGGCGCAGACCGACCCGCCGTGGACCATGTCGAAACTGTGGGCGAGGCCCTCGGGCTCGGAATTGACCACAAGGTTGATCCCGCCCTGCTGCCAGCGCACCACGTCCTTGCTGCGGTGGCGCGCAACCGGCGCAAAGCCCAGCGCCGAAAACATCCGGCCAAAGTCTTCGGCCTCTTCATGGCTCGCGGCGAATTCGATGAATTCAAAGCGCTCGGGATCGATCGGTGGGGCCATGGCGGCAGGCTCGCCCAGGCGGATGCGGGCGCGTTCGTGCAGCGCCTTCAGCGAGCGCACACCATCGCGGGCAATCTGCCCGGCCGAGGTGGAGCGGAACCGGTCATTGAAGATCTCGAGGCTCCAATAACCCTGATAGCCGATCTTGCAGAGTGCGGCGGCATAGTCATCCAGCGCAAAGTCGCCCTGCCCGGGCATACAGCGGAAGTGGCGGCTCCAGTTGAGATAATCCATCTCGAGCCTGGGCGCATCGGCGAGCTGGACAATGAACAACTTATCTGCCCGCACATCACCAATCGAGGCGCTAGGCACGCCGCGCGCCAGTGAATGAAAACTATCGAGCGTCAGGCCGACGGCCGGGTGGTCAAGATCGCGCACCAGTGCCCAGGCATCGCGGTGATCAAACACATGCCGCCCCCAGGCCAGCGCCTCGTAGGAAACCCGCTTGCCATGGCTGGCGGCAAGGTCACCCAGCAGGCCGAGATCGTCGAGCGCCTGCTGCCGGTCACCGCTCGAATGCGGCGAGCAGTTCGAACACAGCAGGATCAGATCGGTCCCGAGATCGTCCATCACTGCAAACTTGCGCCGCATCCGCTCCAGCGCCGCGTCACGCTGGTCGGCGGGCATGCCCTCATAGTCACGGAAAGGCTGGAGCATGGCGCAGTCGAGCCCGAGACCCTGCATCATTGCACCGATCTGGCGTGCCGGTAGCGGGCTGGAAAGCAGATCGTTCTCGAATATCTCCGCCGCGGCAAAGCCCGCCCTGGCAATCGCCTCAAGCTTCACGTCCAGCGTTCCGCCGACTGATACTGTTGCTATCGATGCCTTCATGACCGCCTCCGCATCGAAGTGTACCACTTGGTACATATGATGCAAGGAGGGCTGGAATGGATGCAGGGATTTCCGCGACATTGATCCCCTTCACGCACTGCAACCGCCGAGCGCGGTCGGACCGCAGGAGCGTGCAGGGCAACGCCATCCGTAACGCCCAGCCCAACCCGCGCTGATTTTGCAGGCTGGCGCGGCCGCCTCCGATGGCTTGCCCGAGCGCCTGCTTTGGGCTGTGTTGCCAGTTCGGGTGTAATCAGACCGTTTCGGATAGCTGCGCGGGGGAGGTAGGTTATTGAACCAAATGGTGCGCGACGCAGTCTGGAGCGCACCGCTCTCTGTCCCAGATTTCCCTGTTTTCAGGGAATTTACAGGGAAATATCGAAAATCCGCGGCTCGAAATGAGCCAGATCGCCGCGAAACCCCTCAGAAATCAGCCATTTCTCTGCCAATTTCCCTGCGCAAAAAACAGGGAATTCAATTTTGCGGAACAGGGAATTTGAAAACCCCGAACAGGGAACGCCCGGCGCGGTTACAGCGAAGAAGTGAGTGCGAACTAGCGCCGTAACCAGTTGTAGCTGCGCTCGGTGTCGTGGCTATCTTCGTCGCGCATCTCGGCGTGCAGCAGGATCATCGCATAGCCGCCTGCCTGATGCAGAACCTGTTCGGTGAGGGCCTCGATCGACCGGCAGTCGTAATAGGCGAACCAGGTATCAGGCTCGCAGGCGCTGATGGGTGACGGCACGCCGGGTACTTGCCGAGGGTCATGCCAGACCGGGTCAGTGGGCACCGCGTCGCCGGTGCTAGGTTCTATTCTGGGGAAGTCCCGCGAGCCGATCGCGTTCAGGACTTTGCCGTTTCTTGTCCGGACAATCGCGATATCGCAGCGGTTGTACTCGACATAGGACCTGACCATCGCTTCCTTGCTCACGGCAAAGTTTCGGGCAAGACGAATAACTTCGTCCAGGCTGAGCGCTTTGCGGCCGAGTTCGGTCCGCAGGATTGGCGGAGGCATCAGCAGCATCGCGGCAAACTGGTTGGCTTCGAATTCCGGCGGGAAATGTAAGTAGATATGAAGAGATATCTGACAGCCGAGCGCCGGCGCGGTTGCCGATCCCAACGCCAACCAGAAGGGCACATCAACTGGTCCGGCGCCAAGCGATCGGCGGAGCATCCGCAACTCGTAAAGTTGAGGAGAATCCCAAACAACATCCACTGCTAAACGCCTTGAAGCGGACCGTTCCGCAGTAGACGGCTGGTGCTCGTCGGCGATAATACCCAAGCAGATATCATGAAGTTCCCGTCAGCTATTGACGGCGTCGATTTGACCGTTCCGGATATATCGTCTCCGTCGGTCTAGTGATCTGCTAATGGCAGATTGAACGGGCCGTTTTTATCAGGGCCCAGCCGAAGGGAAGACGAATGAGCCGTGTGACCGAGATCCGCTATGTCGGTTATGGCGTAGCTGACCTTGCAGCCGAGCGGGTGTTCTACGAGGAACTCTGGGGGCTGGAACAGGTGCCGAGTGATGACGGCATGGACTGGTACAAGACGCAGGGCCACGGCGAGCACCATGTTGTCCGCCTGCGCGCTGGCGAGGAAAACCGTGTTGATGTGATCGCGCTGGCGGCGAACAGCCGCGCCGATGTTGATGCGCTGTGCCAGCAGGCGCAAGCGGCGGGCGGGAAGATCGTCCACGATCCGCGTGAGCTGACGACCCCCGGCGGCGGCTATGGCTTCCGCTTCTTCTCGCCCGATGGCCTGCAGATGGAGATTTCGAGCGACGTTGCCCGTGGGTCTTCACGGCCGATCGAGCGCTGGGAAGGCCTGCCGGTCAAGATCAGCCATATCGTCCTGCACTCGCCCGATCATCAGGCGCTGGTGAAGTGGTTCGTCGATGTGCTGGGCTTCAAGGTGTCTGACTGGCTGGGCGACTTCATGTGCTTCCTGCGCTGCAATTCGGCGCACCACCGCTTTGCCATCCTGCCCGGGCCGCCGTGCCTCAACCATGTTGCCTACGACATGACCGGCATCGACGGCATGATGCGCGGCGGGCACCGGCTCAAGGTCAAGGGCACCGACATCCAGTGGGGCCCCGGCCGCCACACGGCTGGCGACAATGCCTTCAGCTATTTCATCACGCCAAACGGCTTTGCGGTCGAATATACCGCCGAACTGGAAGAGGTCGATTTCGAGACCCACCAGCCGACCATCCACATTCCAGCACCGCTGGTGATGGACCAGTGGGGCATCGGCACAGGCGGCCCGCAAACCATGCCGCATCCAGCGCCCAACCCGGGTATTTTCGTAGCTGTGGAGGCCTAACAGATGGCTTTGTTTGAGTACTTTCCAAATTACGTCTGGAACCTGTCGCTGTCGATCGCGATGCAGTCTGGCGCGCAGCTGGGCGAGATCATCGATATGTCTGCGCCGATCAAGGAAGCCGCAGGCAAGGGTGAAGACGCGGGTACGCTCGAATTCATGGCCGAATGGGTAAAGAAGGCCGAGACGCTGATCGAACTCGCCGATGAAGACGAAGCACGCGGCCGCAATTTCTCGGCCTCGGCCAAGTTGGAACGCGCCTCGCTCTATCTGCTTACTGCAGAGCGCATGCAGGGCCACGGCCATCCGGGCCGCGAGGCGACCTATGCGCGGGCACGGGCCATGTTCGACAAGTCGACAGTGCTGGGCAAGTTCAACCGCGAGCGGGTAGAAATCCCGCTCGGCAATGGCAAGACCATGGCCGCGCTATGGACGCGCGCGCCCGGAGACGGGAAAAAGCCGGCAGTGGTCTATTGCAACGGCCTCGATAGCTGCAAGGAGCTGCTCTATTGGTCGTGGCTGCCGGATGCATTGGCCCGTCGCGGCATTTCGACGCTTTGCGTTGACCAACCGGGCACGGGCGAGGCGCTACGCCTGCAAGGCCAGCCCGCCACACCCTATTCCGAAGAGTGGGCCTCCCAGGCGGTAGACTGGCTGGAACAGCAGCCTGAGGTCGATTCGAAGAAAATCGGCATGACCGGCATTTCGCTCGGCGGCCACTATGCTCCGCGGGCTGTCGCCTATGAGCCGCGCTTTGCTTCGGGTGCCTGCTGGGGCGCCAACCACAACTGGTATGAGGTGCAGTTCAAGCGTCTGAAGCGCGAGGGCGAAAACCCGGTGCCGCACTATTGGGCGCACGTTTACTGGGTTTTCGGCGCGGCCGACAAGGACGAGTTCTTCGAAAAGACCAAGGACATGAACCTCAACGGCCACATGGACCGGATCAAGGTGCCGTTCCTCGTCACCCACGGCGAGAGCGACCGCCAGATCAGCGTCGACTATGCCCATCAGGCCTTCGAGCAGTTGACCAACTGCCCCAAGGCCGAGCTCAAGATCTTCACCACCCGCGAAGGCGGGGTCGAGCACGTTGGTGCCGACAACATGGCCTACGGCCGCGACTACATCGCCGACTGGTTCGTCGATACGCTTGGAGGACATACCGCATGACCCGCCGTTACGTCGATCTCTCGATGACCCTCAGCAACGACGTGATCAGCGATCCGCCGTTCCTCAAGCCGCACATCGACTATGAAACCCACGAAGGCACGCGGCACGAGCTGGTGAACTTCTTTCCCGGTGCGGATATCGACAACATGATTGGTGGCGATCCGTTCTGCGCCTCCGAATGGGTCAAGCTGACGACGCACAGCGGCACCCATGTTGATGCGCCGTGGCACTATCACCACTCGCAGGATGCCAAACTGCCGGGCGGTGCGCGACCTTCGCAGACCATCGACCAGATGCCGCTCGAATGGTTCTTCAATCCGGGCGTGAAGCTGGATTTCCGGCACAAGGAGGATGGTTACGTCGTCACCGCTGCCGATATCGAGGCGGAACTCGCTCGCATCGGCCATGATCTGAAGCCGCTGGATATTGTTGTGGTCAACACCACCGCCGGCATGGCGCTCGCCAATCGCGATCCTGCCTATGTCAGCCGCGGCGCGGGCGTGGGCTATGAAGGCACGATGTACTTGCTGGAGCGCGGCGTGCGCGTGACCGGCACCGATGCCTGGTCATGGGACGCGCCCTTCGTCCACACCAAGGACAAGGTAGCCGAAACCGGCGATGCCAAGCTGATCTGGGAAGGGCACCGCGCGGGCGTCGATATTGGCTACTGCCACATCGAAAAGATGCACAATCTTGAGGCCTTGCCACCCACAGGCTTTATGATCAGCTGTTTCCCGAACAAGATCGAAGGCGCATCAGCAGGATGGACGCGGGCTGTTGCGATTTTCGAGGACTAGATGGAAGGAATCGTCGCTCAAAACGGCTCATTTAGCCGCGCCAGTGCGCCCTCAATCAATCCTGCGACCTCTCCCGGCGGGCCGTGCTCGAGCTGCAGCTTGCCAATGGCAACACTGCTCTCGATCACATCGCGGCAACGGTCAAAGCGGCGGTCCTGATAGGCTTTGAGGCCGGCCTCGACCGATGATGCCTGCTCAAGCTCTTGCGCCAATACGATGGCGCTTTCCACCGCCATGCCTGCGCCCGAGGCGAGGTGCGGGGTGGTCGCGTGGACGGCATCGCCGAGCAATACGATCCGGCCATTGAACCAGGGTCCGGGCTGCAAAGAGGCGGCGAGGGGGCGGTAGTTGATCCAGTCCTGCCGCGTCATATTGTCGCGGATCCATCCGGCATTGCCACCGAAGGGAGCGAGGTGCTGCTTCATGGTCGTGAACAGCTCCTCGTCATTGAGGTGCTCTTCACGCGGTTCGTGCGGGGTCAGCAGGAACAGATAGACCGCGTCTTCGCCGCATATGGTAATGCCGCAAGGGTTGGCGCTGCCGAAATAGAACTCGCCCATGTCCTGCTCGGGCGGCTTACGGATCGAGATGCGCCAGCAGCCCTGGCCGGTGGGCTGGGCCGGGCCCATGTGCGGAAAGGCCAGATCGCGGACCTTGGAAAACACGCTGTCGGCACCGATTACGAGGTCATAGTGTCCGCTGGTGCCATCAGAAAATGTCACGTCAACACCGATGTCCATATTCGCAAGCGCATCGACGGTGACGCCAAGCCGCACCGGAATATCCAGCTCGCGCACCCGGTCCTGCATGATCCGGTGGAGGATCGGGCGCATGATGCCACCGGTTGCGGGCAAGCCCTCTTCGATCACCGGCTCGTCAAGAACGCGCAGCACCGTGCCATCGAACAGGCGGACACGCGAATGGTTGGTGACGGCACCTTCCTGCCGGATGCGGTCGACCATGCCGAGGTGGCGATAGGCGCGCAGCGTCGGGCCGGTGATGGTGATTCCGGCACCATACACACGCCAGTCAGGATCGAGATCAATCAGATCGACCTTCACTCCGCGAGCAGCAAGGCTGATTGCACTCGCCATGCCGCCAATACCGCCGCCAACCACTAGTGCGGTGCCAATGATCATGATCGTCTCCCCATCGTTGCGCCTGCTCTAGGCAGGCAGGCGCAAGAGGCAAATCGGTATGGTGGATAGCTTCGCATCGATAAATTCGGAGAGATTTGCAGCGCCCCCGGCCCTATGCGCCAAATGGAATTGCATAGAAGTGCAATAGGGAGGGAATACGATGCGTTTGGTACTCATGACGACATCCGCACTTGTTGCTGTGGCTCTGGCCCCGCCAGCAATGGCTCAGAACAACAAGCCGGCAGAAGCAGGCGCAAGCAAAGACGATGTCATCATCGTCACGGCTCGCCAGCGCGAGGAAAACCTTGTCGATGTTCCCATTCCGGTATCAGTAACCTCCGCAGCCCAGCTGAAACGCGATCAGGTCAACTCGATCACCGATCTGCAGCGCACAACGCCTGCCCTTGAAGTCAGCCAGACTTCGGGCGGCGAAGTTAACGGCGGCGCCCGCCTGCGCGGGCTTGGTACCGGCGTATTCAACGCCTCGGTTTCGCCTTCGGTGGCTTTTGTCGTCGACAATGTACCGCAGGGTAACCTGGCATTTCCGGTCCTGTTCGACATGGCGCAGGTTGAAGTGCTGCGCGGCCCGCAGGGTACGCTGTTTGGCCAGAGCGCATCGGCAGGTGTGATCAACGTCTCGACGGTCAAGCCGACGACCTCAGGGATCAAGGCATCTGGCTCACTCAATTATGCCGACAAGGGCACGGCTGGCGCTGAAGTTGGTGAACTGACTGCAGACGGTGCCTTCAACCTGCCGATGGGTGATCAGGCGGCGGTCCGCTTTGCCGTCCATTACAAGGACGAGAAGGGCCTGCAGCGCAACACCGCGCTTGGCCTCGACAACGACATTCAGGACGTTGCGATGCGCCTGCGTGTCCTACTGAAGCCCAGCGACAAGCTGACAGTCAACCTATCTGGTGAATATGCCCGCCAGTCGATGGATGGTTGGAACTTCTTTGCAGTTGCAACGACGCCAAACAACAACACAATTATTGATCCCGACGGCCCCGGACCGGCTCCCGCTCTGCCCGTATCGGTTTTTTCAAATGGCGATTTCTTCAGCGCAACGGGCTGCAAGATGCCCGCAATCACCACGCGTGCAGAATTCTATTGCGAAGACACCCAGGCCAAGATGCGCAATACTGCAAAAGGTTTCTCCGGTTCGCTGGAATATGAGCTGGGCGACAACCTGACGCTGACTGCGGTTACGGCCTATCGCGAGCTTGAGCGCCAGACCTACACGGTCAACTTCTCGCGCCGCCTCGGCATTGGTGCGCGCACGGAAAACCAGCAGGACAAGTCCAACCAATTCAGCCAGGAACTCCGCCTGAACTATAGCAGTGACGCCCTGAAGCTGGTCGCAGGTGCACTCTATTCAAGCTATCACCTTGAAACCACGCCGATCAATTCCGCACTGGGCTTCGGCAACGCGGCCTTGGGCAAGCGGACAGGTTTCAGTGTCTGCGCCAACGACGGTTCATTCTGCATCGTTCCGGTCGGTCTCTCCTATGAAAAGACCCGGAACCGGACTCTGGCGGCCTATGTTGATGCCACCTATTCGCTCACCGAACAGCTTGACCTGTTCGGCGGTTTGCGTGTTTCGGACTACAACAACACGACCGGCGTTGCTGCCAATGCGGTTGTCGCCACAAATACCGGCAGGATTTCTGAATCGAACGTTTCGGGTCGTGTGGGCCTCAGCTATAAGCCTTCGACGAATTCGACAGTGTATGCCTCATACTCGCGTGGTTATAAGCCCGGAGCGCTCATCGTCGGAACAATCGCTGGTAGCGCCGCAACTTTGCTCAAGTCGGAAAAGGCGTCCGCCTTCGAAATCGGCGGCAAGATCGAACTTGGACATCTGCAGCTTTCGGGTGACATTTTCTACACGCGGGTCAATGACTTCCAGGTGCAGAACCAGACCTTTAACTCGGCTGGTGCGCTGATATCCGTTGTCCAGAACATCGCCCACGTCGATTCAAAGGGCTTTGAGCTTGGTCTGTTCGGCCGGGTTAGCGATAACCTGACGATTAACGCCGGTTACCAGTACAACGATGTCAAGTTCCCGACGCCGTTCATTGGCAACGATGGCATCAGTCTGGCAGGAACCCAGTTCCTCAACGCACCGAAGCACAAGTTCACGCTTTCGGGCGAGTTCACCCAGCCTGTCGCCAGCGGCGTGGAAGCCTTCCTCAACACCAACATCGTCTGGAAGAGCAGCGTCCTGCTTGGCCAGTATGGCAACCCGGCCTATCGCTATCCGGGCCACGCCATCCTGAACGCCAGCCTTGGCGTGCGTGATCCCGATGGCAAGTGGAGCGCATCGATCTTTGCCCGCAACCTGACCAAGCAGCGCGAGCCGACTGCCTATCTGGCGGGTGACTTCGCCGGTGCATCGGATGGCTCGCTCCGCGCCTGGCCGGTGGCCGGCCTGACCGCACGCGTGGTGGGTATTTCGACCAGCTTCAACTTCTGAGGCTTGGTTAAAAGCAAAAGTGCGTAATTGCCGGGCTGGTCCGCAGGATCGGCCCGGCTTTTGCTTTTTGAAAGAATGCGGATGAAAGTCATCATTACCGGAGCAGGAGGCTTTGTCGGCCGAGAGATCGTATCGCGCTTGCTACAGCGGGGCGATGAGGTTGTTGCGCTCGATACGGTTGCTGGCGGCATTCCGGCAGGCGCGATGGCGATTGTCGGTGATCTGGGTGATGTCGCGGTGCGCCGGGCGGCATTGGCTGGTGGCTGCGATGCGTTGATCCATCTCGCTACCGTTCCCGGCGGCGCGGCGGAGGCTGATCCCGCTGCCTCGCGCCGGATCAATGTCGATGCCATGTATGATCTGCTGTTGGAGGCAGGCGCAGTCTCGCTGGGGTTGCGAGTAGTCTATGCCAGCTCGATCGCCGTCTTTGGCGATCCGCTGCCCGCCCATGTTGACGATGCTACGCCGCTCTCGCCAAAGATGGTCTACGGAGGACATAAGGCAATGATGGAGCACGCCGTCTCCATGTTCTCCAATCGCAGGCTGATTGATGGCGTGACGGTCCGTTTGCCCGGCATCCTTGCCCGGCCAAAGGGACCATCGGGCATGAAGAGTGCCTTCATGTCGGACCTTTTCCACGCGCTGAAGGCGGGCGAGGCCTTCACTTGCCCGGTTTCGGCAGGGGGAATGATCTGGGCGGAATCGGTTGCCCGCTGCGCGCAGAACTTTATCCATGCGTTGGGCATGGATCCAGCGCTGTTACCCCCGGGCAGAGCGGTGACCCTGCCAGCACTGCGGCTTAGCATGGGGGAACTCGCAGCCGAGATCGCCAAGCAATGCGGCGTTTCGCCGGATCTGGTCAGCTACGTTCCCGATGCCGCGCTGGAAGCCGCTTTTGCCGCGCAGCCTTCGCTATCGACGACCGCTGCTGAACGCGCTGGTTTTGCGCATGACGGCAATGCTGTTACACTCGTCGCCAGCGCCCTCTCGACACTGCAATAGAAGGGGGTCGAAAGGGATGGCGATGCGGTTCGGACGGCTTGATCTTAACCTGCTTGTGGCGCTCGATGCGCTGCTGACCGAGAAAAGTGTTTCATTGGCGGCAGACCGGCTGTGCCTGTCACAATCCGCCACCTCAAGCGCACTCGGGCGGCTGCGGGAATACTTCGGCGATGATCTACTGGTGGTGAAGGGCCGCCAGATGATCCTCACCTCGCGCGCGGAAGAGCTGATCGAACCGGTGCGCGCCGTTCTGGAGCAAGTCCGCACAACCATTGCGATTGCCCCGCCATTCGATCCCGCTACTGCAGACCGCGTCGTGCGGATCATGGCGTCCGACTATTCAACGCAGGTGGTTCTGGCCGATACACTCGCCGAATTGTCGCACGAAGCGCCGAACATGCGCTTTGAAATCCAGCCGATGACCGACAATCCGGTGGAATCAGTGGAGCGCAGCTATATCGACCTTCTGCTCACCATCGATTTCGCCATTTCGCCCGATCACCCCAGCCAGATCGTTTTCGAGGATGATCACGTCGTGGTTGGCGATTCCAGAAATCCGGCGTTGCAGGGCGAAGTGACCAAGGAGCTCTATTTCGAGCTAGGCCACGTGACTGCACGTTTCAATCGCGCCCGTATGCCGGCCTTTGAAGAATGGTTCGTCCGCCGTCAGAAGCAGCAGCGGCGGATCGAGGTTGTCTCGCCCACATTCCTCACGCTTCCGGGATTGCTGGTAGGGACAAAGCGGATCGCCACCATGCACCGCCGCCTGGCCGAGCAAGTGATCAAGACCTATCCCCTCGTCATGCGCGAATTGCCCTTTGCCATGCCGCCGATCCGCGAGGCGGTGCAGTGGCACATCACAAACAACAACGATTCCGCGCTGCGCTGGGTCGTGGAACGGCTGACGACGATCGCTTCAAGATCGGTTGCCCGGCCAAACAACATCGTTCTCATTGTTCCTTCGGAAGAGGCGCAGCGGGATCAGCTGGCCGTGCACTTCATGGCCGATTCAAAGACCCGCTAGTCGCTCGCGTCGAAAGTCTGGCGCGCCTCCTCAATCTGCGGTTCGCGCTCATTCACCCACATGATCAAACGTCGCGCCTCGCTGCAAAGGCCTGCGCCCATCGCAGTAAGCTTGTAACTGACCTTTGGCGGAATGTCGGCGCTGATGGCGCGCAAGACAAAGCCATCGCGCTCAAGCGTGCGCAGTTTCAGGGTAAGCACCCGCTGCGAGATCGCCTGTTCCGACGAGAGCCGCCCCAGCACCCGCTTAAGCTCGGCATGCCGCCATTCTCCCGCTTCGAGCACCAGCAGGATCAGCGTGGTCCAGCGGTCACCCAATAGCGCCATGACGGCACGCACAGGCGCATCGCGTGCCGTGCCATGCGCCTCCATCTCGGCCGCCAGTTCAGCGATGCGTTGCGGGTTCGGCATCTCGCTCATTCAGTTATTGGGCACAAAAAAGTACCGCCTTCCATAGGTGGGCCGACACTTTATGGGACTCTCCAATAAGGTCAAATCCGGGAGGAGTGGACGGCATGGGAGACGCGATCCGGCTGGATGGCAAGGTGGCAGTGATCACCGGCGGCGCAGGTGGCATTGGCGCCGCAACGGCTCGCCTTATGGCAGGGCGCGGCGCGAAGTTGGTTATTGCCGATATTGCGCTGGAAGCTGCGACATCGGTTGTGGCTGAACTACCCGATGCGATTCCGATCCATCTCGATCTTGAAGTTGAAAGTTCAATCGAAGCGATGATCACGCAGACTGTTGCGCACTTCGGCAGACTCGACATTTTGCACAACAATGCTGCCCTGCTCGGACCGGACATTGCGCAGGCGGATGGCGATGTCGAGAATATGGATACCGCGCTTTGGGACCGGACCCATGCGGTCAACGTGCGCGGCACGATGATCGCCTGCCGCGCTGCGCTGCCGCACTTGCGCGAGAGCCGCGGCAACATCGTCAACACCGTGAGCAACCTTGCTCTGCAGGGGCATCTGATTCAGGCCGCCTATTCCTCGTCCAAGGCGGCGATCATCCAGATGACCCGCGCGATTGCAGCCAGCCACGGCATTCAAAGCGTGCGCAGCAACGCCGCTGCACCGGGCATGACCTTGACCCCTGCGCTCAAAGCTGCCTTCCCGCCCGCGCTGCGCAAGGCGGTTGAGGATGAAACGCTGCGCGACCAGCTTGGCGCGCCGGAAGACATTGCCGAGGCCGTCGCATTTCTCGCAAGCGACGCCGCGCGCAACATCACCGGACAAGTGCTCGTCGCCGATGGCGGCTGCGCTAGCCACGTTCCGGGCATCGCCCAGTTTCGCACCTTTTTCTCCGGAGAGCATGCATGAGTTATGACATTGTCGTCATGGGCGCAGGCCACAATGGCCTCACCGCTGCCGCCTACATGGCCAAGGCGGGCAAGCGCGTGCTCGTGCTTGAGGCCAAGGGGCATTACGGCGGCGGCGTTTCTACCCGAGAGCTGATCCGCCCCCGCTTCTGGCACGATGAACACTCCAACGTGCACATCATGATCCAAGGCAACCCCATGCTGCGCGAGGACGAGCTGGGGCTGCTGTCCAAGTTCGGGCTGGAATATATCTACCCCGATCTCGTCCACGTTTCGATCTGGGAAGATGGCACGGTCATCCGCTCCTACAAGGATCTCGACCGCACCTGCGAGGAACTGGCCCAAACCACCAGCGCCAAGGATGCCGAGGCCTATCGCAAGTTCGTGGGCATGAGTATGGCGGCGCTGCCGATGCTCACCTCGGGGCTCTATTCCCCGCCGTTCCCGCTCGGTGCTTTTGTTGCCATGATGGACCAGTCGGACGAGGGCCGCTTCCTGCTTGATCTGATGCAGCGCACCGCGCTCGATATCGTCGATGCCTATTTCGACAGCGATCTGCTGAAGCTGCATATCGTTCGCATGGTCACAGAGAACCTGCAGATGCCCGATGAACTGGGCACCGGCATGGGCGCTTTCGTCATGCCCGGGATCATCCACACTTATGGCTGTTCGATGCCCAAGGGCGGATCGGGACAACTCAGCCATGCTCTGGTTCGAGCGATCGAGCATTTCGGCGGCGAAGTTCGGGTTAATGCGCCGGTAAAGCGTGTGCTCGTATCGGGCGGCAAGGCAATCGGTGTCGAGCTGGAGGATGGCGAAACCATCCTTTCGCGTGATGGCGTTATCGGCCAGATCCACCCGCACAAGCTGCGTCAGTTCGTCGGCGAGACGCCTGAACCGGTGCTGGAACGCGCCGAGCGGGTCACACAATCGACCTTCTCGATCAACCTCACCCACATGGCGCTGAAAGAGCGGCTTCAGCTCAAGGTCGGCAATGATTGCAACGCCATGATGACTGAGCTGATGGACTTCTACACCGTGCGCGACATGTGCCTGGAGTATGACAAACTGCGGCGCGGCGAGGTTTCGCACCGGCTGATCGCGGGCGGAGACAACACCATCTTCGATCCCAGCCGCGCGCCGGAAGGGCGGGGAGTTTTCTATGGCGTCAACTTCGCGCCCTATCGTCTCTATCCCGATGGCCCGCAAAGCTGGGACGCGGCGAAGGAGGAACACGCCGACCGCGCACTGGCGCAGTACCGCAAGTTCTTCATCAACCTTGGCGATGACAATATCCTTGGTCGCAAGGTTTGCTCGCCGCTCGATCACGAACGCGGCAGTCCCAACTCGATGGTCGAGGGCGATGCCCACGGCTGCGCGCCGTTCTTTTACCAGTCGATGGGCCACCGCCCGACGCCCGATCTCGGCTCGTTCCGGGTGCCGGGGATCGAGGGGCTCTACCTCACCGGGCCGTTCATGCATCCGGGCGGCGGCGTGTTCGGCGCGGGCCGCGCAACGGCGATCCAGATGATGGATGATCAAGGCATCGACTACGACAAGGTCTGCGGGGGAGCCGTGTGATGAAGCCCAAGAACAAAGTGCCGGTAGCGACCATCGTCGATGCCAATAACAAGGAACTGATGGCGATCCGCAAGATCGCCGGCGAGAATGGCGAGCTGGTGATCCGCGGCAAGATATTCGGCGCCATGCCGATGGTTGCCAAGCTCACTCCGGCTGAAGCACGCGCAGCGCTCAAATTGATCGACTTCCGCACCTTCCTGTTCCTGCTGACTTTGCTGTTCCGAAAAACGTAATTTAGATCATTACAAGATATATCTTGAAATGATCTGGAAATGCGCTATCTCCTGCTCAACGCATAGTGAAGGAGACAGACACATGCATGGATGCAACGAACGCATCGGCGGTCGCAAGAGCGGTCGCGGGCCGGGATGGCCCTTTTTTTTCGCTGGCCGCGGCCCCTTTGGTGGCCGTTTCGGCAGCGAAGGTTTTGGCGATGGAGCTGGTGGCGGCTTTGGCGGCTTCGGCGGAGGCAGGGGCGGCCGCCGGGGCAAGCGATTTGCCGGTGATGAACTGCGACTGATGGTGCTCGCCCTGCTCGAAAGCGGGCCGCACCATGGCTACCAGCTGATCCGCGCTTTCGCCGAAAAGAGCAGCGAGGCCTATAGTCCCAGTCCGGGCGTACTTTACCCCCTGCTCACCCTGCTTCAGGACATGGGGCTAGTGGATGAAGTGCCGGGCGAAGGCCGCACGCGCAGCTTCTCCCTGAGCGATGCCGGCAAGGCCGAACTCGATGCCAACCGCGCCAGGGCGGATGCTGCATTCGCGAGGCTATCGACAATAGCGGAGGAAGCCGGGCGGAATCATTCGGCCCCGGTTCGCCGAGCCATGATGAACCTGCGCACGGCAACAATGCAGCGTTTGTCGAAAGGCACCGCAGATGAAGATGCTGCTTTTTCCATCGCTGCACTGCTTGATGAAGTCGCGCAAAAAATCGAAAGACTGTGAATATGAACCGTTCAGTCGCGCAGGTGCCCACAGCCAGCGCCAGCCGTTACCTCCAGCAGCTTTGCAAGCATTGGAGCCACAACATGGCCGTCGACTTCGATGCCGCCCAGGGCAAGGTCGTGTTCCCGCGCAATGCGCGCGGTGCCGACTGGCCGGGCGATGGCCTTTTCACGATGGAGGCCGCGGCCGACACCCTGACCTGCCGGATCGAAGCGACTTCGCCGGGCCAGCTTGAGGGACTTAAGGGCGCTGTTGAAAGACACCTCAACCGCTTTGCCTTCCGCGAAGGCGAATTGGTGTTCGCTTGGCAGGATGCCTGACGCTTCGATTTTCTGGATGCCTTGGGTTCGGAACAATGCATGCCTTTCTTTTGAGCCAGATCAACATCCAGGCCGACCTGCCATCCCAAAGTTCTCCGCGTACCAGCGGGAGTATCCACTATGGCAATTATCGGTATCAGGCGGCTCACTTGGCTGGTTGAGGATGTCGCGGCCTGCGTGCGCTTCTTCACGGAGTTCGGCCTCACGCTGATCGAGCAAAAGGCAGAGGAAGCGCTGTTCGAAGTAGCGGACGGATCGCAGGCGCTGTTCCTCCAGCGCGGCCATCCGCGCCTGCCCAAGGACACCGCGCAGACCGGGATCGGTGTGTTCGAATGCGTCTGGGCGGTGGACAATGATGAAGGCATGCGCCGCATTAAGGCGAAGCTCGAGCCTGACATCGCCCTGACCACTGACGAGGAGGGCGTGGTCCACTTCGTCACCCCTTTCGGACAGGCCATAGGCCTGCAGGTCTGGCAGCCCCGCACGGTTTTCGGCGCGCCCACCCCGCAAAACACCATTGGCCGGATCGAGCGGCTCAACCAGCCGCGCAAGTGGATTGATCGCGCGCTGCCCAAGCGCACCCACCACTGCGTCTGGACCTTCCCCGATGTGCAGGAGGCGCTGGAATTCTACCGTGACAAGCTCGGCTTCCGGATCACCGACATGCAGAAGGGCTTCGGCGTCTATATGCGCGCCGATGGCTGTTACGAGCACCACAACGTGTTCCTCGCCAATGCCCACGCGCCGATGCCCGGCTTCAATGGCACGCTGAAATTCCACCACGCCAACTGGGAAGTAGAAGACATCGACGAGCTGATGGTGGCAAAGAACTACCTTGACCGGCGCGGTTACAAATACGGCGACTGGAACTGGGGCTTTGGCCGCCACCGGCTGACTTCGGCGGCATTCTTCTACGTTCCCTGTCCGGCGGGTGGCGACGCCGAATATGGCGCGGACAGCGATTGCGTCGACGACGGCTGGAAGCCGCGCATCTGGGACGGTGCCTTCGGTACGGCAATCTACATGACCAACCTGCCCGATTTCATGCGCGGCGAGCCCAATTGGGACGTGGTCTTCGCCCGCCCAGACCAGCTTCACTATCACCCAGCAGACGCGGCCCCGATCGCCGAAGCGGCCGCATAAAAGAGGGATAAGCCAAATGAGCAAGGCACAAAAAGTACTCGTGGTTGGCGGCGGCGTAGCTGGCCTCGCCGTGGCAATAGGGCTGCAACAGCGCGGCATTAGCGTGGAAGTTGTCGAGCGCGACAAGGACTGGAAGGTCTATCATGTCGGCATCATCGTGCAGGCCAATTTCATCCGCGCGCTCGAGGTTCTGGGGCTGGGCAAGGCAGCCGAGAAGGCGGGATACCCTTACAAGGGCGTACGTTTCATGAACCTGGCAGGCGATCTGATCGCCGAACTACCTGGCGATCCAGCTGCCGATGGCCTCGCCGCCGACCTCGGCCTCACCCGTCCGGCTTTGCACGAGGTGTTGACCACTAAGGTCAAAGAACTCGGCATCCCGGTGCGGCTTGGCGTCACATTCCAGTGTTTTGAGGACAGCGGTGAGGCCGTTTCGGTTGATTTTACCGATGGTACGAACGGCACCTATGACCTGCTGATCGGCTGCGACGGAAACTATTCGGCAGTGCGCAAGGTATTGTGGCCGGAAGCCACGCCAAAGTTCACCGGACAGGGTGTGTGGCGCTATAACGTGCCGCGGCCCAAGGATCTGGAATGGTCCGATCTCTACATCGGCAAGGCGGGCGGCAAGGCCGGTTATTGCCCGCTCTCAGAAGAGGAGATGTACATCTTCGCGGTGTTCGAGGAACCCGGCAATCCCAAGTTCGCACCCGAAACGCTCGCCGTCGAAATGCAGAAGCGGCTTGAAGGTTTCGGCGGCATTCTGGGCGAGGCGGCCAAGGCGGTCACCGATCCGGCGCTGGTGGTCTATCGTCCGCTTGAGGCCTGCATCATGCCCGATCCCTGGTATCAGGGCCGCATCGTGCTGATCGGCGATTCCGCGCACAGCGCCACGCCGCATCTGGGGCAGGGTGCGGCTATGGCGGTGGAAGACGCCGTCGTGCTCGCCGAGGAACTCGCCAACCGCGAAGTGCCGCAAGCCCTGCGAGCCTTCATGGACCGCCGCTTTGAACGCGCCAAACTGGTCGGCACCAGCTCGATCCAGCTCGGCGAGTGGGAAATGCACCCCGAGAGCGCTGGTGACCCCGTTGAGCTGACCGATCGCATCCGCAAGAAACTGGCCGAACCAGTTTGATCAATCGAAACGCTGGCTAGGTTCGATCCGATACTTTGCATTTCTCCTCAACAATGCTCGTGTCCATAAGGGCATGGCTTTGATGAGGAATTTGCATGTCTATTCTGGGCGTTGAAAGCGTCGTTTTCGGGGTTTCCGATCTTGCGGAACACACCCGCTTCTGGACTGATTTCGGCCTGCCGGTTGAATCTGTCTCAGAGGCGGAAGCGGTGTTCCATCTGGCTTCGGGCAGCCGGTTGATCTTGTTGCGGCATGGCGATGCGCGCCTGCCTTCGCCCGATCCCTATGCTGGCGACGGGATCAAGGAGACTGTGTGGGGCGTCGATACGGCAGAGAACCTTGATCGGATTGCCGACAGTCTGGCAAGCGAAGTCGCGGTCACTCGCGATGCTGATGGCACGGTCCATGCGGTCTGCCCCGATGGCCAGCCGATTGCGCTGCGCGTCTGGGACAAGCGCGCCGTCGTCGCCGAGGCTAGCCCGGTCAACACCCCCGGAAGCTTTCCGCGTTTCAACCAGCACCGCATCTGGCGCGCGCGGGCGATCCCCAAGACGATCAATCATGTGGTGTTCTTCAGCCCCGACTATGTCGGCTCTTTCGAATTCTACGAACGCCACTTGGGCTTCCGCTACACCGACCATTCCAAGGGCACGGGCGTCTTCGCTCGCGCCGATGGCACCTTTGAGCACCACTCGATCTTCTGGGTGAATTGCGACCTGCCGATTGCGCCCGATCACTTCAAATTCATGCACATCGCCTTTGGATGCGACGATATCGACGAGGTCATGCTCGGGGCGAACATTATGGAAGCGAAGGGCTGGAAGAACACGACGATGAACACCAGTGGCGGCATTTCGCGCCACCGCATTTCGAGCGCGATCTACTACTACTGCGAGATTCCCGGGCATTCCGGTGAAGCGGAGTACCACGCCGACACCGACTATCTCGACGACAACTGGATCCCCCGCGCCTGGGATTTTCGTTTTGGCTCGCTGCTATGGTCAAACAATGCTCCGCCCATTTTCAGGGGCGACGATATTCCGTGGGACATGACCTTTGATCAGGATCGGGGGAGCTTCGAGCCTTATCGCAAGTCAGTGCCGGGCAAGCAGCCGGTAAGCGGAAAGCTGGCGGAAATCACCGAGGCGGACGAGCACGCGATCTAGGCGCTGCTCTAAAGCTTTGCGTTACCGGCTGACCATTTAACCGAAATCTCGATCCCGCTGCCGATAGGGAGCAGCGCGGTTTGCATATCGGCCTTGGCGCGAACCGCCTCGCGATAGAGCCGCACTTCGGGGCGGGCCATAGCGGGTTCGATCATATTGTCGGAGGCGATCACCGCCTCTTCGGACAGCTTCGGGTAGAAGGCATCGAAGCAAGGAAGGTAGAGCTCCTTCCAGATGTCGAGCAGCACAAAGTCCCACGGCCCGGGATCGGCGGCGAGCATGGCCACGGCGTCGCCCAGACGGAAGTCGACCACATCGGCAAGGCCTGCCTCGGCCAGCTGTTCGCGGGCGTGGGCCTGCTTGTAGTCGGCCAGTTCCATGGTGACGACCTGCGCTCCGACTGCGCGCGCCGCATCGGCGAGGTAGAGCGTTGAATAGCCATAGCTGGTGCCCAGCTCCAGAATGCGCGCCGGACGGCGGGCGAGGATCAGGGCGTGGAGAAAGCGACCGACATCCTCACCCACCGGCAGCAGAAACTCGTCGCGGCGCGCGAAGCCGGCAGGGCCGAGTTCGCGCATCAGGGCGGCGTCGGAGGCGGCGCGGGCCTCATAACGGGCGGCAATCTCAGCGCTTTTCGGATCGTCAAACATCAGTCTGCTGGCTCCTCGACAAATTCGATCAGATTGCCCGCGCAGTCCCGAATGAAACAGCCGCTGCCAAACTCTTCGCGCACAACGAACGGCACGTCCACGCCCTTTTCCTGCATCTCGGCGATGAAAGCATCGAGGCTGGCAATGCGGAAGGCGACATGTTTGTTGCCGTGGGTGCGGATGTCGCTGGGCGGATGGCTGCGGCCTTCGGGCAGGGGTGCGCCATCCTCAGGTTCGAATAGCTCGAAGCGCAGCGGCCCCTTGCGAACCATCGCCGCCTTGACGCGAGCCGGGGGGATGGTGAACTCTCTCTCCAGCACAAAGCCGAGCACGCGGCCATACCAGTCAATCGCCGCAGCAAGGTCTGGAACCGAGACTCCCCCGTGGTGGAATGAAAATTCTGGCATCAGCCTGCCGTTTCAGAGGCGATCAGCTTTTCAAGTATCCGCCGCGCCGTTGTGCCGCCGGCATCAATGCCAAGGTAAGCAGGCTTGAGGTCCCAGAAATCCTGCCCGTCCATGTTGCGGAAAGTCGCCTCTATGATCGGCTTATCCTCATCATCAAAGGCTTGTGAGAACAGGCCATTGAGCATGGCGTCGCTTTCCTCGGTGGGCGGGAAGCCGCGCGTCGTTGCCCAGAAGTAGTGGGTCGAGTTCTCGCTCTCCGGCGTCAGGATATGGGCCTGATGGGCCAATGGCCCGCCATCGCGCGACTCGCCGTGCGGGCAGGCACCGACTTGCAGGTACATCGCTGCGGGGGCATCCCAGCGCATGTCGAGCCAGTGATCGCAGCGCATTTGCGGGTTATAGATGCCAAAGGTGTGCGGTGGTGCTGCAACGTCGGTCATCCACCAGTTTGAATGCAGGCGATTGCCCTCTTGGCGCAGGCTATGTTCACCGGCGAAGATCACGCCCATACCGGCAAAGCTGCCCTTATGGACGAATTCGATGTGCGAGAGGTCGAGCAGATTGTCGATACCCATCTCATAAGGCGCGGCCATGGCCATGTAGCCGGAGAGTGGCGCGCCGTGTCCGGATATCATCAGCATCGAGAAGTCCGGGATCAGCGCGGTGTCAGCCTTCGCTTCATCCCCGGCCCAGAACCAGACAATGCTGTCGCGTTCGACTGTCGGGAAAGAGCGGATCGATGCGCCTTTGGGCAGTTGATCCGAATAGGGATTGTGCACACAGGCGCCTTGCGGATCGAAAGTGAGCCCGTGATAGGGGCAGACAAGGTTATCGCCATCCCGCGTGCCCATCGAAAGCGGGGCGAAGCGGTGGGGGCAGCGGTCGACAAGCGCGGCTACTGTGCCATCAGACCTGCGGTACAGCGCAATCGGATCGCCCAAGAGCCGCCGCCGCAAGGAAGCTTCTCCAACTTCGTGGCTCCAGGCGGCCATATACCAGCAATTTCGAAGAAACCGGGCCATTGTTTTACTCCGCTGTCCAACCGCCGTCGACGAGCAGGCTCGTGCCGGTAACCAGAGAACTGGCGTCTGACGCGAGGTAGACCACCGCGCCCATGATGTCCTCGACCGTGCCGAGCCGCCCCAGCTTGATCTTGCCGACAATATTTGCCCGCGCCACAGGATCTTCCATGAAAGGGCGGGTCATCGGGGTTTCGATAAAGGTGGGCGCGATCGTGTTCGAGCGGATGCCGTGCGGGGCGAGGTCGAGCGCCATGGCCTTGTTCATCCCCTCGACGCCCCATTTGCTAGCGCAATAGAGCGCGCGGGTCGGCCCGCCGATGTGGCCCATCTGGCTCGACATGTGGATCAGACTGCCCTTTGCGTTCTCGGCCAGCATCTGGCGCACACAGGCCTGCGCTACAAAGAATGCCGACTTGAGGTTAAGCCCGATCACGGTGTCAAAATCGTCTTCTGAGCTTTCCCACATCGGCTTGGGTTTGTTGGTTCCGGCATTGTTGACGAGCACGTGGAAGGCAGGGCGCTCCTCGAAAAAGGCGCGAACGGCGGCGAGGTCGGATACGTCGAGCGTCGCGGCAATCGCGCCTTTGCCGATCCGTTCGGCAGCTTCGGCAATCTCTCCAGTTGAACGGGCGACCAGTGTCACCTCAGCTCCGGCGTCAGCCAACGCAGCCGCAGCGGCCAGCCCGATCCCGCGCCCGGCCCCGGTCACCACGGCGCGGCGGCCATCGAGGCGGAAGCTGGGGGTCTGGGGCAGGGGCTCAGTCATTTCCGCTCTCCCTGAGCCTGTCGAAGGGTCATGCTCTGGTCAACTCGCTCGGTTCCGCCTGTCCGGCATAGGGCACATTCCGGCCGCCGTAACGACGCACGCGGACATTGGCCTGTTCGCCGTGTCCGGCAAAGCCCTCAAGCGCGCAAAGCCGTGAACAGTATTCACCGACCAGCGCCGATGCCTCGTCGGTCAGCACCTTCTGATAGGTGCAGGTCTTGAGGAACTTGCCGACCCACAGCCCGCCGGTATAGCGCGCCGCCTTCTTGGTCGGCAGGGTGTGGTTGGTGCCGATCACCTTGTCGCCAAAGGAGACATTGGTGCGTGGCCCCAGGAACAGCGCGCCGTAGTTGGTCATGTTGTCGAGGAAGTAATCGGGATCGGCAGTCATCACCTGCACGTGTTCGCTGGCGATCTGGTCGGCGATCTGGACCATTTCCTCATAGCTGTCCGCCACGATCACCTCACCGAAGGTCTCCCACGCCTTGCGGGCATGGTCGGCGGTGGGGAGGATCTGCAGCAGGCGCTTGATCTCGGCCATGGTCTCTCGGGCGAGCTTTTCGCTGTTGGTCAGCAGCACGCCGGGGCTGTCCGGGCCGTGCTCGACCTGTCCGAGAATGTCGGTAGCCGCGAGTTCGGCATCGCAGCCGATCTCGTCGGCTATGATTAGCGTCTCGGTCGGACCGGCGAACAGATCGATGCCGACACGGCCATAGAGCTGGCGCTTGGCCTCGGCGACGAAGGCGTTGCCCGGGCCGACGAGGATATCGACCGGATCGATCGTCTCGGTCCCCAGCGCCATCGCGCCTACCGCCTGAATGCCGCCCAGCGCATAGATCGCGTCGGCACCCGCCATGGCCTGCGCCGCAACGATGTGGCGCGCGACAGTGCCCTGGAACGGCGGAGCGCAGGTGATGACGCGGGCAACGCCAGCCACCTTGGCAGTGATCACGCTCATATGGGCCGAAGCGAGCAGCGGGTACTTGCCGCCGGGCACATAGCAACCCGCCGCATTGATCGGCACGTTCTTGTGGCCGAGCACGACGCCGGGCATAGTTTCCACCTCTACGTCGAGCATGGAGTTACGCTGGATCTGCGCAAAATTGCGCACCTGCGTCTGGGCGAACTCGATGTCCTTGCGCTCCTGCGGTGTCAGGCTGTTCACGCAGGCATCGATCTCGGCCTGCGACAGGCGGTAATCGGCGCGGTCCCAGCCGTCGAACCTGATCGACATATCGCGCACTGCAGCATCGCCGCGGCTCTCGATGTCGGCAAGGCTCGCCTCGACAATGTCCCGCACCTTGCGGTCCGCGTCCGCCTTCGCTTCCGCGGTCGCGCCGCGCTTCAGCCACTGGGCCATGATACTCCCCATAGGATTGATTGATCTGGCCTGCCCATTGCAACATGCCTGCACGGCGAACCATCGCATAGTATCAATGGAAGCCTATCGACCGAATGCCTTTGTCGTGTTTCGCTGCTCTGATTATCGAATGGTCAGATTGGATCCTCGGGAGAATATTGCATGCGCCTTGCGACACTGAATGACGGCACAAAAGACGGCCAGTTGGTTGTCGTTTCGCCTGATGGCAAGGCCTGCACTGCTGCCCCGGTCAAGACCCTGCAGGAGGCGCTGGAGGACTGGGATGCCCTCGCGCCCCAGCTTGCCGCAGCGACGAACTTCCCCGATCCGCTCGATGCCAGCCGCATCATAGCTCCCCTGCCGCGGGCGTGGCAGTGGCTCGATGGCTCGGTCTATGCCAGCCACGGCGCGCTGATGGACAAGGTTATCGGCATCGACAAGCCACCGGTATCATGGCCGCTGATGTATCAGGGCGTCTCCAACAAGTTTTACGGCCCCACTGAAGACGTCCGCATGGTGGACGAGGCGCTGCAGATCGATTTCGAGGGCGAATTCGGGATCATCACCGACTTCGTGCCGATGGGCACAAGCCTTGCCGATGCCGGCAAGCACATCCGTCTGGTTGTGCAGATAAACGACTGGTCGCTGCGAGCACTGGCTGGGCCGGAAATGAAGTCCGGCTTCGGTTGGGTGCAAGCCAAGCCGCCATGCTCGATGGCGCCTTTTGCGGTTACCCCCGACGATCTGGGTGATGCCTGGCAGGACTTCCAGCCGGACATGAACCTGCTTGTCCACTGGAACGGCGAGCAATTCGGCAACGCCCATGGCAAGGCGATGGGTTACGGTTTTGACGCGCTGGTCGCCCACGCCGCGCGCACCCGCGATCTGGTGGCCGGCACAGTGATCGGATCGGGCACCGTTTCCAATGAGAACTTCCGCGAAGTCGGCTCATCCTGTATCGCCGAGCGGCGCGGGATCGAGATTGTCGATCTGGGCGGGCCGAAGACCGAGTTCATGAAATTTGGCGACACGGTTCGAATGGAAGCGCGCACCGCCGATGGCCGCACGCCGTTTGGCGCGATCGACCAGAAGGTTGTCCCGGCATGAGCGAACTTTGTGACAGCGGCCTGCGGCCGGTCCAGCGGGTCGTCACCGGGCATGACGCAAACGGCCGCGCGGTGTTTCGCTCGGAAGACGTCTCGCCCACCAAGATGATCCCTTCGGGCGATGCCGCTTTCCTGCTGGTCTGGACCACTGCCACCGTTCCTGCCGATAACAACGACGAGATCGACGGGCGCGAGCGCGACGCCGGGCTGACGCTCAATCAGGGTTCGGTGATCCGTGTCGTCGATATGCTGCCGGGCAAGGAAAGCCCGATGCATCGTACCAATTCGATCGATTACGGCATCGTGATCGAGGGTGAAATCGAACTCGAGCTGGATGACGGGGCCAAGCGCACCGTGCGGCAGGGCGGCATTATCGTGCAGCGCGGGACCAACCATCTTTGGCGCAATACCAGCGACAAGGTCTGCCGGATCGCCTTCGTGCTGATCGAGGCTCCGGCCTATCTCCACAACGGCCAGCCGCTTGAGGAACATAAGCCCTGAGCATGTTCGATCTTTCGGGCAAGGCCGTGCTGGTCACCGGATCAACCCGGGGAATTGGCCGCGCCATTGCTGAGGGACTGATCGAGGCTGGGGCACGGGTGGTGATCTCCAGCGAGGACGCCGCTGACACCGCGCGCGTCGCATCAGAGTTGCGGATGCCGGGCTTGGCCTGTGACGTTGCTGATGATGCGGCGCTGGCCTGTCTGGTCGACTTTGCTTGCGCAGAGCTTGGCGGCTTGGACATTCTGGTCTGCAACGCCGGGATCACCGGGAAGGCCGGGCCCTTCGCATCGATCGATATGGACGCCTATGCCCGCGTCATGGACGTGAACCTGCGCAGTCAGGTGGTGCTGTGCAATCTCGCCTTGCCGCGCATCGCGGCAGGCGGCGGCGGATCGGCCATTCTCGTTTCGAGCCTTTCGGGCCTGAGGGGAAATGGCAGAATCAACGCATATGCGCTGACGAAAGCTGCCAATGCCCAGCTTGCGCGCAATCTCGCCGTGGAGTGGGGGCCGCAGAATGTGCGCGTAAATGCCATCAGTCCCGGCTTCATCGCTACTGAGCTCTCCGCGCCGTTGCTGGCGGATGAGGCATTCATGCAGCGCCGCATGGCCATGACGCCGCTCCGTCGCCCGGGCACACCACAAGAGGTCGCTGGCGCCGCCCTGTTCCTCGCCTCGCCAGCCGGAGCCTTCGTCAACGGGCACAATCTCGTGGTCGATGGCGGGACGCTGATTACCGACGGCTCCTAACGGCGCGCCAGAATAACAAGAACAAGGGAAGATAGAGGATGAGCAGGCACCACGAACCGGGGTTTATGACAGGGCTTTCGCTCCTGCTGCCGATCACCTTGTCGACGATGGCGATTGTCCTGCTCGCCCCTGTGCTGCCCGGCCTGCTCGGCGAATTCAGCCATGTGCCCGACTATGAATACTGGGTGCCGATGGTACTGACCGTCCCGGCGCTCTGCGTCGCACTGTTCTCGCCGGTGGCAGGCATTCTGGGTGACTGGTTCGGGCGCAGACGCCTGCTTCTATGGTCTTTCGTTATCTATGCGATTGTCGGTATCGCGCCGGTATTTCTCACCGATATCAAGGCAATAATCGCCTCGCGCGTTGCAGTCGGCCTCGCGGAATCGCTGATCATGGTCCTGACCACGACGATGATCGGCGACTATTATCAGGGCGCGGCGCGCGATCGCTGGCTGGCGGCGCAGACGGCCGTGGCATCGATGTCGGCGATCGTATTCTTCAACGTCGGCGGCTTGCTGGGACGAGCGGGCTGGCGCGCGCCATTCTGGGTCTATGGCTCGGCGCTGGTCATGCTCTTGCTGGTGTTGCTGTTTACTTGGGAGCCTTCCGAAAAGGATGCGGGCGACGAGGCAGAGGTCCCGCCGCACCACGGCAGCTGGGCGGGATTTCCTTGGGCACGCATGGCCGGGATTATTGTTGTAACCGTGTTCGGCTCGGTCCTGTTCTACACGGTGCAAATACAAGCGCCGCTCGGGCTGGTGGCGCTGGGCATAACCGATCCGGCCAAGACCGGTTTCCTGACCTCATTGGCAAGCATCGGTGTGGTGGTCGGCACTGTGATCTATTCGCGCGTTGGGCGCATGCAGGTATCGCGCCTGCTTCTCAGCGAGTTTGGCCTGCTGACTGTTGGCTTCCTACTCATGTCGCGCGCGGAAAGCCCGCTCCCGTTTCTGATCGGCTGCTTCATCAACCAGCTTGGCGCGGGCATGCTGCTGCCGACCCTGCTGGTCTGGGCGATGAGCTCGCTGCCTTTCGAAATCCGCGGACGCGGGGCGGGGATGTGGACCGGAGCTTTCTCGGTCGGCCAGTTCCTCTGCCCCTTGGTGGTGACGTTCGCCAACAAGCAGGTTGGTGGTTTGCTAGGAGCCTTCGGGGTGCTTTCGGGAGCGGCTTTGATCGGCGCCATGATCGCGCTGGCAGGCAATCTGCGCCGCCGCGAGGTTCCGGTTCATGGCTGACCGGTTGGTTGGCAAGCTCGCCGTTATCACCGGTGCTGCCAGCGGTATCGGCCGGGGCTGTGCCGGGATATTCCGGGCCGAAGGCGCTCACGTCATCGGCGTTGATTTGACAGATGCGGACCGGTCCTGCGACTTGACTGACGAAGCGGCAACCAAGGCTCTCTTCGCGGAAATCGGTGCCGAGCACGGCCGCATCGACGTGCTGGTCAACGCCGCGGCATTCGCAGTGTTCGGCTGGATCGAAGACCTTTCCTACGATGACTGGAAGCGCACGCTAACGGGCGAGCTCGACATCGTCTTTCTGGCGACGCGGGCCGCCTGGCCTTGGCTGAAGGCCAGCGGCGCGGCCTCTGTGATCAATTTTGCCTCTGCCAATGCGGCCCACGCGCTCGAAGGTTCCCCTGCACTAGCCCATTGCGCGGGTAAGGGCGGGGTGCTCGCCATGACCCGTCAGCTCGCCATGGAAGGCGCGGGTCATGGCATACGGGCCAACACCATTGCACCGGGATTCATTCGCACAGCCGCCACTGAACGCCATCTTGCCGCCGATCCCTTGTTTGAGCAGCAAGTCCTGACCAAGAACATGCTCAAGCGCCTTGGCGA
Organism: Sphingomonadaceae bacterium; assembly: GCA_947451145.1. Classification (GTDB taxonomy): domain Bacteria; phylum Pseudomonadota; class Alphaproteobacteria; order Sphingomonadales; family Sphingomonadaceae; genus Novosphingobium. Next base: position 58,165 of record CANFXW010000010.1, on the reverse strand, counting down.
GCCAGAAGATATCGCCTGGTGTGCCGTCTGGCTGGCGAGTGACGAGGCGCGCCATGTCACGAGTGCCAATATCGCCGTCGATGCCGGAGCAACGGGCTGGTAAGTCGGTCCCGGGCTGGCACTTGCTCATAACGACTCCAGAGTTGCCAAACTAGTTGGCCTAAAGACCCGATCCTCAGTCGAGCAAACTCCCAGCCGTCACGCCAGAAGGCTGAGCCAGCCGCTCGACAACCTGAATTGTCGGATTTCGAGCCCCGCGTTCAAGATCACTGACATAGGTGCGGTGGATGCCGGCCCGGTCTGCATAGTCTTCCTGGCTCCAGCCGCGCGCATTGCGAAGCTGGCGCAAGTTCCGGGCTAGGCGCTGCCTGACATCCATGTGTGCAAGTGGCGCGCCTGTCGTCGATCAATCTACAGATGATCAGTGACATTTCGACTTGACTGCCTGCACTTTCCAAGTCTGTGTCGTGTCATTTAGGTGAGCGCGCAAACCTGCTTCCAGCGCCTCTTCATTCTGGCTGCCAAACCAACAAGTGCCGTATGTCCGCTCACGGTTAAGCCTGCCGTCGGACGCATCGCTCGGGAACGTCCGCTTCGTCCCAGACTTAGACATTTCATTGGACTTCCCCCGCACCTCAAGCATTGGTGTCGTCACTGAATCGCGGCCAGCATGAGGGCAGCCGCCCTGACCGACACTGATCGGCAGGGCCTTGGGTGGTGGGAGCAGCGGTGTTCGCAGCTCCGATAGGAGAACCACCCCATGACTGAAGTCACCAGCATCAAGACCGTCGCTTCACGCCTGCGCCGCATGGCGCGCAGCCCCAATGATTTCCCGCAGAGCGTCACTGTGCAGTCGAACGATTCACCGCACTTAACTAGGCCTAAGCCCAAGTCTAAACAGGACATGATCCTCGACCTGCTCCGCCGTGAGGGCGGTGCGCTGCTCACCGATCTGGTCGAAGCAACCGGCTGGCTCCCCCACACGGCGCGTGCTGCGCTGACCGGCCTCAAGAAGAAGGGCTACGCGATCATCGGGACCAAGGTCGACAAGGCCACCCGCTATAGCATCGCAAGCGAGTAAGGGCCGTGGCTACGCGCAAGAAAGCGCGGCTTGCTGAAGAACTTGCGCGGTTGGAAACCTGTCCTCCAGCCGAACTTTGCAACGCTTGGGAGCAGCACGAAGGCAACGCTGCTCCCAACATCGGACCGGCGCTCCTGCGCCGCCTGCTGGCCTACCGCCTGCAGGAGCGGCTTCTAGGAGGCTTGCCAGCAGTAGTTGCCCGCGAACTTGATCGTGCTTCGTCCTCTGGCTCTGACAACTCGGTTCCAATGCCCCGCCAAGAGCTGACCCCGGGATCACGCCTCGTGCGCGAATGGAACGGGCGAACTGTCACTGTGACCGTCACCGAGGATGGCTTCCTGTGGGAAGGACAGGCCCGTCGATCACTGAGCGAGATCGCGCGCGAGGTAACGGGCGCACATTGGTCGGGGCCTCGCTTCTTCGGACTGATACGCCGTGGCTGAGAAGATCTTCCGCTGCGCGGTCTATACCCGCAAGTCGACCGAGGATGGGCTGGAGCAGGAGTTCAACAGCCTAGATGCTCAATACGAGGCCTGCGCTGCCTATGCAGTAAGCCAACGGCACGAAGGATGGGTCCTGCTTCCTGACCGCTACGACGATGGTGGGTTCTCAGGCGGAAACATGGATCGGCTAGGCCTCAAGCGATTGATGGCCGATGTTGCTGCGGGCAAGGTCGATATTATCCTACTCTACAAGATAGACCGGCTGACCCGGTCGCTTGCTGACTTTGCAAAGATCGTTGAGGTTCTGGATAAGGCGAACGCCAGCTTCGTCTCGATCACCCAGTCGTTCAACACCACAACCTCAATGGGTAGGCTTACGCTCAACATGCTGCTGTCGTTCGCCCAGTTCGAGCGTGAAGTTACTGGCGAGCGCATCCGCGACAAGATCGCGGCATCGAAGCGCAAGGGGCTCTGGATGGGCGGCTCGGTTCCGACCGGATATCTGGTCAAGGATCGCAAACTCGTCGTCAATGAACCGAGAGCTGAGTTCGTTCGTCACATCATGCAGCGATATCTAGCACTGGGCTCGGTAGTCGAACTGGTGGATGAGCTGGCCCGCGACGGACACGCAACTGAGGTCAAGATCAGCGCGAAGGGCAATAAGAGCGGTGGGGTGCCCTACAGGCGTGGCATGCTTTACCGTATCCTGACCAACCCGGTCTATCGAGGCATGATCACCCACAAGAGCGTGATCCATCAGGGTGAGCACGAAGCGATCGTCAGCGAGGAACTCTGGGATCAGGTTCAGGCAACCGTGGCAACACGAACGCAGGGGCATTCGCGGCGCTTGAAAGCCAAGGACCCAAGCCTGCTCGTCGGCAAGCTGTTCGATGGAGAAGGCCGGGCGATGAGTCCGAGCCACACCCTCAAGGGCAAGGTTCGTTATCGTTATTACAGCACCCGCCCTGAGCTGGTCGATGGCTCAGAAGCATGGCGGGTCTCTGCATACGATCTCGAACGACTGGTATCGGACCGGCTCGCAGCATTCCTTGATGATCGATCTGCGCTCGCAGGATACCTGAACGGACACTTGCATACAGCACGGCAGTCTGCAGCATTGCTGGGCGACGCCGCTTGCCATGCGGTGGCCCTCAGGGTCGGACGGCCAGCACCGCGGCTGTCCCTGATTGTCAAACTGGTGGAACGAATCGAGCTGGCCACTGAGAGCATCACGATTCGCACAGGCACAGCACGACTTGCCGCAACGTTTGATCTCGACGCAGAACCCGATGCCGGGTCAGAGCCGATCGATCTCACATGCCCATCAACCAAGGTATGGCATGGGCGTCAGCTGCGACTTGTCATCCCAGGTCCGGATGCTGGAGCCCAGCTCGGTCACCACGACCAGAAGCTGATCAACCTGATTCGTGAAGCCCACGCAGCACGGCGGCTCGCAATCGCCAATCCGGACAAGACCATCTCCGGTCTTGCAAGGATGTCGGGTCGCTGCCGCAACCGGCTGGCCCGCTACCTCACGGTATCAAGTCTTGCGCCTGACATCGTCGCGGCAATCCTGCAGGGCCAGCAACCGATAGGATTTTCGATCACGCAGCTGCTGGAGGTGAATCTGCCACTCAGCTGGCAGGAGCAGCGCCGCCTTCTCGGATTTGCCTGAGGACCCCCAAAATACCCTGTGCTGTCTGTTATTCTGCAAGTGAGACTGGCGTCGAATTGCGGACAGGTTTTGGGCGGTCCTGGGAGCGTCTCTGGAAGCACGGCCCCGAGCGCCAGGCATGAAGGCCCGCGGAAGTGCGCCAAACTTACCCTATCAGGAATATGGCAGTCGCCCAGCTGCCGCATTTGAGGACTACATGGTGCGGACGGCGGGACTCGAACCCGCACGATCAAGGATCAGGGGATTTTAAGTCCCCGGCGTCTACCATTCCGCCACGTCCGCATAGACACAGGTCTATCGCCTGCGATTGGCAGATTGGCGAAAGCGCGGCAATATGTGAGTGGAACTTCGGCCCGTATCAGTCCGCGTTCAGGCGCTGGCGCATTTCCTTGCCGGGCTTGAAATAGGGCACTTTCTTGCCAGGAACACTGACTGTATCTCCGGTGCGCGGATTGCGGCCCTGGCGGGCATCGCGTGCGCGGGTGGAGAAAGCGCCAAAGCCGCGCAGTTCAACCCGGCCGCCTTTGGCCAGCCGCTCGCTGATCTCGTCAAAGAAAATGTCGACCACACGCTCGACTTCTTCGGCCTTGAGCTCGGGATTATCACGAGCAAGCGCCTGAAGCAGTTCTGATCGGATCATATCGAACCCCTTACCAACGGAAATAGGCACCGGAAAAGCCGGCGAACTCCGAAGATCCGGACGCGACCCCCCAATCGGGGTCCGGAACCACGGACAGCAATCTGCCAGACCTTTCACAATACCGCAATCGTAAGTTTTACGACAGTTTATCGAAAAATTACCAATTTGGCGACGTGCCCGAGCCAATGGCAGAATAATCGTCGGTTACGCCTTCCACACAACTTCGGAAATGGCAGTTATACCGCTTCGGAAATGTCCTTGAGCGCGATTCCCAGCACGTCCATGCGCGAACGGATAGCGGGCCATTCATGCGCCAGAAAAGCCGCGCGCTCGCTTTGCCGCAATTTGTCTGCCGCGCCGTGCGCCACCAGCATACCAACCCCGCGCTGCACTTCGATGAGGCCGTCGAGTTGGAATTGCTGGTAGGCCTTGGCAACGGTGAGCGGATTGGCGCCTTGCTCGGCAGCAAATGCGCGCACCGATGGCAGCATCGCGCCCTCTGCATAGGTGCCGTCAATGATTGATTCGGCGATAATATCGCGCAGTTTCAGATAGACGGGGCGACTGTTCTGGATCATCAGTGCATCACTGCCATAATACAGCGCGTCAGGCAATCACTCTTGGTCGTGCAAAAATGGTTTCTTTGGCAATCACTTCCTCTTCCCTTGGCGCGATTTCCCGCTAGTCTGCGCGCCAATATGACAGGTTCGGTGCCTAGGCGCCGATCAGAATTAGCGGGAGCACATACCGGATGACCATGCAGATTGACGTCGCCGCGGCAGAGCCCGGCGCCATCCCGGGCAACATTGCCGACGCGGCCGGATCCGGTAACGGCTGGTTCGGCCACCCCCCCCAGCTCAAACGCCTGTTCACCACCGAGATGTGGGAGCGCTTTGGCTATTACGGCATGCGGGCGATCCTCACGCTCTATCTCGCCAAGCATTTCCTGTTCAAGGATACCACCAGCACCGCCATCTATGGCGGCTTTACCGCGCTGGTTTACCTCACTCCGCTGATTGGCGGCCTGATTGCTGACCGCCAGCTTGGCTCGAAGCGGTCGGTGAAGTTCGGCGCGATCCTGATGGCGGCGGGCTATTTCACGCTGTGCTTCGGCGGCGACGCGGCGAAGCCCTATGCCGAAATCGAGGGCCAGCGCTACGAAGTTACCATCGTCAAGCAGGACAAGGTGGAAACCCGCTCGATTGCGATGAATGGGCAGACGCTGGTCATCAAGGGCAACGACGACAAGACCGTCTCGCTGCTCGGAGCCGATGGCAAAGAAGTGCGCAAGATCGATAAGGACGGCTTCAAGTCGGACGGCGAGCGATCGCCGCTGTTCGTTGCCATTCTGCTGATCGGTCTGGCTTCGGTGACAATCGGCAACGGCTTCTTCAAGCCCAATATCTCGACGATTGTCGGCTCGCTCTATGCCGATGGTGACCGGCGGCGCGATGCCGGTTTCACCATCTTCTACATGGGCATCAACCTCGGCTCGCTGATCTCGCAGTTCTTCTGCCCGATCCTCGCCGATTCCGTCGGCTGGTGGGCCGGGTTCGGGCTCGCCGCGATTGGCATGACCTGCTCGTGGCTGCTGTTCCAGTTCGATGGCGGGCGGCTTGATGGCTATGGTGACCGGCCTGAAGGGGCCAGCGCCAGCAAGGACTGGATGGTCTATGGCGGCGCACTGCTGGCGATCCCGCTGGTCTGGTTCCTGTTCAACAACCTGATGGGCTATGTCGCGCCAAAGGCTGGCGAAGGCTTTGTCGGCTATTTCCTCGGCCTGCCTATCATGGGCAAGTTGATGTTCGGCACTTTCCTCGTGGCGGTTCCGGGAATCCTCATTTGGTCCTTCACGGCGGGCAGCCGCAAGGAGTTCGAAATGATGTTCGCCGCCATGGTGTTGATCGTATTCAACACCGTGTTCTGGACCCTGTTCGAACAGGCCGGTTCATCGCTCACCCTGTTTGCCGAGCGCAATACCGTGCTTGAAATCGGCTGGACCGGGCCGCTATTCGCCATGTTCCGCGCATCACCCGCCAGCTATTACCTGTTCTTCATCGCCGTGTTCGGCGGGGTGAGCGCGCTGGCCTATTGGTTCTTCTCGAATGGAGAGGGGCCGGCGGTAAAGCGCACGATGCGCAATGCTTTCAGCGTAATCGCCGCGCTCGGCGTGATTGGCATGCACATTGCCCGGCTGAACGGCTTTGGCAGCGAGGCGGTCTATGTGATGCCAGCCGGACAGACCCAGATCTTCAACGCGCTGTTCATCGTCGCGCTCGCGCCAGTGTTCAGCATGATGTGGAATGCGCTGGCCCGCCGCGGGCTCGAGCCGCCGATCCCGGTCAAATTCGGCATCGCACTGATGGGTGTCGGCCTGGGCTTCCTTCTGCTGGTCTGGGGTTCGCAGTTCGCCGATAGCGAGTTCAAGGTCGGCATGGTCTGGCTGGCCGGGCTCTATCTGATCCATTCGGTGGCCGAGCTGTGCATCTCGCCGGTTGGCCTGTCGATGATCACCAAGCTTTCGATTGCCCGGATCGTCGGCATGATGATGGGCGTGTGGTTCCTCTCGATTGCCGTGGCGCAATATGTTGCAGGCATCGTAGCCGGTAACGCCAGCGTCGAGACTGTGGGCGGACAGGTGACCAACATGAAGGTCAGCCTTGATACCTATGTCGGCGTGTTCACCACGATCAGCCTCTGGGCGATTGGCCTTGGTGCGGCACTGCTGGTGCTGTCATGGCCGCTCAAGCGGCTGATGCACGGGGTGAAATAAGGGGGCAATCTAGGACTGCACCAAACGCTTGCGGTTTTCGGAAAACCAGCTTGCAAGATTGCGGACTGTTGCTGACTGGTCTTTCGGCCAGTCAGTGATGTCTTTCAATCTCAGGCTATTGCGTTTGCAGAATTCGGAAAGCCAGTCGTTAGGCTCCTCGCCGTCGATTGGCATATCCTGAATGACATCGTCATCGGGGTGCGGTGTCATGTCGGGCTTGTAGAATACGAAAAGCTCGTCCCACAGCAGCTCTGCAATGTCAGCCTCGCAACTTTCGGCGAGCATCGAGATAAATTCTTCGCGGGTCGGACTTGGCCGTCGCCGTGCCAGCGCCAACTTCATGCGCTTCAGGTTCCGCCCGCCAGCGACATAGATCCAAGCAAATACAGCAACAACGACGCCTGCAACGAGAGCGAACTCTCTCAAGCCCGAACTTCCCCAACTCCCGCGTCGTTCCAGCGCAGTGCCTTCAGCACCGTCTCGACAATCTGCGGGGCATTGAGGCCGGCGGCGTCGTATTGCTTCTCGGGCGAATCCTGATCCTGGAACACATCTGGCAAACGCATGGTGCGGATGGTCAGGCCGGCATCGGTCAGCCCTTCGTCGCTGGCCATGGTCAGCACATGGGCGCCGAGGCCGCCGATTGAACCTTCCTCAACCGTGACGATCACGTCATGCGTCGCCATCAGCTTGCGGATCAGCTCTTCGTCGAGCGGCTTGGCAAAGCGCAGGTCGGCGACGGTGGTGGAGAGGCCCTTGGCCTCCAGTTGATCGGCTGCCTTCAGGCTCTCGGCCAGCCGCGTGCCAAGCGAGAGCAGGGCGATCTTGGTCCCGTGGCGGACAATCCGGCCTTTGCCGATTTCCAGACGCTGCGGCACTTCGGGATGCGCTACACCGACCCCATTACCGCGTGGGTAGCGGAAGGCGATCGGGCCCGCATCATGCAGCGCCGCCGTGTGCGTCATGTGGACCAGCTCGGCCTCGTCTGCCGCTGCCATGACGACCAGATTGGGCAGGGTAGCAAGATAGGTGATGTCGAACGAACCGGCGTGCGTCGCCCCGTCCGCGCCAACCAGTCCCGCGCGGTCAATCGCGAAGCGCACTGGCAGATTCTGGATCGCCACATCGTGGACCACCTGATCGAAAGCGCGCTGTAGGAAAGTGGAATAGATCGCGCAGAACGGCCGCATACCCTGCGCGGCGAGGCCTGCGGCAAAGGTGACGGCGTGCTGCTCGGCAATGCCGACATCGAACGAGCGGTCAGGGAACAGTTCCGCAAACTTGTCGAGCCCGGTGCCGCTGGGCATGGCCGCAGTGATCGCGCAGATCGTGTCATCGCGCTGGCCTTCGGCAATCAGCGCATGCGCAAAGACATTGGTATAGCTCGGCGGACCGCTGGCGCCCTTAACCTGCTCGCCGGTGATCACATCAAATTTCTGCACGCCATGATATTTGTCGTCGGCAGCCTCTGCCGGAGCATAACCCTTGCCCTTCTTGGTAACGACGTGGATCAGGCACGGGCCCTCGGCAGCATCGCGCACATTCTCTAGGATCGGCACCAGCTGATCAAGGTTATGGCCATCAATCGGACCGACGTAATAGAGCCCCAGCTCTTCAAACAGGGTGCCGCCCATGGCCATGCCGCGAGCAAATTCGTCAGTCTTGCGTGCCGCCTTGTGCAGCGCCTCTGGCAAGTGGCGTGAGATGCGCCGGGCGATGTCCCTTACCCGCAGGAACGGGCGCGAGCTTACCAGCCGGGCGAGATAGGCAGAAAGCCCGCCCACCGGCGGCGCAATCGACATGTCGTTGTCATTGAGGATGACGACCAGGCGGTTGCCCGCCGCCTTGGCATTGTTCATCGCCTCATAGGCCATGCCCGCAGACATCGCGCCGTCGCCGATCACCGCGATCCCGCGCCCCGGCTTGCCCGACAGCCTGTTCGCTACGGCAAAGCCCAGCGCCGCCGAGATCGAGGTGGACGAGTGCGCCGTGCCGAACGGATCGTATTCACTCTCGCTGCGCTTGGTAAAGCCAGAAAGGCCTCCGCCCTGCCGGATCGTGCGAATGCGGCTGCGGCGGCCGGTGATGATCTTGTGCGGATAGGCTTGATGGCCAACGTCCCAGACCAGCCGGTCATCGGGCGTGTTGAACACATAGTGGATCGCCACGGTCAGCTCGACCACGCCCAGGCCGGAGCCAAGATGCCCGCCGGTCTGACCGACAGCGGCAATCATCTCGCTGCGCAGCTCATCGGCGAGCTGGCGCAATTGGGCAGGGGCCAGCTTGCGCAGATCGTCTGGCGTATCGACCGTATCGAGCAGAGGGGTGGCCGGATCGGGGCTCATCCTTCCGCCCTTACACAGGTGGAAGTGCCAAGTCGATTGAAAGCAGTCGGCCTTCATGCACCCGGTGGAAACTATTGATCGCAAGGGGAAGTCGGTACAGTCTGCGCTCAGGAGTGCGGCAAGCTGACTGCCTCCGCAATCGTGGGGGCTGGGCATGACAGCGATTCTCTTTCTGGCGGTGATTGGCCTGTTCCTGATGGTGATGGACCACCGGGACCGGCTGAGGCGGCTGGAACGGCGGATGCGCGAGGGATTTGTGCCACTTGAACATGTTCAGGCAAGCGCGGTGCAGCCCGCCACGCCTGTCGAAGCCGTGCCCGAAGCGATAGTGCCTGAACCGGAACCCGAACCGGTCGCGCCAGCTCCGGCTGTCGTTATTGACGAGACCCCGCGCGAAGACCTGCTGCGCAAGGTTATGGCCAATGCGGCACGCGGCCCCGAATTCCTGTCGCAGGAGGCAGATGAGATTCCACCTGCGCCTTCACACGCCGCAGAAGCCGAAGAACCAACCTCTGCCATCCGTTCGACCAGTTTCGAAGACCTGTTCGGGCGCAAGCTGCCGATCTGGGCGGGCGGAGTGACGCTGATTGTCGCTGCCGTGCTGATGGTCAAATATTCGATCGATTCCGGCCTGCTCTCGCCCACGGTGCGCGTAATCATGGGCCTGCTGTTCGGTTCGATCCTGATCGGCGGCGCGGAATTCGCCCGCCGTCATGCCGACAAGGTGCAGGATCCGCGTGTGGCTCAGGCACTTTCGGGCGCAGGGCTTGGCGCGCTCTATGCCGCGACGCTTTCCGCTGCGAACCTCTATCACCTGATCTCGCCGGGACTGGCCTTTGCCGGACTTGCCGCGATCACCGCGCTGGCCATGGGCCTGTCGCTGCGCTTTGGCGTGCCGAGTGCGGTGCTCGGCCTCGTCGGCGGTCTCGCGACGCCTGCGCTGGTGCGCAGCGATGCGCCCAACGTGCCGATGCTATGCGCCTATCTGGCGATTGTGATCGGCAGTCTTGCCTTGCTTTCGCGGCGCCAAAAGTGGTTCTGGCTGGGGGTAACCGCACTGATCGGCGGCATGGGCTGGACCGTGGTGCTGATCGCGCTTGGCGGCCTGAGCCAGGTCGCGACTTTCTCGGTCGGCGCGCTGATCCTGCTGCTCGGGCTCGCGCTGCCGCTGTTTGCCACCGACGATTCACGCGCCGTAGCGCTGCGTGCCGCCAGCGGCGTGATCGCAGCCCTTGAGATTGCCGTTCTGGTGCAGCAGGGCGGCTATTCGGCGCTGACCTGGGGGCTTTACGGGCTGCTGTCGCTTGGCTTCGTATGGCTGTCACGGCAAGAGGAGAGCCTGCGCCGGGCGCTGGTTGTGCCGCTGGCATCGGGACTGTTCCTCACCTCGCTGTGGCCCGATCCGGGCCTCATGCTGTTCACCGTCGTCATGGCCGTGATCATCGCCCTGTTCGGCGGAGTTGCTCTGTCGCGGCTATGGCGCGGTGGCACCGACCTCCTGCAGGCCGGACAGCTCGCCGGCATGGCACTGGCGGGGGACTTCATTGCCAATGCGCAGTTCAATCATGGTCTCGCCGGGCAGGACACGCGCTTTGCCCTGCTGGCGCTGGTCTTTGCCCTTGTTCCGGCTGCCGGGGCCTTGCTCGGGTGGAAGCAGGTGGCGAACCGGCCAAGCCCGAGCTTTGCCCTGCTGGCCATGGCGAGCGGCCTGCTGGTTATCGTTGCGGCCATCACCGGTCTCGACGAATGGGCAGAGCCGGTGGCGATTGCCGGAGTGGCCGCTGCACTCGTCATGCTGGCAGGCATGGCCAAGAGCCGCCTGCTGAGCATCGGTGCACTGGTCTATCTGGTGATCGGCACTCTGGGACTGTTGATCACCGGCTATGACTACACCGAGATGGACCGGCTGGTGAGCGCCATCGATGTCCGCCCTGTTTCGCTGCCCCATGCCCTGATCCGCTGGACTGCGCTGACTGCCGCTGCATCGCTCTTTGCCTGGCGGCTGCGGCCCTGGCTCGCGGCAATGGCGCTGCAAGCGGCGGCAGCGCTGCTCGCCTATGGCCTGATCGCGCAAGTGGTGCCTTGGCAGTGGCTGGGCCTCAGCTCGGCGCTGGCCGCTGCGGCCTGTGCCTTCGCGATGAAGCAGCGGCGTGAACTGGCGCTGTGGCCGGCGATTGGGGCCTTTGCTGTTGTCGCCCTGCTGTGGGCGCTTGACCCGCTGTTCACCTGGCTGCTTGCGGCTCTGCTATCGCTGGTAGGGGAGCCACTGCTGGTAACCGCACTGCCAAATATCGCTCCGACCCTGCGCCAGTTGATCGCACCGACCGCAGTGGTGCTCGGCGCCCTGTGGCTCGAGCGGGCTGCGCTGCCTGCCTTGGTGCAGCGCTTGGCCATGGCTGTCGGTGGTGTCCTCGCCCTGATCGGCGGGCACGTGCTCTACAAGCATCTGTTCCACGTGGCTGACCCGGCGCAGTTCCTCCATCTTGGCCTTGCCGAGCGGACTGTCTGGGAGCTGCTGCTGATCGGTGCAGGCATTGCGCTGTGGAAGTTGGCGCAGCGGCCCAATGCCGGAGCCGTGCTGGTCTTGCTCGGAACAGCGCACAGCCTCATCTACTCGCTCCTGCTGCACAACCCGCTGTTTGCCGGGCAGACGGTGGGGCCGTGGCCGCTGGTCAATCTGCTGATCCCGTCGTTCGGCATTGCCATTGGAGCGCCGGTGCTGCTGGCGGCAATGCTGCCCGCGCAGACCCGCCTGATCGCGCGCCCCGGCGCCATCCTCCAGATGCTGGTGATCGTGCTGCTATCCTATGCCAGCCTGCGCCAAATCTTTGTGGGATCGCTGTTGACGGTGTCCGGAGTGAGTCAGGCAGAGAATATCGGCCGCTCGCTCCTTGCTGTCGTGCTGGGGCTGGCCTTCCTCGGCTGGGGTATCCGGCGCGGCGCTAGGGACTGGCGGATTGCCTCGCTGGTCCTGATGCTCGGCGCGGTGGGCAAGGTGTTCCTGTTCGATGCCTCGGGTCTGCAAGGGCTGGGCCGCATAGCCTCGTTCCTTGCGCTCGGCTTCAGCCTGATCGGCATCGGCTGGCTTTACTCGCGCTACCTGAGGCCTGATAGCGCAAGTGACAAAGGGGGCTGATGCCCGCCACGCTTCCCCCATCCATTGCACAATGGTTCGCCGCGCGCGGATGGCGCTTGCGGCGGCATCAGGCGGAGATGCTGGCAGTGGCGCAGAGCGGGCGCCACGCCCTGCTCACCGCCGATACCGGCGCGGGCAAGACGCTCGCCGGGTTCCTGCCGACGCTGGCCGAGTTTGCTGGCAATGATGCTCCCGGCGAGGGGCTGCACACGCTCTACATCTCGCCGCTGAAGGCGCTGGCGCACGATGTGCAGCGCAACCTGCTGACGCCGGTGGCAGAGATTGGCCTACCCATCCGCATCGAGACCCGCAGTGGTGATACGCCGTCGGATCGCAAGGCCCGCCAGCGCGCGCGGCCGCCGCATATTCTGCTGACAACGCCGGAATCGCTCTCGCTGCTGCTGTCTTACCCTGAGAGCGCCACGCTGTGCTCCACGCTCAAGCGGGTCGTGGTCGACGAGGTCCACGCCTTCGCCACCTCCAAGCGCGGCGACCTGCTGTCGCTCTCGCTCGCGCGGCTTCAGACCCTCGCGCCGGAGATGCAGCGGGTGGCGCTCTCGGCGACGATTGCCGATCCCCGGGGCTTCCGCAGCTGGCTCGCGCCGGGTGGCGATCCCGATAGCGCCACGCTGGTCGAGGGCGAGAAGGGGGCCGCGCCCGAGGTTACCGTGCTGCTTCCCGAAGAAGAGCGGGTGCCCTGGTCTGGCCACGCCGCGACATGGGCAATCCCGCAGCTGATGGCGGCGATCAAGGCGAACCGCACTACGCTGGTCTTTGCCAACACGCGGTTCCTCGCCGAACTGATCTTCCGCCTGCTGTGGGATGCGAACGAGGAGACGCTGCCGATCGGCATCCACCACGGCTCGCTGTCCAAAGAGGCACGGCGCAAGGTGGAAGGGGCGATGGCGCGCGGCGAGCTTCGGGCTCTGGTCTGTACTGCCAGCCTCGATCTCGGCGTTGATTGGGGGGACATCGATCTCGTCGTGCAGATGGGTGCTCCCAAGGGATCGTCGCGGCTGTTGCAGCGGATCGGACGGGCAAACCACCGGCTTGATTGCCCGAGCCGCGCGGTTCTGGTGCCGGGCAACCGCTTTGAATACCTTGAGGCCATGGCGGCAAAGGCGGCGGTCGACGAGGGCCAGCGCGATGGCGAGGACTTCCGCCCGGGCAGTCTGGATGTGCTCGCCCAGCATGTGATGGCGCTGGCCTGTGCCGGGCCGTTTGACGAGATCGATCTGCTGGCCGAACTCAGGCTGGCGCAGCCCTATGGCTGGCTTGATGCACCGGCGCTCTCCCGCGTGCTCGATTTCGTCGCGACCGGCGGCTATTCGCTGCGTGCCTATGAGCGGTTCAAGCGGATCGTGCGGGACAAGGCGGGCATCTGGCGGCTGACCCATCCCGAGCATGCCGCGCGGCACCGGATGAATGCCGGGATCATCGTCGATTCCGAGATGCTCCAAGTCCGCTTCCGCAATGGCCGCGATCTCGGCAAGGTGGAAGAGAGCTTTGGCGCGAGCCTGCGGCCGGGGGATACGATCCGCTTTGCCGGGATGGACCTTGAGGTGGAGAGCCTGCGCGATCTCGAGCTGATCGTCCGGGCCGCCAAGAAGGCCGGGCAGATCCCGAGCTACATGGGCGCGCGGATGCCGATTTCGACGCACCTTGCCGGACGGGTGCGGACGATGATCGTTGATCGGGCAGGCTGGGCGCGGTTTCCAGATGACGTGCGCGAGTGGCTCGAGATGCAGGACTGGCGCAGCCGCCTGCCCGGGCCGGACGAGCTGCTGGTCGAGAGTTTCCCGCACCAGAACCGCCACTATTCGGTGTTTTACACCTTCGAAGGCTGGAACGCCAACCAGTCGCTCGGCATGCTGATAACCCGGCGGATGGAGGAGCGCGGGCTTTCGCCGCTGGGTTTTGTCGCCAATGACTATGCGCTGGCAGTCTGGGGGTTGAAGCCGGTCAGCGATCCAGCGGCGCTGCTCTCTGCCGACATTCTGGCGCACGAGTTCACCGAATGGGTGCAGGAGAGCTACCTGCTGCGCCGCGCCTTCCGCGAGGCGGCGGTGATCGGCGGGCTGGTCGAACGGCAGCATCCGGGGAAACGCAAGTCGGGGCGGCAGGTCACCTTCTCGACCGACCTGATTTACGATGTGCTGCGCAAACACGAGCCCGATCATGTACTGATCGAAGCCGCCTGGGCCGATGCCCGCGTCCGGCTGACCGATGTCGAGCGCTTGGCGCAGGTGCTGGAGCGGGCGGGCGAGCGGCTTGTCCATGTTGAACTGGACCGCGTTTCGCCGATGGCGGTTCCGGTGCTGGTGATGATCGGCCGCGAAAGCCTGCCAGCGGGAGCGGCTGACGATGAGCTGCTGATCGAGGCCGAGAGTCTGGTCGGTCTGGCGATGCGCGGGGATTAGTTCACGCAGAGGCGCAGAGAAGAAGGAGAGACACAGGGAGAGAGGAATCGCTGAGCCGCAGGCTCGTTCCTGATTCCGAGGGTTCGTGCTGGGGATTGCGTGAGACAGAGTGCGGCTTCGCCGCAGACACTACACCTCTGCGCCTCCATTTCTTCTCTGCGATCTCTGCGTGAACCACTTCGAATGGCAGGGCGCGGCATTATCAATCCGGGTTCGAGGTGCGCGATTTGAGGTTGACACAGTTGACACCTTGTCAACCTCGCCACGGCTGCATTTTGTGGCGAAATTCTGCGGAAAACCGGCCCGGATTGACCGCGAGGTTGACGGGGGGAAAATAGATTATCCCTCCCCTGCTGCTGCACCCGCGCGGGTTGGCGGAATGCCGTGATGGACAGGTTCAAAGAGCGACCAGCAGTTTGTCAAAGCGCGGGGAAGTAGGAAAATGGTTTTTGCTGCTGACTCCCCTCCCGCAGGCGGGAGGGGGAGTCTATGCCCATCGCCACAACAAAAAAGGGAGCGGATTGCTCCGCTCCCTCAATCGGCCTTTCGGCGCATGGTTTTGGTGGATCAGCCGATCAGTTCGGCTTTTCCGTGCCCGGAGCGCGTCCGAACTGGTAGTACTGCTCGTTGCCGACAAAACCGAAGGCGGTAACGCCCGAGGCCTTGATCAGGTTCAGCGCCTTGGCAGCCGTATCGTAAGGCGCCTGTGCGTCGGGCTGGAAGTCCAGCTCGGGTTCGGGCTTATACTTGCGGGTGTCCTGAAGGTTCGCGAAGAACACGTCGTTTTTAACCGGCGTGCCATTCCACATCACCTGACCATTCGCATCGATGGTGACCATGTTCTTGATCGGATCCACCGGAGGCTTCGGCTGGTTAGGTGGCGGCGGCCCGGGAAGGTCGATATTCACCGCATGCGTCGCCACTGGGATGGTGATGATGAACATGATGATGAGAACGAGCAGAACGTCGATCAACGGCGTCATGTTCATTTCCATCATCGGCGCGCCATCATCCTTGCCGCCTGACATTGCCATGGGAACTTACTCCTGAATTTGCCTGTAACCTGAGCGACCGAGGCCGCCCGGTTCAAAATTAGCCGTTAGGATCGATCGGGGTCGAAATGAAGCCGACGGTGGGATAGCCCGAAACCTGCACGTTGAAGATCGTGCCGGCAATGCAGCGCCACGGAGCGTTAACGTCGCCGCGGATGTGCACCTGCGGGACCATCTCCGGATTGGCTGCCATGGCAGCCGGGCCGCCAGCGCGCTTCACCAGCGCATCAAGCCGCTTGTAGGCCATGTCGCGCAGTTCGTCCGAGTCGACCGGGGTGATGTTGTTGAAATAGACCCGGCACTCGCCGCCACGGTTGGCGCCTTCGAAACCCGGATCGCCAGCCGAACGGCCAGCCGCGTCAGTGGTGCTCACCGTCAGCAGCAGGTTCTCGACCTTGTTCTTCGATTCTGTCGAAACCATGATCGGGATGTGGAGCTTCTGGATCGTCTGGATCGCGATGGGAACCGCGATCAGGAAGATGATCAGAAGCACCAGCATGATGTCCACTAGCGGCGTCGTGTTGATGTCGGACATTGGCTTGTCGTCGCTGCCGCCTACTGCCATCGCCATAGTTGATTCCTACTCTTATTCTCTTGTTGCCCGCAGCCCGTGCCTGGCCGCCTTTAAAGCGGCGGCAGGGGCTGGCGGCGGGAGCCCGGAAGCGCCCGCCGTCACTTGCCAATTCTTACGACTTGGCCGGAGCAGCCGGGGCCGGCTTGGCAGCAGCAGCGGCAGGCTTTGCAGCGGCTACGGCAGGACGAACCTGGCCCTTCGAGTTGATGTAAGCCAGAACGTCGGTCGAGAAGGAGGCGAGATCTTCGCTGACCTTCTTGTTGCGGGCCTGGAGGTAGTTGTAACCAAGCACGGCGGGAACGGCCACGATCAGACCAAGCGCGGTCATGATCAGCGATTCACCGACGGGGCCTGCAACCTTGTCGATCGATGCCGAACCGGAGATGCCGATGGCGATCAGGGCGCGGTAAATACCGACCACGGTACCGAACAGACCGACGAAAGGAGCGGTCGAACCAACGGTGGCGAGGAAGGCCAGACCCTTGTTGAGGAACGAGTTGATCGCAGCTTCCGAACGGGCCAGCGAACCGTGCAGCCAATCGTGCGCGTCAAGCGAATCGCCCATCTTGGTGTGCTGTTCTTCGGCGGCGAGGCCGTCGTCAGCGATCTGGCGATAGGCAGTGTTCTTTTCGAGCTTGGCAGCGCCTTCGCGCAGGGTGGGAGCGCGCCAGAAATTGCCCAGCACTTCCTTCTGCTTCATGATCTTCTTCTGGTCGATCCACTTGGTGATCAGGATGAAGAAAGAACCGAACGACATGATTGCCAGAATAACCGCCGTCGAAAGGGCGATGTAGTTCGGCTTGCCGTCCGGGAACATCATTTCGTTGAAGCCGAATTTGGTCTGCGGAGCGGCCTTGGCAGCTGCGGCGAGAAGTTCAAAAACCATGCGAAAGTCCTCTTCAAAACTAAATATGTAACTAGAGCTGTAAGAGCCCGGCACCGCGCCGGGCGCCAGTGAAAATCATTCCTTAGGGATCACCCAACGGATTGCGTTGGAATAGCTGCCCGTTGTCGGCTGGCCCTCGCCATCAGTGGCGGGAGCGAACCTGGCGCGCGCCTTGATCTTGGCGCAGGCCGTAGCATCCAGATCGGGGCTGCCGCTCGATCCGGTAACGGTGCATTCGATGACCTTGCCATCCGTTCCAACGGTAACGCGGAACCGCGTTGTACCCTGACGCTCTTCGCGCAGTGCGGCTGACGGATAGTCGCTGGTCGTCGCCCAGTTACCCGGGTTACCCTTCGGCGCAGCACCCTTCGGCGCAAAGCGCGGCGGAGGCGGAGCCTGCGGAGCTGGCGGAATGATAACCGGCGGCGGAGGCGCGGGCGGCGGCGTTACGACCGTCTGCACCGGCGGAGGCGCGGGAGCCAGGTTAACCTTCGGCGGAGGAGCGACGATCGGCGGAGGCGCGATCTTCTTCGGAGGAGGCGGTGGCGGCTCTTCCTTCTTCTCTTCCTTCTTGACGTCGATCGTCGTCACCCGTTTCACGACCTGCTTGAAGCCTTCATAGGCCAGCCCGCTGATCAGCAGGTAGCCCACGACGACGTGAAGCAGGGCAACAACGACAAAGGCGGTAGCACGGTTACCGCTCATCTGTTGGTCAGCGTAAGCCATTCAGACGCATCACTCCATAATCAATGCCCGAAATCGCCTTGGAGAAGGAACGACTCCGAGCCTCTCGATCAATGCGCCAAACAGCGTATCGATCAAGCCCAAAACTTAACAACACCACCCTGCCGGCTAGTCCGGTTGCCGCGAGGAACCTGAGTGCTGACCCGGGATTCCACTGCGACTGGTCGGGCCCGATTTTTTTATTAGCCCGTATTTCCGCGACCTTTAACGCCGGTTACGGACCGGTGCAACGCCTTAATCGGCACTTGCTACAGGTTAACCGCTGATTCACATGTGTTAAGGCCAAAACTTATTGCTTGGCCCGGCGAGTCGGCTGGTTTTTTGGCGTTCTGCCAAATGGTTGTGGAGTCCAATGATGTATCTGCCGCGCGCATGGATGCCAGCTGCACTGGCCCTGCTATCTCTTATCGGGACAGGATCCGGTGCTATTGCGGCGACAGAATCGCCAAAACCAACAGCCCCGCGAATCTCTGCAACCTACGCCGATCTCGCCGATCTGGCCGAGGCCTCTCCGCTCGTTTTGCGCGCGAAAATTACCAAGGTAGCCGAGCTCGATCCCAAGCGCGTCAGCAATGTGCGCAAGGGCTGGGCGCGGATTTATGTCGAGGCCGTAACCACCAACCTGCTGACCGGCCCCGCCGCCGTGGGCGAGGCACTGCGCTATCTCGCCGACGTGCCGCGCGATGCCAAGGGCAAGGTGCCCAAGCTCAAGAAGGTGGACGTGCTGCTGTTCGCCCGCCACGTTGAGGGCCGCGCTGGCGAGTTGCAACTGGTCGCCCCCGATGCACAGCTGTTGTGGGATGCCGCGACCGAGGCCCGGCTGCGGACCGTTCTGTCCGAGATTTATGCCCCCGATGCTCCGCGCCATATCTCGGGCGTGCGCGAGGCGATCTTTGTGCCGGGCAACCTTGTTGGCGAGGGAGAGACCCAGATTTTCCTTTCAACCACCGACGACGAGCCCGCCGCGATTACCGTGCTGCACCAGCCGGGCCTGCCGGTAACTTGGGCGCTTTCCTGGTCCGAGGTAGTCGAATCGGCCGGCCGCGCCCCGGCGCACGACACCTTGAACTGGTACCGCCTTGCCTGCTTCCTGCCGCCAGCCCTGCCATCGGGCGCTGACGTTTCGGCAACGCTGGCAGACCGCGCCCAGGCCGAGGCCGATTACCAGAAAGTGATCGCCGATCTGGGGCCGTGCTTCCGGAACCGGATTTAGGGTTCGGCAGAGAAAAAGAATAATTGGCTCACGC
Source organism: Sphingomonadaceae bacterium (assembly GCA_947451145.1). Taxonomy (GTDB): domain Bacteria; phylum Pseudomonadota; class Alphaproteobacteria; order Sphingomonadales; family Sphingomonadaceae; genus Novosphingobium. The sequence continues at coordinate 39,149 of CANFXW010000010.1, read as the reverse complement.
GAAGGCGCGAAGACGCAAAGAAGAAGCACTTTGGGCGAAGCCCATCCAAATTCCGGATGTTGTGCAGGCGGAACGCTTGAAAAAAGAAGTTATGGCCTGCGGCGCAGCCCAACCTCTTTGCGCCTTCGCGCCTTCGCGTGAACCATTTTTCTTCTTGATTGCAAGACTCGCGCGCGAATCCGAAACCTCCCCACTGGCCTTTCGCGCCGCCTTCGCCTAGGGCGCGCGGCGAAAGGGAAGATCAATGTCCGAACCGCTTCGTATCGCTCTGGCTGGCCTGGGAACCGTGGGGGCGGGCGTGATTCGCCTGATCGAGGCCAATGCCGCTCTGATCGCGCGTCGCGCCGGACGGCCCCTGCAGGTGACTGTCGTTTCCGCCCGCGACCGCAACAAGGATCGCGGCATCGACCTTTCGCCCTATGCCTGGGAAGACGACATGGTCATCATGGGCGAGCGCGCCGATGTTGATGTTGTGGTCGAACTGGTCGGCGGATCGGATGGCCCGGCGCTGGCGCTGGCGCGCACCACCATCGAAGCCGGCAAGGGGCTGGTTACCGCCAACAAGGCAATGATCGCGCACCACGGGCTGGAGCTGGCGCAGAAGGCCGAGGCCGCCGCCGTGCCGCTCAAGTTTGAAGCCGCGGTCGCGGGCGGTATCCCGGTGATCAAGGGGCTGCGTGAAGGCGCGGCAGCCAACGAGTTCAGCCGGGTTTACGGCATCCTCAACGGCACCTGCAATTACATCCTCTCGACCATGGAAGACACCGGCCGCGATTTCGCCGCAGTGCTCGCCGAAGCGCAGGCCAAGGGCTATGCCGAGGCTGATCCGGCTTTCGACATCGAAGGCACCGACGCGGCGCACAAGCTGTCGATCCTCGCGGCGATTGCCTATGGCGCGAAGATCGATTTCGGCTCGGTCGATGCATCGGGCATTGCCAAGATCCTCGCCGCCGATATCGCGCAGGCCGACAGCCTTGGCTATGTCATCCGCCTGATCGGCATGGCCGAGGCCGATGGCGACCGCCTGTTCCAGCGCGTCCAGCCGCATCTGGTGCCCTTTGATCACCCGCTCGCCCACGTAGACGGCGCGACCAATGCCGTGGTTGCGGAAGGGAATTTCTCGGGCCGCCTGCTGTTCCAGGGCGCCGGTGCGGGTGATGGCCCTACCGCCAGCGCAGTGGTTGCCGATCTGATCGACATCGCGCGTGGTGAGGCTGGTGCACCGTTCTCGGTGCCGGTTGCCGAACTGGTTGCCATGGCCCCGGCCGAGACCGGCCACCGCATGGGCCGCTCCTACATCCGCTTCGTCGTGGCTGACCGGCCGGGCGTGCTCGCCGAGATCACTGCCGCCATGCGCGATGCCGGGGTTTCGATCGAAAGCCTGATCCAGAAGGGCCGCCATGAAGAGGGCGGCGACGTGCTGGTCGCCATGGTCACCCACGAGGGCCCGGAAAGCGCGGTTGCCGAAGCCGTACGCCTGCTCGAAGGCTCAGCCAGCCTGACCCGCGCGCCGCTGGTGATGCATATTCTGTCGGATTGATTTGTCCGACTGACTCCGGAAGCGGCACCGGCCCGCTCTGCCGCAATGCTACCGATCCGAAATCTCGCCATTGGCGACCTTTTCCGCGTCCGATCCCTTGGGCGCTTCGGGCAGCGATTTCACATCGATGATGAAAATCCTGGGCGGTGCCTTGCCGATGCCGATGCATTTGTGCTGGCTGCAATCGGGCAGGCCGCTGACGCTGGGGGCCTGCGGGATGCCGTTGTAAAGGCTCTGGTGCGAGCCGGCTTCATCGGCACTGCCGGGAACTTTCAGATCCTCGCCGTGATCGGCGCCACAGACAACAATCTCGCCCGATCCACCCGCAGTGCCGCAGCGGCGGCGGGGTTTCTGGGTTACTGTCAGATCAATCGGGCCGAGCGGCATCGCCACCTCAGCCCCGCCGGAAGGCGCTTGCGCCGGCTTTTCCTGAGCTGATGCGCTTTCAGCGGCTATCGTCAGGGTAACAAGCCCAACTATGGAAAGGACCGCTCGGGAAAGCAGGCGTGGCGCATACATCAGTTCAATTCCCTTTCACCGCATTCCCCAGAACATGGCTGTAATAACCTTGACCTCACCTGACTATACTCGACAGTACAGGTGACCACAGCTAAGCGCTTTTGTCACATACCTATGCAGAGGATCAAAATAGCCGTCATGAGCAATGCTACCCCCGCCAGTCAGGTTCTCGACCGCGTCCTTGTGCTCGAGATGGTCCGCGTGACCGAAGCCGCCGCCATCGCCGCATCGAAGCTGGTCGGGCGCGGCGATGAAAAGGCCGCCGATGCGGCCGCAGTCGAAGCAATGCGCAAGGCATTTGACGAGCTGGAAATCGACGGCACCGTGGTGATCGGTGAGGGCGAACGCGACGAAGCGCCGATGCTCTACATCGGTGAAAAGGTTGGCGGCGCGCAAGGCACCGGGCCCAAGATCGACATCGCGCTCGATCCGCTGGAAGGCACGACGATCACCGCCAAGGCCGGGCCGAATGCTCTGGCCGTGCTGGCCTGCGCCGAAGAAGGCAACCTTCTCAACGCGCCCGATGTCTATATGGACAAGCTGGCAGTCGGTCCCGGCTATCCCGACGGCATCATCAGCTTGGACAAGACCCCGACCGAGAACGTGAAAGCCGTTGCTGCGGCCAAGGGTGTAGAGCCTAGCGACATCATCGTCTGCGTGCTGGATCGCCCGCGCCACACCGATCTGATCGCCGAACTGCGCGGCCTTGGCTGCGGTGTTGTGCTGATTGGCGATGGCGACGTGGCCGGCGTTATCGCCGTGACCAACGAAGACACGACCATCGACCTCTACATGGGCAGCGGCGGCGCACCCGAAGGCGTGCTGGCAGCCGCGGCGCTGCGCTGTGTCGGCGGCCAGTTCAACGGCCGCTTGCTGTTCCGCAACGAGGACGAACGCGCCCGCGCCCGCAAGTGGGGGATCGAGGACCTGAACAAGATCTACACCCGCGACGAACTGGCCAAGGGCGACTGCATCTTCGCCGCCACCGGCGTGACCGACGGATCGCTGCTCGACGGCGTGAAGCGCCGCAAGGACGGCACGATGACCACCCACACGGTCGTCATGCGCGCCAGCACCGGCACCGTACGCTGGGTCAAGGCCGAGCACCGCAAGCCGCGGTAATTCAGTTTGTCTGATCCAAAACTGCGTTTTGGATAGAACGGCACCAGCCCGCTCCCGTCCGAGGTAAAAGGAAATGTCCGGGGGACATTTCCGCCGAAGGGGCCGACCACCCAATTCTAGGTTACCCTATGGGTGGTCGGGCGGGGGAGCGGGCTGGTGCCGGTTCGGAATTCGCCCTTTCGCGAATTCCGCTAGAAACCCAATTGACAGCCCCCTTAAAAGCGATATTAATTTGATATCACTTTTAAGGGGAGCAAGTACCCATGTCCGATTCGCATCCTGCCATCAATTCCAGCCGTGAGCGCAGTGCCTGGAGCACCAGCGGCTATCTGATGTTCATCCTGTTCATCGCGCTGCTCTCGCTGACGGTCTATCGCATCATCGCATTCGCCGGCAGCAATCCCGAGCCGGGCGATATCTTTGGTTTCGTCGTCACCTCCGGGCTATCTGCGCTGGTTCTGGTGCTGATTTCATCGGGTTTCTACATGATCCAGCCCAATCAGGCGGTGGCGATCACCCTGTTTGGTTCCTACCGCGGCACCGACCGCAACACCGGTCTGCGCTGGGTCTGGCCGTGGATGGGCAAGACCAAGATTTCGGTGCGCGCCAACAATCTGGTTTCGGACAAGATCAAGGTCAACGATCTGCGCGGCAACCCGATCGAGATGGCAGCACAGGTGGTCTGGCGCGTGGTCGATTCGGCGCAGGCACTCTATGACGTTGATGATTACAAGGCCTTCGTCATGGTCCAGATCGAAGCGGCGGTCCGCACCATCGGCTCGCGCTATCCCTATGACGACTTTGCCCACGCAGAGATTACCCTGCGCGGCAATCATGACGAAGTTGGTGTGGAACTGCGCAAGGAGCTGATCGCAAGGCTGGCGATGGCCGGGATCTCGGTCGACGAATGCGGCTTTACCCACCTCGCCTATGCGCAGGAAATTGCCGGAGCCATGCTCCGCCGCCAGCAGGCAGAAGCCGTAGTCGCAGCGCGCAAGACGCTGGTCGAAGGCGCGGTCGGCATGGTCGAAATGGCGCTGGGCCTGCTTTCGGAAAAGGGCGTCGTGCACCTTGATGACGAGCGCAAGGCGGCGATGGTTTCCAACCTGATGGTCGTGCTCTGCGGCGAGCGTGATACCCAGCCCGTGGTCAATGCCGGCTCGCTGTACCAGTAAAACCCATGGCTCCCCCGACGCGAAAATCCTTTCCCTTGCGGCTCGATCCGGCGCTGTTTGCAGCGCTGGAGCGGGCAGCGGCGACTGATTTTCGCTCGGTCAATGTCGAGATCGAGGTGCTGCTGCGCGAGGCGCTCGGCCGCCGGGGAATCAAGATTGCGCCCGCCGAGCCGGTCCGCCGGGGCAGACCACCCAAGGAGACGACAGATGGATAGCAACAAGGATGATCGCGCCTGGTTCGCACCCAAGGCCTATGGCTATGGCTCGGGTCCGCCAATCGCCTGGCAGGGCTGGGTGATGATGCTCGCCCACGTGGCCGTGATCCTCGCCGGACTGCCGCTGGCCGGGAGGGGCCCGTTTGCCTATGTCGCCTATGCGCTGGTGATGGGGCTTATCCCCCTGCCGCTTTACGCCGCCAAGACGCGCGGCGGTTGGAAGTGGCGCTGGGGCAAGGATTGAAACGCTTGCCCGCGCGTCCGTTCCTTTGCGGGACAGCACAAATCCGCTTCGCCCATTGTTAACTGCGCCGCGCTATGGCTGCGGCCATGAAACAGGCTCGCATCATTATCGCCGCGGCGCTTGCCGCTACTGCGCTGGTTCCCGCCGCCCTCTCGGCGCAGGGGCGCGCTCCATATACCATTGCCGAAAGCGGGCGCTCGTTCTCGCACCTGCAGGATGCGGTCAACGCCATCGGCGGCGGCTCGGGCACAATCCGCATAGCGCCAGGCCGTTACGCTGACTGCGCCGTCCAGACCGAGGGCGACGTAAGCTTCGTCGCCGAAATTCCCGGCCAAAGCTCGCTTGAGGGCGAGGCCTGCGAGGACAAGGCCGCACTGGTGCTGCGCGGACGCTCCACCCACGTTGAGGGACTGGTTTTTGCGGGCGAGCACTCCAGCTCGGGCAACGGCGCCGGTATCCGCGCCGAGCATGGCCGCATCTCGGTTTCGCAAAGCTGGTTCCGCGATAGCCAGCAGGGCATCCTTTCCGCCGACGATCCCGAGGGCACGATTACCGTCGACAAGAGCACCTTTACCCGCCTTGGCACCTGCGAGTTCAGCGCGGGCTGCGCCCATTCGATCTATGTGAACGGCTTTGGCGCGCTGACCGTAACCCGCAGCCGCTTCGAGATCGGCCGCGGCGGCCACTACCTGAAAAGCCGCGCGGCGCGGGTGGCGGTGCTGGGCAACAGCTTTGACGATTCGGCCGGCAAGTGGACCAATTACATGATCGACCTGCCCGCCGGAGCCACCGGACGGATCGCCAATAACCTGTTCGTGCAGGGCCGCGAGAAAGAGAATTACTCGGCCTTCATCGCGGTCGGCGCGGAAAGCCGGACCAACCGCTCGGCCGGCCTGACCATCGAGGGCAATGACGCCCGCCTCGTTCCCGGCCTTGATCGCGAGACTGCATGGGTGGCCGACTGGACCGGCGAGGCGCTGGCCATCGGCGCGAATACGCTCGGCCCGGGCCTCAAGCGTTTCGAGCGGCGCTGACCCTAGAGCAAATGCCCCGAGCGATCCCGCTTGGTATCCAGATAGCGTTCGTTGTGCGGGTTGGCGGGCAGCTGGTGCGGGACCCGCTCCACCACGGAAACCCCCTCGGCCTCTAGCGCGGCAACCTTGGCCGGATTGTTGGTCATCAGCCGGATCGCGGAAACGCCGAGCAGGCCCAGCATCCGCGCCGCCACCGGGAAATCGCGCGCTTCTGTCGGCAGGCCGAGCCGGTTGTTGGCGTCGACTGTGTCAAAGCCTTGATCCTGCAGTTCATAGGCGCGCAGCTTGTTGATCAGGCCGATCCCGCGCCCTTCCTGCCTGAGATACAGCAGCACGCCCCAGCCGCCTGCCTGCGCTTCGTGCGCCATGGCGTGCAGCGCGGCATCAAGCTGCGGGCCGCAATCGCATTTCAGGCTGCCGAGGATGTCGCCGGTCAGGCATTCGGAATGGAGCCGCACCAGCGGCGCGCGATCACCGTTCTGCTGACCGATCACCAGCGCGACATGTTCGCGCAGGTCATCCGCCGAACGGAAAGCGATGATCTCTGCCTCCTCGCTCGCCGAAACCGGCAACCGCGCCCTTGCGGCAATCGCCAGATGGCGGCTGTCCTGCCACTCGGCGAGATCGCCTGACGAGACCACCTGCGTCTCACCGCCAGAGGTCGGATCGACGAGGTAGGCCGGCAGAATCCCCGCCAGCCGCGCCAGCGCCATCGCGGTCTGCGCGGCGCGTGGATGATCGAGATGTTCGGCGAGGAACGGGCCTTTGAAGGGGTTGGCGAGATCGAGCGCCGGATCGGCAATCACCCGGGCTTGGCTCAGATCGAAAGGCTCACCCCCGCGGATCAGCACCGGCGCTTCGGGCACGGCGGCCTCGCGCTGGTTCGCAAGCTTGAGCGTTACCGCCCGCGCCGCCGAGATCAACATACGCGGAGCGCTCGATCCGGGGCCGAAGCCGGTTTCGGCGGGCAACAGGCGCAGCACGCCATCGACCTCTATCGGCCAGCCGTGGCGCAGCGCATCGAGCGCCAGCGCGACGCGCCTTGTCGCCCTCATGACGCCGCTCTCACAGATCGAACTCCGTGACCAGCGGCACGTGGTCGGAGGGCTGCTCCCAGCGCCGCGTTTCCTCGACGAAACGGTGGCTGGAAGACTGCGCCGCCAATTCCGGCGAGGCCCACATATGATCAAGCCGCCGTCCGCGATCCTTTTCCTGCCAGTATGTGCGGTATGACCACCAGGTCCAGTTGCGCTCAGGCGCGGGGATATGCTTGCGGCCGAGATCAACCCAGCCATGGGCATCGGCAAAGCGGCCGAGCGTTTCGACCTCCACCGGCGTATGGCTGACGACCTTGAGCAGCGCCTTGTGATCGTAAACGTCCTCGGGCAGCGGCGCGATATTGAAATCGCCAACGATCAGCGTCGGGCGATCCAGCTTGTCAGCCCAGCGCGTCATCCGCTCGAGAAAGTCGAGCTTCTGGCCGAACTTGGGGTTGGCATCGCGGTCAGGAATATCGCCGCCTGCCGGGATGTAGACGTTCTCCAGCACCACGCCGGAGTCCAGCAGCTCCACCCCGACGTGCCGCGCCTCGCCATTGGCCTGCCAGTCATTGCGGCTGAGCTCGCGGATCGGAATGCGGCTGACTGTAGCGACGCCGTGATAGCCCTTCTGTCCGTGCACCGCGCGGTGGGTGTAACCGGCCGCCTCGAACACATCGTGCGGGAACAGGTGCTCTTCGCACTTGATCTCTTGCAGGCACAGCACGTCCGGCCCCTCCAGGCCAAGAAACCGCACGACAGAATCGGCGCGCAGGCGGACCGAATTGATGTTCCAGGTGGCGATAGAAAGCATGGTTAGCCGTTATCGGCTTTCGTGGACGATGGGAACCTTTTGCGGAACGAGGCCGTCAATCGCTGCCCAACCATGGCAGCGCAGGCCGCGCGCGCGCTTTGCCGTCATTCCGCCGAGCGCGAGGACTGGAGTTGGGCTTTGGTGTGCCAGCATCAGGAACCGCACTGCCCCCAACGAAGGCGCACCGGGATGGCTGCGCGTGGCGAATACCGGCGAGAGCATCACGGCATCAGCACGCTTGGCCCGGCTGAGGTCCCGCAGCGAATGGGCGGTGACGAGTCGCAAGCAAGCCGGGCCGCGAGCCAGTGCGGCGGCGTCGCCATAGGCTCCATCAGCGCCCCAACTTCGCGCCATTCGCGCATCACCGGCCAGCACAACCCAGTGCCCGCGCAGTTTCGCGAGCCGCTTGAGCACCTCGAAACGCGCCCGCCGCTGCGCCTCAGACAGATGATAATGCCTGAAAATCAGCCCGGAGCCGCGCGGCAGGCTAGCCAGTGCCGCTTCAAGACCGGCATCGTTGCGGGCATCGCTTACGAGCCAGATTGGCGGAATCAAGGTCTGGCGCAGGGGCATGACATCGCTATAGCAGCGCGGCATGAGCGAACCAGCCTCCCTGTTAGAGGGCATCAATGCCCGCATTGCCCAAGCGGCAAAGATCGCCCGGCGCGATGTGTCCGAAATCACCCTGATCGCGGTCAGCAAGACGCACCCAGTGGAACGCATAGCGCCCCTGATCGCCGCCGGTCAGCGCGTATTCGGTGAGAACCGGGTGCAGGAGGCTCAGGAAAAATGGCCCGCCTTGCGTGACGCCAATCCCGATATTGCGCTCCACCTGATCGGCCAGCTGCAATCGAACAAGGCGGACGAGGCGGTGGCGCTGTTTGACTGCATCCATTCGCTCGACCGCTCCTCGCTGGTCGCCGCGCTGGCCAAGGCGATGGACAAGGCCGGGCGGCAGGTGCCCTGCTTCGTCCAGGTCAACATTGGCGCGGAAGAGCAAAAGGGCGGCTGCGCGATTGCTGACTTGCCCACACTGCTTGCCGAAGCCCGCGCCGCAAACATCCCGCTCGCCGGGCTGATGTGTGTGCCGCCTTTCGGCATCGAACCCGCCCCCTTTTTCGCCCTGCTCGACAAGCTGGCCGAGGATCACGGCCTCGCCGGTCGTTCGATGGGAATGAGCGACGATTTCGAAACCGCGATCATGCTGGGCGCAACCCATGTGCGGGTGGGCTCGGCGCTGTTCGGGGCGCGGGGCTGACCGGCGATGTCCTTCGAAGCCCAGCGCGCCGATCTTGAGCGGCTGGCCGCCAAGGGCCGTCTGCGCGCGCTGGTTCCGGACAAGGGCATCGATTTTGCCTCAAACGATTACCTCGGCCTTGCCGCCTCGGGCCGCCTAGCTGAGGCAGCACGCGCAGCGCTTGATCGCGGCGTTGCGGTGGGCTCTGGCGGATCGCGGCTGCTGCGCGGCAATCGTGAGGAGCATGAGGCGCTCGAGGCGGAAATGGCCACGTTCACCGGCGCTGAATCGGCGCTGTTCTTCGCCACCGGTTACACCGCCAATTCGGCGCTGCTTTCCACCCTGCCGCAACGCGGTGACCTGATTCTGGCCGACGAGCTGGTCCACGCATCGATGCACGAAGGCCTGCGCCTGACGCGCGCCGGGCACCGGCTGGTGCAGCACAACGATCCCGATGCATTCGAAAAGGCGCTGAACGTCTGGCGCAATGCGGGCAACAGGGGCCAAGTGTGGATCGCGGTCGAATCGCTCTATTCGATGGATGGCGACTTTGCCCCGCTGGCCGATCTCGCAGCCTTGGCAGCGCGCCACGGTGCCATTCTGCTGGTCGACGAAGCCCACGCCACCGGCATCTGCGGCCCGCAAGGGCGCGGACTGGTGGCGACCTTGCCCGCCCGTGAAAACGTCATCTCGCTGCACACCTGCGGCAAGGCGCTGGGGGCCGAGGGCGCGCTGCTCTGCGGCCCGGCGATGATGCGCGAGTTTCTGGTCAATCGTGCGCGGGGGTTCATCTTCTCGACCGCACCCTCGCCGCTAACTGCTGCGGTTGTGCGCGCAGCGCTGGAGATTGTCCGCGATGGCGATGACCTGCGCGCTGCCTTGGCCGAGCGCATCGCTTTGGCAACGCGCCTGCTCTCCCCATTCGGGGCGATGAGCCACGGATCGCCCGTTTTGCCGCTGGTGCTGGGTGAGGATACCCGCGCCATGGCGGTCGCCGCCAAGCTGCAGGCGGCAGGCTATGACGTGCGCGGCATCCGCCCGCCGACCGTTCCCGAAGGCACTTCGCGGTTGCGGATCGTCATTACGCTCAACGCCGGATTGCCCGATATCGAGGGGCTCGCGAAGGCGTTGGAGTCGGCGCTGTGAATCGTTTCGTCGTTACCGGTACCGACACCGGCATCGGCAAAACCGTGCTCGCCGCCGCGCTGACCGGGCATCTGCAGGCGCGCTATTGGAAGCCGGTGCAGGCCGGGCTTGAGGGCGAGAGCGACAGCGAATGCGTCGCGCGGCTGTCCGGTCTGGGGCCTGATGCCGTGCTGACCGAAGCCTATCGCCTTAACACCCCCTGCTCGCCGCATCAGGCCGCAGCAATTGACGGGGTGGAGATCGATCCGGCCCGCCTTGCCCTGCCCGAAGGCGAAGGCCCGCTGGTAGTAGAGGGCGCCGGCGGGGTGCTGGTGCCGCTTTCGCAGCAGCTGCTCTATGCCGATCTCTTCGTCCGCTGGGGCCTGCCGGTGATCCTCGCGGCGCGCACGGAACTCGGCACGATCAACCACAGCCTGCTTTCGATTGAGGCCCTGCGCGCGCGCGGGGTGGAGATCGCCGGGATCGCCTTCATCGGCGAGGGCAATGCCGAGAGTGAGCGGGTGATCTGCGCGATTGGCAAAGTGCGTCGGCTTGGCAGGCTACCGTGGCTCGATCCGCTGGATGCAGGCACACTGGCAGGGGTTTTTGCCGAGAATTTCGATTTGGGGGCGCTGTGATGGGCGCGCTGTGCTTGGCCGGAAGCATTGAATGGGTTCACGCGAAGGCGCGAAGGCGCAAAGAGGTTTATCTTGCGGCGAAGCCGCTTTCATCATTAGGCCTTGGGTTATTTCGAGGTCAGAGTGGAAGAATGAAAGCCTGCGGCGCTTCGCTTCTTTTTCGCGCCTTCGCGCCTTCGCGTGAGTCCAAATTCCGGACGTCTCACCAATGACCCGCTCCCCCGTCTGGCATCCTTTCACCCAGCACGGCCTTGAGGAGCCAATCCCGCTCGTCAGCCATGCCGAGGGCGCGGTGCTGAACACCGCCGATGGCCGCCGGGTGATCGATGCGATTTCGAGCTGGTGGGTGACAACGCACGGCCACTGCCACCCGCGCATTGTTGCGGCGATTGCCGAGCAGGCGCAGCGGCTCGACCAGTTGATCTTCGCTGGCTGGACCCACGATCCCGCCGAACAATTGGCGCGCGATCTGGTAGACCTGTTCGGCCTGCCTTACGCGTTCTTCTCAGATTCCGGCTCGACCGCCGTGGAAGTGGCGCTCAAGATGGCGCTGGGTTTCTGGGCCAATCGGGGAGAGCCACGGCACCGGATTATCGTGATGGAGCACTCCTATCACGGCGACACCATCGGCGCGATGTCGGTGGGTGCGCGCGGTGTGTTCAACCAGTCCTATGCCCCGCTGCTGTTCGATGTCGCGACTGTGCCGTTTCCCGCCGGGGGCCGCGAACAGGCTACTCTCGATGCGCTGGAGGCCCTTTGCCGCAAGGGCGATGCCGCCGCCTTCATCGTCGAGCCGCTGGTGCTCGGCGCGGGCGGGATGCTGGTCTATCCGGCCACGATTCTGGCACAAATGCACGCCATCTGCGCGAAGCACGGCGTGCTGTTCATTGCCGACGAAGTGATGACCGGCTGGGGCCGCACCGGCACACTTGCCGCCTGCGAGCAGGCCGGGTTCACGCCCGATCTGATGTGTCTTGCCAAGGGCCTGACCGGCGGCTCAATGCCGCTTGCCGTCACCATGGCGAGTGCGGCAATCTATGAGGCGCACTGGTCAAAGGACCGGGCGCAAATGTTCTATCATTCGTCGAGCTACACCGCGAACCCGATTGCCTGCGCCGCCGCCAATGCCAACCTTGCTGTGTGGCGTGACGAGCCGGTGATGGAGCGGATTGCCGCGCTGGCCCAGCGTCAGGCGGAGGGGCTGGCCATGCTCGCGCAGGTTCCGGGCATCACCAATCCGCGCCAGTGCGGCACGATCATCGCGGTGGACTATGTGGGCGGCGGCGAGGGCTATCTGTCAGGCCTTGGGCCCAAGCTCTCGGCCTTTTTCCGGACACGTGACCTGCTGCTGCGACCGCTCGGCAACACCACTTACGTCATGCCGCCCTATTGCATCGAAGCGGGCGATCTGGCGCGGGTGCATCAGGCGATGGCCGAGGCGGCAGAACTGCCGTGAACTTCAGGCCGAATGCCCGGCCGTGTCTGCCAAAATGGCGCGATAGAGCCCTGAGATTGCCGTAGTGGAATAGTTCGCCACCGCATCACGCCGGGCGGCCTCGCCCATCTCCCGCCGCAGCTGCGGATCACGCAGCAAGCGTTCAAGCCGATCAAGCCATTGATCGTCATCAGACGCCAGAAACCCCGTCTCGCCGTCGCGCAACTGGTCGCGAGACAGCGGCACGTCGCTGGCAACGCAAGGCAGCCCGGCAGCTTGATACTGGATGATTTTCAGCCCCGCCTTGCCGCGCGTCCAGGGGTCGTCGAGCAAAGGATAGACGCCGATATCAAGCGATTGCAGATCAGCCGCCTCACGGCTGGCGCTCCAACGCACGACGTCCACATCGACACCGGGCAGGTCATAGTCGAAATTGCCGATTACCCTCAGGCGGAACTCAACCCGCTGGCGCAACCGCCGGAACACGTCGCCCAGCAGATCAAGGTAGATGCGCGAACTGAAGGTCCCGGTCCAGCCGATCACCGGAGGAGAATTCATTCCTTCGCCCGATGGGGTCGGACATATTCGTTCGGTATCGAGTGACGGCGGGATCAGGTGAACCTTTCCGCGCGCTATTGTGCGGTAGGGCTCAACCAGAAACGGCGAGGCAACAATCACCTCATCGGCTCTGGCGATCAGCAGGCGAACCTTGCGCGTCCGGTCAACCAGCGGCCCGAGCAGTTGCCGGATGCGGCCAACGGCGGGCGGGCGCGCTGAAACGATATTGTCCTCGACATCATAGATCAGCCGCTTCGCCAAGCGCCGCACCAATAGCTCAGCCAAGGTCCCGCCCAGCGGCATCACCCACATATGAATGAAAACGGTGTCGTACTGCGTGATCAGCCGCAGCTGGTACAGCCGCCGCGCATAGCCTTTCAGCAAGCCCCAGGCTTTTGCCGGAAGATGGCCCGGTTCATAGAGCACCCGCCACATCGCCATATCCATGAACGACGCAGGCGTAACTGTGTGGCCCTGCGCGCGCCAATCATCATAGTACTGCTCGAACTTCAGCCGCTGTCCAGCCGCAACACCTTCGGGATAGGGGCAGAGGACAAGGATGCGCTGCCCGCTCATGATAGAAGACTCTGGTATATCGCGCGATATTTCGCCGCGCCCTGTTCGGCCGAGAAGTGCCTGAGCGCCACCGCGCGGCAATGACCTGCAGTGGCCGGGTTGGCGGCCATGGCGATCAGCCGGTCAACCGCGCGGACGCGCTCTTCCGGCGTGAAAGCGCGAAGCGCCACCCCGGCGCCCTCGCCCTCCAGGATCGTTTCCATATCGCCCACTCCGATATTGCCAAGGCAGGGGACCCCGCAGCCGAGATATTCGGCGAGCTTGGTCGGGGCCGAGGCGATCTTGGAATAGACCGGCCGGATGATCGCCGCTCCGGCGCTCATCCGCCGCACTGCGGCAGGCACTTCGGCGTGGTCGGCGGAGGTGATCTCAAGCGCCGCAGCGGGAATACCCGCATCGGCAGCGAGGCGGCGCACCAGATCCTGTTCGTTGCGGTTGACCACCAGCAGGCGCGCATCGGGCAAGCGTTCCCGCAGCAGCGCAAAGAGGCCAAGCACTTCGTCAAACATGTACCATGTGCCGATCGAACCCAGATAACCGAGCGTGAAAGGCCCGGCCTTGTCCGGCTTGCCTCCCGCATTCTCACCCGGCGTAAAGCGGTCAAGATCGGCGCAGGTCGGGATGACCGAAACCGGCGCATGGGGGCGGCCCTTCAGGTAAGGGAAATCCTCGATCACAGCTTTTGATGCATGGGTCAGCGTGACCACATGGTCAGCGCCGCAAAGCAGCGTGCGCTCCAGGCGCTTGACCGTGCGGTAGGTGCGGCCGCCCGCCGGCCAGATACCGCCATCGGTGCGCTCGTCTGCCCAGAACCCGCGCATGTCGAATAGCAACGCCGCACCGGTAAGCAGCTTGACCACCCAGCCGATCAGCGCCGGGACATAGGAGCGAGCATGGACCAGAGCGACACGGTGGCGCAGGGTCAACCACAGCGCCATGAGTGTGCCTTGCGTGATGTCGAACAGCGTTGCAGGCAGCGTCGGGGTCTTGTGATAGGTCAGCGGATGCCAGCGAATACCTGCGGCATCCAGTCGCGCGCGCAGTGCCTGCACCTTGTCGTCCTGCGCAAAGTCAGCGGGCTTTTCGAACGACAGAATGTGGATATCTGCCTCTTGCGTGAGCCGTTCGAGATAAGTGATGACCTGGCTCTGCCCGAGCGGTTCGAGCATGCCGTCATAGCTGATGTAGAGAACGCCGGACTTTGAGCCTGATGACATCAGTGCCTCTGCTCGAGCAAGCCGAGAATGTAGCGGCCATAGCCGGTCTTGCCGAATGCCTCACCGCGCAGCCGCAGTTCATCGTCGCCGATGAAGCCCTGTTGCCAGGCGATTTCTTCGAGACAGGCGAGCTGGATGCCCTGCCGGTTCTGGATGGTGCGGACAAACTCGCTCGCTTCCAGCAGGCTGTCATGCGTGCCGGTATCGAGCCAGGCATAGCCGCGCCCGAGCTTCTCCACCTGTAGCGCGCCGAGCTCCATATAGAGCCGGTTGAGATCGGTAATCTCCAGCTCGCCGCGCGCTGATGGTTTCACCTGCGCCGCCAAATCAGTGACGCGCGAATCGTAGAAATAGAGGCCGGTCACCGCCCAGTGCGACTTGGGATTTGCGGGCTTTTCCTCGATGGAGAGCGCCCGGCCATCGCCCGCCAGCTCGACCACGCCATAGGCGCTGGCATTGTCGACGTGATAGCCGAACACGGTTGCCATGCCCCCGTCCGCCCGCTGGCGAGCCTTGACCAGCAGCTCGGCCAGACCATTGCCGTAAAACAGATTGTCCCCCAGCACGAGGCAGGCAGGCCCACCGGCAAGGAACTCGGCGCCGATGTGGAAAGCCTGCGCGAGGCCCTCTGGACGCGGCTGCACGGCATATTCGATAGTCAGCCCGAACTGCTCGCCATTGCCGAACAGGCGTTGGTAATTATCGAGATATTCGGGCGCCGAAATGATCAGCACCTCGCGGATGCCCGCCAGCATCAGCGTCGACAGCGGGAAATAGATCATCGGCTTGTCATAGATCGGCAGCAGCTGCTTGTTCACTGCCAGCGTCGCCGGGTGAAGCCGCGTGCCCGCGCCGCCTGCGAGGATGATGCCCTTCATGCTGCCATTTCCTGCTCTGCCAGTTGCCCGACGATTGCGTCCACCGCCTCCTGCCACGGACGCAGGCGAATGCCAAAGTCTATGGCGATCTTGCTGCAATCCAGACGGGAATCAGCGGGGCGCTTCGCCGGGGCGGGATATTCGGCCGTTGCGATCGCTTCAACCGTCGCGGGGACTTTGAGGCCGTGGCTGGCGGCGCTGGCGAAAACGCGGGTCGCGAGGCCGTGCCAGGTCGTCTCCCCGGCATTGGCGCAGTGCCAGATGCCTGAGGTTTGCGAAGGATCGGCGGTCAAGCGCTGAACGATCTGCACCAAGGCCGCCGCAAGATCGCCCGCATGGGTGGGCGTGCCGCGCTGATCGGAAACGACGCGCAGGGAATCGCGCTCTGCACCCAGCCGCAACATGGTCTTGATGAAATTGCTGCCGTCAGCCGAAACCACCCATGCCGTGCGGATGATCGCATAGCGCGCGCCCGAAGCCTGCACCGCCGCCTCGCCCTCGGCCTTGGTCCGGCCATAGACCGAGGCGGGCGCTATCGTCGCCTGTTCCGCCCAAGGGCCTGCGCCATCAGCGGCAAAGACGTAGTCAGTCGACACATGGACAATCGGAATCCCGGCGCGCGCCGCCGCGCGCGCCAAAACGCCGGGTGCGACAGCGTTGATCGCATAAGCCAGCTCTGGCTCGCTCTCGGCCTTGTCGACCGCGGTATAGGCACCGCAATTGATGATCGCCGTTACGCCTGCCAGCAGCGCCTCAAGCGGCGGGACACTGGCCAGATCGAGCTCGCTCCGCCCCGGCGCGACGATCTCCACCCCCGCAGGCGCAAGCCGCTGCAGCGCCAGCCCGACCTGCCCGGTGCCGCCGGTCAGCAGCCATTTTTCGGAATCCCCCTCCCGCTTGCGGGAGGGGTTAGGGGTGGGCGAATCTGATTCAGGCATAAGCATTCAAGGTGGAAACTGGCCCACCCCCGACCCCTCCCGCAAGCGGGAGGGGGGAATTAAACGCATCAGCCACCAGCCAACCCCAGCCGCTCGCCGCGATAGGTGCCGTTCTGAATCGCCCGCCACCAGTCCTCGTTGTCGAGATACCATTGCACCGTATTGGCAATGCCGGTTTCGAAACTCTCCTGCGGATGCCAGCCGAGCTCGCGGGCTATCTTGCTGGCGTCGATGGCATAGCGGAAATCGTGCCCCGGCCGGTCCGCGACGAAATTGATCTGCGCGGCATAGCTTTTGCCGCCATCCAGTGGCCGCAGTCGGTCAAGTTCGGCGCAGATCGCCTGCACGACTTGCAGATTGGTCCGCTCGGCATTGCCGCCGACGCAATAGGTTTCCCCCGGAACGCCGCGATCGACTACCGCGCGAAGGGCGCGGGCGTGGTCTTCGACATGGAGCCAGTCGCGCACGTTCGAACCATCGCCATAGACCGGCAGCGGCTGCCCGGAAATCGCCTTGAGGATCACCAGCGGGATCAGCTTTTCCGGGAAGTGGCAGGGGCCGTAATTGTTCGAGCAATTGGTGAGGACTACCGGCAGGCCGTGGGTGTGGTGCCACGCCCGCACCAGATGATCGCTGCCGGCCTTGGTGGCCGAATAGGGTGATCGCGGATCGTAGGCAGTCTTTTCGGTGAACTGGCCCTCTCTGCCCAGCGATCCGAACACCTCGTCAGTCGAGATATGGTGAAAGCGGAAGGTCGCGCGGCCCACCTCATCCAGCCCGCGCCAGTAAGCAGTCGCAGCCTCGAGCAGGGTGAAAGTGCCGACCAGATTGGTGCGGACGAAATCGGCCGGGCCATCAATCGAACGGTCAACGTGGCTTTCGGCGGCAAGGTGCATCACTGCATCGGGGCGGAATTCCGCGAAAATGCTGGCCATTGCGGCGGCATCGCAGATATCGGCTTGCACGAAGTGGTGCCGGTCTGATTGCCGCGCCGCACCCAACGAAGCAAGGTTGCCTGCATAGGTCAGCTTGTCGATATTGCAGACATCCGCATTCGTTTCGGCAATCAGCTGGCGCACCACTGCCGAGCCAATAAAGCCCGCACCGCCGGTAACGAGGATGCGCGCGTGCTGCATCAGGCGGTGACCAGTTCCGCCAGCGGCTCACCATCATAGGCGAAAGGGCTGGTCCATGAGGCAAGGCTCGGCAGGTGGCGATCACGCTCTGACAGTACAGCCGTGGCGCCGCCCAGCGGCCAGACAATCGCCATGTCGGGATCATCCCAGGCAATGCCGACTTCACATTCCGGTGCGTAATAGTCCGAGGCCTTGTAACCAACCTCGGCATTTTCGGTGAGCGTCAGAAAGCCATGGCCAAAACCGGTTGGCACATAGAGCTGTTCGCCCCCCGCAGCGGTCAGCTCTGCCCCCAGCCAGCGGCCATAGCTGGGCGAGCCGTTCCGCAGATCGACCGCAACGTCCCAGATCGCGCCGACCAGGCAGCGCACGATCTTGGCCTGGGCGTGCGGCGGGGTCTGCAGGTGGATGCCGCGCAGCGTGTACTTCGCGGCTGACATCGAATGGTTGTCCTGCACGAAGTCTTGCGCGATCCCCGCTTCGGCCAGACGGCGCTGATTGTAACTTTCGGTGAACCAGCCGCGCGAGTCGCCGTGACGGACCGGGATCAAGAGCTTGGGAATGGGCATCGAGGCGGGATTCTCACAGGCGTTCAGGCCTTTTTCAGGCGCGCCACTCCACTAGGGATAAAGCGCTGGGAGGTCTAGCCTTGCAGCTATGCAATTGCAGCAGCTTACCTTTTCGACCTATACCGCGCGGAAGCAAAATGTCGGAACATACCTGACCCATGAACCTGCCCAAACGGCGATTGCAGAGGCGCAGCATATGGCTGCATCCGCTGGTGCAGCTTTTCGCTGCGGCGCTGATCTGTGTCGCTGCTCCCTATCTGGCGGTTACAGCCAGCCTGCCGCCGGGCTGGACAGAGCTTGCCGCACGCAATTCCGCCTTCGCCTCGCTGGCAGCGCTGCTGGCGGGCTTCTGGTTGCAGCGCTCGGTAAGCGCCCTGCCGGGAACGCGCGAAAGTTCGGGAATCCTGCCCGGGTTTCTCGCCTCGTTTGGCCTTGCCTTCACCTTTATCCTGCTGTTCCGCATAGACTATTCGCGCGCGCTGCTGCTCACGGGCTTTACCCTTGCAGTGGTGTGGTTCTTCCTCGTTTACGCCATGACCCAGCGCAAGACCCAGCTGGTACTGGGCGTCGTCGAAGGCGGGCGGGTTGATCTGTTCAAGGACATGGCCGGGGTCGAAGTGGTTCGGCTAAAGGGCGATGAAGTGCCCGAGATGGTCGATGCCGTCGCCGCCGATTTCCGCCATGACCACAGCGACGAATGGGAGGCGCGGCTCGCCGACTACACGCTGGCCGGGGTGCCGGTGTACCATTCCAAAGACCTCTACGAATCGCTCACCGGCCGCGCCGACCTTGAGCATCTTTCCGAAAACAATTTCGGCGCTCTGGGCCCGATGCACACCTTGCTGGCCTTCAAGCAGGCGCTTGACCGGACGATTGCGCTCCCGATCCTGTTCATCCTGCTGCCAATATTCGCGATCACCGCCCTGGCCATCAAGCTCGACAGCCCCGGCCCGGTGCTGTTCCGCCAGCGCCGTATGGGTTATCGCGGGCATGAATTCACGGTGTTCAAGTTCCGCACCATGCGCGCAATCGAAGATCGCAAAGTGCCGCGCGAACAGAATGCCAATCCGCTCGACAGCTTCATCACGCAGGAAAATGACCGGCGCATCACCCGGCTCGGCCGCTTTCTGCGCCGCAGCCGCATCGACGAGCTGCCGCAGATCATCAACATTCTGGCCGGGCAGATGAGCTGGATCGGCCCCCGCCCCGAGGCCAGCCAGCTCTCCGAATGGTACGAGGGCGAGATCCCGTTCTATCGCTATCGCCACGTTGTGCGGCCCGGCATTTCAGGCTGGGCGCAGGTCAATCAGGGACACGTCGCCGGGATCGAGGATATTCGCACCAAGCTGCAGTACGATTTCTACTACATCCGCAATTTCAGCCTGTGGCTGGATATTCTGATTGTCGTGAAGACTGCAAAGACAATGATAACGGGTTTCGGGCATAAGTGACGGTACCGCAACAAGGATTCGGAATGACTGCTGCCTCTTCGCCCGTAACTGTTACCCCCGCTACTGTGACTGTAGTCGGCCTCGGCTATGTCGGGCTGCCGCTGGCCGTGGTGCTGGCCCGCCAGTTCGATTGCACCGGGCTCGACGTCAACGCGAGCCGCATCGCCGAGCTGAAGGCCGGGCATGATCGCACCGGCGAGATTGACCGTGACCGGCTTGAGGCGAGCACCCTGAAGCTGACGTCCGACCCTGCAACTTGCGGGCCAAGCGACTTCTACATCGTCACCGTGCCGACCCCGATCGACAGCGCCAACCGGCCCGACCTCGGCATGGTCGAGGCGGCCAGCCGCACGGTCGGCGCCATGCTGCCCGCCGCCGTGGCAGAGGGCCGCGCGCCCATCATCGTCTACGAATCGACGGTCTATCCCGGTGTCACCGAAGACATCTGCGCGCCGATTCTGGAAAGCGTGTCGGGCCTCAAATGCGGCGCGGACTTCTTCCTCGGCTACAGCCCCGAACGCATCAATCCGGGCGACCGCGAGCACACCATCGACAAGATCACCAAGGTGGTTTCGGGGCAGACGCCCGAAGTGCTTGACCGCGTCGCCGCGCTCTATGGTGCGATCACCTCTGGCGGGGTGTTCCGTGCCGCCTCGATCAAGGCGGCCGAGGCGGCCAAGGTGATCGAGAACGCCCAGCGCGATATCAACATCGCCTTCATGAACGAGATCGCCCAGATCTTCGGCAAGATGGACCTCTCGGTCTGGGACGTTCTCGCCGCCGCGCGGACCAAGTGGAACTTCCTGCCTTTCGCTCCCGGCCTTGTCGGCGGGCACTGCATCGGGGTTGATCCCTACTACCTCTCGCATCGCGCCGAGGAGCTGGGGCTCGATCCGCAGGTGATCCTCGCCGGACGCGGGGTGAATGACGGCATGGCTTCATGGGTGGCGAGCCGCCTGCATGAAGTGCGCGGGGGCAAGCCCGGCTCGGTGCTGGTGCTCGGCCTGACCTTCAAGGAAGACGTGCCCGATCTGCGCAACAGCAAGGTGGCAGACCTGATCGCGGCGCTGCAGGGCCTCGGCCATGCGGTTACGGTTCACGATCCGCACGCCGACCCGCAAGAAGCCGCGCACGAATACGGCCTGACGATCAGCGGCGGTGCGCCCAGCGGCAGCCACGACCTCGTCCTCCTCGCCGTGCCGCACCGCGACTATCTGGCGCTGGGGACGGATGCCTTGCGCGCGCTGGTGGCGACAGGCGGCACGCTGGCGGACCTGAAAGGCGCGCTTGGGCCAGCGGCGGACTGGACATTGTGATAGAAAAAGATTGGTTCACGCAGAGGCGCGGAGAAAAAAGGGGAGGCGCAGAGGAGTTCGGGTAGCCGCCGAAGGCGGCTGTCAATTCAACGTTTCGGCATCACTGGTCCCGGAAATGATAAGTGGCTACGCCGCAAACACTCCCACTCTGCGCCTTTCTTCTTCCTCTGCGCCTCTGCGTGAACTCATCTCAAAAATGCCCTAAAGGACCCAAATGAAAGTTCTCGTCACCGGCGCGGCCGGATTCATCGGATTTTCCCTCTCCCGCGTGCTGCTGGCGCGCGGTGACGAGGTGATCGGGCTCGATTGCGTCAACGACTATTACGACGTCAGCCTGAAAGAGGCCCGCCTGGCCGCGCTGCGCGAGCAAGGTGGCAGCCGCTTCACCTTCATCAAGCAGGATTTCGCCGACTACCCCGCGCTGGTCGAGGCGCTGAAGCCGCACAGCTTTGACCGCGTCGTCCACCTCGGTGCGCAGGCCGGGGTGCGCTATTCGATCACCAATCCGCACGCCTACCTCCACGCCAATCTGGCGGGGCATCTCAACATGCTCGAAGTCGCGCGGCACCGTGAACTGGACAACATGGTCTATGCCAGCTCCAGCTCGGTCTATGGCGGCAACACCAAGCTGCCCTTCGCGGTGGAAGACCGCGTCGACCAGCCGATCAGCCTTTATGCCGCGACCAAAAAGGCCGACGAGCTGATGAGCGAAACCTACGCCCATCTCTATCGCCTGCCGCTAACTGGCCTGCGCTTTTTCACCGTCTATGGCCCCTGGGGCCGCCCCGACATGATGATGTGGATCTTCACCAAAAAGATCCTCGCGGGCGAGCCGATCCCGGTGTTCAACAACGGCGATATGTACCGCGATTTCACCTATGTGGATGACATCATCGCTGGCGTCGTCGCCTGCCTCGATAACCCCGCGCCCGACGATGGCAGCGTGAAAGCCGGCGGCAGCAAAAGCCCGCACCGGCTCTACAACATCGGCAACCACAGATCCGAGCACCTGATGCGGGTGATCGAGATTCTGGAAGAACAACTGGGCCGCAAGGCAGAGATCGACTTCCAGCCGATGCAACCCGGCGACGTGCGCCAGTCATTCGCCGATATCGACGCGATTTCGGGCGATCTGGGCTACAAGCCGACGACCAGCATCGATGTCGGCGTGCCGCGGTTTGTCGAGTGGTATAAGGGGTATTGTGGCTGAGGGGGCAGTGATGCAAGTTGATGGTGTGCAGGCAGTTTCGATGTTGAAGTATGTTGTAGCTGGGGGGCTGGTGAAGGCTATCTTGGCTGCAACCGCTCCTTTCGTCGCCGATCAGTTTCATTGGGAACTCACAGGGACAAACCTATCAACTCCAGTGTTGGTAGTTGCCGTTGGAATAAGTGTCTCTTGGTTTGCACGAACGCTCAACCGGCCAATGTTGCGTGCTGAAATTTTGCGATTTGCAGCGGGCACTGCACTCACAGACATCCTGCTCTCCGGGCTATGGCTTGTATCCATGCTGCTACTTGCTGGAGCACCATTTTCACTAAAAGGCATCGACGCTGCGGTGTTCGATGGAAGCGGATTTCTGCTGAATCAAGGAGATCAAATTGCACTTTTTTTCTTAACCGCATTCACGATGCTCACAACCTTTCTCTTTGCAGCCTTCCTTGCTTGGTTGATGACTCGGAAACTCCCGAAAAAGCCCACCTAACCAACTTCGTCATCCTGAACTTGTTTCAGGATCCATTTCTCACCACGCCCAGTTCAAGGGGTGGCAAGCCCAGCCCCACGGCAAGATAGGCCCAAGGCGGGTTGCTCTCGTTGATGAGGTTGATCTTCCACTGCCGGTGCCAGCGTTTGAGCTGTTTCTCGCGGGTGATGGCGCGTTCCATGTCGCCGAACAGTTCGAATTGGACGAGAGTGTGGACGTGGTGTTTGGCGGTGAAGCCGGGGAAGGTGTTGTTGCGGTGTTGTCAGATTCTGCCGACGAGGTCTGAGGTGACGCCGATGTAGAGCGTGCCGTAGTGGCCGCTTGCCAGGATGTAGACGCAGGGTTGGCGTTCTTCACGCATGAACTGGGTTTGGGGCACGATGGATCCTGAAACAAGTTCAGGATGACGGTGGAGGGTGGGTTGGGAGTGGGTCGGGCGGGGCCCTCAGCTCGCCAGCCTCAACCCCACCACCGGCGCCTCACCCAGCTTCGGCTGGTCCGGCCAGATGCCGCGCGTGTCATAGACCACCTTGCCCACACGCTCCGCCAAGGGGACCGAGCGGAAGACATCGTGGTCGACGAGGACGATCAGCAGGTCGCAGTCTTCCAGCGCGGTGTCGACGTCGATGAGTGTCGCGCCGGTCCCTTCGAATTCGCGCGGGAGTGCGGCAGCGTAGGGTTCTACCACCGAGATGCGCGAGCCGAAGCGGCGGGCGAGGGTCGCCGCGACCAGTCGCGCCGGGCTTTCGCGGAAATCGTCGATGTTGGCTTTGAAGGCGAGGCCGAGGCAGGCGACTTTGGCCTGCGGATTGCCCGAAACCAGCGCATCGGCCTGGGCGATGACGTGGTGGATCTTGCAATCGTTCACCCCGCGCGCGGTGCGGATCAGCGGGCTTTCCTCGGGCGCGGAATTGACGATGAACCACGGATCGACCGCGATACAGTGGCCGCCGACGCCGGGGCCGGGCTGCAGGATATTCACACGCGGGTGGCGGTTGGCGAGGCGGATCACCTCCCAGACATCGAGCCCCAGCTTGTCCGAGATGATCGACAGTTCATTGGCGAAAGCGATGTTGACGTCGCGGTAGGCATTTTCGACCAGCTTGGTCATTTCCGCCGAGCGGCTGTCGGTCGTCACGCAGGTGCCGCGCACGAAGAGCTTGTAGAAGGCCAGCGCCTTGCGGGCGCAGCGCGGGGTAATGCCGCCGATCGAGCGGTCGTTGTTGGTCAGTTCTTCCAGAATCTTGCCCGGCAGAACCCGCTCTGGGCAATAGGCGATCGAAACGTCGGGCGTTTCGCTGGTGAGGCCGGGGAACTTCAGGTCAGGCCGCTCGGCAGCGAGCAAATCGCGCAGCTTTTCGGTGGTGCCGACCGGTGAGGTCGATTCGAGGATCACAATGTCGCCTGCCTTCAGCGCCTGTGCCACCGAACGGCCGGCGTTGAGCACATAGGTGAGGTCCGGCGCGTGGTCCTTGTCGAAGGGGGTGGGCACGGCGATGATGAAGGCATCGGCCGGCTTCACATCGGTGGAGGCCGTCAGCAGCCCGCGCGCAACCACACCCTGAACGAGGCCATCGAGATCGACTTCCTCGATATGAATTTCGCCGCGGTTTATCGTATCGACCACGTGCTGGGTCACATCGGTGCCGAACACGCGGCAGCCCGAGCGGGCGACAATGGCGGCAGTCGGCAGGCCGATATAGCCAAGGCCGATTACAGAGACGTCAGGTTTCTTGTCCAGTTTCACGCAGCAGCAGCTCCACGATGCGGCGCGCGGTCTGTCCATCCCCGAACGGGTTATGGGCACGCGCCATCTTGTCGTAGGCAGCCTTATCGTCGAGCAAGGTGAAAATTTCGGTAACGATACGAGATACATCGGTGCCGACCAGCTTTGCCGTGCCGGCGGTGACGCCTTCGGGGCGCTCGGTCGTCTCGCGCATGACCAGCACCGGCTTGCCGAGCGCAGGTGCCTCTTCCTGCACGCCGCCCGAATCGGTGAGCATGATCTCGGCCAGACCAAGCAGCCGCGCGAAGTGCGGATAGTCGAGCGGGTCGATCAGCGCGACATTGTCCAGCCCCTTCAGCGCCCCGTCCATCACGGCGCGGACATTGGGGTTGGGGTGGACCGGGAAGATGATCGCAACGTCAGGCCGCGCGGCGATCTGACGCACGGCTTCGGCGATGTTTTCAAGGCCTCCGCCAAAGTTCTCGCGGCGGTGGCTGGTGACGCCGATGATGCGTTTGCCCGCGAATCGCTTTTCAAGTTCGGCGAGGCCAGAGGCCAGCGAGGGATCCTCGGCGATCCGCGCGGTAACCCAGTGCAGCGCGTCGATCACCGTGTTGCCGGTAATGTACACCCGCGCCGGATCGACCTGTTCGGCGATCAGCGATCCGGCGGAAACATCGGTCGGGGCGAAGTGCAGGCTCACCATGGTGCCGATGATCTTGCGGTTCACCTCTTCGGGCCAGGGGTGATAAATATTGCCCGAACGCAAGCCCGCCTCGACATGATCGACCGGCACCTTGCGGTAATAGGCGGCCAGCGCGCCGCACATGGCGGTGGCGGTATCGCCCTGAACGATGACCCGGTCCGGCTTTTCCAGGTCCATCACCTGGCCTAGGCCGGTGAGCAGCGCGGCGGTGAGGCCGTCGAGCGTCTGGTCGGGCTTCATCAGGTCAAGGTCGTGATCGGGAACGATCCCGGCAATCTCGAGCACCTGATCAAGGATGCCGCGATGCTGCGCCGAAACGCAGACTTTGCAGTCAAAGTGCGGATCAGCCTTCAGCGCGGCGACGAGCGGGAACAGCTTGATCGCCTCCGGACGGGTGCCGAAGACGACGAGGATCTTAGACGGGGTTAGCGTGGCCATAGCGCGGCCATAGCGCGAAGGGGGTTAAGGTTAAATCACCAGCTACCACACGTCGTCCCGGGCCTGACCCGGGACCGGGGGCCTTTGTTACGCGAGCTTGGGGTACGGCTGCCAGCGGTCCCGGGTCGAGCCCGGGACGACGGGGTTCACTTGCCAGCGGGCGCAAGCGTGGGCGCCGGAGCAGCTGCAGCCTGTGGGTCCTGCTCGGCGCGCTGGCGGGCTTCGTAGTCCTTTTCGGCCTGCTCAACCTGTGCCTGCGATTTGGCGGCATCGGCATCAATGGTCGAGAGCCGCTTGGTGCGTTCGGCTTCGATCATCTTGGCGAAGGTCACGTCGGTCGCGCCCTTCTTTTCGGCATAGGCCGCATCGATCAGCTTTTGCGAGCAGCCCGTCCAGCCGCCGGGGCCGGTGGGGGTGCAGCTCATCGTGCCGGTCTTGCCAACGCGCTCATAGGCCATGACGCGGCTGTTCCATGACGCACTGGCAGCGCTGGGGGTTTCGCGCAGGCCCTGCGGGATGCGGTAGCGCTCTTTTTCTTCCTTGCGCGCGCAGATGGTGATTTCATCGCCAACCGGCTTGGGGCATTCGTCCTGCCCGTAGACGATCACGGCGTTGACCTTTTCGCTCGGGCCTTCGGCTTCGGCAAGAGCCGGGGCAGCGCTGGCCAGCAGGGCAGCGACAGAAAGGGCAATGGTCAGGCGCATGATTTCGACTCCTTGATGTGCCTTAATAAGCCGCATTCTGCTTGAACGGTATATGAAGCAGATCAAATCCGCTCTGACAAACGGATCGCCATGCGGCAACCCAGCCGGATCGCGCCGGAGAGCAGCGGATAGGCGGGCGCGCGTTCGGCACCGGCATTCATCGCGGCGCTCAGGTGTTCGCGCTCGTCGTCGCGGAATTCTGCGATCATGCCAGCCAGTTCGGGATCGGAGCCGTCGGCCAGATCATCGAGCTGGGCGGTGTAATGCTTGTCGATCTCGGTCTCGATCGCGGCGGTGCAGGCCATGGCGGCCTCTGGTCCGATCAGCGCTGTCGCCGCGCCAAGGGCAAAACCGGCGACCGACCACAGCGGCTGCAGCGCGGTTGGCCGTACGCCCCGTTTGGCAATCAGCGCATCGAAGCGGCGGCGATGATCGGCCTCTTGCGCGGCCATGCCCGCAACTTCGGCAGAGTGCGGCGCGCGGGTGCCCATGACAGCGAGCTGCCCGGCATAGATCCGCGTCGCGCCATATTCGCCGGCCTGATCGACCCGCAGCATCCGGGCGGTGCGCGGCTCGCTCATTTTGCCCGCCGCAGCAGTGCGAAGACGCCCAGCGCGCCCAGGGTTGAAAACAGGAAGTTGAACCCGGCCAGCGAGACGCCCAGCAGCGTCCACTGCGGCTGATCGCAGGAGATCGGCGGGGCCGCCATGATCGCCGCCAGCGGATCACCGCCCGAAGCGACAAGGCTGGCGCAGCGGGTGAAGCCCGGCCACCACTTGTACTCCACCCCGGCGTGAAACAGCCCGATCAGGCCCGATGCGAGGATCGCGAGGCCTGCCAGCCAGACCAGCGACCGTGGCCCCTTGGCGGCAAATGCCAGAACGGCAAAAGCAATCGCCGCGAAATGGGCATAGCGCTGCCACCAGCACATCTCGCATGGGTAGAGGCCAAAGCCGTATTGCGAAATATAGGCCCCGCCAACCAGAGCGACGGGAACCGCCAGCGCCAGAATGCGCGCCTGAGAAGCCCTGTCAGCCATTACTTGGCACGCGCCAGCATGGCACCGCCGGTCCGCTTGATCGTCGAGATGGCATAGTAAAGCTGGAAGTCGGTGATTCCCTGCGCTTTCAGCTGTTCGGGCGTCTGGCGGAAGCGCGGATCCTGCTGCTTGTCAGCCTCAAGCTCCTTGTCGTCGAGATTGGCATCGTTGACGAGGTGCTTCCTGAGATCGCTTTCGCGCAGCGCCAGCTTGGCGCGCTTGGCGGCATCGGGATCGGAGATCTGCGGCACGCGGATATCGGGATCGATCCCGCCTTCCTGCACCGACCGGCCCGAAGGCGTGTAATAGCGCGCCGTGGTCAGCTTCACCGCCTTGGTGTGCTGATAGTTCAGGAAGATGACCTGCTGCACTGAGCCCTTGCCAAAGCTGCGCTCGCCCATGATCAGCGCGCGGTGCTGGTCCTGCAGTGCACCGGCGACGATTTCCGAGGCGGAGGCCGAACCGGCATCTATCAGCACGATCAGCGGCAAGCCGCCCGACATATCGCCCGGGAACGGGCTGCCCTGTGCATCAGCCTTGAAATAGATGTTTTCCGACGCATTGCGGCCACGCTGCGAAACGATGTCGCCCGACGAAAGGAAAATGTCGGACAGCGCGACAGCCTCGTCCAGTTCGCCGCCGGGGTTCTGCCGCAGATCGAGCACCAGACCCTTCAGCTTGTTGGCGCTTTCCTTGCGCATATCGGCAATCGCCTGACGCACGTAATTGCCGACTTCGGTGCTGAATTCGTTGACCGTGATAACCCCGACGCCATCGGTCAGCTTGTGGGTTACCGGTTCGAGCATGATATCACCGCGGGTGACGCTGACATCGAACGAATCATCGCGGCCGGGACGGAAAATCGTCAGCCGGATGCTGGTTCCTGCTGGGCCGCGCATTCTTGAGACGGCTTCATCGAGATCAAGACCATAGATCAGCTTGCCATCAAGGTGGGTGATATAGTCGCCCGCCTTCACGCCAACCGCTGCCGCGGGGCTGCCGCGCAGCGGGGCCACGACCTTCACCGTATCCTGATCCATCACCACCGACAGGCCAAGCCCGGAATACTTGCCGTCCATCATCGCCTGAATGCGCTGCAGGGTCTTGCCTTCAAGGTACTCCGAATGCGGATCGAGGCTGGCGAGCATGCCGTTGATCGCGCCGTCGATCAGCTTGTCGTCCTCGGTCTTGTCGACGTAGTTGGCCTTGATCAGCTGATAAATCGTGTTGAGTTTGGCAAAGTCCGGCCCCGCACGGGCATCGACCGTGGCAAGCCCCGCCGTGGCGACTGGCAGCAGCGCAACAGTGCCAAGCAGCAGTGCAGCGCGGGTGATTGCATTGATCTTACCAGCCATGCTCGGGTCTTTCGTGTGAATTGCGGCAATTCTATAGATTGGCAGCGGTTAACGCCAGATGGCTTGACGGTCGGATCCGAAACTTTCGTTTCGGATCGTACGGCACCAGCCCGCTCCCCCGCCCGGCCACCCATAGGCTAACCTATGTTCTGGGTGGCCGGGCGGGGGAGAGGGCTGGTGCCGTGCCGAAATTCGCCCTTTCGCGAATTTCGGACAATACTATTGCACCTTGGCAAAATCGAGCGGATTCACCGCCTCGCCATTGTGACGCAGCTCAAGGCTGACCACCGGGCGGCCGGTTCCGGCAAGGCCCAGGGGCGAGCCTGCGACCAGCGTCTCGCCAACATGGACATCGATTTGCGACAGCCCGGTGACCAGACTGATCCAGCCTTCGCCGTGATCGATAATGATGATCGAGCCATAGCCGCGATAGGGACCGGCAAAGGCGACCCGCCCGGCGGCAGGGGCAATGGCCTGCGCCGCCGATCCGGTCGCCAGCGCAATCCCGCGCGACACAGGCTGGCCCGGCGTGCTCGCGCCAAAGCCGGTAACCAGCCTGCCCTGCACCGGAAGGATGAAGGCGGGTGCGTTTGATGCCGAAGCGGAAGGTGAAGGCGCATCAGCGGTAATCACCTGCGACAATGCAGGATTTGCCGGGCGCATCACCGGCCCGGGCAATTGCATCAGCTGCTGGCGCAGCGCGCCTGCGCGGCCCAGGTCTTCGGTCAGCGCATCTAGATCGCGCGCCTGTTCGGCCAGCGCCAGAGCTCGCTCGGCCTCGCGATCGGCGCTGCCGCTGGCCGAGCGCAGGGCAAGCCGCTGCTGGGTTTCGAGCGCGGCGAGCGACTGGCGGCGACGTCCGAGTTCGCTCTGTTCCTGCTGCAACGAAGCAAGCGCGCTTTCAGCCTGTGCTTTCAGCGCCTTGCTGCGATCAATCTCGCTGCGCAGCGATGCTGTGCGGCGCTTGACCTCGGGCAGCATGGTATCGAGCAGGGCGCGCATGTGGACGGTATCGCTCAGCGAGCCCGGGCGCAGCAGCGAGAGCGCCATCGGGCGGCGCGAGAACCGCTCGAGCGCGCCGGTCAGCCGCATCACCGGCAATTGCCGCTCGGCCAGCCGCGCGCGCAAGGCCTCGCGCTGCTGGTCGATCAGGCGGATATTGGCCTGCCGCTCGACAATCGCCGCCTGGGTTTCCTGAATGCGGGCGGCGGCGGCGGCGGCCTGTTGTGCGGTGCGGTCTGCGGCAGCGCCCGCTTCGGCGGCCTGCCTTTCAAGCGTTTCCGCCCTTTGCCGTGCCGCTGCGCCTTGTTGCTGAGCTTCAATCAGGGCGGCGCGCGCTTCACCTTCGTTGTCGATGGTCGCGCTTTGCTGCGCCGAAGCCGCAACCGCGAGGGCTGCGACGAGGGTCATGCAGAGGGTAAAGACAGATAGTGGCCGCATTAGCCCGAACGATGATAGGGATGACCGGCCAAAATGCTAGTCGCGCGCCACAATTGCTCGGCCAGCATGGCACGGGCGAGCATGTGCGGCCAGGTCATCGCCCCGAAAGCAATCAGCAGATCGGCGGAATCGCGCGCGTGATCCCCGTGCCCG
The DNA here is from genome assembly GCA_947451145.1 of Sphingomonadaceae bacterium. Lineage (GTDB taxonomy): Bacteria > Pseudomonadota > Alphaproteobacteria > Sphingomonadales > Sphingomonadaceae > Novosphingobium. Next base: position 9,111 of record CANFXW010000010.1, on the reverse strand, counting down.
TCCGCCGCGCCGATCATGAAGCGTACTTCGCGCACGCCATCATCGCGCCAGCGGCCAAGCAGCGCGGCAAATTCTTCGGACGAAAGCTGTTTGCCGCGCTCGTCGAGCAAGACGGTGCGGAAAGGCGTGACGGGCGCAGGGATTGTCCCGCCCGTCTCTGGCAATTCGGTTATCTGGAAGGGCCATGCGATGCGTTTGGCATAGCGATCGACCAGTTCACTCTCGGGTGACCGGCCAATCTTGCCCCGCGCAACGATATGCAGCTTCATATTATGCGTGGTCCGGCGCAGGCAAAGCCTGCGCCTCGCGCCACCCACCGCCCCGCACCCCCGGCCCAACTACCCACAGGGTACCTTGGAATGGACGGTTGGGCCGGGGGTGCGGGGCGGTGGGTGGCTCTGCCGTCAGGCAGCACCAACAGCACTATCCCCGAAACCCCACATGCGTTCCAGATTATAGAACGTGCGCACTTCGGGGCGGAACAGGTGGACGACGACATCGCCGGCATCGATCAGCACCCAGTCTGCCGCAGGCAGGCCTTCGATTCGCACGTGGCCAAAGCCGCCGTGCTTGATGCGCTCGGCCAGTTTCTGGGCCATGGCCGCGACCTGCCGGGTCGACCGGCCAGAGGCGATGACCATGTGATCGGCGATCGAGCTTTTGCCCTCAAGCGGGATCGAAACGATCTCCTGCGCCTGATCATCGTCGAGCGATTGCAGCACCAGAGCGTGCAGCGAATTGGGCTCCGACGGGGGAAGCGGGGTGGCAGCGCCGGATTGACCCGGCTCTGGAAGTACTTGGTTCATTGCGAGAAAATCGGCTCCTTGGGCCGGGAATAGCGGATCATGACAGATTGATCCTGCGGTGCGTGACAGAATCACGCAGCGAACGGACAGCGGTACGGCTGGCCCAGTGCGGGTCGGCGCGGCGAATGGCGGTGGCCGAACGCGGATCGGGATCGAAACGCAGGATCACCAGCGCAGGTGCGCTCCATTGGGCCGGACGCTTAAGGCTGGCAGCAGATCGCCGGTATCGACCGAGCCAGACCATCGCGGGGCTCGCGACAGCAAGGGCATCATAGCCCGGACGGGCGATAACAGCAATCGGAACCATCCGCGCCAGTCTGCGCCAGTCTTTCCAGCGGTGAAACTGGGCAAGATTGTCCGCACCCATCAGCCAGACAAAGCGCCGTTTGGGCCAGCGGCGCAGGATCCTGGCCAGCGTATCGACGGTAAAGCGGGTAGCAAATTCGCGCTCCATCGCGCTCACTTTGATGGGTGCGCGGGCGGCCTGCCGCCGGGCCGAGGCAAAGCGCGCGGGCAGCGGGGCCATGCCTGCATCGCCCTTGAGCGGATTGCCGGGCGAGACCAGCCACCAGCACTCGTCCAGCCCCAGCGCATCAATGGCAAAGCGGGTTACGCGCCGGTGCCCGCCATGCGCGGGATTGAAACTGCCGCCGAGGAGGCCGGTGAGCGTCAGGGTCTCACCTGCCCGGTGCCGCGAACCTGCCACTTGTAGGTTGTCAGCCCTTCCAGCGCGACCGGACCGCGAGCGTGGAGGCGGCCGGTGGCGATGCCGATTTCCGCGCCCAGGCCAAACTCGCCGCCATCGGCAAACTGGCTGGAAGCATTGACCATGACGATCGCCGAATCGACCTCGTTCAGAAAGCGCTCGGCCGCCGCATCGTCGGAAGTGACAATGGCATCGGTGTGGTGCGAGCTGTGCCGCGCGATGTGATCGAGCGCGGCATCGAGCCCGTCGACCACTGCGACCGAGAGGATCGCGTCGAGATATTCGCAGTCCCAGTCATTGGCGCTGGCCGGCACGATCCGCGAATCGAGCGCGCGGGCGCGGGCATCGCCGCGCAGTTCGCAGCCCGATGCAAGCAGGGCGGCGACCACTTCTTGCGAGGCCGGGAACTGGGCATCGAGCAGCAGCGTTTCCATCGCCCCGCAAATCCCGGTGCGCCGCATCTTGGCGTTTAGAGCGATGGCCTTGGCCATTTCGGGCTCGGCGGCGGCATGCACAAAGGTGTGGCAGATACCATCAAGGTGAGCGAGTACCGGCACCCGGGCATCGGCCTGAACCCGCGCAACCAGGCTCTTGCCGCCACGCGGCACGATCATGTCGATCAGGCCCGCAGCAGTCAGCATGGCACCCACCACAGCGCGGTCCTGCGTCGGGATCAGCTGGACCGCATCGGCAGGCGCACCGGCGCTGGCAAGGCCGCGCTGCAGGGCGCTCAGGATCGCCCGGTTGGAATGAACCGCTTCGCTACCGCCGCGCAGCAGCACAGCATTGCCCGAACGCAGGCACAGCGCCGCCGCGTCAGCCGTCACATTGGGGCGACTTTCGTAGATGATCCCGATCAGGCCGATGGGAATTCGAACCCGGCTGAGTAACAAGCCGTTGGGACGGCTCGACTGGCTGATCACCTCGCCCACCGGATCGGGAAGTTCAGCCACCTGATCCACCGCATCGGCAATCGCGCTAAGCCGCGCAGCATCGAGCCGCAGCCGGTCAAGCATTGCGCCGGTCAGGCCATTCGCTTCGCCAGCGGCAATATCGCGGGCATTGGCGGCAAGAATTTCGGCTTCATCGGCGCGCAGGGCAGCGGCCGCGGCGTGGAGGGCGGCAGCCTTCGCCGGGCTATCCATCTGCGCCAAAACGCGCTGCGCGGTCCGGCCGGCCAGCGCAAGGCTTTCGACAAGGGATTCGGGCGTGGTGCCAAGCGGCAAGGCAGAAGGTGCAGACATGGCTGCGCGCCTATCAGCAAGCAGCGCATTTGTCAGCCACTGAGTCGCGAAGTTTGGCGGTGCGGGCGGTTATGTGACTGTCACTAAAGTGTTAACCAAGGTTACATGGCTCCACTTACCGCACGATTCATTCACTTGGTCGCGAGTCATACAGACTCGATTCGCCACGTTAATGTCTGACTGCTAACCGCGCGCCCGGTTGCAACTATAATAGACTTGGGGTCGAATTGCCGAAAATCGCCGGGAAGGCGCTTGAACAGCGCCTGCGTACCTGGTTCCCCGACCGCGAGTTCTTCATGCGGTCGCAGGGACAGGTTCGTTTCATCAAGATCTCGACCAGACTGCAGGTGATTGCTGCTGCGATCGCCGCTGCCCTGCTGCTTTTCTGGCTGATCTCGATCTCCGTGATGGCGGTAACTTCGTATATTTCCAATCGCGACCGGGTCTCACTACTGGAGCGCGAGGCCAAGGTCACCAGCGCCGAAAACCGCGTTGCCACCTATAAGGGCAATCTCAAGGGCGTTGCCGACGATCTCCAGCGCCGCCAGCAATTCATCGAGAAGATGGTCGGCTCCCTGCCCGAAGACGTGAAGCAGGGCGAAACCGTCTCAAATTCGAGCAGCGAAGCCGCCAAGACCGTGAACAAGGTCAGCCTGTCGATCCCCGAGGCAGCCCCGCTCGCCCGAATCGAAGCGCGCCAGCTGGCATTCGTCGAAGGCCTTACCCGCCTGGCTGATCGACGCGCCGCTGCAGCCGAAGCGGCAATCCGCAAGCTGGGGCTGAACCCCGATGCCATGCTCGCCATGGCTGACGACCACAGCGCGATGGGCGGTCCGTTCATTGGCCTTTCGACATCGGCTGATGGTTCGATTGACCCCCGTTTCCAGCGGCTCGGTGCCAGCCTTGAGCGGATGGAAGTGCTCCAGCGGAGCCTTGCTGGCATCCCCAACGTGCTGCCGGCCAACCTTGAATATATCTCTTCGGGCTTCGGCTATCGCGCCGATCCGTTCACCGGAGCGGGTGCATTCCACCCCGGTCTGGATTTCAAAGGCCCGATTGGCGCGCCGATCTATGCTGCGGCCAAGGGCACGGTCAGCTTTGTTGGCCAGCGTTCGGGCTATGGCAATTGCGTCGAGATCGATCACGGTAACGGTCTGGTAACGCGCTATGCCCACATGTCGGGCTTCCGCACGACGCTGGGCAAAGCGGTGGCGCCGGGCGAGCAGATCGGCGTGATCGGCAGCACTGGCCGTTCAACCGGTCCGCATCTACACTTCGAAGTGCGAATCAACGATTCGCCGGTTAATCCGCGTCCCTTTCTGGAGTCTGCCCCCCATGTTCTCGAAGAAGCCAGAAGCGCCGCAGCGGGTCTCCGCAAGTAAGATGGGCAGCCCGACCTTCTCCGTGCTCGGCAGTGATGTCATCATCAAGGGCGATCTTTCCGCCAAGGCCGAGCTGCATGTTGACGGCAAGGTAGAGGGCGACATCGCCTGCGCCAGCCTCGTTCAGGGCGAAACCAGCGAAATCAGCGGTGCGGTAACCGCCGAAACCGCGCGGCTCGCCGGGCGGATCAAGGGTTCGATCAGCGCGGGCGAACTGGTGATCCTGAAGTCGGCCCGGATCGAAGGCGATGTGTTCTACGACGCACTCACCATCGAGCAAGGCGCGCAGGTAGACGGCAAGTTCGCCCACCGCGAGCCGGAGCCCAAGCTGGCGCTGGCTGGGGGCACGCAGGTCAGCTGATTAACCCGAGGAAGAGGTAAGCACCTCTTCCTTCAGGGCCTTGCGATCCAGCTTGCCGATCATTGTCTTCGGTATCGAATCCCTCACCACCACGCTATCGACACGCTCATGCTTGCCGACGCGTTCGTTGAGCCATGTGCACAAGTCTGCGCCGCGCGCATCTTCGCCGGCATTCAGAGTGATGAAGGCGCGGGGAATCTCGCCCTTCAGCTCGTCGGGAATGCCGATCACCAGCGCCTCTTTCACCGCCGGGTTCTGCAGCAAGACGTGCTCGACCTGACTAGGGAAGACCTTGAAGCCGCCGACTGCGATCATGTCCTTGATCCTGTCGACCACGCGGAAATAACCCTGCTCTTCCATCACCGCGACATCGCCGGTGCGCAGCCATTTTTCGCCATCGCGCATGGCAAAGGCCGAGGCCGCCGCTTCGGGCCGCTGCCAATATCCCTGCATCACCTGCGGCCCTGAGATCGCGAGTTCTCCCGGCTCGCCCGGCGAGGCGTCGCGGGTGGGGTCTTCGCGGTCGAGCAGGCGCACTCTGGTATCGGGCAGCGGCTGCCCGATGGTTCCGGCCCGGTCATCGCCTTCATAGGGATTGGCGGTGACCACACCGGCAGTCTCGGTCAGGCCATAGCCTTCGACCAGCCGCACCCCGGTGGTCGCCTCCCAACGTTCCTTAAGCCGGACCGGCAGCGGCGCTCCGCCGGCAATGCAGATGCGCAGCGATGAAAAGTCCGCGCCTTCAATCCGGGGATCGTCGAGCATGGCCTGAAACATCGTCGGCACACCGGGCAGCGAGGTCGCCCGGTCGTGGCGAATCGCAGCGAGGATCTGCCCGACATCAAAACGCGGCAACATAGCGATGCAGCCGCGGTTGATGATCGTGCGGTTGAGCACGGCGGTGTTGGCGAAAACGTGGAACAGCGGCAGCGCGCCCAGTATCATATCTCGCTCGCCCGCGTGAGGATCGAGCGCCTGAATCTGCCGGGCGTTGGCGCTCAGGTTCTGGTGGGTGAGCATTGCCCCCTTTGGTGTGCCGGTGGTGCCGCCGGTATATTGCAGCAGTGCCAGCGTCTGCTCGGGATCGATAGCCAGCTTTGGCGGCTCGCCGCCGCGCAGGGCCTTTTGCCATTCGATTACATTCGGCTGATCGGGAATTGCGGTCAATTCCTTGCCCGAGAGCAGACGGAAGGCCAGCCCCTTGAAGCGGGTAAGCTGCTGGGTGAAGCGGGCAACAACCAGTTTTTCAAGTGTGGAATTGCCGAGCACCTTGAGCGCGGTGGGCAACAGCTTGGCAAGATCGACCGTAACCAGCAGCCGCGCGCCCGAATCGGCGACCTGAGCCTCCAGTTCGACAGCGGTGTAGAGCGGCGAGAAGTTGACCACGATGGCCCCCGCCATCAGCGCGCCGAAATAGGCGGGAACATAGCCCGGAATATTGGGCAGATAGAGCCCGACCCGGTCGCCCGGACCGATCCCCATTTCCTTCAGGCCGCAGGCAAAGGCCACGGCTTCCTCGTGCAGTTCGGCATAGGAAAAGCTGCGCCCCATGAATTCGACCAAAGGCGCAGAAGGACAGGTCTGCACTGCCTCGGCGAACATGGCGGGCAGCGATAGCGGGGCAAAATGCTGATCCCAATTGCCGGGGTGGCAATAGTGGTTACGCCATGGTTCTGCGGGCTTATTAACACTCATGTCAATAGCATGGCGCAGGCGCGACAAAAGGGCAAGCCCGGTTGCATCCGGACCTGCCACTTTTTTCCAGCGGTGGGCCTTAATGGGTCGCGGCTGGCGACTTACTCGCCGGTAGCTTCGCCAGCAGCCTCGGAAGCGCGCTTGGCTTCGAGCCATGCAGCGGCTTCGGCTTCCTGCGCAGCTTCGCCCACAGCCTTGACGTGGGCTTCACGCTCGGTGCGCAGTTCTTCGAGCAGCGCTTCGCGATCGTTGCTGAGCCGCAGATCGGCCTCGGTATCGACAATGCCGGCCTTCTTGGCGACCTTGGCGACCAGCGCATCCAGTTCGCGCTGCGAGCACAGGCCGAGCGTTACCGGATCCTTTGGCTGGATATTGGCGATGTTCCAGTGGCTGCGCTCGCGAATCGCAGTGATCGTGTTGCGCGTCGTGCCAATCAGCTTGCCGATCTGCGCGTCCGAAATTTCGGGGTGATTGCGGATGACCCAGGCGATGCCATCGGGCTTGTCCTGACGCTTCGAAACCGGCGTATAGCGCGGGCCCTTGGTACGGCTGACCTGCGCCGGAGCCTTCTGCATCTTCAGCGAATAGTTGGTGTCTGCCTGGCCGCGTTCGATTTCCGCCATGGTCAGCTCGCCCGAACGCACCGGATCGCGGCCGGTGTACTTCGACGAGGCCAGATCATCGGCCATCGCCTGAACTTCAAGGATGTGCAGGCCGCAGAATTCGGCGATCTGCTCAAACGACAGCGCAGTGTTGTCAACCAGCCACGAAGCAGTGGCATGCGGCATCAACGGGGTGGGCTGGGTCACGGGGATTCTCCGGCTAAAAATAATAGGGCCGCCCCTTTCGGAGCGGCCATTCGGCGGTTCCTGTAGGCCAGCGTGCGGCCAAGGGCAAGGCGGGAATCAATCGGTGATGGCAAGATAGCCCGGCAGCGTGGCCACGCGGGCCAGCCACCTCCCGACATGCGGATAGTCCGCCAGAGTGAAGCCGCCGCCCTCTTCGGCCACATGGGTATAGGCATAGAGCGCAATGTCGGCGAGGCTAGCCTGTGCGCCTACCAGCCAGTCCGCCGTCGCCAGATGATCATCCATCAGCCGCAGCGCGGCATCCCCTGCGACACGTTTTGCAGCGATCTGCCCGCGCTGTGCGTCACTGAGATTCGCTTCGCCGACAAAGGCCAGCCAGAACCGCAGCGTCGCCACATTGGGTTCGTGGTTGTACTGTTCGAAGAACATCCAGCGCAGCATATCGGCGCGGGCAAAGCGGCTGGCGGGAATCAGCGGTGATCCTTCCGCGAGATACCAGCAGGCGGCATTGCTCTCGGGCAGGAACTGCTCACCAATCTGCAGCACCGGAATACGGCCATTGGCATTGATCCCGGCCAGAAACTCCGGCGTGCGGGTCTCGCCCTTCAGAATGTCATACTGCCGCCGCTCGATTGGCAGACCGAGTAGCGCCGCCGTCAGGCGGATCTTGTAGCAATTGCCACTGGCGGCGTATTCGTGGAGTGTCAGCTTTTCCAAATCACACCTCCAGAACAATCTTGCCGATATGCGCCCCGGCTTCCATCCGCGCATGGGCGGCGGCGGCTTCGGTTAGCGGGAAGGTCATATCCATCACCGGCCGCAGCGAGCCATCGGCCACGCAGGGCCAGGCATTGTCCAGCACCTCATCGACGAGCAGCGCTTTGAACTCGTTCGAACGCGGGCGCAGGGTCGATCCGGTGAGGGTCAGGCGGCGGACCATGACCACCGCCATGTTGACTTCTGCCTTCATCCCGCCCTGCACCGCGATCGTCACGTGGCGGCCATCTTCGGCCAAGCAACGCATATTGCGCGGCACATAGTCCCCGGCGACCATATCGAGCACCAGTTCGACACCCTTTCCGCCGGTGATGCGGGCCACTTCCTCGACGAAATCGCTCGCCTTGTAATCAATCGCGTGCGCCGCGCCGATCTCCAGCGCCGCCGCGCACTTGTCCGCACCGCCGCAGGTGACGATCACGGTCAGGCCGAACAGGTTGCCCAGCATAATCGCCATCGAGCCAATGCCGCTCGTGCCTCCGTGGACCAGAATCGTCTCGCCATCGCGGGCATAGCCGCGCTCGAAAACGTTGTGCCAGACGGTAAGCAGCGTTTCGGGCAGCGCCGCGGCCTGATCGAGCGGCAGGCCCGGCGGCACCGGCAGGCAATGCGCCGCCTTGGCAAGGCAGTATTCGGCATAGCCGCCGCCGCTGACCAGCGCGCAAACCCGGCGGCCGATCTTGTCGTTATCCACACCTGCGCCCACGGCGACAACTTCTCCAGCCACCTCGAGCCCAGGAATCGGCGAGGCACCCGGCGGCGGCGGATAGAAACCCTGCCGCTGCGCCACGTCTGGCCGGTTGACCCCGGCATAGGCGACCTTGATCAGCACCTCGCCCTCGCCGGGCTGCGGCACGGACAGAGTCTGCGGTTTCAGCACTTCAGGGCCGCCCGGCGCATCGAAGCCGATTGCGGTCATTTCACTTGGAATAGACATATCTTGCGCTTCCCTTGTGGCACAGATGCCACGCCGTCATGACACTTCTTAGCGGGAGGTTGACTTGGCATGCAACGCGTAGGAACGTGGGCGTCGATGGATGACGATGACGGTCCGGCCCGCAAGGGCGATGCCGCGAGCCTCTTGGCCAAGGAGAGCCTCGATTCATATTCGCGCGCCGAACTCGATGCCCGAGTGGGACTGCTTGAAGCCGAGATCGCGCGGGTGAAGGCGCACAAGGACAAGGCCGAAGCCTTCCGCCTCGCCGCCGACGCCTTTTTCAAGCCGAAGAGTTGATAAGTGCTGCCCGGCCCCTCACATATGGCCATGCGGCCGAAACGGCACCAGCCCGCTCCCCCGCCCGACCACCCAACGATTGTACCCTATGGGTGGT
>CANFXW010000009.1 GCA_947451145.1 Sphingomonadaceae bacterium | reverse complement strand
GCAATGCCGATGGCGCCCAGTGCTTCACGCACTTCGTCGAGCTTGAACGGCTTGATGATGGCGATGATGAACTTCATCGGTAACCCCTGTCAGCCTGCCGGAACATTCCGGCGAAACTGTTAAAGCAAGGGGTGTGCCAGAAGTTGTATTTGTCTTTTTTTCAATACTTTGACCGATTCACGCCGGTTAACATGCTGCACTGCAGCGCCCGATTCGCGGGCATGTGCTCAAATTTTAGGCATGACTGATCCGGGCAAAGACCGGCAAATGATCAGATGCCCGCGCCGAAAGCGCGCTGTGGTGGACGCCGGTTTCGAGTGCCGTCCAGTGATGAGACAGCACGATCCGGTCGAGCGCGGCGACCGGTTGGCGCGAGGGAAAGCTGTTGCCGGGAACAATCGTCTGCCAGTCAGGCCCGAACTCGCGCATGGCTCCGCGAATGTGCGACCACTGGTTGAAATCGCCCATCATCACAGTTGGACAGGTATCACCGTTGCTGGCCACATGATCAAGCACCGCGCGCAGCTGGTGCCGCCGCCTGAGCCCCGAGAGGTCGAGGTGCATTCCGGCAACGCGGATGCGCGCTCCCGCAACCATCAGCTCGGCACAGATCGCGCCGCGCGGTTCCAGCGTCGGCAGCCGCACCGGCTCTGCCAGCAGCACCTCGATCCCGCGCCGAACCAGCAGGGCATTGCCGTGCCAGCCCATCGAATCGGGCCGCGACCTGAGATGCACCACGCACCAGGGGCTGTGATCATCGATCAGCCCGCGCGGCAGCACGCTGGCACGGTCACCAAAGCGGCGGTCGGCTTCTTGCAGGGCAATAACATCGGCGTCGATCTCGCGCAGCACAGCGACAATCCGCTCGGGATCGCGCCGCCGGTCAAGCCCCACGCCTTTGTGGATGTTGTAGCTGGCGACCTTGATCTGCACTTGGCTAGAGGTCTGCTTCACCGGCAATGTAGCGATCGGTCGGCCGGGTGGGCAGGCCATCGATCGACCTGTCCCGCGCCGAATACTTCGCTGCCCAATTATCGGGATCCTGCTGGGCATGGTATTTGACCAGCGTTTCGCGGTGGCGGTCCATCTGCATCAGCGGAATGCCCCAGCCGCAGGAAGTCTGGACGGATTCCACCGCGATATCGAAGATCTGGCGCGTGCCGGGCAGCAGGGTGAAGTGCGCGGCCAGCTCGTCCCAATCGGCATCGGCGGGCAGCACCGCGCGGCCCCGGCCATAGATCCGCAGGATCAGCGCGGGCTGTTCAAAATTGCACATCATCACCGTGATCCGGCCATCAGCGAGCAAGTGCGCGTTGGTCTCGTTGCCCGAGCCCGCCAGATCGAGATAGGCGACGCGGGTGGGCGAGAGCACCTTGAAGGTATCGGCCAGCCCCTTGGGACTAAGGTTGATCCGGTCCTCTGCGGTGGCAGTGGCGACGAAATAGACGCCTTGCCGCGCGATCATTGCGATGTCGTCGGAGGTGAGGGTTTCGGTGAAATCGGCCATGCCGCGAGGTTAGGCGCGCGATGTGGTGAGTTCAAGAAGAAGGAAGCGGGTTCGCGCAAAGGCGCTAAGAAGCAAAGGCGCGAAGAGATCACACTTGCGACGAAGTCGCTACATTTTCGAATCCTTGCACCAATCGCAATGCCTGAATTTGAAAGACGGCTGCGCCGTCGAGCAATGCTCCTTTGCGCCTCCGCGTGCCCCCCCTTATCTTTCCTTCGTCGCCGAGAATACCAGATCCGGGTTCCGCTCCTGCTGGTACCCCACATCCCAGCTTGAGCGCGCCATGAACACCGGATCGCCATCGCGGTCCTTGGCAAGGTTGCTCATGTTGATGTCGGCAAAGGCCTTCACCGCCGCGTCCGATCCCTTCAGCCAGCGCGCGGTATCGAAGGGCGATGCCTCAAGCATGGCCTCGACCTTGTATTCCGCCTCAAGGCGGCTGATCAGCACTTCCAGCTGCAGCTGCCCGACCACGCCGACGATCCACTGCGCGCCAATCTCCGGGTAGAACACCTGGATCACGCCCTCTTCGGAGAGGTCATCGAGCGCTTTCCGCAATTGCTTGGTCTTGGTCGGGTCTTTCAACTGCACCCGGCGCAGGATTTCCGGCGCGAAGTTGGGCAGGCCGGTGAAGCGCAGCTTGTTGCTCTCGGACAGGGTATCACCCACCCGCAAGGTGCCGTGGTTGGGGATGCCGATGATATCGCCGGGCTCGGCGCTGTCGGCCAGTTCGCGGTCCTGCGCGAAGAACAGGATCGGCGAGTGGATCGCCATCGGCTTGCCGCTGCCCGAAGGGGTGAGCTTCATGCCGCGCTTGAAGGTGCCGGAAACCAGCCGCATGAAAGCGATCCGGTCGCGGTGCATCGGGTCCATATTGGCCTGCACCTTGAAGATGAAGCCGGTGACCTCTTTGCCTTCCGGCTCGATAGTTCCCTGATCCGAAGGCTGCGGGCGCGGCGGCGGGGCGAAGCTGGCGATGGCATCGATCAGTTCGGCGACGCCAAAGTTCTTCAGCGCCGATCCGAAATAGACCGGCGTCAGGTCGCCATGGCGATAGGCCTCCAGATCAAATTCCGGATAGCCGCCGCGCGCCAGTTCGATCTCGTCGGCAATATCGGCGGGCAGTTCATCACTGTCGCGCTTGCCCAGAAACTCGCGGCTGTCACCCTCGGGGCGGCTGGTGAGGCCCGTGGCGAAATCGAACACGCCCTTGAACTCGCCGCCCAGCCCCACCGGCCAGGCCATCGGGCAGACATCGAGCGCCAGCGCATCGGCGACCTCGTCCATCGTCTCGAAGGGTGAGCGGCCTTCGCGGTCTACCTTGTTGACGAAAGTGATGATCGGCACCGAACGCAGGCGGCAGACCTCGAACAGCTTGCGCGTCTGCGGCTCGATACCCTTGGCCGCGTCGATCACCATGATCGCGGAGTCGACGGCGGTGAGCGTGCGGTAGGTGTCTTCGGAAAAGTCCTCGTGGCCCGGAGTATCGAGCAGGTTGAAGGTAATGCCATGACGTTCAAAGGTCATCACCGAGCTGGTCACCGAAATGCCGCGCTGCTGCTCGATCTTCATCCAGTCAGACCGCGCCCGCCGCGCTGCGCCGCGGGCCTTGACCTCACCCGCAAGATGGATCGCGCCGCCCTGAAGCAGCAGCTTCTCGGTCAGCGTCGTCTTACCCGCGTCAGGATGCGAGATGATGGCAAAGGTGCGGCGATTGGACACGGTCAGGAACAGTTCTTCAGGAGTTACGGGCGACCTGGAAGCCGGCGAAGCTCTGGCTCACCGGCATCATTTCGATCGTATTGATGTTGTAGTGCGGCGGCAAATTGGCGATCCAGCAGACAGCCTCGGCGATGTCGTTGCCGTCGAGCGGATTGGCCCCGCCATAAAGCGCATCGTTCGCTTCCCTGTTGCCGCCGTTGCGGACCAGAGTGAATTCAGTCTCGACAAGGCCCGGCTCAATCGAAGTAACCCGCACGCCGGTACCGGCGAGATCGGACCGCAGGCCAAGGCTGAGCTGCCGCACGAAGGCCTTGGTCCCGCCATAGACGTTGCCGCCGGAATAGGGATAGGTCGCCGCCACCGAGGAAATGTTGATCACCGCGCCCTTGCGTTCGATCAGGCCGGGCAACAGCTTGTGGGTGATCGAGACCAGCGCGGTGACGTTGGTGTCGATCATCGTCTTCCACTGATCGAGATCAGCCGACTGCGCTGGCGCAGTGCCGAGCGCGAGGCCAGCGTTATTGACCAGCAGATCGAAGGCGCGGAACGCCTCGGGCAGGGCAGCCAGCGCCGCATCCCGCGCCGCTTCATCGCGCACGTCAAACACCGCGGGACAGAAGTTTTCGCCCAGCTTGGCCGCGAGTTCCTCCAGCCGGTCAGCCCGCCGCCCGGTGCCGACGACGCGCCAGCCAGCGGCCAGCAGAGCCCGCGCGCAGGCCTCTCCGATCCCGGAGGAAGCGCCGGTGATCAGGGCTGTCTTCATCCGCGCAACACCGCGCCGAGTTTCGCCGCCGCCGCTGTTACCTTGTCGGCGATCGCCTTGAGGTCTTCCTCGGTATAGCTCTTGTCCTGCGGTTGCAGCGTTACCTCAACCGCAAGGCTCTTCTGCCCTTCCGGCACGCCCTGGCCCCGGAAATCATCGAACAGCCGCGCGGCGACAATGTTCGCCTTGTCCGCGCCCTTGATCAGCCGCACCAGATCACCCGCCGCTACGTCAAGCGGCACAAGGAAGGCAAAGTCCCGCGTCACCGCCTGCAGCGCTGGCGGGGCATAGGCCGCGCGGGCAAAGCTCGCCGCGCCGCGCTTGCCGGGGATGGCATCGAGGAACAGCTCGACCATGGCGAGAGGCACATCGATATCGAAAGCCTTGGCGCATGCCGGGTGGATCATGCCGAAGCGGGCGAGCACCGTCTTGGGACCGAGCCGCAGCGTGGCGGACTGGCCGGGGTGAAATTGTGGCCCGGCCTCTCCCATCACCTGCAGATTATCGACCGGCGCACCGGCTTCAGCCAGCAGGGCCATGGCTTCGGCCTTGGCGTCGAAGGCGTCAAAAGCCGATGCCTTGCCGCTCGCCCAACCGCGCGGGGTCTTGTCGCCTGCCAGCACGACGCAGAGCGACAGACGCTCGTCGCTGGCGCCGTTCTCGCCGCGCAGATAGCGGCGGCCAATCTCGAACAGGCGCAGGCTCGATGCCCCGCGCGCAACATTGCGCGCCGCGGCAGAGAGCAGGCCGGGCAGCAGCGAGGGGCGCATGGCCTTCATGTCCTCGCTGATCGGGTTGGCCAGCATCCACAGATCGCCGGTGGCGAAGTGCTCGGCCTCGTCCGTCGGCAGGAACGACCAGGTCACTGCCTCGTTGAGGCCACGCGATGCCGCTGCACGGCGCACCCGGCGCTCCAGCTTCTGCGCTGGCGTAGCCGTCGGTCGGGCGACACCATCGGAGCGCGGCAGGGCCACCGAGGCGACATTGTCCAGCCCGTGGATGCGGACGACTTCCTCGACGATATCGGGCGCGCCATCAATGTCTGGCCGCCAGCCGGGGGTGGTGACTTTCCAGTCCGCAGCCACGGCAAAGCCCAGCGCGCCAAGGATGCGCTTCTGCTCGTCCCCGGCAATCGCTACCCCGCCCAGCGTCTGGCTGAGCGAAGGGTCATAGGCGACCTCTTTCGCGCCCGAAGGCGGCGTACCGGCGCGCACCACTTCCGATGCCTCACCGCCGCAGATGCGCAGGATCAGGTCGGTCAGGATATCGAGCCCGGCATCGAGGAACTGGGGATCAACGCCGCGCTCAAACCGGGCGCGGGCGTCTGACGTGAGGTTCAGCTTGCGGCCGGTGGCGGCGATGTTCTCGGGGTTGAAATAGGCAATTTCGAGCAGCACGTCGGTGGTGCCTTCAGTGCAACCCGAATGCTCGCCGCCCATGATCCCGGCGATGTCGTGCACACCGCTCTCGTCAGCGATCACCGTCATCGTCGGATCGAGCGGGTATTCCTTACCGTTGAGCGCTAGGCAGGTCTCGCCGTCCCTCGCCCGCCGCGCGACGACGGCACCGTTCAGCTTGGCGAGGTCATAGGCGTGGGCCGGGCGGCCGAAAGCGAGCATCACGTAATTGGTGATGTCAACCAGCGCCGAGATTGGCCGCTGGCCGGCAGCCTTCAGCCGCGCCTGCATCCATTCGGGTGAGGCACCGTTGGTCACGCCCTTGATCACCCGGCCATAGAATGCGGGGCAGCCTTCCGCGTCTTCGGTGCGGATTTCGACCGGGCAGGGATAGGATCCGGCAGTGACCGGCGCGGTGAACGGCTTGAGTGTTCCCAGCCCCGCCGCCGCGAGATCGCGGGCGATGCCGTAGAGGCCCATGCAGTCCGGCCGGTTCGGCGTGATCGCCACGTCGAATACCGGATCAGCGCCGTGGTAATCGGCAAATGCTGTGCCGACGGGGGCGTCTGCGGGCAGCTCGATGATGCCGTCGTGATCCTCGCCCAGCTCAAGCTCGCGGGTCGAGCACATCATGCCATTGCTCTCGACCCCGCGCACGGCGGCGACTTTCAGCACCATGCCGTTGGCAGGCACCGTCGCGCCGGGAAGCCCGAGCACACCAACCAGCCCGGCGCGGGCATTGGGCGCGCCGCAGACGACGGTCAGCGGCTTACCGTCGCCTGAATCAACCGTGAGCACCTGCAGCTTGTCCGCCTGCGGATGCTTGTCAGCGGTAAGTACCTTGGCGACGCGGAAGCCCGCCAGCTTGTCCGCCGGGTTCTCGATACCTTCCACCTCGATGCCAATGGCATTGAGACGCGCGGAGATTTCCTCAATCGAAGCTTCGGTTTCGAGGAAGTATTTGAGCCAGGAGAGCGAGAACTTCATGCGACTGCTCCCACGCCAGCAGAAAGGGTGGGCACATCGAGCGGCGAGAAGCCGTAATGCTGCAGCCAGCGGACATCGCCATCGAAGAAGGCGCGCAGATCGTCCATGCCGTATTTCAGCATGGCGAGCCGGTCGACCCCGACGCCAAAGGCAAAGCCCTGCCACTCGTCAGGATCGAGCCCGCCGTATTCGATGACCTTGCGGTTGACCATTCCGCTGCCCAGCAGCTCCATCCAGCCGTGCCCCGGCGCATCGCCCGATCCGCCGAGCACGCGGCGTCCACCTTCCAGCTTGAAGCCGACGTCGACTTCCACCGAAGGCTCGGTGAAGGGGAAATAGCTTGGGCGCAGGCGCAGGACGATATCCTCGCGCTCGAAGAAGGCCTTGAGGAAGGTTTCCAGCGTCCACTTCAGGTGGCCGAGATGGATGCCCTTGTCGATCACCAGACCTTCGACCTGATGGAACATCGGCGTATGGGTGGCGTCCGAATCCGAGCGATAGACCCGGCCCGGGGCGATGATGCGCAGCGGCGCGCCCTGGCTGATCATGCTGCGGATCTGCACCGGGCTGGTGTGGGTGCGCAGCAGCATGTCGCGGCCTTCAGCGTCCTTGTCCGGAAAATAGAAGGTATCGTGCATCGCCCGCGCCGGATGGCTTTCGGGCATGTTGAGCGCGGTGAAATTGTGCCAGTCGTCTTCGATTTCGGGACCGGTGGCGACCGAGAAGCCCATATCGGCGAAGATCTCTGCCAGCTCGTCCATCACCTGGCTGACCGGGTGGATCGTGCCGCGCGGTTGCTCTGGTGCAGGGAGCGAAAGGTCGATGGTTTCGGCGGCGAGTTTGGCCTCAAGAGCCGCGTCTTCCAGCGCGGCTTTTCGATTTTCAATAGCGGTCGTGACTGTCGTGCGAATAGCGTGGATGATCGGGCCCTGCGCCTTTCGCTCCTCATCGCTCATTCCGCCGAGGCTTTTTAGCTGCGCGGTGACCCAGCCAGACTTGCCCAACGCCTTTACGCGCATTTCCTCAAGAGCTTCCAATGTTGGAGCCGCTTCAATTTGCGCGATCGAATTCACCTGCTCTTGTTCCATAAAAATTCGTCATTCCCGCGAAGGCGGGAACCCATCTCCTGCCCGATGTTCAACCAATCCGCCGCGATGGCAGAACTGCAAAGCCAAAATCTACCGCCAAATCGCGCCAGTCAGGATTTCCCTCTTCAATCAACCGGATTTTCCAGGCGCGGTTCCATTTTTTGATCTGCTTTTCCCGGACGATTGCACTCTCCATAGTCGAATGCTGCTCAAACCACACCAAGCAATGAACGCTGTAGTCTTTTGTGAATCCCCCGAGCAAACCCTCCCGGTGTTGGTGAAGCCTTTGCAAGAGGCTTGAAGTAACCCCGGTGTAAAGCGTGCCGTTGCGATGCGAGGCCAACATGTAGGTTGTCGGACTGAAGTCAGCGTGCATTTCAAGGCTCGGAGATGGGTTCCCGCCTTCGCGGGAATGACGAGAAAAAGGTTTATCGAAACCCCTTATCGCTGTTGCTTCAAGGCCGCAACTTTCACGCCAACCGTCAGGCCCCACCGCCCTCCGGCGTATCGAGCCCCTGCACCGCTTTACCGGCAAAGCGGGCGCGTTCGACCATCACCGCAGAGAGGATCGGCTTGTCGAGCGCGGCGTACTGGCGTGGCGACATTCCCATGAACTCTTTGAAATCCCGAACAAATTGGGCCTGATCGTGATAATGCCCATCCAGCGCACCGATCCATTTGAGCGAGGGATCGAGCATATAGTGCGAAAGGCTGCGCAAGAACCGCTGGCGGCGCAGCAGCAGCTTGGGCGAAAAGCCGAAGGCGCGATCGCAGGTGCGTTCGATAGTGCGCTGGCCGATCGAGACCCGCTCGACCAGTTCGGAGACGCTCTTCACCCCGGGATCGACCAGTGCGGCGTGAACCTTGCGTATCCGCTCTTCATCGCCAACCGGCCCGTCAATGCGATCGAGGAAAAAACGGGCGATCCGGGCCAGTTCTGCCTCGACATCGGGGGCCGGACCAAAGATCACTTCACCCAGCGGGGCGAAGCTGGCGAAGGCCGGATGCACGTTGCCATCGAGCAGGGCATTGGCAAGATCGCTGGCATCGGCATGGACGAATTTGGCCCAGCCAAGTGGCAGGAAACCGATCCCCCACATCCGCGCGGCCGGGCCAATGGTGAAACGTACGGCCTTTGAACTGGGGCCAGTGACGCAAAAGTTGGTGCCGGAAATGCTGGTGCCGTCCATCGCCTCTGCATCGGGGAAATTCCCGCTCATGAAGCGCAGGTTACCCCATTCGGGGTGGAGGTAGTCGGTGACCCTTGCACCTGATTCTACGGCAAATTCCACCAGATAGAACGTGGTAAAATAACGTCGCAATTCAGGGGGCGGTTGGAAGAACCGCGCCTGCACCTGACAATCTAGCGACACCCTGTTTTCCATGCGTTATGCCGTCATGGCCGAAACTGTGGCAATTTGGCAATGGCAAAACTATGGCATTGCAATAAGAAATGTCGCGCGTGAAAAAACAAAGGGCGCGAAAAGCATCTGCCTTCCGCGCCCCTGTTTTTGTTGGCTAGAGCCTATCAGCCCAGCGCAGCTTTCGCCTGGGCAATCACCGCAGTGAACACGCCGGCTTCGTTCATCGCCAGATCGGCCATCGCCTTGCGGTCAAGCTCGATGCCTGCCAGCTTGGTGCCGTGGATGAACTGCGAATAGGTCAGGCCTGCCTCGCGGACAGCCGCGTTGATGCGCTGGATCCACAGGGCGCGGAACGACCGCTTCTTAACCTTGCGATCGCGATAGGCGTACTGGCCGGCCTTTTCGACCGCCTGACGCGCAACGCGAATGGTATTCTTGCGGCGGCCGCGGTAGCCCTTGGCCTGCTCAAGGATATTCTTATGCTTGGCGCGGGTGGTAACACCCCTTTTGACACGTGCCATAGTTCAGTACTCCTCAGCTAAGCCCGTAGGGCGCCCACTTCTTGATCACCTTCGCATCTGCGTCAGAGATCGTGTCGGTACGGCGATGCTGGCGGATGTACTTGGCATTATGGCTCATCAAACGGTGACGCTTGCCGACGGCGCCGTGCTTGATCTTGCCAGTGGCGGTGAGGCGAAAACGCTTCTTTACGCCGCTCTTGGTCTTCATCTTGGGCATTTCTGACTCCTTCATGTGGAGACACGTCCAGCCAGCCCTGGCAGCCCTTGTGAGCCAGGCCAGCTATCGAATCCGTGTCGATGAAGCGCGGGCCACTAGGCGAGAGTCGGCATGAATGCAAGGGTTTTACTGTGACTGTGGGCTTGGGGATTTGATTCACGTGGAGGCGCGGAGACGCGGAGGTGGCAAGAAGGGACAGGGGGGGGCGCGCGAAGACGCAAAGAGCAGGAAGGCGCAAGGGAGGTTGCGCATGCGGCTCAGCCGCCTCTCAATGACCGAACGTCCGGCGTAATTCATTTCGCCTCTGGCGAACACGACATCTTCGCGCCCTCTGCGCTCTTGGCGCCTTTGCGCGAACCCGAATCACTCCGCGTCTCCGCGCCTCCGCGTGAATCAAGTTTCCTAACCAGCCCCCGAGACTGAACCCGTCCGTTCCAGCTTGCCCCAGCCAACATGCCGCCCTCTCAAAGCCGCCGCAATCGAGCGCAGGACGATGCCGTACATCAGCTGGCGATAGTAGAAGCGCTGCATCACCATCAGGAAGCCCGGGAAGCGTTGCCGCACCGGTTCCAGCCGATAGGCGATCCACCCGGCGAGCAGGTCGATTCCGACGAAGACGATCCAATAGACCAGCATCCGCAGTACGTCGCTCTGGGTCTGGGCCCAGCCGTGCTGGAAAACCCTGACACCGGTCATGATAATCGAGACAGCCAGCGCCAGATCGATCACTGGCGAGATGGCGGCGAAGACGATCTGGAACAGCCAGGCCTGCGGCATGCCGAACCATGCGAGGCCTCGCGGACGGCCCCTGCGCAGCACGCCCCGGTGCTTCCAAAGGCATTGCAGCGTGCCAAACGACCAGCGGAAGCGCTGCTTGCCCAGCGCCTTGAAGGTTTCGGGCGCTTCGGTTAGCGCCACGGCCTCGACATCATAGGCAACCCGCCAGCCGCGCTCCTGAATGGCGATGGTCAGGTCCTGATCCTCGGCGAGGGTATCTTCCGGGTAACCGCCCACAGCATCTAGCGCAGCGCGGCGCCATGCCCCAACCGCCCCCGGCACGACCGTAATCGCCCGCAGCGAATCGAGCGCGCGCCGCTCGACATTCTGCGCGGTGACATATTCGATCGCCTGCCAGCGGGTAGCGAGGTTCACCTGATTGCCGACCCGGGCATTGCCCGCCACTGCACCGATCTTGGGATCAACGAACCAGCGCACCAGCTTGGAGATGGTATCGGTGAGGAACTGGGTATCGGCATCGAGCGATATGATGATCTCGCCGCTCGCATGGCCGAGCGCGCGGTTGATCGCGCTCGCCTTGCCACCGTTGGTCATGGTCAGCAGGCGCACGCGGGGATCCTTGCCGAAATGCTCGGCCACCCTCGCGCTGGTTGCATCCTTAGAGCCATCATCAGCGACGATGATTTCGAGCGCGGGATAGTCACTCGCCAAGACGGTCTGGATCGAGCTGACGATCACCGCCTCTTCATTATAGGCCGGGATAATCACCGAAACCGGCGGCTGCGCGGCATCGGTGAACTGCGCCTTGTTCGCCTTGCGGTCCAACAGGGCGAGCGTCGTCATGAACACAGCGCGGGCAATGCCGAGCGCAATCGCGAAGAAGAACAGCCAGCGAATACCATAGCCGATCGCGCCGAGGCCGAGGAATATGCCGACATCGGCATCGACAGCGGCTTTGTCCGATCCGGTAATTACCGGCATCACGGCATCGTGGCTGAGCCCGGCCAGCTCTGCGACGCTGACCAACTCGTAACCTCTGGCGCGCAGGCCATCGATGATCTGCGGCAGTGCTGCCACGGTCTGTTCGCGATTGCCGCCGCCATCATGGAGCAGGACGATGTTGGCGCTGTGCGCCTCGGTGCCGGCCTCGATCTGGGCGATGGTCTTTTGGGCGATCTGGTCTGCCCCCGGCGTCTTCCAGTCGCCCGGATCGACGTGCAGGCCGACAATCGTATAGCCGCGCTGCTGGGCGAGCAGGGCGGGGCGCAATTCGTCCGAGGTGGAAGGCTCGGCGTCCCCGAAATAGGGCGCGCGGAACAGGCGCATCGAACGGCCGGTATAGGATTCGATCAGCCGCTGGGTGGCGTTGAGCTCCAGCCGCGTGCCGAGATCGGTTTCCTGCGCCAGATTGGGGTGGGTAAAGCTGTGATTGCCCAGTTCAAAACCATCGGCCGCGATGCGCCGCACGATGCCCGGATGCTCGAGTACGTTCTCGCCAATGACGAAGAAGGCAGCCGGAGCCTTCTTGGCTTCGAGAATATCGAGCAGCTTGGGTGTATAGGCCGGATCGGGCCCATCATCGAAAGTCAGCGCGATTTTCTTGGGATTTTCGGCTCCGGTGCGGCGCACGACATAGGGGCTGGGCAGAACCTTGTAGGTTTCATTGGCGATCGTACCGTTCGCGCCCCAGACAATATCGCGCGATCCGCCTCTGGGCTCGGCCTCGACCCGCAGGATTTCGCCACTGCCTTCGATATCGGTGCCGTCCGAGGCAGGTATCGTTTCAAGTGCTGGCCGCTTGCCATTGCGAGATGCTGCCAGCGCTTCCCAGAAATGCGGATCTTCGCTGCCAAGCCGCCACAGCGCGACACCCTTGATGCCCTGCAGCTGCACCAGCTGGTTCCAGTTGGTCGCGGCATCCATCATCCACACGGTATGGTTGTGTGTGCCGCTTTCGTTGGTCTCCTCGAAAGCAAAGCCGGAATTGCCGCTGACCGGATCGAATGTAGGCATGGCCTCACTATCGCGCGCCTCCTGCCAGGCTTCGGCGATGGTCATGGCGTCCGCAGTGCCATCGTGCCAGTCATAGCCATATGATCCGATGGCGACGATCAGCTTGGTCGCGGGAATATCGCGCCGGGCAATGGCGAGCTGCTCATTGAACCAGGCCTGCGAGGCAATCGGTCCGGGCGTGCCGCCCTGCCAGTGATCGTCATAGTCCATGAAGATCACATCATCGACAGCGGCAGCAAAACGGTCGAGCTTCCAGTCGGGTTCGCCCGCCGGAACAGTCATGGTCAGGGCAATCCCGGCTCGGGCGAATTTGTCATGCGCGCGCGACAGCATCGCCTCATAGGCGGGAAGCGCTGATGACGGCATGTTTTCTATGTCAAAGCAGGCACCGTTCCAGCCCAGAGTTTTGACTGCCGCGATCGTCTGGTCGATCAACGCCTCGGACTTGCGCCGATCTGCCAGCAGCCGCGCCATGCCCTCCCCGTCCCACTTTTCGTGCGCGATGTTCTGCACCATCAACAGGAAAAACGGCGGGTTGGTGTGGCTGTGGTTGATGCTCTTGATCTTGGCATCGTCGGTGAAATTCAATTTGCCTGATGGCAACTCGACCTGTGCGTCAGCCGCGATCACCCAATCAAGCGCATTGTAGTTCCTGTCGAGCGAGGCGGCGCTGTCGGGATCCCAAGGTACGTAAAAGCCGATGCGCACAGGCTGTCCGCGTGCACCTGTGGGTTTGAGCCGGGGGAACTGCCCGCGCAGCCGGTTTACATGGCTGAGAAACGGCAGCGGCTGCTGCCGCTCACGCCCCAGCACTAGCGGCTTTTCGGTCGGCACGGCGACCAGAGTTGCGGCAAAAACAAGCGCGCCGATCAGCGCCAGGCCGAGCAACAGCCCAACAATGCGCCCCACCAACCGGCGGCGCTTACCCGATGCATCAAAAAAGATAGGCGAGGTCAAACCTGCACTCCCGGCAATTCACGCCCCCGTTCGCGCGCCCTAGACCGGTTCAGCCCCCGCTGGCAATCACCCCTTCATGCGGATCTGGCCAAGCCAGTCCATCTTGCCAATGGTCAGCCCCTGATTGCGCAACACGCCATAGGCCATCGAGGCGTGGAAATAGAAATTGGGCATGGCGAAAGACAGGATATAGTCGCTCGCCGTGAAGGGCATGGCGCGCTCGCCAAAGCGGAACACAACGTCGCCGCCTTCCAGCGCGGCGATTTCCGCCTCGGTCACAGCCTGCAATCCAGCCACTGCGGCGGAAACGCGCTCGGCAAGTGCGGCAAAGCTGCTGGGCGACGGGTTGCGATCCGGCCCGGTTTCACCGCTGCGCAGCGCCTCGATCGCGCCGAACGAGTGTGCGCAGGCTGCGGTCACCTGCTTGGCGAAAGGCCACATGTCTTCGGCGAGGCGCTGATCCAGCAGAGCCTCTTCTGGCACGCCCTTGTCCGCGCAGTGCGCCCGCGCTTTTTCCACGAGTCCGCCAACCGGGGTCAGCACCTGCAGGAACGATGGAACGGCGGCTTGGTAAAGTGATAGGCTCATCGTTGTCTCTCCAACTCAATTAATGACCGCAGGCCAGCGCCTCGATGACATCTTCGAGGCGCGCCGGATCGCCGAGCGCGAGGACATGGCCGTCTGATCCCGCATGCAGCGGATCGCCGTTCCAGTCACACATCGTGCCGCCCGCGCCCTCGACCACCGGAACCAGTGCCGCCCAATCGTGCAGTTTCAGCCCCGCCTCGCAGACCACATCGAGATGGCCCGAGGCGAGCATGGCATAGTTATAGCAATCGCCGCCCATCACCATGCGCCGGTGATCGGTCTTGGCGGCTAGCCCCATGAAGTGGCCGCCATCGTGATCGTCAAAATAATGCGGGCCGGTGGTCGCCAACGTGGCATCGGCGAGTTCACGGCAGAGCCGGGTGCGGACCGGCTGGCCATTGAGCGTGGTCGGCTTGCCGCTCACCCCCAACCAGCGCTCTTTCAGGATCGGCTGGTCGATCACCCCGAGCACCGGCCAGCCTTCAACCACCAGCGCGATCAGCGTGCCGAACATCGGCCGGCCGGCCAGAAAGCCCGCCGTGCCATCAATCGGATCGAGCACCCATGACCGGCCCGAGTTGCCCGGCGTCGAGCCGAATTCCTCGCCGATCACCGTATCGCGCGGACACTCGGCCTTGAGCAGGCGGCGCATCGCCTCTTCGGCGGCGCGATCAGCCTGGGTGACGGGCGTGGAATCGCCTTTCCGGTCTGGCTCCATGGCAGTGCGGAACCACGGGCGAATGGCATCTCCGGCAGCATCGGCAAGGCGGAGCGCAAGGGCAATATCGGCTTCAAGATTCATGGCCCCGCTCATCGGGCCTGCCGCCAGCCCGGTCAAGATACCTCCGCTTTGGCGGCATCCTAAATTCTTTGGTTTCGTTTTGAATGGTTTCCTTGTAAATCAAACATCTGCATGGTCGCGCGGCGCTGGGGAACGGAGCGAAATTGGATCGGTTTTTCAAACGCGGGCAGCCAGCGGTGGACCCCACCTTCAAATCGCGGTTCGGCACAACCCGCGGCGGGCAGCCCGTTTGCCTCAGCCGCGCGCCATCGGATGACATCGCACCATGGATCGGCCGGCTCTATGTCGGGGCGATCGATGCGGCGGATGACTACCGCGTTGATTGCGGCCTGTTTTACGATGCCACCGTATTTCGCATGCAGCTTCGCGGCACGTGGGAGGCAGATACGCTCGACGGCGTGCGCATGACAGAGCAGAGCGCGCTGATGTTCGGTCCGCAAACACGGATGATGCGCCTGTCGACGATCGGCCCCTTCCTCACTGTCGGCTTTTCGCTGCGCCCCGGCACCGGCCACGCGCTGCTCCGCACCAAGACGCATGACCTGCTTGACCGGTTTATCACCTGCGATGAAATGGGCCTGCCCGGCTCAGCCGCCCTCGCCCGGCTTGATCAGGAGAGCGAGCCCGAGGGCTGGTTCGCCGTTCTGGAACACTTCATCCGCGCCATCATCAAAGAAAAGGGCGGCGAACAGCCCGATCCGGTTACTGCCCGGTTTGAACTGGCCGCGCTGATCGATCCCAGCTTTGCCGTCGCCGAATTCGCCGAACAGCTGGGTATCCCCCAGCGGCGGCTGGAGCGGATCGTCACCCGCGATTTCGGCCTGACGCCCAAGCAGGTGCTCCGCCGCAGCCGCGCGCTCGATATGGCCGCCCAGCTTCGCGGCGTGGGGGACGAGGGCGAGGCAGACGATCTGCTGCTGCGCTATTACGACCAAAGCCACCTGATCCGCGAATTCACCGATCTGTTCGGCATGAGCCCCAGCCAGTTCGTCGCCCGCCCGCAGCCGCTGCTGACGATGACCCTCGAATCGCGGCAGGCCGGAAGACTGGAAGCCATCGCCCGCGTCGCGCCGGGGGCAAAGCGGCCCTGGGAGTAGTTGGCGGAATAAGAAGCGCGCAATAAGGCCGAAAACCCTCCCCGCCATATTGCATTCGCAAGACTCGCCGCTAAGGCCGCAGGCCAAGGTCTAAGCGAGCGAAAAGGCACTGGCGCATGAAACTTCTGGCAGGCAATTCCAATCTGCCCCTGGCACAGGCGATTGCCACCTATCTTGAGGTGCCGCTGACCAATGCCTCGGTAAGGCGCTTTGCCGATGAGGAAGTCTTCGTCGAAATCCACGAAAACGTGCGCGGTGAGGATGTGTTCATCCTCCAGTCGACCTCAAGCCCGTGCAACGACAACCTGATGGAGCTGCTGATCTGCACCGACGCGCTGCGCCGCGCCTCGGCCAAGCGGATCACCGCCGTGGTTCCCTATTTCGGCTATGCCCGGCAGGACCGCAAACCCGGGCCCCGCACGCCGATTTCGGCCAAGCTGGTTGCCAACCTGATCACCACGGCCGGCGCCGACCGCGTTCTGGCGGTTGACCTTCACGCCGGTCAGATTCAGGGCTTTTTCGATATCCCGACCGACAATCTCTATGCCGCGCCGGTTATGGCGGCAGACATCCAGCAGCACTATGCCGGACAAGACCTGATGGTCGTCTCCCCTGACGTCGGCGGCGTGGTCCGCGCCCGCGCACTCGCCAAGCGGCTTGATGACAATGCCCCGCTGGCGATTGTCGACAAGCGGCGCGACAAGCCCGGCCAGTCGGAAGTGATGAACATCATCGGCGACGTAAAGGGCCGCGCCTGTATCCTGATCGACGATATCATCGATTCGGGCGGCACCCTGTGCAACGCCGCCGAAGCACTGATGGCAGCCGGTGCGGCCAGCGTCACCGCCTACCTCACGCACGGCGTGCTTTCGGGCAAGGCAGTGGAGCGGGTAGCAGGCTCGGCGCTGAAGGAACTGGTGATCACCGACACCATCCTCGCCACCGAATCAACCAAAGCCTGCGACCGCATCCGCGTTCTGAGCATCGCCCCGCTGATCGGCGAAGCGATCCGGCGGATTGCAGACGAGAGTTCGGTTTCGTCGCTGTTTGACTAGGAGCGATTGGTGCGGGTTCTCCTGCTTGGTGCCAGTGGCTTCATCGGCAGCGAACTTACCCGCGCCCTGCAGATGGCGGGACACAGTGTAACCGGGCTCGGCCGTGACCGGGCATATGCCGCGCGGACATTACCGGGAATCGACTGGATAACAGCAGACCTGCGCGCCATGCAAAGCACTGCAGACTGGCAACCGCATCTTGTTGGCATCGATGCCGTGGTCAACGCCAGCGGCTCGTTGCAAACGGGACTGCGCGACAATGTAGAGCGGGTACAGCTTGATGCGATCCGGGCGCTCATCGCAGCCTGCGAGAGAAGCAAGAGCATCCATTTTGTCCAGATTTCTGCCAGCAATGCCGATCCGGCCGCACCCAGTTCCTTCATGGCGACCAAGGGCGAGGCCGATGCCCTGTTAACTGCCTCGGGATTGTCCTGCACTGTGCTGCGGCCTGGCCTTGTCATCGGACGGAATGCCTTTGGCGGCACGGAAATGACCCGCATGGTAGCCAGCCTGCCCGGAATTGTGCCAGTCGTCACCGGCACAGGAGAAGTGCAATGCGTTGCAATGCGTGATCTCGTCGATGCCGTGATCCTGTCGATGCAAAATCCCGAACGAGCGCAGGGCAGCTATGATCTTGTCGAACGCGATGGTCGTCCGCTGGATGCGGTGATCGCGCTCCACCGCGCATGGCTGGGCATAGCGCCCGCCCGACTGCATTTGCCATTGCCGCGATGGTTGCTGCGTCCTGTTACTGTGGTGGCAGATGCACTGGGCTGGCTGGGTTGGCGCTCGCCCTTGCGATCCAATTCGATTGCAGCATTGATGAACGGTGTTTCAGGCAACACCGATCAGGCGCACATGCTGCTCGGGCGCGAGCCGCTTTCACTTGAGCAAACTCTCGCTGCCCTGCCACCGTCGGGCAAGGCTGACCGCTGGCATGCCCGAACGGCGCTGGTCTATCCGCTGGCGATGGTATGTCTGTTTGCATTGTGGCTGGGATCGGGTCTGCTCGGCCTCCAACATCTTCAGCAAGCGGCAAATATCCTTTCGACTGGCGGTGTTCCGATTGAAAGAGCGATGAACACCGTGTTCCTCGCATCTCTTGCAGATATTGCTCTGGCCGCACTGCTTGTGGTGCGACGGACAACCCGCTTGGCACTGCTCGGCATGCTGGCAGCGTCATTTGGCTATGTCGCCGAATCGGTGGTTATGGCCCCGTACCTGTGGAGTGATCCGCTAGGACCAATGCTCAAGGTACTTCCGGCCATCGCCCTGACCCTTCTGTGCCTTGCCATGGTGGATGAGCGTTGATCGATCTGATCGTTCTTGCCCGATGGCTGCACGTAATCGGTGCCTGCGTGCTGCTGGGCACAGGCGCGGGAATCGCCTTTTTCATGCTCATGGCGCATCGTAGCCACAATCCTGCGCTGATTGCCCACGTCGCCGGAACGGTTGTCATCGCCGACTTCCTGTTCACCGCCAGCGCCGTTGTGGTGCAACCGCTCACCGGCCTGTGGCTTGCGCGCCTGATTGGCTGGCCACTGATGACCCCGTGGATAGTGCTCGCCATGGGGTTCTACGTGTTGGTGGGATTCTTCTGGCTGCCGGTTGTTTGGCTGCAGGTACGCATGCGTGATCTCGCGCGCCATGCCGCAGCGACGGGAGAGGAATTGCCGGCTACCTATTTCCGTTATTTCCGCACGTGGTTCGCTTGCGGATTCCCGGCCTTCGCTGCCGTTCTGGCCATCGTGTGGTTGATGCTGGCCAAGCCAATTTTCTAGGCGCTTTCCTACAAGCACCGTCTCTGTCATCCTGCGCGCCGCATTACTGCCGTGCTCGTTGCCCCGTGGAATCCCCCTTGATCAGGCCGCGCCCCCCAGCGCGGCCTTTGCTGCATCTGGAGCAGTCCCTATGAAAGCACACAGGCTTCCCCAGCATGAGTTTTATCAACTTGCATTTGATGCAACTGCCAGTCGTTCAATGAAACCGCAGCATTCCCGCAGCGGCCAGCGCCAGTCCGAACACCAGTGTGAATGTGGCCCAGCCGCGGTGCATGGAGCTTAGGTATTTGATCCACAGTTGCGAATAGACATCGCAGAAGCCGATGATCGCCAGGCTTTCGATCATCATCAGGCCGCCCATCGCCTTCATCAGACATGACAGCAGGTCGCCCGGCACCCACGGGCAAGCGAGATAGACAAGGCCGCCAACCAGCAGTTCGAGCATGCCGCAAAGGAATTGCAGGGTGGGAGACTTTTCGATCTCGGCGACCATGGTCTGCCATGTCCCGGGTTTGCGCAGGGCTCCGATCCCGGCGAACAGGGCCGCGAGGCCCATCAGCAGGCTGGACCAAGCAGGCGCGTCTATAGCTGAGGTCATGCGACCATCCTTTCGTCAACCGGCTCCCGGCGGGGAGAATGGCCGGTATCGGGCTTGCCGTAAAGGCCCGGTGGAAAAGAGAATGTGACGGCGCTTTACCACGCGGCTTTGAGCGGCCATGAATTGGAGATGCCTGCTTTGCCCGAGCCCTATGCAGATCCTGAAACCGCCCGCCGGATTGCGCGGATCGCCACCAGCTACCGGCAGCTGACCGGACACGATCTGGTCGCCTCGGGAGATGACAGCGCCGCCGCACTGTGGCTCGCGCCGCAGGTGATCGTCGCCCACGGCACGGAAGACGATCCACGCTTCTTCTTCGCCAACCGCGCCGCGCTGGAGCGGTTCGAGACCAGCCTTGATGCTTTCATCGGGTCGCCCTCGCGCCTTTCCGCCGAGGCCCCCCTGCGCGAGGAGCGGCAGGGCCTGCTGGACCGTGTCAGCCGCGACGGCTTCATCGCCGACTATGCCGGCGTGCGGATTTCCGCCCAAGGCCGCCGCTTCCGCATCGAGGCAGCGACTGTGTGGAATCTGGTTGATGAACATGGCGGGGTGCACGGTCAGGCCGCTGCCTTTGACCAGTGGACCGAGCTGGACTGAGCTAGACCCTGTTTCACATAGCTGGAAGCGTCGGCACGGAGCCGAATTTGGCTCAGCGCGAGGCGCGAGGAGGGAGCTATGCGAGCATATAGTAACCGACGAGCAACGCTGCGCTGGGCCAAATTCGGCCCGCCCCTGCGGGGTCGCGTTAGGAAGTGCGCTGGCTGCGTCGCGTCGATTGCAGGGGCAACCAGCCCCTGCCGCACGCCGCTCCTATCCAGCGCACTTCCTAACGCGATGACGATGCTTCCAGCTATGTGAAACAGGGCCTAGTTCGCCTCGGGCACGCCTTTGTGCCCGCCGAACTTGGCCCGGAATGCCGAAACCATCCGGTTCGCTACCCCGCCATCATCGTGGCTGGCGAAGCGGCCGAACAGCGACGCGGCGATCACCGGCAGGCTGACCCCCTGCTCGATCGCCGCCTGCACCGTCCAGCGCCCCTCGCCGCTATCGGCCACGCGCGGGGAGAATGTCGAAAGATCGGGATCTTCGGCGAGCGCATCGGCCCCGAGATCAAGCAACCACGATGAAACCACCGAGCCGCGCCGCCAGACTTCGGCAATCGCGGCGAGGTCGAGGTCATAGCGGATCGCCTCGGGCACCGTCTCCGCGCCCGCGCTGGCGAACAGGCCGAAACCCTCGGCAAAGGCCTGCATCATGCCGTATTCGATGCCGTTGTGGACCATCTTTACGTAGTGCCCTGCACCGGCCTTGCCGCAGTGCAGCCAGCCCTGCTCGCCCGGAGCCTCTGGCCCGCTTGCCCTCGCAGGCGTGCGCGCGGCCGTGCCGATGCCGGGAGCCAGCGCGGCAAAGATCGGCGCATTGCGCGCCACTGCTGCCGCATCGCCGCCGATCATCAGACTATAGCCGCGCTCCAGCCCGAAAAGCCCGCCACTGGTGCCGCAGTCAAGGAAAGCGATCCCGCGCGTGGCGAGGGCCGCCGCACGCGCCGCGCTGTCCTTGAACATCGAATTGCCGCCATCGATAAGCGTGTCTCCGGGCAGCAGACGCGGGGCGATCTCGTCGATCACACCCTGCGTGATCGCTCCCGCCGGAACCATCAGCCATACGGTGCGCGGGGTGGAGAGGCCCGAGACCAGCTCGGCTATCGAGCTGGCGGCAATCGCGCCGGTTTCTGCCGCCAGAGCCTCGCGCTCGGCCTTGTCGATAGAGAACACGTGCGCGCGGTGCCCGGCCTTGGCTAACCGCCGCACCATATTGCCGCCCATCCGGCCAAGCCCGATAAATCCGATGTCCATTTGCGCGTCCCTTTTCGTCAGGCCCCTGCCTGCCACAATCTGATAGCATCAATCGGCCAGACCAGCATCAGCACGTTGAGCGTCAGGTTGTCGCGGATCATGGCGAGAGTGAACAGCTCAAATGCCAGTGCCAGCGCAACGCTCGCCCATGCCGGCAGGCGGCTGGCGATCAGAAAGCCCAGCGTCATGAAGCTGATGTCGGACAGCGAATTGACCACCGAATCGCCGTTGTAGCCAAGGCTCACCGTCACCGCGCGGTAGCGTTCGATAATTAGCGGCGAGTTTTCCAGCAGTTCCCAGAAGCCTTCGAAAGCCACCGCGATGGGCAGAGCCCATGATGCTGGCCTGCCGCCAAACCACTTCCAGCGCCGCCACAGGATGTGGGCGAAGAAATAGAACAGCAGGCCATGGATAACGTGGCTGAACGAATACCAGTCAGCAATGTGCTGGCTGTTCTCGGCCGACTGGACATTACCCCACCACAGTTTGACCGTGCCGCAGGTGCAGATCGGCACCCGGCCCATGGCGAGCAGGATCGCGGCGATGACCAGTGCGGTGGTGAGCGCAAACAGTGCGCCGCGCCGGTTGGGAAGAAGTGAGGTCATGCTGGCTCCTGCAGGGGAGCGCTTTCGTCACCATCACCAAGGGCGCGCTGCATGTAGAGCGTATCGAGCCAGCGCCCGTGCTTGCGCCCTACCGAGCGCATCCGGCCAGTCTCGACAAATCCGGCACGGGCGTGGAGCGCGCGGCTGGCTGGCTCTGCCCCGCCGATTACTGCGATGATCTGGCGGTATCCCGCTGCGACCGATGCTTCCAAAAGGGCATTGAGCAGCGCCGTGCCAACCCCTTTGCCGCGAGCAGCTTCGGCAATGTAGATCGAATCCTCGCAAGCAAAGCGATAGGCCGGCCGGTCCCGAAACTGCGCCGCATAGGCATAGCCGGTCACGGCCCCGTCGGGATCACAGGCGACAAGCCAAGGCGATCCGGCATCCAGGACCTTGCCAATCCGCGCGCGAAATTCCGCATCATCCGGCGGTTCGGTCTCGAAAGTCGCGGTACCGTGGAGCACGTGGTGGCCATAGATACCGGCACAGGCGGCGGCATCGGCAAGCGTGGCGGAGCGGATCATCACAGCGGCGATCATGCCGGAACATTGCACACATGCAAGAGGGCGCTATGCTGCCAGGAATGCCTGCGCACCTCCCCATCCTCGAGGAAGACCTCGCCGCTTACCGCCGAGATGGCGCCGTGGTTCTGCGCGGGGTGCTCGATGCATCGGCACTTGCCCTGCTCGAAGCCGGGGTGGAAGAGGCATACCACAACCGAAACCAGCGCCATTCGGTGGTCCGCAATGCAGAAGGCAAGGGCGAGACGCTGGTTGAACAGTATCCCAGCCAGCACAGTCCGTCGCTGGCAGCACTGGTGGCAAGCGGGGTCCCGGGACAAATCGCCGCGCGGGCTATGGGTACACCGAGCGCGCAGCTGGTGCTCGACCAGATCTTCTACAAATGCCCGGGCCCAGTCGCGGCGACACCTTGGCATCAGGATACGCCGTTCCTGCGTGTTCGCGGCGATGACCTGGTGCGGGTGTGGCTATGCGCCGATCCCAGCCCCGCCGACTTGACAGTGCAGGTGGTGCGCGGATCGCACCGCTGGAATGTGGTCTACAACACCAGGTCCATGGCGGCATCGCCAGTAGTGCCCGCGCGCGAAGGCGATTTCGCCAACGATCAACTGGGCGATGCCCACTTGCCGCTCGTTCCCGATGTTGCCGGTCAGCGCGAAAGCTTCGAAATCCTGCGATTCGATGTCGAGCCCGGCGATGCGCTGATCTTCCAGGGCAACGTGCTGCACGGTGCAGAAGGGCGGGCCGACTATCCGCTGGGCCGCCGCGCCTTCGCCAGTCTGTGGGGCGGGCCGCTGCTGCGCTATCACCGCAGCGAGGGCAAGACGTTCCCGCCTCCCGGCGGCGAACCGCCCGAAGGCAAGATTGCCGACGGTGCACCAATCGGGCAATACGAAACCGCCTTCCCGGTGGGTTGGCGGGAGACCTGATCCAGATGAAGCGCCTAGCTGTTTACTGCGGTTCCGCAACCCCTGCCGACCCACGCTATATCGAACTCGCCAGCGAAGTCGGCCGCACACTGGCCGAGCGGGGCATCGCCCTCGTCTATGGCGGCGGGCGGCTGGGGCTGATGGGGGCGGTGGCCTCTGGCGCGCTGAATGCAGGCGGTGAAGTTATGGGGGTGATACCCGAGGCGCTGGTCTCGGGCGAAGTCGCCAATCACGACTGCACCGAGCTGCGGGTGGTCGCCAACATGCACGAGCGCAAGGCGGCTTTCACCGACCTTTCCGACGGCTTCATCACGATCCCCGGCGGGGTCGGCACGATGGACGAGCTGTGGGAGGCAGTGAGTTGGGCGCAGCTGGGCTATCACGCCAAGCCAGTCGGACTGCTCAATGCCTTCGGGTTCTTCGATCACCTGCTCGCCTTCAACCGCCATATGGCCGAAGTCGGTTTTGTTCGCCCGCAACACGCCGGGATCATCATTGCCGAACATGAACTGGACATGTTGCTCACCCGCATGGCAGCGCATGAGCCGCATACGACGATTTTCCAGATGAAGGCGAAGGATCTTTAGCTAACCGGCCTTACCGCGCCCGGCGGGTTCAACCTGCGGAACAGGCGGCCTCTTTCGCTGAACAGCACCAGTGCCAGCGTGGCGAGGCCAGCCAGCAGAAATGCGTGGCTGAGCGGCCTTGCGCTCTGGTCATAGGATTGGCCGACAAATGCGCCAATCAACGAGGCCAGCACCAGCCGTACAAAGGTCTGCACCGAACTCGCCGCTCCGGCAATGCGGGCAAAAGGCTGGAGGGCAATCGAGCCAAAATTCGCGCCGATGAAGCCGCTCAGCATCAGGTTCATGGTCAGCAGCGGCACGAAGGTCCACAGGCTCTCATAGGGACTGTGCGACAGCCAGACCTGCGCCGATGACAGCACGATATAGGCCATCAATGCCGTATGCGACACGCGGCGCGCGCCGAACCGCTCGACAATACGCGAGTTGATCAGGTTGGCACTCGCCATTGAAAGCGCCATGGCGCCGAACAGCACCGGGAACAGGGTGCCCGCACCAAAATGCTCGGCCACCAGCTGCTGGCTCGACTGGATGTAGGCCCAACCCACGCCCATGGTGCAGGCGACACCCAGCACATAGCCGATGGACGGGCGGTTGGTCAGCGCAACGCCCATGTTGGTGGCGATCGCTTTGAGGTTGATCGCCTGGCGATATTCGGGATGCAGCGTTTCAGGCAAACGCCGCCATGCCCAAATGCCGATCACCACGCCTTGCAGCGCCATCAGGCCAAAGATCCAGCGCCAGCCGGCAATCAGCAAAATTGCCTGACCGATGCTCGGCGCGATCATGGGCACGACAAGGAAGATCATCCCGATGGTCGATTGCAGCCGCGCCATGCGGTCACCCTCGAAACGGTCGCGAATGATCGCGCTGGGCACCACCGACATGCCCGAAGAAAGGAAACCCTGCGCCAGCCGGATCATTGCCAAAACGGTAAAATTCCATGCAAGCGCAGAAATCAGCGACAGCGCGACATAGCCCCCGATGCAGACCAGCAAAACGCGCTTGCGGCCGAAACGGTCGGCAAAGGCGCCCGGGAACAGGGCTCCGGCACCAAGGCCGAACAGGAACAGGCCGATCACCAGCTGGCGGCGGTTGGGATCTGAAACCACAAGATCGCGCGAGATATCGCCCAGCGCAGGCAACATCGTGTCTATAGCCAGCGCATGCAGTGCCTGGATCATGGCGAGCAGGAACACCAGTTCGCGCTCGCTGATCGGGAAGGGCACGGGTGAAAGGCTGGGAGACTTGGCAGGCGACGACATAATCGCCTCATGGAGGCAGCGCGGGGCTTTTGCCACCCCTCACAATCGAATTCTGCGAATCATGTTGCCGGACCGCCTGCGGTGATATGCTGCCCTCATGAGCGAGAGGCATGACGATGATTCCTTCGAGCCGATGGGGCTGCGCAAGATCATCCATGTCGACATGGATGCTTTCTACGCCAGTGTCGAACAGCGCGATGATGCATCCCTAAAGGGCCAGCCGGTGGCGGTTGGCGGTTCGGCGGAGCGCGGCGTAGTAGCAGCGGCAAGCTATGAAGCACGCAAGTTCGGCGTTCGCTCGGCGATGGCATCGGCGCAGGCGAAGCGGCTGTGCCCAAACCTGATCTTCGTCCGTCCGCGTTTTGCCGCCTACCGCGAGGTATCGCGCCAGATCCGCGCGATTTTCCACGAATACACCCCGTTGGTCGAGCCGCTGGCGCTCGACGAGGCCTATCTCGATGTGACCGAAGACCTGAAAGGCATCGGCTCGGCCACCCGCATTGCCGAAACGATCCGCGCCCGGATCAAGGCCGAAACCAGCCTCACCGCCAGCGCCGGGGTCAGCTACAACAAGTTCCTCGCCAAGATCGCGAGCGACCAGAACAAGCCCGATGGCCTCTGCGTGATCCGCCCGGGGCAAGGCGCGCAATTTGTCGCAGGACTGCCGGTGCGGCGATTCCATGGGGTTGGACAAAAGGCGGCGGAAAAGATGGCGGCGCTGGGCATCCACACCGGAGCAGAGCTCGCCGCCAAGGACATCCTGTTCCTGCGCCAGCACTTTGGCAGTCTGGCCGACTATCTCTACCGCGCCGCCCGGGGCATCGACCTGCGCCGGGTGAGCGCCGACCGGCCGAGGAAATCAGTGGGCACCGAGCGCACCTTTGACCGCGACATTGCCGCCGCACCAGCGCTGCGAGAAGCGCTCGACAACATCATCGCCATTGCCTGGGGGGACATCGAGCGGCTGAACGCCAGGGGCCGCACCGTAACGCTGAAGCTGCGCTATGCCGATTTCACCCTGAAGACCCGGTCACGCACGCTTGCTGACTGGGTTTCCGGCAGGGCGGAGTTCGCGGCGCTGGGCCATGCCCTGCTCGAAGAATTGCTGCCCCTGCCACAGGCCATTCGCCTGATGGGGCTGACGCTGTCGTCGCTGGAAGGCGACAAGGAAGAGGCGATCAATCCCCGCGATGCGCAGCTTTCGCTGCTGTGATGTAGGCCGGAATCTGGCTTGGCAATTTCCCCGCAAGGTCATGCGGCAGATCGTCAAGCGCAAAGAACCGCGCCTCGGCAATCTCGCGGCCATCGGCGCGAGGGGCATCACTCGTCAGACCAGCAACCACCCGCACATCGTTGTTGCTGCCGTGCATCATGTCCGTGACAACACCGATCTCGACCGCGCGCTCGATCCGCACCGCGCATTCTTCCCACACCTCGCGCGCCGCGCAAACGAGTGGGTCCTCGCCACGCTTCATGCCGCCGCCGGGCAGCATCCAGTGCGGGCTGCCATAAGAGTGGCGGATCAACAGCACGCGGCTCTGCTCATCGAGAACCAGAACGCGGCAGCCGGAAACCCGCGTCTTACGCAAGCGCCACCAGCGAATTCGCACGGCGTGCGCAGACCGCAGCGCCACGATATGCAGGCTCTTGGGTATCAGGCGAAGCATGTTACCGGCTGCCTGCGCGCGCCCAGCAAACGGGCAACCGGCAGATCGTTGGCGCCCAGCAAGGCCGCCTCGAACAGCGCGCGCTTGTCCGCGCCGCGGATGACGAACATCAGCGCATCGCAGGCGAGCAGCGCCGGGATAGTCAGGCTGAACCGGTCATAGGGCGCTTCGGGCGGCAGCGGATCAGGCGTGAGGCGCACCAGATCGCGCGGATCGTCAGCCTGCGGGTCGGTGTTGGGAAACAGCGAGGCAATATGGCCGTCACCGCCCATGCCGAGCCAGACCAGCGCGAAATGCGGCGGACGCGCGCCTTCCGCCAGCGGCACGATTTGCGCCCCGACCGGCTCCAGCAGCGCGCGGATACGGCCGACGTTCGAGGCGGGATTGTCTTCCGGCACGATCCGGTCATCACCCGGCCAAACGGCAATGCGCCGCCAGTCGAGCTGGCGCTTGGCAAGGTCGGCCAGGATCGGAAAGGGGGTCGAGCCGCCGGGGACCGAGATCGCTACCCCAGACCCACCGGCAGCCTGCAGCGCGACCTGAAGCTTGTCCTCGATCCAGTCGGCGATCGCCGCGTCGCTGGCAGCATCTATGATCTCGATAGCCATGGGCCGATCATTGCACCCCGCGCCATACCAGCACAAGACCGGCGGCGAGCAGGAACAGTCCGGCCAACCGCCTGAGCTTGGAAAGCTCTGGCCTCGCCGCGATTTCAGGGGCCAGCCAGGCAATGCCGAGCGCAACCGCCCCGCCTGCCGCGCCACCGATCCCCGCTGGCGCCGGTGCTGCCGTGACCATCGCCAAGGCCAGAACCGCAAAGCGCGTAGCATCGGTCACCTGCTGGGCCAACAGCACGATCAGCGCGGCGAACAGCGAATGGGTCGGCTCCTTGGGTAGTTTTCGCGCGCCCAGCAGCACAGCCTCAACGCCAGCCAGAACCAGCGCGAGCCCGGCGAACACCATCCGCGCCGGAATGGTCGGCAGTTCGGTAACGAAAATCGTCGCCAGCCACGCTGCCGCAGCGCAGGTTACCGTACAGGAGACAACTGCGACCGCGAGGAGAGCAGGTCTCTGACCCTGCTTGGCGCTCAGCTGCGCCACCAGCAACTGATCGCGCGCGCCGAGGCTGATCAATAACGTGGCAAGGAAGGCGAAGAGAAATCCAGACACCTAGCTGCTCCAATGATCCCACTGCTCTCTCTCCTTCAGGGGAGAGATACGTAGGCTTGGCAGTTCATCTGCCTAGCCGAAGTAGAGAGGGGGAAGCTTGGCGTAACGTTCCCATCTCCCAACCCTCTCCCCTAAAGGTGAGAGGGCTATTAGTCACAGTTTCGGCAGCGTGACCCCGCGCTGGCCCATGTATTTGCCTGCGCGATCGGCATAGCTCGTCTCGCAAGGCTCATTGCCCTTCAGGAACAGGAACTGGCAGGCGCCTTCATTGGCATAGATCTTGGCCGGCAGCGGCGTGGTGTTGGAGAATTCCAGCGTGACATGGCCTTCCCACTCCGGTTCGAGCGGGGTCACGTTCACGATGATGCCGCAGCGGGCATAGGTGCTCTTGCCGAGGCAGATCACCAGCACATCGCGCGGCACGCGGAAGTATTCGACCGTGCGGGCCAGCGCGAAGCTATTCGGCGGGATCACGCAGACATCCGTCTTGCGATCGACGAAGGAGTTGGCGTCGAAGTTCTTCGGATCGACCACGGCGCTGTTGACGTTGGTGAAGATCTTGAACTCGTCCGCAACGCGGGCGTCATAACCGTATGAGGAAAGGCCGTATGAGATGCAGCCATCGCGCCGCTGGCTTTCGACGAACGGTTCGATCATGCCGTTATGGCGGGCTTCGTTGCGGATCCAGCGGTCTGAGAGAATCGTCATGGGCAGCGTGATTCCCGATGCGGACGCGATGGGCAAGCGGCAGCGGCGAAATTTCCCCTTATATCCCCGCCCACCATTGGTATCCGCGCGAATCTTCCCAGAAGCCGCCCTTGCCGCCGTACAGCCCGGCGAGGGTCGACCTCGCCTCGATCCGCATGACGTACTTCGCCTGCTTGTAGCCGAGCTGGCGCTCTGAGCGCAGACGGATCGGCGCGCCGTGATCGACGGGGAGATGCTGGCCGTTCATCTGCCAGGCGAGGATCGTCTGCGCGTGGTGCGCTTCGATCAGGTCAAGCGATTCGTAATAGGGTTTGCCCTCGTAAAGATCGGCGCAGTGGAACACGAGGAACCGCGCCGAGGGGAGCAGACCCGCCATGCCCAGCACAGCGGAAAGCTGCGGCCCTTGCCACTTGCCGATTGCACTCCAGCCTTCGACGCAATCGTGGCGGGTGATCTGGGTGCGCTGCGGCAGGGCTTTCAGGGCATCAAGGCTGAGTTCGAGCGGGCGCAGGACGAGGCCGTCGACCTTGAGCTTCCACTGGGCAAAATTGTTCGCAGCATGGCTGGCCCAGTCAGCATTAGCCGCGCCGGTCCGGCTGCCGTTGGCGCGGAAATTGGGCGACATGTCGGCTTCGCTGAACTCGCGCGCCAAAGCATCACCCATCAGCGCGCGCTGGGCACCGAAGTGCAGGCTGCCGACGCCTTCCATCGCATCGCGAAACGGCCCGGCCTTGGAAAGCTTGTCGCAGCCGGCGAGCAGCAGACTGCCTGCGCCGAGAGCGCCAGCGGAGAGCAGGCGGCGGCGGGAGAACGTATCATTCATGATCTTCACTCCGCTTGGCCCTGGGCTGCGGCAATCGATACCAACCGGTGATCATCGAACGCACCTCGTTCACCGGCCCGGCGAGAACCACCATCGCAATGTGTACGATGAAGAAGGCGACCAGTCCGCCCGCGCAGAGGAAATGGATCGATCGCGCCGATTGCCGCCCGCCGAACAGTTCCGGCAGCCAATGCCACGCAGCATCGACACCCGGCGACATGGCGAGACCCGTCAGGATAATTCCGGGCAACAGCACCACCAATACCCCGCCATAGGCCAGCTTCTGCAGGATGTTGTAAGCCAGCGCCGCCTCGCCCGTGGGAAAGCGCAGCGCGGCGTGGTCCTTGATATCCTGCCACAGGTGCCCCGGCGAAAGCTCAGACAGCTTGGGCAGCAGATCCCGCTTCAGGTGGCCGTTGATAAGCGACCAGATCAGGTATGCCGCAATCGCCGTTCCCAGCACCCAGGCAAAGGCCAGATGCCAGACGCGCGCATCGGCCGGGCTGTAGTAGGACGGGATCGTGATCCAGCCGGGAAAGTCGGGCAGTTCAAGCCAGGCCTTATCCGGATTGGCGCCGTATTGGCCCCAGTAGAGGCGGGGATGGGCGTTGAAGATCATCAGCCCGCTCATCAGCATGATCGCGACCGAGACCACGTTGATCCAGTGCCACAGACGGGTGGAGAGGCGATGGCGTTTTACCACCTGCGGCGGGTCAGAAGCATCAGTCATCGGCGGCACCCAATTTGTCAGGGCACCAGACTAACCCAGCGCCTATCTTTCTGCAAATCCCTTGGATTCTCGAGCCAATGGCATACGTAACGAGTTTTGCAGCATGGCGACACCAAGGTATTGGCCAACCAGGCAGGGCAGCTCAATCAGCTGCGCATCGTTCCATGTCTCTGCCAGCTTGGCCCATGTGGCATCGGAGATCATCTTGTCGGCAAACAGCTCGTCCACCGCCGTCAGCAGCGCCGCCTCGTGCTCGCTCCAGCCCGGTGCCTGCGGTCCGGCGCGGACGCGGTCGGTATCTTCGGGGGTCATGCCGAGCTTGCGGGCAATATCGACATGCTCGCCCCACTCATAAGGTGCCCCAGCGTGCCAAGCGGTGCGCAGCACCGCCAGCTCACGCTCGCGCGGCGGCAGGGTGCATTCGGTGAAGAACATGATCCCGGTTTCCAGCTGGCAGCGGAACATCGCGGGATGGCGGGCCATGACCGCGAAATGCGTGGTGAGAACTTCGGGCGCCTGATAGCCGAGCGAGGCGCCGATACGGGCGACCTGGTCGCGCACCTCTGGCCCCAGCTCGTCCTGCTCCATGGGCGCAATGCGAATTGGCGCGCCCAATATAGTGCGCTGGCGCTCTTCGGCCTCGGAATCGGACTGCATCATCGCCGGATCAGCCCCGTGTTCTCGCCTTCCAGCGCGATGCGCAACGAATTCTGCAGATAGGCAGTGGCGACATATTGCCCGATCATCATCGGAAATTCGATCAGCTGCGCCTCGTCCCAGCTTTGCGCCAGCGCGGCCCAGATGGCATCGCTGATGCACTGGTCGCCGAGCAGTTCCTCAACCCCGCGCAGGATCGCCGCCTCGTGCGCCGACCAGCCTGCTGCTGCCGAGCCGCGTGTCACCCGCTCGACCTCTTCGTCCGACAGGCCATAGCGTTTGGCGATGGCCACGTGCTGCCCCCATTCATAGGGTGCGCGCGTAAGATAGCCGACCCTGAGCACCGCCAGCTCCCGCTCGCGAGCGCCAATCCGGCCCTGAAACAACACGGTCCCCATTTCCATCTGGCACCGGAACAGCTCGGGATGCTTGATCATTGTCAGCATGTAATCGGGGATACGGCTGTGTTCGAAAACGCCCACGGATTCGCGGATCGCAATACACAGCGCCAGATCGTCGGCTCCCATCTCGGCCTGCTTGAGCGGGGCGATGCGCGGGGCATCACCCAGCGTTTGCGCGTGCCGTGCTGCCACATCGACGGGAATTTCACTGGTTTCAATCGCGCCCATCGGGCTGCTCCTCTCGCATGCTCGCCCGAGTGTTGGCGAGACGTGGCGCGAGGGCAAGGGTTGCTGGGCCAGTGATCGCCGGGAAGATGCGACGCCACCGCCAGCCGCTCATGGACCATATGGACTTGCGCCCGATCCGGAGACTACTCTATGGGAAAGATATAAGACACAGTGTATCATAAATCGGGGATTCGAAGCCGATGCGAATGACGGGAGAACAGCGGGTCTCTGCCCCGCGAGCCAAGGTCTGGGCGGCGCTCAACGATCCGGAGGTGCTGCGCCAGTGCATTCCCGGCTGCCAGAGCCTTGAACGCGAGGACGAAGACCGCTTTGTCGCGCAAGCCGAAGTCAAGGTCGGCCCCATCGGTGCGCGGTTCAAGGGATCGGTCCAGCTATCCGATATCGACGCGCCCAACGGCTATACCATCACCGGGCAGGGCAATGGCGGCATCGCCGGAAGTGCCAAGGGCAGCGCTAGGGTGCAGCTGAGCGATGACGGCGCGGGCACGCTAGTCAGCTATGAAGTCGATGCCGACGTAGGCGGGCGCATGGCGCAGCTTGGCGGACCGATCATCGATGCTACCGCCAAACAAATGGCGGGTAAGTTCTTTGCCAAGTTCGGGGAAGTTGTGGGTGGCGGTGTAGCGCTTGTTGAAGCCGTCTCATCCGCAGCCCCTGCACGGCCTGTTGCTGCAGGCACTGGCGGCTTCCCGCTGGCATGGCTGGCGGCGTTGGCTGTCGCGATTGTCGCTGGCTACCTGCTCGGCCAGAGCGGCGCGGCTCCGGCCTGGGTGCTGGGCGCAGTCGCCTTGGCACTGGCCTCGGCCGTTGCGGGCTATCGCTCGGGGCTCGGAGGGCCGGCGTGAAGCCCGCCCCGTTTGACTATGTCGCGCCGACTTCGGTGGAAGAGGCCTGCAAAGTGCTCGCCGAAGCAGGTGGCGGAGCGACAGTGCTCGCCGGCGGGCAGACGCTGATGCCGCTGCTTAATCTCAGGATGAGCCAGCCTTTCGTGCTCGTCGACATCAACAAGATCCCTGAACTGTCTGGCATATCACGCAGCGAAAACGGCATCCGCATCGGCGCAGCCACGCGGCAGTGCGATGCGCTGAGCAACGCGCTGCTCGCCGCTGAACTGCCAGTGCTGGTCGAGGCGCTGCGCCATGTCGGCCACCACCAGACGCGCAATCGCGGCACTGTGGGTGGGTCGATCACGCTGGGCGAACCGGCAGCGGAGCAGCCCGCCTGCGCCGTGGCGCTGGGTGCGAGCATCGAGATCGCCTCGGTGCGCGGTCGCCGTTCGGTTGCCGCGACCGAATTCTACGTCGGCCCCTTCATGACCGTGCTCGAACCCGATGAGCTGGTCACCGGCATCACCTTTCCGCATTGGCCGAGCGGCCACATCACTCTGTTCCGCGAACTGGCGCAGCGGCCGGGCGACTTTGCTTTGGTAGGCATGGTCGGTGCGCTGGCGCTTGAGGGCGGTTCGATAACCCGCGCCGGGCTCGGCTGGTTCGGCATGGGCGGCACCCCGATCCGCGCCCGCGCTGCAGAGGCCGCATTGCTTGGGCAAGCGTTGGACAGCGTCAATGCCGATGCCATCGCCGAACTCGCACTCAGCGAATGCGCTCCTTTCGATGATCACCACGCCAGCGCCGAATACCGCCGCACGGTGGGCAGGCGATTGTTCGCCAAGGCCCTGCGCGAGGCTCTAACTGTCCGGGAGGCCGCATGAGCGAGCACCGCGTCAATCTGACCATCAACGGCCGCCGTCACGCAGCCACAGTCGAAGCGCGCATGTCGCTGGGTGACTATCTGCGCGATGAGGCGGGCTACACCGGGGTGCATTTGGGATGCGAGCATGGCGTTTGCGGTGCCTGCACGGTGATCGTTGATGACCGCGCTGTGCGGAGCTGCCTGATACTCGCAGTGCAAGCCGACGGCGCGGAAGTGACCACCGCCGAGGGCCTCGCCGATAGCGACGGCACACTCCACCCGGTGCAGCAGGTCATGCGCGAGGAACACGCGCTGCAGTGCGGCTTTTGCACGCCCGGCATAGTGATGACGCTCGCCGCGCTGACCGGCGGGCAGGACAAAGCTGACGAGGCGACGCTGATGAATTCGCTGTCGGGCCACATCTGCCGTTGCACCGGATACCAAGGCATCCGCCGCGCCGCGCGCCGCCTTGCCGCGGAGCCGGGCACATGAACGCCCCGCAATTGCCACAAGGGCTTGGGGCCGCGCGCTACATCGGCCAGCGCGTTCTGCGCAAGGAAGACCCCCGCCTGCTGACCGGACGCGGACAGTTCGTCGATGATATTTCGCTACCCGGCATGTTGCACTGCGCCTTTGCCCGCAGCCCGATTGCCCGGGGCAATATCGTCTCGATCGATACCTCGGCAGCGAAAGACATGCCGGGCGTCCACGCGGTCTATACTCAGGCCGACCTAGCCCACTTCAATGCGCAGATGCTCAGCTTCTTCCTCCTGCCCC
This sequence comes from Sphingomonadaceae bacterium, assembly GCA_947451145.1. Classification (GTDB taxonomy): domain Bacteria; phylum Pseudomonadota; class Alphaproteobacteria; order Sphingomonadales; family Sphingomonadaceae; genus Novosphingobium. The sequence goes on along the minus strand of CANFXW010000009.1, from coordinate 104,728 downwards.
CCGAGGTGGAGATCACCCCGCTGGCCGGATCCCGCGTCTGCTATGTCGGTGAGCCGCTTGCGCTGGTAGTGGCTGACAGTCGCGCGCTGGCCGAAGACGCCGCCTCGCTGATCGAGGTGGAGTACGAAGAACTCGATCCAGTCGTTACCCTTGCCGATGCACGGGCTGGCCCGCCGATCCACCCCGGCACCAGCGACAACGTGTCCGCCGAAATGGGCGATGAAGAGCTTGACGATGACCTTGCCGCCACACTGAACGGCGCAGCGCATCTGGTGATGCACAAAGTCGTCCATCAGCGCATCTCGCAGGCTCCGATGGAATGCCGCGGCGTTGTCGCCACGCGCGATGGCAACGAAGAGCTCACCTTGTGGATCACCTGCCAGAGCCCGCACATGATCGCCCGCTGGGTGAGCCTGTCGCTGGGCCTGCCGCAAACCGCGATCCGGGTGATCGCCAAGGATGTTGGCGGCTCATTCGGGCTCAAGAACCATCCGTGGAAGGAAGAAGTCTCGGTCATCCTCGCCGCGCTGCTGTTCGGGCGGCCGCTGAAATGGATCGAAGATCGCTATGAGGCGCTGACCACCTCCAACCAGTGCCGCGAAGCCGAAATGACACTGCAGGCGGCTTTCGATGCCGAAGGGCACCTGCTCGCCAGCCACGGCGACTATGCCTGCAACAACGGCGCGAACCCGCAAGGGCCGGACAACAACATCGCCGTGCACATGTTCCTCTGGGCGGCTTACAAGATGCCGGCCTATGCCTTCCTGACGCGCGGATACTACACCAACACCATGGGCCTTGCCGCCTATCGCGGTCCGTGGGCGCTGGAATCGCTGATCCGCGAGACCCTGCTCGACAAGGCAGCGCGAAAAATCGGCATTGATCCGGTTGAAATACGCCGCCGCAATCTGGTGACACTTAAGGACCAGCCGAGCGTCAGCTCGATGGGCATTCCGCGTGAAGACATTACCCCTGCCGAGTGCATGGAAAAGTTGCTCCAGCACTTCGACCTTGCCGCCTTCCGCAAGGAACAGGTGGCAGCGCGGGCGGAGGGCCGTTACCTCGGTTTTGGCCTTGCCACCTATGTCGAACCGACCGGCTCGGCGGGCTCCATGCCGGTGATGACTGGCGAGTTGGCGCAGATCCGGATCGAGCCGACCGGCAAGGTCACCGCGACCATGTCTACCCACAGCCAGGGTCACGGCACAGCCACCACCATGGCGCAGATCATCGCCGACCGGCTGGGCGTAGCCTATGAAGACGTTACCGTGTTCGAGGGCGATAGCGCGCGCGGCGGATTTTCGCCGGGTGCGGCAGGCAGCCGACAAGGCGTGATCGGCGGCGGCGCGGCCATATCGGCGGCAGACCTGCTGGCGGCCAAAGTGAAGACCATCGCGGCACACCTGCTCAATGCCAGCGCCGAAACCATCACTATCAACGGCGGCATGGTGCACGTCGCGGGCGCACCGGAAATGTCGCGCAAGCTCGGCGAGATTGCCGCGATTGCCTATGGTGAGCCCGACCGTCTGCCGCCCGGCTGCGAAAGCGGGCTTGAAGTGCAGCACCGCTATCAGCCACCGCCGATGACCTTCACCAGCGCCGCCCATGCCTGCGTCGTCGAGGTCGATGCCGAAACCGGCTTTGTGAAGATCCTGCGCTGGATCTCAAGCGAGGACTGCGGGACGGTGATCAATCCCGCCGTGGTCGAAGGCCAGATATCGGGCGGCCTCGCGCAGGCCATCGGCATGGTGCTGCTGGAGGAAATGCCCTTCGACGCGCGCGGCAATCCGCTGGCGGCGACCTTCAAGGACTATCTGCTCCCGGCCATCAGCGATATTCCCGAGTTCGAATTCGTCCACGCCAACACGCCCAGCCAGGCGCTGGGCGGTATGCGCGGCGTGGGTGAGGGCGGCGCGATCATCGGTCCGCCGACGCTGGTCAATGCCATCGCCGATGCACTCAGCCCTTTTGGCGAATTGCCCGACACCCTGGCCCTGCCGCTCACCCCGACCAAATTGCTCTCGGTGATCGAGGGGCGCGATCTCACCGCGCATTCAGCTCCCGCGCCGGTAGTCGTTTCAGCGGACGTACCCGCGTCCGAACCCGCCCCGGCAGCCGCCGCGCCTGCGGGCGAAGTGCGGGTTGAAGGGGCATGGGACATGGTGCTCAAAACCCCGATGGGGCCGCAGGGCATGGTGGTGACTTTTGCGATCGTTGGGAGCGCCGTATCAGGACGCTTTGATAGCCCAGAGGGCACGCAGGAGTTCAGCGGCGGCACGCTGGAAGAGGGCCGCGTTCGCTTCGACCTCAAGGTCGAGAAGCCGATGAAGATCACCCTGAAGTATGACCTTCAGTTCGATGGCGATTCTGTTTCCGGCAAGTGCAAGATGGGCATGTTCGGTTCCGCCAAAGTGAGCGGGACGCGAAAGGTCTAGAACCCACTTCCCTCGCCGCACCGCGCCTGTCATTGCTCTGCCATGAGCCCCGCATCATTCACTCCCTTACCCGAAGCCGTGCCAATCCTGCTGGCACTGGCGCTTGGCCTGCTGGTGGGAGTGCAGCGCGGCTGGGCGGCGCGGAACGATACGCCCGGCAGCCGCTTTGCCGGAGTGCGAACCTATGGTCTGATCGCGCTGGCTGGCGGTTTTGCCGGAGCCTTCAAGCTGAGCGAACCGGCGCTTTCGCTGGTCGTGCTGGCTTCGGGCGCGGCGCTGGTCTTGCTCGGCTATTGGCGATCGACGCGCATCGATGGGCAAGTCAGTGGCACGGCCAGCATGGTGGCTCTGCTCACGCTGGCTTGCGGCTATCTTGCCGGGGTGGGCGAAAGCACCATCGCCACGGTCGCAACCGGCCTGATCGTGCTGGTGCTGGCAACGCGCAGCAGGCTGCATGGCTGGGTTGCCTCGCTTTCCGAAAAGGAAATAGTTGCCATCGCGCGTTTTGCACTGATTGCGCTGGTCGTGCTGCCGGTGCTGCCCGATACGCCGTTCGGCCCCTATGGCGCCTGGCGGGCGCGGCAATTGTGGCTGGTGGTGGTCCTGGTCTCGGGCTTTTCCTTCGCCGGTTACCTCGCCGCCAAGCATTTCGGCTCAACGCGCGGCGTGCTGGCGACAGCGGCGGCGGGGGCAGTCGTGTCTTCAACCGCCGTTACCGTGGCGCTCGCCGGTAAGCTGAAGGCTGGCGAGGGCGATGCCGCCATCAACAATGGCGGGATCGTGCTGGCTTCTGTGGTGATGTACCTGCGCGTTATGGTGCTGACCGCAGTGCTGGCGCCATTTGCCCTGCGCCCGCTTGCTACTGTCGCCGTGCCGGGCTTGCTGGTGAGCCTCGCCGCGACCGTCTGGATCCTGCGCAAGGCGCAACCCAAGAGCGAAGCGTCGGCCGGGCAGGTCACCCTGCGTAATCCCTTTGATCTTGGCCCGGCGCTGCTGCTGACAGCGCTGGTCATGGCGCTCAGCCTCGCAGCGCGCTGGGTGCTTGAGCGCTATGGTGACAACGGGGTGGCCGTGGTGTTGGCGATTACCGGGACAGTCGACGTCGATTCAGCGATCATCACGATGGGGAACCTGCCGCGGGGCATACTGACCCCCAACGTGGCCGGACTGGTGCTCGCAGTACCGATCCAGCTCAACACCTTGCTTAAGGCGAGCCTGGCGGCGACCATTTCAGGTGGACGGCGCGGTTGGCCTGGGGCAGCTGGACTTCTGGCAGGCTTGCTGGCGGTGGTGCCGGGGATGCTGCTGGTTTAGTGCCCGGCTTGCTCGCCGCGCTCCAGACCTGATGCAGCGAGCTGGCCGTCGATCTGTTCCATCAGCCGCTCCAGCCCCGCTTCGCTCAGGCTTTCAGCCCGGGCGACCAGCACATCCTGCGTGTTTGAGGCGCGCAGCAGCCACCAGCCGTCGGCGGTATTCACCCGCACGCCATCGGTGGCGTTGACGTCAGCGCCGCTGGCAGAAAGCCGCGCCTTGACCTCGTCGATCACTGCGAACTTGCGGCTCTCGTCCACCTGAAAACGCAATTCCGGCGTATTGATCATCGCAGGCATTTCGCCGCGCAATTGGGTAACGCTTTTGCCCAGCCGCGCCGAAGCGGCAATCAGGCGAACGGCGGCATAGAGCGCATCGTCATAGCCGTAATAGTCATGCGCGAAGAACACGTGCCCACTCATCTCACCGGCGAGCGGCGAATGAGTTTCCTTCATTTTGGATTTGATCAGGCTATGCCCGGTCTTCCACATCAGCGGCTTGCCGCCGAGCGCGGAAACTTTGTCGAACAGAGCGCTTGAGGCCTTCACATCGGCGATAATCGTGGAACCGGGGACCATGCGGAGCAGGTCTTCGGCATAGATCATCAGCAGCTGATCGCCCCAGACCACCCGGCCCTGCCCATCAACCGCACCGATCCGGTCGCCATCGCCGTCAAAAGCCACTCCGAAATGGAGGTTCTTCGCCGCGACGAGCGCTTTCAGGTCTGCGAGGTTCTTTTCCTCGGTCGGGTCCGGATGGTGGTTCGGAAAGTTCCCGTCGACTTCAGTGAAGAGGCAAAAATGTTCACCGGGAAGTTTTTTCACCAGCAGTTCGAGCGCCGGGCCGGCCGCACCGTTACCCGCGTCCCAGCCGATGCGCAGGCCCGACAGGCTCTCACGGGAGATCCCGTCCAGCCCTTCGACGATGCGGTCGACATAAGCGGTGAGGATTTCGCGGCGCTCATGCACGCCCTTTCCTTCCGCCCAGTCTCCGGCGGCAGCCATTTCCCCGAGCTTCTGGATATCCGCACCGAAGAACGGACGACCCATAAATACCATCTTGAAGCCATTATAATTGGCGGGATTGTGGCTGCCAGTTATCTGAATGCCGCCCTGCACATCTTCCATTGAGGCTTCGGCATAATAGAGCATCGGGGTTGGCCCCATGCCGACGCGCACCACATCAACGCCGCTGGCATTAAGTCCCTCAACCAGCGCTTCTTCCAGCATGGTCGAACTGACGCGGCCGTCATAGCCCACCGCAACCTTGGTTCCGCCCGCACGCCGCAGCAGCGTCGCGAAGCCGCGTCCGATGGCCCGGGCATCTTCTGCGCCCAGCGTTTCGCCGATAATCCCGCGGATATCGTATTCGCGGAGCGTCGTGGAATGAAATTTGTGTGTCATGACTGAGGCCAGAGCCTCAATCAGGGCAATTCGTCAAGTAGAAGGTCACGCGCTGCGTTCGCTTCGTGGACCTGATCGTTGGTGCCGCCGCGATCGGGATGGACCATGGCGATCAATCGCTTATGCGCCTCGATCACTTCGCCGCGGCTGGCGTCGGCGCGCAGGCCAAGCAGCTTTCGCGCCCGGAACAGCGCCTGCGCGCGCGTCGACTGGGTGTTCATGAACTCCCACGGCCAGCGCTGGGTGATGAGCTTGCAGATCGCCGAGATGATCGCGGCATAGAACAGCAGGCGGATCATCGGCGAAGTGCCTCCATCACACCATTTCCAGCTCGGCCTGTGCCGCCTTGGGCATCGGCAGGTTGAGGCTGGCGATCAGCGAGCGCAGTTCCTGCCGGGCGACGAGGTGGCTGGTGCCAAGCTCGCCCAACTGGCCTTTGTCGAGCAGGGTAAGGCCCGAGGGAAACAGCTCGCGATAGATTACGCGTTCTGAAAGGCCATTGGCAATGCGGAAACCGACGCGCTTGGAAAGCTCGGTCAGCGCGCCCTCAAGCCGCTTCTGGTTGCGGGCTTCGACATGGCCGGTGCGGTTGCGGACCACGACCCAATCCATCTCGCGTTTCTTGTCGGTGATCGTCGCTTTCGAACGCTTGAGCCGGGCTTCCCAGATCAGTTCGGCATAGAACGACAGGCGGCGGACCTTGAAGGTTTCGGCATCAACCTGCCCGATCAGGTCGAAATCGACGAAGCTGTCATTCAGCGGCGTGACCAGGGTATCGGCGCCAGTGGCAACGTGGCGGGCGAACAAATCATCGCGTCCCGGAGTATCGAACACGAGGAAGTCCACCCCCTCGCTCATTTCGGCGATAAGCAGTTCCAGCTCTTCCACCGTCTCGCCGGTGAACACGGCAAAGCGCGCGCCCGGCAGCTGAACCTCGCGCCGCCGCTCGGTCTCGGCGCGGTTCTCGAGGTACCGGTGCATGGTGCGCTGGCGCGGATCGAGATCGATCGCCCCCACTCGCGCGCCCTTATAGGCCAGCGCGATGGCGGTATGCACCGCCGTGGTCGACTTGCCGGTGCCGCCCTTTTCGTTGGCGAAGACGATACGGTGTGGACCTTGGGGAGGGGCAGCTGAATTGGACACGGCGGGTATGGCGGCCTTTAACAGAGGGTTTGCGGGCTGCTGCTGCGGCGCTAGGGCGAAGCAGCAGATTCGTTACCGATCCTAACCCAAGGGGCTTTGCCAGTGCAAACGGTCAGCCAGATTGATCCACTACGACAAGCGGTCGCAACATTGCGGCAACAGGGCAAGATTGCCCTCGTGCCGACCATGGGAGCGCTGCATGAAGGCCACCTGACGCTGGTGCGCGTGGCCAGGAAGCTGGCAGCCCATGTTGTCGTCTCGATCTTCGTCAATCCGCGCCAGTTCGGCGCAGGCGAGGACCTGGCGAGCTATCCCCGGCCAAGGGAGCGCGATCTCGCGCTGCTCGCAGGGGAAGGCGTCGCGCTGGTCTGGGCGCCCGAAGTGCCGGATATGTACCCCGCCGGCTATGCCACCAACGTTTCAGTCTCGGGGGTCAGCGATGGCCTGTGCGGGGCGAACCGTCCCGGCCACTTCGATGGTGTGGCCACAGTGGTGTGCAAGCTGTTCCATCAGGTGCTGCCCGATCTCGCCCTGTTCGGCGAGAAAGACTGGCAGCAGCTTGCCGTGATCCGGCGCATGGCGCGCGATCTCGACCTGACCCGGCCCTGCGTTGCCGACATCATCGGCGTGCCCACCGTGCGCGAGGCAGACGGCCTCGCCATGTCATCGCGCAATGCCTATCTGACCGGGCAGGAACGAGCCGACGCCGCCAACCTGCCACGGGCAATGCGCGAGGCCATTGCCGCGATTGGCACTGGTGAACCGGTGGAGGGTGCGCTTGAGGCTTTGCGATCGGCTTTGCTGGCCGGGGGATTCGCCTCGGTCGACTATGCTGAACTGTGCGATGCCGATAGCTTGGCCCCGCTCGCCACGCGCGGCTCTGCGCCCGCCCGATTGCTGGTCGCAGCCCGCATCGGCAAGGCGCGCTTGATCGACAATATGGCCGCTTGAAGCGGAACGAAGGCAAGCCTAACAGTATTCGTAATTTGAATAACGCCGTCAAACGCGGCATCAATCGGTTCGCAATTGACTATTCGCAACGTCCGGCACTGCTGGAGGGCATTGGCACCGGCGTTCCTTTTGGGGAGTACGTTTGACATGAAGAAGTTTCTTTTCGCGGCCGCCGCTGCGGCAATCGCTCTCGGTTCGACGAGCGCCATGGCTGAAGACAAAGGCTCGTCCGGCCATCAGGCCCAGAAGAAGGGCGAAGCGCAAATCCCCGTCTGCACCAGGAACCTTGGCACCATCGCCATTGTTGAACCCGATAACCAGTGGTGGCGCGAGCTGAACCTCGGCAGCCCCGAGGCGATCCTGAAGATCTTCGTCCAGAAGTCCGGCTGCTTCAGTCTGGTCAACCGTGGCCGCGCGATGCAGAGCCGCGCCATGGAGCGCGCCATGGCCGATAACGGCGAGCTGCAGGACGGCTCAAACCTCGGCAAGGGCCAGGTCAAGTCGGCAGACTATTTCCTTCAGCCTGACATCGTTTCAAGCAACAAGAATTCCGGCGGCAATGCGCTGGGCGGCATGCTGGGCGGCATTGGCGGCGGCCTGTTCGGTCGCGGCGCGGGTGCCGTGCTGGGCGGCATCAGCGTCAAGAAGAGCGAAGCCAATGTGACCATCTCGGTCGTAGATGCCCGCACAACCGAAGAAAAGGCGCTGATCGAGGGCTACGCCCGCAAGAGCGACCTTTCGTTCGGCGCTGGCGGTGGCGGCCTGTTCGGCGGCGGTACTTTCGCTGCGGCTGGCGGCGGCGGCTATCAGGATACGGCGATCGGTCAGGTGATCGTGCTGGCCTATCTCGATGCCTATACCAAGCTGGTCAGCCAGTTCGGCGGCCTGCCGGACAATGCGGCAACCGCAGCGCCTCAGGCGAAGTAACAGCTACTCCATCGCTGGAGCGGATCAGGGCCTTCCCCATAGCGGGGGAGGCCCTTTCGCGTTGACTCATCGGTCCACTTAAGTGGAAACCGCACCGACAAATCAGGAGCAAGGCATGGATCTCGGGCGGATCGGCGTATGGTCGATGGAACTGCGTTTTGGCGACAAGGCTGACGCGGCGGCGGCGGCGGCAGAGCTCGAAGATCTGGGCTATGGCACGCTGTGGGTGCCCGGCGGCATCGGCGGCGATGTGACAGGCGATCTCGATCACCTGCTGGCCGCGACAAAGCGCGCGGTAATCGCCACCGGCATCCTCAATGTGTGGAAGCATGAGCCGGCCGAGATTGCCACATGGTTCCATGCCCTGCCTGCAGACATGCAGGCGCGGGTTATGCTCGGACTGGGGATCAGCCATGCACCGATAATTGGCGAGGCATGGACAAAGCCGGTTTCCGCGATGCGCGGCTATCTCGATCAGCTGACGGCGCTGGATATGCCGGGCGACCAGCTATGCCTCGCCGCACTCGGGCCAAAGATGCTCGCCCTGTCGGGGACACGGACCGCAGGCGCACACCCCTACCTGATCAACCCTCAGCACACCGCAGAAGCACGCAAGGTGCTCGGCCCCGGAAAGCTGCTCGCGCCTGAACAGGGCGTGGTGCTGGAAAGCGATCCCGAAAAGGCCCGCGCCGTTGCCCGCAAGGCGGTGGAGCATTACTGCCGGCTGCCGAACTACACCAACAACTGGCTGCGCCTCGGTTTGACGCAGGAAGACATCGATAGCGTCAGTGACCGTCTGGTCGATGCGCTGTTCGCCTGGGGTGACGCCCGAGCGATCAAGGCGCGGGTGGATGAGCATTTCGCCGCGGGGGCCGATCACGTCTGCCTTCAGGTGGTCACGGCGGAAGGCGGCATGCAGGCTGCTATGCAGGTATTCCGCGAGCTGGCGAAGGTACTGCTATAGCGCGAGCGGCCCTTCGGCAAAGCTCTTAGCAGTGATTTCATAGACAACGTGGGCAACTTCGCGCCCGGCCATTTGGCTGGAATCCACCGCGTCGGTTAGCTGTCCGCCGATTTTTTCCATCGCCTTTCGCGAGCGCCAGTTGGTTTCGCCGATGCGGAACACAACGCGGCTGACATATTGAAAGGCATGGGCGAGCATCAGGCGCTTCATCTCGCGGATGTAGCTGCCGCCCCAATGGCTGGGGGCGAGGAAAGTCCAGCCGATTTCGATCGACCCGCCGCCCCCAGTTTCTTGGCTAGCAGGATCATAACCCTGCCAGCGCGACGAGCCGATGATCGCCGCGCTTGCCTTGTCGATTACCGCCATGGCACCGCCGCCCGCCAAAGCATCGTTGAAGAAGGCGCGGAACACCGGTTCCTGCCAGCGATCATGCGCGGGGTGAATTTCCCAGATCCGCCGGTCACTGGCGACACCAAACAGCGCGTCCCAATCTTCGGGAACCAGAGGACGGAGCAAAAGCCGGCCCCCTTCGAGAACCGGCTGCCAGTTCATCAGACCGAGACGTCCGCGACGGCGGCGATAAACTGGTCGATGTTGTTCATCGTCAGACCCGCCACGTTGATGCGGCCCGAGCCTGCCATATAGACCCCGTGCTTTTCGCGCATGGCGAGGATCTGCTCAGCACTCAGCGGGACAATCGAGAACAGCCCGTTCTGTCCGCCGAGCGGCGAAAGGTTGACCGAACCCGCCACGCCAGCAGCGGCCAGCTTGGCGCGAACCTGAGCCATGCGGGTGCGCATCTGGTCGAGTTCATCAATCCACATCGCGGTGAGATCGGCATCTTCAAGAATCAGCCGCACGGCAGCCGCGCCGTGATCAGGCGGCATCGACCAGGCGGCGCGGGCCAGCGCATGGCCGTTCGAGATCGCGGCAGGAACCTGATCCGCGCTTTCCATCATCACGTAAACCGCGCCAACACGATCACGATAGAGGCCAAAGTTCTTGTCGCACGAATAGGCGATCAGCGCTTCTGGAACTTCGGCAAGGACGCGGCGCAGGCCATAGGCATCTTCTTCCATGCCATAGCCGAGGCCCTGATAGGCCAGATCGAGGATCGGCAGCACGCCAGCAGCTTTAATCGCCGGGGCAATCGCGTCCCACTGGGCATTCGCATAGTCGATGCCGGTGGGGTTGTGGCAGCAACCGTGCAGCAGGATGGCGTCTTCGGGTGTGGCTTCTGCCAGCGCGCCCATCAGCGCATCCATATCGACCACGCCTTCGGCCGTGTTGTGCTTGAAGCCCTTCAGCTCAAGCCCAAGGTCGGCGATGATCTGCGCATGGTTGGGCCAGCTCGGCGTGCCCATCCACACCCGCTTGACGCCCGCCCGCTTGGCGAGGGCACAGGCCAGCCGCACCGCGCCGGTGCCGCCGGGGGTCTGCATGCCTTCGATCCGGCCGCCCTTGGTGGGATCTTGCCGACCGAACACCCACGGCATCAGCGCATGGACAAAGCCCATATCGCCTTCAGGGCCAAGGTAGGCTTTCGAGTTCTGCGTCTCGAGCAGCTTTTTCTCGGCCGCCTTGATCGCGCCGAACACGGGCGTATCGCCCTGGCCGGTGCGATAGACACCGACGCCAAGATCGATCTTGCTGGTGCGCGGATCGTCGTTGTGGAGCTTGATCAACGCGAGGAGCGCGTCGGCGGGCTGCTGCTGGAGATTGTTCAACATGGGCGCGCCCATACCCCCGGGGTTTGGCGGGGGCAAGGGGCTAACCCGCGATTGTGCCTACTCCGCCGGAATAGACTGGGGCTCGGCTTTGGGGCGGATCGGACGCTCCTTGATCGCCACGAAATCGCGCTCGAAATTCTTGTGCACCGTGCCGCAAATCCGGTCCCAGATCGTGGTGTAGCCACCGAAGTTCCAGTTGAAGTACTTGTGATGGTGATCGTGGAATGTCGCGGAAATGAACCACTTGGTGAGCCAGGTCTTGTTCCACCACTTGGGCAGGAACTCGTACCCCAAATGCACCCACAGGCCCATGACCTGATTGGTCATGGCGATGAAGGCCATCGAGGCAACATGAACACCGCCGACAAAGCTGTAGAGCGTGACGAAGATGATCGACCAGCCGCCGTTGATGAACGATTCGAACGGATGAACCGAAAGCGTTGTCAGCACATTGGGCGAAGTCGACTTGTGGTGGAGCTTGTGGATCCACCGGTAATAGGGCTCGTTATGCATCCAGCGGTGCAGCCAATAGAACCAGGTGTCAAAGGTCAGGAAGTAGGCGGCATATTCCAGAACGACCACCCACCAGGCAGCGGATTCCTGCTTGAATACGATCCAGCCATGCGCCTTCAGCCAGGTCTGCAAATTGCCGAGAACCAGAACGCCAAACGCCAGGGTAATCACCGCGATCATCGCCTCGAAGCGGAACTGCTTCCACTTGAAGCCCTTCGGCTGGCACTTGCGTGCCTTGAAATAGCCGGATGTGATCCCGGCAACACCGGCGATGACGAAAATGCCGATCACCGACAGACGCAGGATGGTGTCACCGTTTAAAAGCGAATGCATGATGGGCCTCGATATCGGTTCAAAAGTTGAACTGGATTACGGTGCTCCTTGGTAATTTATCGCTGCAATGTCCAGAATCTCCCGTCGATCATCGCTCAGGAGATGTCCCTTGGCGATTGCGGCATCCAGACTGGCGGTGAAACGCTTCAGATATTCCGCCTTGCCGTCGGGATAGAGCGCCGCAAGTTTCGCCGCATCGAAAGGCTCGCCAACGCCCACCAGTATGCCGATGAATCCGCCCGAATTGCCAATCCCCGAAAGCCGCATGGTCGGCACGTCGGTCCAGGGCGTGCGCACGCCGCCTTTGGCAATGCCGTTGGCATCGGTGACGAAGGCCCACTTGTCGCCGTCGGCCCTCGTCGCGACGATCGGCGTGGAAGCCGGAGCCCTGCCACTGCGCAGCCAGCTATCGATACCGCGCACTGCCGCCTGAAGCACATAGTGGTGCGGCTGACCCGAATTATAGGGCTTTTCGAGCTTTGATCCGGCACCGTTGACCGATGGCACAAACACCTTGGCCAGCTCTGCCGCGCTGCGCTTGCCATCGTCCATGAAGGCCCCGCCGAACAGATAGCCATCGGCATGCGCCGCACCGGCCAGTTCCCAAACGCGCAGGTTCTTGCCGTCAGGCGTACGCGATCCGGCATAGCCGGTGAGTCGCGAGCCGTTGAGATCGGTTTCGGTGACAAGGCTCAGAAGCGGCACCCGCATATCGCTGCGAAAACGCATCTGCGCGGGCATGTCATACTGCGGGTTGGGCGCCGCCTTGCTGTCGATCCCCCGGTTGTTGCTTAGCGAAGACCCGCTGCCAAAGCGCGAGTGAACCAGAAACCCGTCATAGACCTTTGCCAGCGGATCGACCGCATCGACATAGGTAACGAGATAGGCCGCCGATTGCGATTCACCGATGCCGATTACCCTGCGCGGCGCCAGATTGCCGAGAAGCCCGCTCGAACCCTTGGCCTTCAGCGCGCGTCCTGCTTGCGAATAGATGTCATAGGAAAAGGCATCGCCCGGGTGCGACAGGCTGCCATAGCGGGCCGGGTTCGCTTTCTTCAACGGCAGCCCCATTCCCATCACCGATGTACCCGGCTCAATCCCGACCTTCTGCGCCGAGACGGCAACATAGGCGAAGCCGCGCCGCAAGATCTCGCGGTGCGCAACCATCCAGTCTGCGGGCGTATCCTGACCGGCGGTGACGTTCAGCCATTCGACCAGCACCGTGCCATTGAACTTTTTCGGGTCGCTCGGTCGGATCACGACATAGCGGGTGGCATAGTCCGCCGTGCCATCAGCCACGGCAGCAAGCTTGCCATCAATCGTTGCCGGGCGTTTCAGCGCATAGCGGCTTGCCTTTCCGGCTGCGGTAAACTCACCGACCTGATAGCCAATGCCGGCCAGATCATAGCTGCCCATCAGCAGCACCGGCTTGCCCGGCAGAGAGGCGATTGCCGGAGCAGGCTCCGATTGCGCAAAAAGGGCAGCAGGCGTGCAGGCAAAGGCAGCAGAATACAGAAGTACGGCAGAGCGGCGGCTCAAACGGGTCAGCATAGTCAGGTTCCTCCGATCCCGCCTCTCATACCGGGCGGTCATCGAAGTGAATATGAGCTTGGATTGACCCCGAAGGCAATCAGAACGGGAACCAGCGCGATTTCTTGCTGATCTTCATATAGCCCGCATTGACCCCGAGCCGTAGCCCGACGCCCACCCGCACCGGAATCAGCACTACATCACCACGCCGCAGATAGGATACGTGGAAGCCGCCAACGAGGTAGGCCTGCCCCTCGCCCGCGCCAAAGCGGTGATAGATATCATCGGTGTTGTAGAGGTTATAGACGAGGATGAAGGTATTGCCGCCGCTCGCCCCGGCATCAAGGCCAATCGATGGCCCCGTCCAGTAAACCGGCTTCTGCCCTTCAACCTTGTGGTACAGGGTGCCCGAGCCGTAGCGCAGGCCAACCACCACTGCACCGCCGCCCTCGCGACCGACGATATAGCCGTTGGGCTCGCCCTGCTTGGCAAGGATATCCTTGATCACGCCGGCAAGACCCTTCGCGCCTTTGCCGAACACGCCCTCGGCGGCGCCGATCACGTCATCCTGTCGGTAGGTTCCGGTCTTTGCGGCCGGGCCAGTTGCCGAAGAAGCCGCTGCGGCCGCCGAATCGGCAGTGCCGAAATTGGGCTTGGCCGTCGGATCCTGCTGGGCAACCGGTGCGGCGGCAAAGGTCGGGCCCGGCGCGGGAGCAGGCGTAGCGCTCTGCTGCGCCAGCGGCACCAGATCGCCACTGATCGCCTTGTCGGGATCAACCGAATTGACCTGCGCCTGGGATGGGCCAGCCAGCACCAAAGCCGCCGAGACAGCTACAATACCGATCAATCTGCGACCCGCCATTGTCCAAGATTCGGCCATGTTCCTACCTCATATTCGTTGCCAGCCTGCCCGGAAGGCCGGACCGGCGCACTTGCCCCGTGTCCTTCAGAATCGAACCCTCACCCATCGGCAATGAACCGGCGATGAGCCGAGTCTGGTTTGCGGCGGGGCGAGTCAAGACGCGGTATGTTCAGGTATTTTTCCGGTCTTTCCATCCAGGTGCCAAAGCCCCTTGCCCCCCTCCCAGCCCCTCGCTATAGCGCCCGCTCGCCGCTGCGATCCGGAGACGTGGGTGAGTGGCTGAAACCAACGGTTTGCTAAACCGTCGTACTGGTAAATCCGGTACCGAGGGTTCGAATCCCTCCGTCTCCGCCATTTCATAATTTATCGCACTGAAAATCCATCATAAATTGATGGACCCTTGGCATAACCCTGTAATCAACCCATCACTGCTTCTTGCCCTACGCGTAGGCGTAGCATTATTACAAAGATGTAATAACTGCATGAAATTAAACATTATTTATGTTGACAATTAGTCGCATTCGACCTATGCAGGGTGGCGCGACATGTGTCGCCCCGGAAAAGAGACTCGAAAGCCACTCATATGAGCGACCTGCAACTGCGACCGGGTTATCAACTCGCGGTAATCATAAGGCCTTTAGCCGGAAACACCGCCTCTAGGGAGGCGTTATGCACTTCGATACTTCAACTGGCCTTCGGCCAATCACCTGCTCGGTAAAGGCGGCTGTTTCAGCCACGGGGCTGGGCAAAGACACACTATACAAAATGATGGACGATGGCCGACTTGAGTCGGCGACTGTGGGAGGCCGCAGGCTAATATTCGTTTCAAGCCTAGAGGGGCTTCTCGATGCCTGTCGGCATCCAGCGGGAGCTTCGGCATGAGCGAGCGCGATCACATTGTAGCCAGACTTCTCGACTCAAGCGACCCTGCAATCGTTGCTGCCGCTCTTCACGTACTCGAGCTGTCGAAGATTGCCGAAGCCCTGACTGATCTTGCTGGAGCGGTAAGCTATCATGGTAGTTTCAGCATTGCTCTAAAGGACATGGTTTCTCAGCTCTGTGAGGAGTTGGGCAGGTGATAGAGTGCGCACTGACACCCCAAGCAACTATGGCCGATCTGGCGCATCGAAGCCGAAAAACTTCTCGACTTCGCGCTTCTTACTGTCATCGAGCTGATCGAAGGGCACGTGCAAAAGTGCGTGAACGCCAGCTATCGGCTCCTTGTCTGGTTTCGACGGCACACAGTCAGATGGGTTCCAAATCGCAGCGACCTTCATGCGTGTGTCGATCATCAGGCGTTTCTGGTCTGCCCGGATTGCTTGATCATCAGCGATTTGGATGCATTGCGATAGCATGACCAAGGCCCCGGTCGCCTTGGCCGCTTTGAGCCGCGCAGCGAAGCCCGCATCAACGAGTGCCCAATGCTCAAGGCTCGACGGACGGCTAGGCAAATTCGGGTCTTGCTCGCTGCAAAATTCGGATGGGACACGGCCATCGGCGATTAGGGCCAATGCAATGTCAGCGCGTACTTGATGAAAAGGTTCTGGCGTCATTGTGGGGCGTCCTGACGAGGCGTATCGAATACATCATGCGCGGCAGTTGAGACAAGCAAAATAATATTAGTAATACAATTATATAGGTGCAAAACGGCGTCCCAATACAAGGGATGGCACTCACCCTGAAACACAAGGTGAGTGCAATGTCAGAGTTCAAACCAAACCACTGGCCCGTCATAGAGGGAGACGAATTTCTCCTGAACCTTGGCGATCAATGGCTCTATCAACCGTTGGCTGGTGATGAGAACAACCCGCACTACGGGACAAGTACAGTTGTCACTTGGAGTGACTCGTCAGTACGTTCGGCACTGCCTCGGATTATCGCATGGGTCGATTATTGGAGAGGACAGGGTAAGCAGGCATACGCGGCGCACCTTGGCACAGGGTCAATTCTCTGGCTGGATTTCGATGATCGTCCCAGCCGCGAGCATGCGAACTATGGTGAAGGTCAGACTTTGGAAACGGCGCAGTCAGCGTATGATTGCTTGCTGGCCGACTGTCTTGAAACCACCTACACTGAGCAGTCCCGCAGCCCAGGGCGATTTCATGCCGCGTTCCGGTTGCCTAACGACCACGGCCTTCCCTTCCGCCAAATAAAAGGCCTCCATGGAATTGATTTGCTGATCGGTAACGGTTGGGTTCGGATGACCGGCTGCAGCAATGGCCTGCCAATCGCTGCCATTCCCGCGAACTTGCTAGCACAGTTGCAAGGCATCGCTTCAAGCTACAGCTTCGACGGTGTCCCCATTTCCGAGGTTGAAGGCGATTCCGAACTATGCGCCTTACCTTTGGAGGAGGCCATTGGCGAAACCCGGCGACGCATGGTCCAGAGTTCAAGCAAGACCAGCGCAGGGTTCAACTACCGGGAATTGATAGAAGGCCCAGCCGGGCTTGATGAGGTCAACCTGTCCGAATCCCGTGCGGCCTTGATCCAATGGGCCGCAAAAATCACCTGTGGCCACAGGGACCAACATGAGATTGTTTGGCGGATCGTCAGCGAGTCCTACTTGGCCGAGCAAACCCCTGCCATCTCCAAGCAGAACCAGCGTCGCTTCACTTCGCCTTCGAAGGTCAACTATGATCGCTTCAACCTCAGGGGCGAGTATCACAAGCTCATTGGCCTAGCGAACCGCGAAGTGGAGGAAGCTAAGCGGGAGGCCGATGCGCAGCGGGAGCGCATGGCAGGCATCTATATAGCTCGAGCCGGGAAGCGGATCGAGATCGATGATGACTTCCCGCGAATTGAACTGCCCGATTTTCCCGTCCCAATCTACCGCGGCTACCGCGATTGGCTTTTGACTTCGGTCGCCGAAACCGACCTTCAGTTGGCGAACGTCGCAACCCTTAGTCACATGGGAGCGATGCTTGGCAACCGCGTTGTCGGACCCTCACTCGCGTTCGCCAACCTTTACATCATTGCCACTGCAACAGCCGGTTTCGGCAAGGAGGTCCTTTCAGGAGGAGCAATGTCACAGGTCGTCGGCGATCGAGTTAAGATCATCGGTGAACCGCGTTCGGACAGCGGCCTCTATCGAAAACTCGGTGAGGGTCCGTGCAATGGCTCGGGCTTCCTACTGCAAGATGAAATGGGCCCTTGGTTTGAGGCCCTGACAAGATCAACCTCGGCTTGGCAGCGCGGCATTCTCGATCTGATGAAGAAGATTTACGGAGTTTCGCAGTTTGGCCCGCGCAAAATGCTAACCGGGCAAGAGTTGACCAAGGCCGATAAAGACCGTGAACCCATCGCCAATCCGGCGTTGTCGTTTTTGGGGATGGGGACCGAAGAAGAGACGTTTCAAGGGTTGGCTGCGCATGGCGTCACAGACGGGCTTCTAGGTCGCGTGTTCTTTGCTCAGGGTGATGGTAAGCCATCATTCAATCGGAAGCCAGCCGAAGCAGTCGATCCGAAATTACTTGAAGCCATGCAGTCGCGCTTTGCCTGCATCAACCCGCCGAACAATCTACCTCAGCCCCATTTCCACGTCGGCTTCACGACCGAAGAGCTGGACAATGAATTCTTCGAATGGCGGCAGGAGGTATCGCTTTGGAGACGTGCAAACGCTGGGAAAAAGGCACAGCTGCTCCGCTCATTATGCGAGAACACAATTCGAATGGCCACGGCAATGGCATTTTGGAACGGGACGCCAATCACGCGGGAGATACTGGACTGGTCGCGCATGGCTTGCGAAAATTCAACTGCAATTGCGCTGGAGCATCTTCGCAACGGTAACCTGGACAGCGATACCATTGCTCTCGCTGCGCGGATCGAAGAGCTAATCCGTCGATATTTTGAGAAAGGAAAGTGCACAAATCCCGCTCGGGCGCGCATGGCGATTGCCAAAGGCTATTTCACACTCGCCTATCTGCCCGATTATGACAGCATAACCACACGTGCGGGCAAGATCGACAGCAAGGACCCTAAAAGGGCGATCAGAGCCGCACTAGGTCTACTTGAGCTCTCGCGAAAAATTGAACCCGTCAAGGACGCAAAGGGCCAGCAGATTGATGGCCGTTGGGCACGTGGAGATGCTTTTGACTGATCATGTGCATGTATCACGCTTCACACGAATATGACGTGCGCCCCGCCTGCACAAAGGCGTCGAAGGAGATATGCGTCGGAAGCAATTTATAGAGCCTCATATCGAGACTCAAAATTTCATGAAATAATGATAAAAATGATATTTGTGATACATGTTTATTAAATCCCCAAAATCAGCTGAATTTTGTATCATGAGCCGCTTATTTCTCGATGATACGTTTTATTTGTTCTGATGATATTGCAGGATGATAAGCTGAGATTGGCAAATTGCAGCCCAAATATCTACGCCGGATCAGTGAAGCAGCTACATCAAACAAGGCCTGCCTCGCATCCAAAGGCAAATTGCACACTCACATGCTGCGACCTCGACGCTCCTTGTTATCGGTGCATTTGCAGGGTTAGCGGACAACAACAGTCGGAAAGTGGCGGATTTCCTATTGAGTGTTGCGGACGTCATGTCCGCATCAGCATCTTGATCCGGTGAAAGGGATCATGCTTATCCCCCCCGCTGTCGGTAAAATGGTCTCAATCTGTGGTCAGGCTATCTGCCAAGCCAGCCAACCCAGCCTCGGTTAGCTCGTGGTCGCAGTCAGTTGCCATGTTTGCAATGCGCGGCAAGGTTTCAACAGGCAGGGTATCGATACCGGGAGTAGCTGCTACCCAACGGCCTGTTACGGACGATTTGCTGCTCTTTCCAAAGCGTTAAAAACCGGCTTTGCCTGCAACTTCCATAGCTCCATTTCATCAATGCATTCGGTGGGTTTTACCTCTGCCCACTTTCGCTTCCGATCAATTGAATCTGTAAAGTACAATGCGACGCCCGCTGCCTCGAATGCAGTTTGGCAGGAATATGGCAGATCAAAGGAATTGGCGTCGGGACAGCCCGAACCATCCTTGGCACACTGTTGAAATTTATCTAGCGCGTCACTCATCCCATGGCGACGCAGTTCAAAGGCATCGCTGACTTTTGATATGCAGTCAGCCTGACTTGCATATTTGCCATCTTGCAAACACTTCTGAACTGCCGCTTCCCGACGCTGGCCTAGTTCTTGCTGTCCGCCAGCTCGTTGCTTTTCCGTCTCAGAGGGGCCGACAATCACCGCGAGAATCATCGCAGTAAAGCCGATAACTACCCAACCGGCAGCGCGCTTCCTTGTGGGCATGCGCAAGATCGTAATCGGTCTTACGATACCAATCAGCCCAAGCAGAAGAGCGACCAACCCTCCTGCGAAAACCATTACTGCAACGAATTTCACAGCGCGCCTCCTGACTGTCAGGAGCGGCGATCAGCTAGACCTTGCGCAACCCCTATGTTCCTCTCGGGGCGCGGCCAAAGCCGGATGTTAGTAACCTACTCAGCGCAGGCGCATGCGCCTTTACCGGCGAACCGGCTGGACATACGCGCATGCCACCCGGCCTCCAAATTGGGGACCGAGTTTGCTGAGAGGGGTTACTAAGCCCCGCCTACCGGCTTTCACGGAAGGCAAAATCGTTGTGGCGTGAGTTCAGGACTTTCGCAAGCGGCCTCAGGCCTGTTCGTATGCCGCCTGCACCTTGTCCTTTTTCGAGTGTGCGCTGCATGCTGCGCGCACTTCATCGACAATACCTTGTTGGATGGCCCAATCGCGAAACGTCGAGCGAAAGCCATGGACGGTTACATCAGGCAGGAGGCCCTTGAGACAAGCAAGCTGTGCCATATTTGAAAGGCAGCTCCCCCGGCTTGGGAACACAAAGTCGTCCGGCCCCCGCAGTGGGAGAAGCCGCTTGAACACTTCGATTGCGCGATCAGACAACGGAACGCGATGCGCCTTGCTCGCTTTCATTCTCTCGGCAGGAATGATCCAAGTTCGGGATTCGAAGTTAATCTCGTCCCATTTCGCCGCACGAGTTTCAGTTGTGCGAACGCCTGTCAGGATCGTGATCTCTAATGCGGCTGCTGAAATCGATTCCAGCTTACGAAGATCGGCCATGAAGTTTGGCATATCCTCGACTTCAACAGCTGCATGACTCTTTGTTTGGTAGCCCTTCGGTCGCTTGAAAGTGGTTGATTTGTGACGTGCAGGATTCATCAAATCCTCATTCCGCCAACCTTGATCAACGCTGTAATCGAGGACAAGCGCAATGCGCGAGCGCGTCTTCGATGCGGTCGCATACTTCGCCTTCCACATAGGTTCAAAGATTGGGGTGAGATGCGAAAGCCGTATCTCATTGACGTCCATATCCCCTATCTTTGGGTGAACAAAAGTATCGAGCGTGTAGTCCCATTGACGGCGATGAACACCCTCCTTGCCATTTAATGCCTTCTTATAATTACCTTCTCTGTCTTGGAATTCGAGAAATTGCTTGGCGGCCGCGCGAAAGGTGACAACTGCTGGGGCCGCTGCCCTTGCCGCCTTTACCCCTACCTGATTGCCTTCGCGCAACTGCCGTGCCCACACAATGGCTCGCTCCTTGGCATCGGCCAGCCCAACTTGTGGGTACGACCCAAGACCTCGCTCCAAACGCTTTCGATTGACCATGATGCAAAGCATAAAGGACCGCGCACCGCCCGCTTTGACGTCAAGGAATAGACCGAGACCTCCGCAGGAATAACGCGTGACACGTTTTCCCTCTGCGCATTTCGCGTTCTTGACTGCAAGATCAGTGGTTAGGGGTTTGCGTTTGGTGTCTGTCATTGTTGCCTCCATTGGGGGCTAAGCAATTAGTGCACCTCCGTCCAACCATGCAACCATGTAATTTCGACCCTGCAACTACGACCCGCTTGCAAAAGTCTTGTGCGTCGGATGGGTCTAGTTTCCGATGCTGGCAATGGGTCAATCCCACGCAATACCGTCACATTCGACAAATACGCCGTCATTCGGACGGACTCCGTCTCCGCCAGCGACCCCGAGCACCAGTCTCTGATAACAGGGTCTCCGCGCAACGCCGCGGTGTGCGCGGGCTTGCGTGGCTCAAACCGGATCAGGGCGCAAATGTTGCCGCCGTCTTAGACCCTTTCTACGGCCCGTCGCGGAGCCAGTCTCCGCACGGATCGCAATCGGTCCGGTTTGCCTGTTTTCAATCAGGAACAGGGAAAATTGCAAAAATCGCAGGTCAAAACAGGGCATTTGCGGTCTGCATCGCTATCGTGGCCGACCGTGGGCCGCAGTTTTCTGCCACTTTCGAGCCGCAAAATGCCATTCCCTGTTAAATGCCATAACAGGGGCTTAAATCGCCATAACAGGCCCTGTTATCGACCAGAACAGGGCCTGCTAAGCGCAATAACAGGAAAATACCCGATCAGCCGTTCCAGCGCAGCGCGGCGCGTTGGTCATCCCAATCTGGCGGTATGTCTGCCCTGATCAGGACCTCGAGGTTGACGTGATGTGGCTGGCGTCCGGCAAGGATATCGGCCTGGATCACAGGGGCGAGAAAGGCCAGCCGGACCAGGCGCCGTTCGTATCTGGAGGCTGGCGAGGAATGAAGAACCGGTCTGCCGATCCGATCGGAACCCAGCATGCGGTGCGCCTTGCGCAGCGCTGCGATGAGGATGGAATCAGGCTGCGCCTGCGGCTTCGTGCCGCTCGCAATGGTTCTGGCACCACGCCTGGAAGCGAGGGTGATTGGCAAGATGAGGAGGCTTGTTGCTCTGTCCAACGGCACTACCTCTTCTCCATCCTCGCAGTTCAATGCCGCTTCGCGTGCGAGTGTTGCGGGCAATGCCAGCTCAATCCGGTCATGACGCATCGTTACCTTGTCCACCTGACCAAAGGCATTGCGCGTGGAAGGCATGAGCCGGCCTAGCGCCTGCGTCAGGATCCTCTCCAGAACGGTCGCTGACACGCGGGTTCCATTCGAGGCCCCTGCCCTGCCGCCTTGCTGCAGCGACGCCGACACGTAGTAGCAATAGACTCTCCCCGAGCGCCCGCGCGAGAACGAGGGACTCATTGGAATACCTGCTGCATCGAACAACCGACCGGTGAGCGGCGCCTTGGCGACCCTGCTCTCGGCCCTACTGCCATGTCGGCGCTTCTGGAGGTCGAGCCTTGCCTCGGCGGCCGCGAACAGGTCCTCGTCGATGATCGCCTCGTGCTGGCCTTCGTGGATGAGCGTGCCGTGCGTGATCTTGCCGAGGTAGATCCGGTTGCGCAGCAGGTGGAACAGGGCGCCACGTGAGAATGGCAAGCCGCCCTGCTCCTTGCCGCTCGCCGCGATGCGGCGCTTCGAGAAGATGCCCTGTTCCTGCAGCTCCTCGGCGAGCCTGTGCACCGAGCCGAGTTCAAGGTAGCGCGTAAAGATATGCCGCACTGTTGCCGCTTCGGACTGGTTCACCTGCAGAACGCGGGCGCCGGGAAGCGGTGGATCGTAACCCAGCGGCAGGGTGCCGCCCATCCACATGCCCTTGGCCTTGGAGGCAGCGATCTTGTCACGGATACGTTCGCCAGTGACCTCGCGCTCGAACTGGGCGAACGACAGCAGGACATTGAGCGTCAGCCGGCCCATCGACGAGGTTGTATTGAACGACTGGGTTACCGAGACGAAGCTCACGCCCTTGGCATCAAACCGCTCGACGATGCGGGCGAAGTCGGCGAGGCTGCGGGTCAGTCGATCGATCTTGTAGACGACCACAACATCGATCAGGCCTGCATCGATATCTGCCAGCAAGCGCTGCAAACCCGGGCGTTCCATGGTGCCTCCTGAATAGCCGCCATCGTCGTAGCGCGCAGGCGATGCGCGCCAGCCTTCGCTGGCCTGGCTCTTCACATAGGCCTCACCTGCCTCGCGCTGGGCATCGAGACTGTTGAACTCCTGCTCGAGACCCTCGTCGCTGCTCTTGCGGGTGTAGATGGAGCAGCGCTTCATGGTGCCTCGCGCAGGCCAAAGAACCGCGGCCCATTCCAGCGGCTGCCGGCAATCGCGGTCGCGGCCGCTGACAGGCTGCGATAGGTGTGTCCCTCCCAGCGGAACCCGTCCGCCTCGACGATTACCTCGTGGGTCTTGCCCATCCAGGTGCGGGTAATCCGCGCGCCAATGCCAAGTTCCAGCCCTTCAGCCTTAACCCTGCCCTTCCTTGCCAGCGCGCGGCGCGTATCGCTGTCTAGTCCGCCCTGCGCATCAGCCTGCAGCCGCCATGCCAGGATAAGCCGCAGGATGGTGACCGAACGCAGCGGCGGAGGCGCGCCGTAATGGCGCGCCCACTCCTTCCTCAGGCCATCAAGATCGAGGTTCTCAATCTCGCGGACGGACTCTGTTACCTGCGCCGCGCTCATGCCGCGCTCGCGCGGTAGCGGCGGACACCATCGACCTTGGCCGAGGTGATCACCAGTCCGCGCTTCTTGAGTGCTCCCGCCATGGCCCCACGCACCGAGTGCTGCTGCCAGCCGGTTACAGCCATGATCTCGGCAATGCCGGTACCTTGCCCGGCGCGAAGCAGGGCCTCGACCTGGTCAAGTTTTGATGGTGCCTTTGCGCGCGGTTCGGACTGCTGCTGCAAGCCTGAGCTAGCCTGCGGTTCGCGCGCCATCCGGCGCGGCCTCTTCTGGCTAGCGGCGCTCTGGGTAATGTTAGTCATTGTAGTTCTCCGGTTGCAGCGCGGGACAATCCCGGCCGCTACCGCCACGAGCCCGGCACGGCCGGGCATAACGACCAATGCTCGGTTGCGCCCAACAGTCCAGTCCATTGTCGATGCCTGAGGCGCTCCCGAATTTATCCCCAAGGGCATTGTGTCGGGAGGTAGACATAACGGGAACGTTCTGCCTATGTTCGATCATGGCCGATTCGCCCCACTCGGCAGCCTCGCCTGCTGATCGCTCGCTCGCCGTCGCCTATTGGCCGACCGCGAGCCTCGTCCCCGACCCCCGCAATGCGCGCACGCATCCCAAACGGCAGATCGAACAGATCGCTGCCTCGATCCGGACGTTCGGGTTTACCAACCCGGTGCTCGCGGAGCCATCGGGCAAGGTGATCGCCGGGCACGGAAGGCTGCTGGCGGCAAAGCAACTGGGTCTTGCCGAGGTCCCGGTGATCGAGATTGCCGGGCTCAGCGACGCGCAGGTCCGCGCGCTCAGGCTGGCTGACAACAAGATTGCACTAAGCGCCGGCTGGGATGTCGAGATCCTCAAGCTGGAACTCGCCGACCTGTCACTGCCGGACATCGACATTGATCTTGGCCTCACCGGGTTCAGCTCGGGCGAGATCGACGTAATCCTCAAGGACAGCGAAGATCCCGACGACGAGGTGATCCCGGCCGTACCCGAGACTCCCCGCACGGTGCCCGGCGACATCTGGCAACTCGGCGAACACCGTATTGGTTGCGGCGATGGGCGAGATATCTCGTTTCTGCGCGAGGTGATCGGTAAGGGCGCGATCGATGCCGCCTTTCTCGATCCGCCTTACAACGTGAAGATCAACGGCCACGCGAATGCCAAGGGGCGACACCGCGAGTTCGCCATGGCCTCGGGCGAGATGACCACGTCCGCGTTCCGGACGTTCCTCTCCGAGACGCTGGGTGCCTGTGCCGCGGTCTCAAGGCCCGGCGCGGTCCACTTCGTCTGTATGGACTGGCGGCATATGGACGATGTCAGTGCGGCGGCCACTCCTATCTACGACACGCTTCTCAATATGTGCATGTGGAACAAGAGCAATGCCGGCATGGGCTCGCTCTATCGTTCAAAGCACGAGATGGTGTTCGTCTACCGGGTGCCGGGTGCTGCGCACTCCAACACGGTCGAACTTGGCAAGCATGGGCGCAACCGGACCAACGTCTGGGACTACGCCTCGGTGAACTCGATGCGCGGCAGCCGCCGCGAGGATCTGGCGCTGCACCCGACGGTAAAGTCGGTCGCTATGGTCGCTGATGCGATCTGTGATGTTACCCGGCTGGGTGAACTTGTCCTCGACATCTTCCTCGGCTCGGGCACCAGCCTGATCGCGGCCGAGCGGGTGGGAAGGCAGTTCCGCGGCGTCGATATCGATCCTGCCTATGTCGATGTTGCCATCATGCGCTGGGAGCAGCTTACCGGCAGGCAAGCGATTCTTGTCCATCGCGGGGTCGCGGAGGCTGCTGAATGAACGGCATGCCATCCACCCGGTTCCAGAAAGGTCAATCGGGCAACCTCAAAGGCCGCCCGAAAAAGCGGCGGCCGGATATCTCGGCGTTCGACATCATCTTCGACAAGACGCTCAAGGTGACACAGAACGGCATCGAGCGTGAGTTCAGCGTTGATGAAGCGCTTCAGCTCCCGACCTACCAGGCCGCGCTCAAGGGCAGCCGCATGGCGATCCGCACCGTACTCAAGATGATCGAGAAGCGCGAGGCTGCGATCCTGAAACTGGCTCCTCCAGAGTTCAAGCCGGTCACTCTCGAGATCGAGCATGACAGTAACAATGCCAACGATGCGATGATGCTCCTTGGCATAGCGGAACTCGACGAGCCGCCGCACGGTGGAGGTCCTGCAACACGGCCCATGAGACTCGCCACCTGGGCAAGCCAGATGGCTATCAGCCGCCCCGGCCGGCGAATGCTCACCGACAAGGACATCGAGGACATCAAGCGCCAGACGATCAATCCCGCCAGACTGCGCTGGCCGCGCAAGCGGCGAGGTTAGCCATGGAGAGTGAGCAGATCGGGTACAAGAGTCCGCCGGCGGCGACGCGGTTCAGGAAAGGTAGCAGCGGTAATCCCAAGGGGCGTCCGCGCGGTCGCGCCCGGCAGATCCCCTATGACACCGTCCTCGGTCAGATGGTCACGATCCGCGAAGACGGGCGTGAACGAAGAGTTACCGCGGCGGAAGCGTTCTTGCTTCAGCTAACACGCAAGGGACTTGCGGGTGACAGTGCAGCCGCACGGGCTTCTCTCAATGCAATCGAAGCCGCCCGCGCCAGCCGACCTGACAAACAGGGGATAACCCAGATCACCCGTATCATCGTGATCAGTTATACAATCGGCTGTTCGCTTCGCGCGCTCGGACTAGCAGTGAAACGGTTCCCGCTCGACGAAAAGAAGGTACACTGGCTGCTCGCCCCGTGGATCGTCGAGGCAGCACTGAACAGGTTCGGGACACGGCGACTTGCGCCGGAAGAGCAGCGTGAGGTGTGGAAGGCGACGCGCACGCCAGAGAATGTGCGTTGGCCAGAGTGGTGGACTGAGCGAGGGTGAGGGTCGGCTTTGTTGGACGATCCTGAACGGTGGCAAATTGTTTGGAACCCCGAAATGCGGACGCCCCAATGAATGCACAGCCATGTCAGCGAATAGCCGATCCAATCTGAATGCAGCCCGTTCGGACACGACAACAAAGCAGGCGTTCGCTTTGTATCGGTCGGCGCAGACATATTAGTTGTTGCTCGCTCACTACTTAGCTGGGCACGCTTGCCGCTACCATTCATCCACGCGCGCTAGAGAAATCCGCGGCGAAGAAACAGGCATCAGAACCTGCGGGCCCCTTCATTTGCCGGAGCCGAAATCCTTATGCCCAGATAATAGGTGTTACTTTGGATGCGAGCCGATGACTTTGTCCGTTAACACCCGCATTCTCGCATAGCCAATGCGATTGGGGTGCAGGCCATCGTTTCCCAATGAAGAATCCATTCCACCGTCGTTGTCAGCAAGTAGCGGGAAATAATCGGCATAGGTGATCCGCTTTTCTGCAGCGAGTGCCTTGAGCTCACGGTTCACGGCGGCAATTCGGGAAGAAGGGTCCACGCCAGGGCGTGCGATGAAGGTCTTCGAAGGGGTGATACTCGCGAGCACCACGCGAATGCCATTTGCCTTGGCAATGTCGATCATCGCGCGGATGTTGCGGACAATGGTTCCGTCGGTTGAGGCTCCGGTATTGCCCGAAATGTCGTTGGTCCCCGCCATGATGTGAACCACTTGCGGGTGCAACGAAACGACATCCTGATAGAACCTCAGCAGGATCTGTGGCGTCGTCTGGCCGCCAATGCCGCGATCCAGCATGGTTTCACTGAACAGCGAGGGGTCGGCGATCTTCCAGTTCTCGGTGATCGAATCGCCGATGAAGACGACCTTCGGCCGCACGCCGCTTTGGATTACCGCCGCATTATCGGCGGCATAGCGGCAGAGCCAGGGCCAGTCCTTTGCCTGCCGCTCCTTTTCCTGTGCCTGCGCAGTCGCCATCTTGGCCATAGCCTCTGGCGGAAGTTGCTTGAGCAGATCTGCCAGACCGGTGAATTTCTTCGACTCAACCATCAGCAAGTTTAGAATCGCCAGACTTTGCTCTGGCGGCGGCTGCACGCTGGCGCAGGTTTCGGCCTGCGTTGGCGAATGCAGCATTTGTGCTTCAGCAGGGGCAGAGAGCAGAATCGCGCCCGCTAGCACCAGAGAAGTCTTCATCATCATGATCAGATCTTCCCTGCCTTCAGGAACTCCACTGCATGGTGCGCCGCGCGGGCTGACAAGGCCATATAGGTGAGCGACGGATTCTGCGTTCCGGTCGAAGCCATGGCTGCGCCATCGGTGATGAACAAGTTGGGCACGTCATGCGCCTGGTTGTAACCGTTGAGCACCGAGGTTCTGGGATCGGTGCCCATGTGCGCGGTGCCCATTTCGTGGATGGAAATGCCCGGTGCGCTCGGCCCCTTGCCCTTGCCGAGAATGACCGCACCGGCCGCCTTCATCATGGCTTCAGCATCGGCCTGGGCAGCGGCGAGCACCTTGCGGTCATTGTCGCCATGGCTGCAGTCGATCAGCGGGATCGGCATGCCCCATTTGTCGGTCCGGGTGGGATGCAAGGTGATGCGGTTTTCCGGATTCGGCAGCATCTCGGCAGTGCCGCCCACGAACATGAACCACGGTCCGGGCTTGCGCATTCGCGCCTTTGCTGCGGCACCGATGCCAATCGGCATCGCCGAGGTGAGTTGCCAGTTAGAGCGGAAGGCCATGGTTCCAAGCCCGAAGCCGCGCAGATAGTCTTCCTGGGTATCGACATTGCGATAACGCGGGATGATGTTCGCCTGCGGACGGCGGCCGCGATAATAGCGATCTTCAAAGCCCGGATACATGCCGAAGGCAAAGGCTCCGCCAACGTGATCCATCAGATTGCGCCCAACCATGCCCGAACTGTTGGCGAGGCCATTGGGGAAGGCCGCGCTCTTTGACGCGAGCAGGATCTGCGCTGTGGGGATTGTCGATGCGTTGAGGAAGACCACCTTGGCACCATAGATGCGCGCCTTCTTGGTCTTGGCATCGATCACCCGCACTCCGGTAACGCGATTGGTCTTCGGATCGTGGATCACGCTGTGGACGATGGCGTCGGTGATGACTGTCAGGTTACCGGTCTTCACCGCCGCCGGCAGGGTTGCGCTGAGGCTGGAGAAATAGGCACCGTAAGAACAGCCGTTATGACACTGCGAGCGGAACTGGCAGGGTCCGCGGCCCAGTTCTGCCTGCTGGTCACGCACTTCGGTAAGGTTGGCAACGCGCGGCGGGATCACCGTGCGACCGGGAAATTTCGCTTCGATCTTCTTTTTGAAATCAGCCTCGACGTCATTCAGGCCCATCGGCTTGAGGAAATCGCCGTCAGGCAATTGCGACAGCCCTTCGCGCGAGCCTGAAACGCCGGCAAAGGCTTCGACATGATCGTACCAGGGGGCCAGATCGGCATAGCGGATCGGCCAGTCGGAACCATGTCCGTCCTTCTTGTTTGCGGCGAAATCGAGGTCGCTGAGACGCAGCGACATGCGGCCCCACATTAGCGAACGGCCACCCAGATGGAACCCGCGGGTCCAGGTGAAGGGCTTGCCCTCCGGCGTCTCATAGGGGTGTTCGCTGTCCTTCACCCAGAAGGTCTTGTTCGCGCTGCTGAAGGGATAGGCAGTACTCTGGATGGCGTAGTCGCGGGCAGCCTCGTCCTCGTTGACGCGGCCTTCGTTCTCCTGCTCCCACGGCATCAGGCCGTCTTTGTAATCCTGTCCGTGGACGATGTTGTTGCCCCGTTCGAGCACCAGCACCTTGAGGCCCTTTTCGGTCAGTTCCTTGGCGACCCAGCCGCCACTGATTCCCGAACCGACGACAATTGCATCGAACATCTCAATTCCCTCCAAAGCTTACGTCAACCGCGTAGCCGCGGGTATCGGCGGTAACGGGGATCGAAGGTTCCCATGCGCCCGGTGTATGTTCGTACCGCAGTTCCTGCGTCGCGCCCGGTTCGGACAAGTAATAGAGCGCCAGAACCAGCTTCTTGAACTTGCCATAAGCCGGGTCTGCGGCATGCGCCTTGTCAAAGGCAGAGACGGCCGCCAGCTGCTTGTCCGCAGGCAGTGCGGCAAGACCGCCTGCCGCGCTGTCCATGTCATCAAGCACCTTTGTGAAATCGGCCTTGGTCTTGGCCGAAGCCCAGCCGATCATCAGCATGTCGATCCGCTTGGGTACCTTGGCATCGCGCGCGCCGGGTGTGTCGGTGCGCGGCAGGATCGTCTCCGCTGCGGCATCCAGGATAGCGAAACGGCGCGCGTCAAAGAACGGTGGCTTGACCTTCGTCGCCGCTTCCAGTGCGCTCAACCCCGGAAACGATGCTCCGGCAGCGCCGATAGCGAGCAGGGCACCGCGAATGAAATCGCGCCGCTCCAAACCAATTTCCTGAACAGTGCTGAAGGTCATGGGCGGATTTTCCTTTGCTGTTGGATCGATCGGCTCGAATTCACTTGTCCAGCCTGACAACCGTCACAGAATGGGGCGGCAGGTGCAGAACAAGACTGCCGTTGGCGGCCTTTGCGCTGAAAGGTTTGGGAGCCACGGCATTGGGCGTGTCAAAAGTGTTGATCGAATCGACCCGGTCCGCTGTCAGAACTTCGCCAATCGCCGATTTGGCGGTCACCCCGGCGGCGCTAGCGCTGATGTCTGCGGCATTGTTGCCATCAAGATTGGTCAGTGCCAACCAGACCTTGCCGTCCTTGTCCTTGGCAGCAATGGCATCGACCTTTGGCAGGCTCGCAGTGCCCAGCCTGTATTCGCCGCTGTTGAAGGTGATCGGCAGGAAGGTCGCGTCCTGGAACGGCACATACATCTTGTAGACCTGATAGGTAGGCGTCAGCACCATCTTCTCGCCGTCGGTGATGATCATCGACTGCAGGACGTTGACCATCTGCGCGATATTGGTCATCCGCACGCGGTCTGCGTGACGGGCAAAGATGTTGAGGTTGAGCGATGCGGCAATGCCATCGCGCAGCGAATTTTGCTGGCGTAGGTGCAGAGGCTCGGTGCCGGGCGTAGCCTTCAACCATACACCCCATTCGTCGACCATCAGACCAACAGTCTTTTTCGGATCATACTTGTCCATGATCGCCGAATGCATAGCGATATTGCTTTCCATGCCGAGCGTCTGCTTGAGCATGGTGAAATACTGCTTCTCGCCAAACCCGGTCGCGGGTTCGCTCATTGGCAGGCCGCCATAGGTGTAGTGGTGCAGCGATAGCCCTTCGATGCTCCAATCGATTGGCGAGCGCGTCTTCCACGCCTTCATCACCGCATCGGTATAGGACCCATCCAGCGAATTCGGCCCGACCGCGACACGCATCATCCCATTTGGATTGCGCGGAAGGGCGTCCATGCCCTTGCCCGTCATCAGATCGTTGATCAGCTTGGTGAAGTCGATCGCCGGATCGGCCTGGGCCGGGTTCTGGTTGTGCACAAAATGCGCGAACGGCTTCATATTGGTGACATATTCGTCTGCAGTGAACGGCCCGCCGCAGCCCCAGCTTTCGTTGCCGAGACCGAGGTACTTGACCTTGTAGGGTGCTGGATGACCATTGGCAGCGCGCTCGGCAGCAGCAGTGGCCGGCGCAGCGGCTGTCATATATTCGACCCAGTCGTTTGCCTCTTTGACTGTGCCCGAACCGACGTTGACCGAGATATAGGCTTCCGCCCCGATCTGGCTCGCGAAATCCATGAATTCGTCAGTGCCGAAGGTGTTCGGCTCAACCGACATGCCCCAGTTGGTGTTGACCGTGGTCCTGCGCTTGTCTGCGGGGCCGATGCCGTCACGCCAGTGGTATTCATCGGCAAAGCAGCCGCCCGGCCAGCGCACGACCGGCACCTTGATCGCCTTCAGCGCGCCAACCACATCGCTGCGGATGCCTCGGACATTGGGAATCCTGGAGTCCTTGCCGACCCAGACACCGTCATAGATGCCGAGGCCAAGATGCTCGGCGAACTGGCCGAAAATGTCGCGGTTGATCACCGCGCCGGGCTTGTCAGCCTGAATGGTCAGCGGACCGGGACTGGCCGGTGCGGGGGCAGGAGCGGGAGCGGATTGGCCGAGAGCAGGGGGCGCAATGGCCAAGGCGATCAATGCAGAGGTCCGCAGAAGTGCTGTTGCACCTAGGTTGATTGTCTTGATTGTCATGGGATCTCGTTCCTGCAGTCGCAATTCAGGGTTTCAATTCGTGGGCTTCGAGAAATTGCAGCATCACCTGCCTGACCATTTGGCTACCCACGCTGCCGCTGCGCAGATCGAAGGCATGCTCGGCATGGGGCATCGTTATCACGCGGGTTTCGATCCCGGCTGCGCGCGCCTTTTCGTCAAAAGAATAGGCGACGGCAGGAGCCACAAGGTGATCGGCTGCAGGGATGACCAGCAGAGTCGGCGGGGCCTTGGGATTGATGTGGGTTGCCGAAGCAATGGCGGCATAGCGATCAGGAAACTGCTCGGGCGAACCGCCGGTGTAGTTGTCACCCATCATCCTGCCGGCAAAGCCGAGCAGCGCCTCATCCGGGCGGTACATCCGTGCAGGATCGACCACGGGATAGAGCGCAATGGTCGCGGCAACATGGGGCATGGTGCCGCCGCAGACGGACTGCAGGGTTCCGCCGTTGGCGCGATAGGAAAGGTTGAGAACAAGGTTGCCGCCGGCAGATTCGCCCCACAGCGCAAGCCTTGCCGGATCACCGCCGTAGCGCGCGATATTGGCGTTGATCCAGCCGAGCGCGCAAGCGAGCTGCGGCTCAGCCACGTTCCAGGTGTGTCTGGTCTTGCTGGATAGAGTGTATTCCAGTGAGACCACCAGATAGCCACGGTCCACGAACCAGCGATAGTCCGCCTCGCGCTGCTTGAGCGTCTGTCCTCCCCAGCCGCCGCCATGGACATAGACAAACACCGGTGCGCCCCTGCCGTCCGCCCTGGCCGCGGGTCGGTAGATATCCAGCGGCAGATCTTCCGTTCCGAACTTAGTGTAGTTCACGGTAACCGGAAGCGGGTCAGGTGCCTCTTGCGAGCTGGCCAGAAACATCTGCGCAATATCAACCCTCGCCCCGTTGGCTCGCGCAGTTGCGGCCTGCTGGGACAGGATGAATACAGCCACAACCCCGGCGAATGCCGCCATACCGCAGAGGACCAGCGCACTTCTGCGGCGGTCTGCCCGCCAGCGGCGAAGCATGATAACAGCTCCGGCCAGCGCGATGACCGCCAGCCAGGGGCCAAGCTGGGCAGTCAGGATTGGCCCGAGTTCGCCCAGCACGGAAATCTGCGGAAACAGGCTGCCCAGCATGCCGAGCGCCAAGATGACAATCAGCGCCTTGCCGAGGAAGCGGATAAACCGGCTGAACCGTGATCTGGCCATGGCCTATTTGCCTGTCTGTTCAGAGCCGCAGCCGGTGCCTTCGTAGCCAGCCGCCCAGGCAATCGCGCCCTTAATGAGCTCGACATGCTTCGGCTCGGTATAGGACGATGCCGTATGGCCCAGAGCTGAATAAAGCGCCCGCCCCTTGCCGACGCAATGCGTCCACACCATCGGGTGGTCTTTGCCCATGGCAAGGCTCTTTGGTGTGGTGAACGGAAGGAGGTGCTCAATCGGCTTGTAAGTCGATTCATCGATCGAGACGAGGACTTGGTAACCTTTGGCGCGCGGACTTGCGGCGAAGGAATACCATTCGTCCGAACGGACCCAGCTTGCACCAAGGCCCTTGGTCGCGGGGTGGTTCTGGTCCTCGATCACCAATGTTGCCTGCTGGATATGCGGCCCGAGCGTATGGCCGATAAACCGCGCACCGATCAGCTCGTCGGCATACCATTGCCAGGCGTATTTAGTATCTCCGCCTGCACCATGCAGGCCAACGAAACCGCCGCCCTGCTCCAGCCATGCCTTGAATGCAGCGCGCTGTTCTGGGGTGAAGACATCGCCGCTGACGCTATCGAAAACGACGGCCTGGAAATGGCCGAGTTGCTCCGGATTGAAGACGGCTGCATTCTCTGTGGTAAAGCTCGACCAGCTCTCGCGTTTGGCAATCGCTTCAACCGCCGCATTGCCTGCCTTGATCTGATCATCGTCGCGGAAACCGTTGGTTTTCGAGAAGATCAGGATAGCCTTTGGCCCCAAATTATCGGGCAGCTTCGGAGGGACCGTTTCATAAATCTGGTAGCCGACCATGGCCGCATAGGTCATTGGCCCGAACGCGATGGCAGCTCCGACGAGTGCCACCAGGAACAGCGCCAGCACGGCCCACAGGGTGCGCTTAACAATGCGTTTCATCGATCTTCTCCCACCGATGGCCCATTGGTTTGGCCGGGCGCTCGCCCAGCTTTCTTGCTGGCACCTCACGCCTCATTCTATACGCGCACATTGCCAGCGGCAAGCAAAACTGACATGGTGTCAGTGAATGTTGCCCAGATGACTGGCTAGCCTGAGGTAATCCGCCGCCATGCCTTTGCCGAAAAAGCCCCGCAGCGTGCCCGCAACGCCGGACGATCAGTCGGAATACAAGGATCGTCTGCTCGATGCTGCGGCAGAGATCATCGCTGCAGGCGGCCTTGAGGGACTGACTGCGGGAAAGCTGGCGGCCCATGTCGGCCTCAAGCGCACGGTCGTGCATTATCACTTCGGGACGATGGACCACCTACTCGCTGCACTGGTGCGGCGTTCCTTCGCCGAAATGCGGGAAAACATCCGCAAGCGCTTCAGTATATCAACCATTGGTAAGGATATCTGGGAGCAATATTCCATCAGCATGGCCACAGCAGAAGCCTTCCGCGCCCGCGCACTGGCGAGCAGCGTGGTCGGTGAGGCCTATCGCGAAGTCGGCGAAGATCTCAACGCGATGCTGTCAGAAATGTTGCAGGAAGCCTATATCCGGCGCGGTGCCCAACCCGAAGTGCCGACGGAGGTTATGGCGCAGGTGATCCTGATGTCAGCCCAGTTCGTTGGCAGCCAGCGTTCGCTTGGCACCCCCGGGATTGAAGCTGTGGAGCGCTATTTGAAAGCACTTTTTGCCGTCACAGGGGATGGCGCTGACGATCCCGAGCGCTGATCAGCGCCTCAACCCACGGAAGAACGCGCGAATATCGTCAACCAACAGTTTCGGCTGCTCCATCGGCGCAAAATGGCCGCCCTTTTCGGCCACGTTCCAGCGCTTCAGGTTGTAATAGCGCTCTGCCCATTTGCGCGGATAGAGCCATACATCGCCCTTGAATTGGAGCAGCGCGGTAGGCGCTTCGACCGGCGGTTGGCGATCATGCGCCGGCGCCATCTCTGGCCCCCGGGTTTCATAGTAGTGGCGGGCGGAACTGACATAGGTATCGGTCAGCCAGTAGAGCATGGCATTGGTGATCAGGTCATCCTTGCTGAACACTGCCTCCACATCGCCACCGCAATCGCTCCAGGCGCGGCGCTTTTCTATCAGCCAGGCGGCAAGCCCCACCGGGCTATCATGCATGGCAAAGCCGATTGTTTGCGGCCGAGTGCGCTGGATCTGCATGTAGCCGTTACCCTCGGCCATGAACGCGGCGAACTTTGCGCCCCACGCCTGCTCTTCTGGCGCGTAGTCTTCTGCTGTGGGGTAAGGCGGCATCACCGCACCGGCGAGGTGGAGGTGAACGCCGATGATGTTTTCGGCATATTTGTGCCCCAGCCGTGCCGAGACAAACGAGCCGATGTCACCGCCCTGCGTAGCGAATTGCTTGTGGCCCAGCCGCGCCATCAGCTTGACCCAGAGATCCGCCGTTGGATTGAAGAACATGCCCTCTGTTGTGAGAGGGCTGGAAAAGGCAAAGCCGGGGAGCGAGGGGGCAATAACTTCAAAGGCATCGGCAGGATCACCGCCGTAGGCTGCGGGATCGGTCAGCGGGCCGATGATCCTGCGCATGTCCCAGAAGGTCCAGGGCCAGCCATGGTTGATAACCAGAGGCATCGGATTGGGGCCCTTGCCCTTCACATGCACAAAATGAACGGGCACGCCTTCGATATGGGTGCGG
This sequence comes from Sphingomonadaceae bacterium, assembly GCA_947451145.1. Lineage (GTDB taxonomy): Bacteria > Pseudomonadota > Alphaproteobacteria > Sphingomonadales > Sphingomonadaceae > Novosphingobium. The sequence goes on along the minus strand of CANFXW010000009.1, from coordinate 69,351 downwards.
AACTGCGGCAGGGCATTCATAGCCGCCTCCTGCGCGCGCCAGTCATAGCCGTTCAGCCAGTAATCGACGAGCTCGCGCATGTAGGCGAGGTTGGTGCCAGCCTGCCACCCACTGTTATCGCCGATCTCCTGCGGCCAGCGGGTGCGCCGCAGACGGTCTTGCAGGTCATCGAGATCACTTTGCGGGATCGCAATGTGGAAAGGTTGAATCGTCTCGCTCATATTACAGGTCTCCGCTTGCGAAGCGGCTCAGGTCTTCAGCGGCCACGGCAAGGCGCGCGCTGGACATCTCGCAGCCGCCGGTGCGGGCATGGTGACACAGCGCCCAACCGAGCGAGTCCATTACCGTAATCGCCCGGGCATGGGCCAAAAGCTGCGCTGGCTCCATGGCGGTGCGGAAGACCGGAAGCTGGTCAGCCATCATTTCCTTGAGCGCCTGACCAAAGGCCACAGCAGCGGCGGGAGCCTTGGGAAGGTGGCTAAGTGAGACCAGAAGTTCCGTCGCCGCGCGCTCCTGGGTGACAAAGACAGCGAATTCTGTGACCCATGCAGCGACTTGGACGCGGCTCGGCACAGGACCGGGCAGGCGAGCTACGACTTGGCGCACCTTCGCGGTGTAATCCTGGGCAATGGCAGCAAGGATTTCGTCCTTCTCGCGGAAATGCAGATAGAGCGTCGATCGCCGGATATCCGACGCTTGGGCAATGTGCTCCATTGTCACCGTTGCGTAGCCGTGATCGAAGAATAGCTTGCAAGCTGAACGGCAGATCCGCGCGCGTGTGGCCACTCGCCGCGGGTTAGTATGCGCGTCCGTAGCATCTGATGAAGGTACCTGAAGGCTCATGACGCTGGGCCTAAAGCGAAATGGACGCGCTGTCCATACTGGACACTATGTCCATTTTTGACTAGATGCCGCCAATCGAGACGAATCGTCCGGTATCCGGGCGTCGGCAGCAAGGCTGGGAGCAGGCAATGATTGACCTCAAGATCAGGCGGATCCCCTTCGATTTCGAAGGCGTGGACTTCATCTGGAACAAGAATAACCCAGAATTCGCGATCACCATGAACAAGCTGTCGTTCTTTGCGATCGGCTTCGAAAAATACATCTGCCAGGCGATGCGCGATGCCGAACCCCTGATCACCGATCCGCGCGTGTTGCAGGAAGCACGCGATTTCCGCGCGCAGGAAGGGCTTCACTCAAGCGCACATCGGAAGCACTGCAAGGCGCTGATTGCGCAGACGCCCGCGCTGCAATCGGCGCTCGACCGCTGCATTGAGCTCTATGACGAGCTCTATGCGGCAGAGCCGCTCAAGTATCATCTCGCCTACACCGGCGGGCTGGAGAGCATCTTCACGCCTTCGTTCAAGCTGATGCTCGATCACCGCGAGCACCTTTTCAACGGCGATGCGCGGGTCGCTTCTCTGCTGCTCTGGCACTTCTGTGAGGAGATCGAGCACCGCAGCTCGGGGCTGATGGTCTATGACCATGTCTACGGCAACTACTGGTATCGTGTCAGCCGGTTCAAGGGCTTCATGCAGCATGTCGGCAAGGTGATCGGTGCGATCACCGAAGAGTTTGAAAAGGCGTTTCCGGAACTGCCCAAGGAACTGTTCTCCGGCAATTCGAACTTCAAGATGCCGCGCGTTGCAAAGTGGAAGTCGGCTTACGGCATCATGATGTCGCAGATGCCCTGGCACAATCCGGAACATCAGCCGCTGCCCAAGTATTTCAACGAATGGAGCGCGATCTACGACAGTGGCGCTGACGTCACCCGCGTGTTTGGCGAAGGGTCCACCACCGGTCAGCCACTCGCTGCTGCTGCCTGAAGTTACTGGAGTTTTGGGAAATGCATGATCTGGTCATTCGCGGCGGCACGATTATCGACGGCACCGGTGCGCCGGGGTTTGTCGGTGATGTTGCCGTGGACAAGGGCACAATCGTCGCAGTTGGTCGCAATGTCGGGCCGGGGCGCGAGGAAATCGATGCCACGGGCAATATCGTTACCCCGGGCTTCGTCGATACGCACACCCATTATGATGGGCAGGTCACTTGGGATGCTCAGCTTTCACCGGCCGCATGGCATGGCGTAACCACTGCGATCATGGGCAATTGCGGCATGGGCTTTGCGCCGATCCGGCCCGGCATCGAAGCGCGCGATTACCTCATTACGGTAATGGAAGGCGTTGAGGACATTCCCGGAACCGTGCTCGCCGAGGGTGTCAGCTGGGACTGGGAGAGCTTCCCCGAATACCTCGATTCAATCGACTGCAAGCCACACGCCATCGATGTTGTGGCGCAGGTGCCCCACGCCCCCTTGCGCGCCTATGTCATGGGTAAAGACCGCGCCATTGATGGCGAGGCGACCGATGAAGATATTGCCGAAATGGCACAGCTGGTGAAGGAAGCGGTGCAGGCTGGTGCGCACGGCTTCACCACTTCGCGGACGTTCATCCACCTTACATCGAAGGGCGAACTGATCCCGGGCACCTATGCCGAGCCCAAGGAACTGCTGACCATTGCCGATGCCATGGTTGATGCCGGATCGGGCGTGTTCCAGCTGATCTCCGATAAGCTGGGCAAGCCGGAAGACCTCGCATGGATGAGCAAGATCGGCCGCAAGACGGGCAAGCCGGTGATCTTCTCGCTGGTTGAAGTGAAGCCTGACAGCGATCCCTATGAATTTCGTCAGACCCTGGATTCGTTAAAGCGAATCTATGAGACCGAAGGCGTCGATATCCGTGCCGCTGTTCCGTGGCGTCCGCCGGGCTTCCTGATGGGGCTGGAAACCTCGCTCAATCCCTTCAGCTATTATCCGGTCTATGCCGAAATCGACGCGCTGCCCTTTGCCGAGAAGGTGGAGCGCATGCGCGACCCCGCTTTCCGCGCGCGGCTGCTGGCGGACGAGCCCGACATGAGCAAGTCTCTCACTGGCCTTGCCACCCGTTTCGACAAGATGTTCCCGCTGGGCGATCCGCCGAACTACGAGCCGACCCCGGAAGAAAGCGTGGCAGGGCTGGCGAAAGCCAAGGGTGTTAGCCCGCAAGAGTACGTCTACGACGCGCTGCTGGAGCAGGGTGGCAAGGCGTTGTTGTTCGTGCCGGTCGCGGCCTATGCGCTGGGCAGTCTTGATATCCTGCACGAGCAGCTCAGCCATTCGCGCACCACGGCCTCGCTATCGGACGGCGGCGCGCATGTCGCCAGCATCAGCGACGCCAGCTTCACGAGCTTCATGCTCACCCATTGGGTCAAGGGCCGCACGCGCGGACCGCGCTTGCCGCTGGAAGAAGTGATCCGCCTGCAAACCAGCGAGCCGGCTAGCCTCTATTCACTGGATGATCGCGGCGTAATTGCTCAGGGCCGCAAGGCAGACATCAACATCATCGATCTGGAGGCATTGCACTTGCCCGCGCCATATATGGCCTATGATCTGCCGGCGGGCGGCAAGCGGATGATGCAGAAGGTCGATGGCTTCCGCTATACGCTGGTGAATGGCGAAGTGATCGTGAAGGATGGTGTGATGACGGAAGCCCTGCCTGGCAAGCTGGTTCGGGGGCCGCAGTTTGCGATGAACTGATTTGCCAATCGCTCAGTTACAGCGCGGTTTTGCGTCTGATAAACGAAGGACCCTCTATCGTAGCCTTATTGCCGGGCTAGGCGGTTAAATCTGGCAACAAACTAACCGGCCGTGATGTCGACACTGCTGCAACTCACGGGGAATGCAGAAGCCCAACTTGGGCTATCCTTGCCGGGAATCGAGGCATGGCTGGCTCAGGCGCTTATTAAGGTGCATGCATTGAGAAAGATAGAAGGCTGGGATTGAGTGGCACCCTGTTTTTGGGTTTCCTATTCCCTGATATGCGAAATGCAATTCCCTGTTAATTTTCTAGGGAATTTAGCTAAAGAATTAGCAGAAATCTGCGGTTTTCAAGGCATAAGAAGGCCACATTTAGTCTGAAAAAATGGCAATTTTCCCTGTATTTTCCCTGCTAACAGGGAATTTGAAGCCGAGACCAGTTCGCAACTGACCGCACCCACCGCCAATTCCGCCATTTTTTCGAACATTTTAGCCCTCCTTCGGAGGATGCAGACCGTTGGAGATGTGACAACTTTTGTGCCTTCCCCATTCGGGCCATGTTCTGTTGGCCTGGAGTGAGGTGTGCAGGGCACAACGCGGTCGTCTGGATACTGCTGTGAACGGCATGGCCAAGCCTTGAGAGTCTGCCAGGCTCCGGGCCGCCTCAAATCTGACGGTCGATCTGCCGTGCAAGCAATGCCATGACATCTATCGCACACAGACGAAAACGCCGTTAGAAGCTGGATCAAGTTGCCTGAGCGCTTTCTGCTACGATCCGGCCTGTGAAGGGGAGAGGGAAGATGACAGCTGAAACCCGCATCCCTGTCATTATCGGCGTTGGCGACATCAATGACCGGCCTGAACCTGGTGAGCCCGGGCTCGACTCCGTGGAATTGATGGCCGAAGCTCTTCGCCGTGCGGACAAGGATGCCGGTGGTGACTGGCTCTCTCGTGCCGACTGGCTGGCGATCGTCCCCCAGATTTCCTTCCGTGAATATAACGTGCCGAAAATGCTGCCCGAAGTGCTGGGCATCGCGCCCGCCCATGTCATGCAGGCGCCCTCTGCCGACGGGGATTCGCCGGTGCGGCACATCAATGACGCGGCCAATGCGATTGCAGCGGGGCAGGCTAACATCTGCCTGCTGGTGGGTGGAGAGGCTGTTCGCACCTCTGCCCGTCGCGCGGCCGAAGCCGGCGAGCAGAAAACCCTGTTTGCCGGCTCTGCTGCGCGCGCCACGCCCTTGCGCAGGCGCTATGGCCTGATCAATCCGGCGGACATCTATCCCTTCTATGAGAACGCGATCCGGGCCGCCTGGGGACAGGGTCTGACGGAGGGCCAGCGCGAAACCGGCGTGATCTGGTCGAACAACTCGCAGGTTGCGGCCCGGTCCGAGGGAGCCTGGATCAAACAGGCGCGCGGGCCGGACGAAATCATCGAGGTCACTGCTGATAACCGGCTGCTGGCCTTTCCCTATACCAAGCTGCAGGTCGCCAATTCCTCGGTCAATCAAGGGGCCGCGCTGATCGTCACCAGTCTGGCTCTGGCACGGGCGGCAGGCATCGATCCTGACCGTCTGGTCTATATCGGCGCGGGGGCATCGGCGCACGAGAGCGTGGAACCGCTGGAGCGCGCGAGCTTCGACGGCACCCCCGCTATGGAAGTAGCGCTGGAAAAGGTGCTCGAATTGAACGGGCTGCAAGGCGCGGACCTTGAACATGTCGAACTCTATTCCTGCTTTCCCTGTGTGCCCAAGTTGGCACGGCGCAAGCTGAATCTTTCCGCGGAGCGTCCGCTGACCGTGCTGGGCGGGCTCACCTTTGGCGGCGGCCCCATCGGTAATTACATGATGCACGCCGCCGCCGAGATGGTGCGCGCCATGCGCAAGGGGGGCGAGTTTGGCCTGCTCTATGGCAATGGCGGCCACTGCACGCACAACCACGCCATCGTCTTGGCAAGTCACCCGCTGTCAGGCGTTACCCTGCCGCAGGACTATCACTTCCAATCACTGGCGGATGACCGCCGCGGGCCGATACCAAAGCTGACGGACGAGTATGAGGGGCCGGCGACGATCGAAACGTACACTGTTTTTTACGACCGCTTCGGCAGCCCCACGCATGGTGTGGTCCTGGCCCGAAATCCTGCAGGCGAGCGGGTTATCTCGCGTATCGACGCCGAGGATCAGGCCGGGATCGCTTTCCTGACCGATGGCAAGGTCGAGCCGGTAGGTACCGCCGGGCAAACCGTGCGCCGGGGCGAGATGTTGCACTGGGTTAGCGCCTGACCGGCGCATCGTCCGGGTTGCAGATTATGCGCGCTCAGACGTAGACCGCCAGCCCGCCACTGCGCACTTTTCCAAGAGTTCGCGCTGGAGAGCGGCACCTTCTTCGCCGGCTTCTCCAAATCCGGAACTCAGCACCACGGCGTTACGGATGCCAGCCGCCGCATCCATGGCAAGGCGGTTTGACAGGCAGGCGGCGAGAATTCGCACCGGATCTTCAGTTGATAGCTGATGCGCCAGCCCCGCTTTGGCTACGATGGCAGGAACCAGCTAAGAGCTTGCCAAACGCGTTGTTGGCCCGTTTGCTGGCACCATCATTGCCGTCCTGACAGATTCTTGAGCAGCATCTGGCGTATGGCCAAACGGTCGGCCGGACTTTCGGCGCCGAGGACGCCATGGATGTGCGCGGGCAAATGCTCCCGGGGATCACCACTCGCAAGGAAGGCGTAGTGGCTGAACATCGCCTGCCACGCCTGTCTCTGGTTTGGCGGCAGATGCCTGATTGCCATGATCGCGTGAAGCATCGCATCCCACGGCGATCCGCCATCGGCAGGCGCATCGTTCCACCAGTGGTTCACCAGTATCGAGACCGGATCAAGTGACTGGACGTGGTGATACCAGTGATAGGGAATGAAGATCCCGTCGCCGGGCAGCAGTTCGGCGGACAAGGCACTGTCCATGGCCTGCCTGAAGCGGGGGAAGCGATCAAAATCCGGCCTTAGCGGATCGGCCATGCCGATCGGCGTTCCAGCAGGGGTTGGATCAAATGGTCCCATGGCGAGGTTTGGCAGCTGTTCGGGAGCGAACAGGGTAAACCGCCTGCGCCCTGCGGCAACGCAGGCAATGTTGTCAGCAGGATCACTATGGATGGCCACTTCGATCCGGTTGCCAATCCAGAGCCGCGCCTTTGCCGTGGCCGGGAGCCAATCAAGCCGGTTCTCATCGCAGAAGCCCGGGGCCGCCTGCTCGGCCAGCACGCCCTGTGCGGCCATTGCCGCGGCATCGGTTTCGCCAGAAAGCCGCGCGAGCTCATCAAGCAGTGGTCCCAGCGGGGCCTGTCCGCGGCGAAAATTGAAGCCGCGCATGTCATCGTCGTAATGCATTCGTCCGCCCGAGCCCGGTGGCGCGACAACGAACTGGACGGGCGCTTCACTCGCCCCTGCGCGCAGATAGGCAAGCACTGCTGCATCGCTTGTCCGCGCGGCGGCAACGATCGGCCAATGGTTTGCCAGCCCCCGCAAGACGAGCGGCTGGTCACTTGCCAGGACCAGATCATGGTAATCAGTACCGGCGGTGCAGGTTACTTCATCGATGCCTTGTCCCATGGCTCATGTTCCTTCGACAGGCAGGATGAATGCGGCGATCGTCAACCTTCCACCGGTTATGCCAGATGGCAACAGCACGCCATCAAGCGAGGCGCAGTGGAGCAGGTTCCCGGGGAACAGAACCGCTCGATTGAACGCGGCATCGCAAGTTCCGATCCGTTCAAACAAGGGTGAGTTTTCGGCAATGTAGCCGGGCACCGGCTGGCCCAGCCGCGCAAAGTCCTGCTCCAGCGCGGCGTGGTAGCGATCCTCGCGCGCCTCATCCACCCGTTCAAAACCGGTCGAGCGGTGGCGATAAAAGTCGGTTCCTCCCAGCTCCGGCCCGCAGAGGTAGTGAACCATCGCTACCTGACCTGTGTGATAGGAATCGACATGGGGGATACGCTGGGCAAGCGACAAGGCCTGCGGCGGCGTATTGGCCAGTGAAAAGTAACTGCGCTGGACATCCGCCTTGCCGGTAATGCCAAAAATCCGGCGAAGCACGGCCCGCAGCAGGGGGGCGACGCTTGCCAGATAGGCAGCCCCGGTTTCCGCGCGCGGCCCGGGATAGAAATCGCCCAGCTGCCGCCAATCGCAAGCGGCCGCGATTGATCGCAAGGCATGAGGATCGGGCGCGAAGTTGTCGATGATGGCGACGGGGCTCATTTCGTCGCCCACCGTGAAGGCTGTAACCCGGGGAGAGGGTTCTTGGCCGGACAGGGGAATCTCGTCAGTCATCGCGCTTGGCAGCATCCCATATCCTGCCTGCATTGGGAAGCGCTTCCAACATCACTGCCTGTTGCTGATTACAGGCCGGGTCTTGTCAGGCTGGCATCATCCTGCAAGAAACCCCGAGGGGCCGACTATCATGCAAGTTCAGACCAGACAGTGACTGTAGACAAGCCGACGATCGATGATGTGGCGTCGCTTGCCGGGGTTGGGCGAACGACCGTTTCGCGCGTGCTCAATGACAAGCCGAATGTGCGTGACGAAGTGCGGGCAAAGGTTTTGCGCGCGGTCGAAATGCTGGATTACAAGGTCAACCTGCAGGCCCGCAATCTCGCGGGAAGGTCCAGCCACCGGATCGCGCTCATCCATGGTTCGGACTTCGATACCGAGCCCAACTCCTATTACAGCTCTGCCATCGAACTGGGGGCCACACGCGCGGCGGCCAAGCGCGGCATGCAGCTATCAACGTCGATCGTGAACCAGAACGATCCGATGGCGGCTGCGACCATCCTTTCATTCATCCGCGAGACCCAGTGCGAAGGGCTTGTGCTTACCCCGCCGTTTTCCGACAACCTTCAGCTTGTCGCCGCTGCGATCCAGTTGGGCTGCCCGACTATCTGCATCGCAGGCGGCCCCCAAGTTGCTGAAATTACGCCAACATTGGGGATCGATGATTGGCTGGCCGGGCACGATATCGGCTGCCATCTGCTGGCCCAGGGCCACCGCACCTTTGCCTTTGTCCACGGCCTTGAGCGACATATCTCGGCCGAACGCCGTTTCGAAGGCTTCGTCACTGCGCTCACCGAATTCGGGCTTGAGCCCGGTGACATTATGGAGGAGCGGGGGAACTTCACCTTCCGTTCGGGGATCGAGTGCGCCCAGCGCATCCTTGCCAGCCCATCCAGACCAACCGCGATTGTCTGTGCCAACGACGATATGGCTGCGGGAGCCCTGCTGGCTGCACACAAGGCTGAACTGCGTATTCCGGAGGACGTGGCGATCACCGGGTTTGACGATTCACCGGTATCAGAGATTGTCTGGCCGCCGCTGACAACGGTCCACCAGCCCTTGCGCCGGATTGGCGAGCGGGCGGTCGAGCGCCTGACAGACGTGATTTCGCAGACCAATGATGCGGCCCGTTTGCCCAATGCGGAAGTGGTGGGACACAACCTGGTCCTGCGGGAATCCAGCGTCGTTCCGGGTTGATTTCCGGCCGCCTGCAGACGGAGCATTCAGAAAATATTTGATCCGGTCTTGACGCGACAAGCCCTGCCATGGCAAGTTGGAAGCGCTTCCAAGATTGGTGTCTTGGCGAATGGCCGCAAAAAGCGGCAGGCAATGGGATGGAATTCACCCGTTTTCCAAGGGTGACATGGGGGATGGCTAATGCGCCTGACAGCACTGAAAGATGATTCGAATCACATGCCCAACCTCTACCGGTTCGGCGCAGCGGCGGTTTCAACCCTGGCGCTGATCGCGATGACGCCGCAGGCCGCATGGGCTGCGACCGCAGCGGACGATGCTCCGGCTGGCGATGCCGCAAAGGCTGCTGACGGCGCGGTAACAGACGAAAACGGTGTGATCGTTGTGTCGGGCATTCGCTATGGAATCGCCAATGCGCTCAATGTGAAGAAACTTGAATCCAGCATTGTCGAAGCAGTTTCGGCCGAAGAAATTGGCAAGCTTCCTGATGTTTCCATTGCAGACTCGATTGCTCGCCTCCCGGGACTTGCGGCACAACGTGTTGGCGGTCGGGCTGAAATCATTTCTGTTCGTGGACTTGCACCAGATTTTACAACTGTTCTGTTGAATGGCCGCGCCCAAGCGAGCTCCGGCTACAATCGCGCAGTTGAATTTGACCAGTATCCGTCAGAACTCATGTCCGGCGTTGTCGTCTACAAGACACCTGATGCCGATGTTTCAGGCATGGGTTTGGCGGGAACCGTCGACATGCGCACCTTGCGCCCTCTATCACTGGGCAAGCGGGTGATTTCGGTCAACCTGCGCGGCGAATTGGATCAGGGCGGCGGCCGCAACAAGGATCTCTCGAAATTCGGTGGTCGCGGCAGCATTAGCTACGTGGATCAAAATAAGGATGGAACGCTCGGTTGGTCGCTTGGCTATGCGCATTTGGATGCGCCGAGCCACGTCAATCATTACAAGGCATATGGCTATGAGCCATTCAATTTCGGCACTCCACCCGTCGTAAGCCCTTCCTCTGCTGCCACGGCACTGCAACTGAATGGGGAAGAAATCTTCGCGGTCAATCAGCGGAATAAGCGCGATGGTGTGATGGGAACTCTGGAATGGAAACCCAGCGACAGTGTCCATTCAACCCTCGATCTGTACTATTCTCGCTTTGAACAGCAGCAGGTAAGCCGGGGCGCACAGTGGTTTTCCAATTCCTGGTCTGACAACGCCACGTTCACGAATGAGCAGACCACCACGGTTGGTGGTTCAGCCCTGGGTACGTCTGGTCATTTCAACAATGTCGTGCCGATCCTGCGGAACGATTCAAATTCCCGCAAAGATGAACTGTTTTCGATTGGTTTGAACAATCAGTTCAAGCTTGACGACCGCACGAATTTTACCGCTGATTTGAGCTATTCAAGCAATAAGCGCGACGAAACCTATATTGAAACTTACGCTGGCGCTGGTCTCGGGGCATTCGGAAATCGTGTTCTTGACCATTACGACTTCTCAATCCCGCTGGATGGCTTCCCTTCATACACCAACTTTGGGCTGAACTATTCGGACGCCAGCAAGGTCTCGCTGGGTGATCGCGCTCCTTGGGGCGGATGGGGTCATGACGGATTGCTAAAGTCACCGCACGTCAAGGAAACCGTCGGCGCAGTAGACCTGATGTTGGGTCATGAAATTGGCGGCTTTTTCTCAAAGGTTGAGGCAGGCGTAAACTTTACCCATCGCGAAAAAACAAAATCGGTCGATGAAATCGATTTGTTCCTCAAAAATAGCCGCGCTCAATCGCTGATTGGTTCACAATTTGTTGGCCAGCCAACATCCCTCGATTTTGCAGGGTTTGGCAATGTCATAGCTTGGAATCTGCCATCTGCTCTAGACACGTACTATAATCAGGTGCAACTCCAGGATGCCAATCACTACGATAAGTCATGGAAGATCACTGAAGATGTTTTGACATTAAAGTTCAAAGCGAACATCGAAAGTGGCAACCTGCATGGTAATATTGGCCTGCAGGTAGTTAGTCAGAAGCAATCATCGGGTGGTTTGCGCATTAACGCGACCGTATCGCCGATCGTTGTCGCACCTGCACAGATTTCGGCTTCCTATACCGATATACTTCCAAGCCTGAACCTAATTTACGATCTGGGAGGTGGACACCGTTTTCGTCTTGCCGCGGCCAAGGTCATGGCGCGTCCGCGCATGGACGACATGCGCGCGAATTTCACGCCCGGTTTCAACAACAGCGTCTGTTCAGGCAGCTCAAGTTGCGCTCCCGGCAAGGTAGTTAACCCATGGTCCGCTTCGGGCGGCAATCCGAACCTTGAGCCTTGGCGGGCCAAGGAACTTGATGCCGCCTATGAATGGTACATTGGCAAAGCCAGCTACATCAGCGTCGGCGGGTTCTACAAGTGGCTCGACAATTACATTTACACGCAGAATATTGCCGCTGATTTCTCGGGATTCCCCATTCCGCCGACGTCGGTCGGTTCAATTCCAGCGGGGGTGATCGTCAGCCCGATTGGCACCTTGTCCGCGCCCGCAAATGGCAAGGGGGGCTATGTCCGTGGCGTGGAACTGAGCGGCGCACTTGAGTTCGGACGCCTAACCAGCCTGCTGGATGGTTTCGGCGCAAGCGGCTCCGTTGCCTATACCGACTCCAATTTGAACCCGACAGCAACTACATCGATAGTGCGCATTCCCGGACTTTCTGATTGGGTTTACAACCTTACCGGATATTTTGAGAAGAACGGCTTCCAGGCGCGTGCCAGCTATAAGTATCGGTCAGCATACAAGGGTGAGGTCGTCGCGCTGTTCACCAATCTGGCATATACCGAGATTCTACCGGATCGTCAGCTTGACGCACAGATCGGTTACACCTTCCAGGAGGGATCAAGCCTTGCGGGTCTCGGCCTGCAGCTTCAGGTCAACAACGTGCTCGACTCGCCCTATCGAACCCGACTCGGACTGGATTCTTCGGGTACACATACGGCGTCAGGCGCGGCACTGCCCGAGACTTTTGAAAAGTACGGTCGCCAATACATGTTGGGCGTGAGCTACAAGTACTAGTCGGGTCGCACTGACTGGGAAGCCGGTCGGATCGTTCAGCACCGGCTGCCATTTCTGACACCTGAGAAATGGCAGCTGGATGAGGGTTTTGGACGATCCGGCCGTGCAACCGCCTGTTTCATACCCGATTTGGATGATTGTGACGAGCATGCCTAAAGGCCTGAAAATACTGATTGCTGCGGGCATGCTGGCGGGCGGAATTGCTGCGGACGGCAAAGCCACGCACCGTGCGGCTCCCGCTTCGCATTGGACCGCTGATCAAGCGCACGAGATTGCCGCCTGGCCGCGCCGCAAGGCGGCCAGCCGCCTTGATCCGGCGATCGAAAAGCGGATTTCGGCAATCGTTGCGGGCATGACGCTGGAACAGAAGGTCGGGCAGATGACCCAGCCTGAAATCCGGTCGATCACCCCCGAACAGGTGCGCCAGTACTATATCGGCTCGATCCTCAACGGTGGTGGCAGCTGGCCGCAAATGAACAAGCACGCGGCGGTGGCAGACTGGGCCAAATTGGCCGACGATTTCTCCCGCGCCTCGCTCGCCAGCGACATGAAAGTACCGGTGCCACTGATCTGGGGCACCGATGCGGTGCATGGGCACAATAATGTCACTGGTGCGACAATCTATCCGCACAACATCGGACTTGGCGCAGCGCACGATCCGGAACTGCTGCGCCGGATCGGGCAGGCAACCGGCAAGGCCGTGCGCGCCACCGGCATCAACTGGGCTTTTGCGCCAACTCTGGCTGTCGTTCAGAACCAGCGCTGGGGCAGAGCCTATGAGAGTTATTCGAGCGACCCGGTTGAGGTTGCACGCAATGGCAGCGCAATCATTCGCGGCCTTCAGGGCACGCTGAAGGGTGATGGCGATGTTCTGGCCACGGCCAAGCATTTTGTTGGCGACGGCGGAACGCACCTTGGCATTGACCAGGGCGAAAATCAGGCATCGGCGGCGCAGCTCGCGGCCGTGCACGGCAAGGGGTACTACGCCGCGCTTGATGCCGGCGTTCAAACGGTCATGGTCAGCTACAACAGCCTGAACGAAAGCGGGCTGAAGCCCTTGGGCAAGATGCACGGCAATGCGGCGCTGGTCACCGGCGTGTTGAAGCAGAAGCTTGGTTTCGACGGCCTTGTCGTTTCGGACTGGAACGCCATCGAACAGGTTCAGGGCTGCGAGCGTGATCGCTGCGTTCAATCGGTCAACGCCGGGATCGACCTGTTCATGGTTCCCGATGACTGGAAAACATTCATCGCCAAGACCGTTGCCGATGTCCGTTCGGGCGCCATTCCGATGGCGCGGATCGATGATGCGGTAACGCGGATCCTGCGCGTAAAATTCCGCATGGGCCTTTTTGACCGGCCAACATCAGCGGGACGCTTCAACGCACAGCAGGACGCTGTAAGCAATCGCCCGCTCGGACAGGAAGCGGTGCGCAAATCGGTGGTCCTGCTCAAGAATGACCATGCGGCTCTGCCCCTTTCCCATGCCAAGCGCGTGCTGGTTGTTGGCAATGGCGCGGATAGCTTTCCCGAACAGGTCGGCGGCTGGTCCATCACTTGGCAAGGCGATGAAACCAATAACGCCGATTTCCCGGTAGGCGAGACGCTACTGGGTGGGCTGCGCCGGGTTTATGGATCGGCCAACGTAACCTATTCGAAGGACGGGCAGGGCGTTGACCCGGGTCAGTATGATGCCGTGGTCGCTGTTCTGGGTGAGACGCCGCATGCTGAGATGAAGGGCGACGTCCGCTTCCCGGCGCTGCTCTCGCACGCGGCGCGCTATCCTGAACAGCTTGCCCTGCTTGATCGCGTGAAGGGCAAAGGCGCTCCGGTGATTACCGTGCTCTATTCGGGCCGTACGGTTTACGCGACTGACCTGATCAACCGCTCGGACGCCTTCGTTGCCGGCTTCCTGCCGGGCACCGAGGCCGGGGCCATCGCCGATCTGATTGCCGGCAAAGGCAAGCTCGATTTCACCGCCCGCCTGTCATTCGCCTGGCCGAACACGCCATGTCCGGCGAGCGGCGAGCGCAAGTCTGACACGCTTTTCGGGCGCGGGTTCGGGCTGACCTATCGCGCCGCCCGGCGCACAGGAAGCTTGCCCGAAGCGCCGCAACTTGCCACCTGTCCCTGACAGGGCAAAAGTCTCTACCCGGAGAGGGGGGTCGCAGGCAGATGAACCAGATCAAGCGCATTCTGATCGCTGGCGGCGGTTCGGCCGGCTGGATGACCGCCGCACTGCTCGCGAACCTGTTCAAGGGGCTCTATGAGGTCATCCTCGTCGAATCCGAGGAAATCGGCATCATCGGCGTTGGCGAAGCGACGATCCCGGCGATCAAGAAATATATCGAACTGCTGGGGCTCGACGAAAACGAATTCATGGTCCGCACCCAGGCCAGCTTCAAGATGGGCATCCAGTTCAACAACTGGTCAGCCTTGGGCAGCAGCTATGTCCATGGCTTTGGTGTTATCGGGCAGGATTGGGAATGGCTGCGCTGTCACCAGTACTGGCTGAAAGCCCATGCTGCCGGGCGGGCGGAGGACTTTGCCGCCTATTCGATCAACACCGCCGCCATTGATGACAACAAGTTCATCCGCGCCCAGCCGGATATGGGCGAAAGCCCGCTGGGGCACATTGCCCACGCGTTCCATTTCGATGCCGCACTGTTCGCCCGCTTCCTCTCGGGCTTTGCGCAGGAGCGCGGCGTGCGGCGGCGCGAGGGCAAGATCGGCAGCGTAAACCTTCGCAGCGAAGATGGCTTCGTCGAGAGCATCACGATGGAGGATGGCGAAACGATTGCCGCCGATTTCTTCGTCGATTGCACTGGCCTGCGCGGGCTGATCATCGAACAGGCGTTGAAGACGGGGTACGAGGACTGGCGCCACTGGCTACCCTGTGATCGCGCCGTGGCAGTGCCGTGCGAGCGGTCTGACAATTTCACGCCCTATACCAAGTCGACCGCGCATGGTGCTGGCTGGCAGTGGCGCATCCCCTTGCAGCACCGCACCGGTAACGGCCACGTCTATTCGAGCAAGTTCATCGACGATGCCGAAGCCGAGCGCGTGCTCCTTGCCAATCTTGACGGAGAACAGCGCGCCGATCCGTTCCGCGTTTCCTACACCACCGGCAAGCGCAAGCAGCTGTGGAACAAGAATTGCGTTGCTGTCGGCCTGTCGAGCGGCTTTCTTGAGCCGCTGGAATCGACCAGCCTGCATCTGATCCAGTCAGCAATCATCCGCATGGTCCGGCTGCTGCCGGATGCCGGCTTCGCCCCCGCCAACATCGCCGAATTCAACCGCCAGAGCACCTTTGAATACGAGCGCATCCGCGATTTCATCATCCTGCACTACAAGGCCACTACGCGCAGCGATACGCCGTTCTGGGACTATTGCCGGACGATGGAAGTGCCCGAAACGCTCCAGCGCAAGATCGATCTGTGGATGGCCAATGGCCGGATCTTCCGCGAGGATGATGAACTCTTTGCCGAGGAAAGCTGGATACAGGTATTCATCGGACAGGGCATGATCCCGCGCGGATACGATCCGCTGGTTTCGATCAAGACTGACGAGCAGATCGATAACTATCTCGGCAACATCGCCGGGGTTATCCGCAAGTGTGTGGCCGTCATGCCAACCCACGCCGAATACGTCGCCAAAACCTGCCCCGCCCAGGCATGATATCGACGCGGCCCGTTGTCCGGACATTTTGTGCTGGCATTGCCCTGATCCTTGCATCGGGTGCGGTCGGCGCGGTCGCGAAAGTGCGCAGTGCACAGGTCATGCAATGGTCGACCAGTGCTGACGGCAGCCGCAAGCTGGCCCGCATGCCTGATCTTCGGCTGGAGGCGGCCACAGCCAAGTCCGGGGATGATCCGGATGCGGTCACGGTCAATGCCGCGATCCGGTATCAGCGCATGGTCGGCTTTGGCGCGGCGATGACCGATAGCTCTGCGCAGCTGATCATGGCCCTGCCGTCTGGCCGGAGAAGCAAGCTGCTTGACGAATTGTTTGAGCCCGCAAAGCTCGGCCTGTCGTTCATGCGCCTGCCGATCGGCGCATCGGATTTTTCGGTCGAGCACTATAGCCTTGATGACGTGGAGCCGGGAAAGACCGACCCGGCGCTCAGTCATTTCAGCATGGCAAAGGCGGCGAACCAGATTGCCGCAACAGCGGCGGCGCGCTCGCGCAATCTCCAGCTTACCCTGATGGCCAGTCCGTGGAGCGCGCCTGCATGGATGAAAGCATCGGGCAGCCTGATCACCGGCAGGTTGGAGCCGCAGCATCGCGAAGCATTTGCCCGGTACCTCGCGCGCTATGTCAGGGAAATGGGGCGGCGAGGCCTGCCGATCTCGTGGCTGACGGTGCAGAACGAGCCCGATTTTGAGCCCACCAACTATCCCGGTATGCGGCTGGAACCGGCTGATCGTGCGGCATTGATCAGCCAGTTTCTGGGGCCGATGCTGGCCCGGGGGCATGCGGCAACGCGCATCCTCGATTGGGACCATAACTGGGACAAGCCCGAGAACCCGCTTGCCGTTCTCGCCGATCCGGGTGCCAATCGCTACATCGCCGGCGTTGCCTGGCATTGCTATGGCGGAAACGTCGTCGCGCAAGGGACAGTTCAGGCGCGCTATCCGGGCAAGGACAGCTTTCACACTGAGTGTTCCGGTGGTGGCTGGGCGCCGGACTGGGCAGGCACGCTTGGCTGGATGACCTCGCAACTGATCATCGGCGCGAGCCGCAATGGCTCACGCGGAACGCTGCTGTGGAACCTCGCGCTCGATGAAACCGGGGGCCCTCACAAAGGCGGCTGCGGGAACTGCCGGGGCGTAGTGACGATCAACAGCGCCAGCGGCGAAGTCACCCGGAATGTGGAATACTATGTGCTCGGCCACGCGTCGCGCTTTGTCCGGCCGGGTGCCCGGCGCATCGCCAGTGACCAGAAGGCCGGCATTGATAACGTCGTCTGGCGCAATCCGGATGGCAGCATGGTCTTGCTGGCGCACAATCCCGCCAAGCAGGCCGCTACGCTGAATGTGGTTTCAGGTAAGCGGCGCTTCAGCAGAGCAATACCGCCCGGCGAGGTTTCAACCTTCGTCTGGAAGCAATAGGGAAAAGAGGGGAAGCACAATGCAGTTCTTGCGACAACTTGGCATTACCGGAGCGTTCATTTCGGTGACGACGCTGTTCTTTGCCTGGGGGTTCATCACCTCCAACAACGATCCGCTGATCGTGGCGCTGCGGGCGGTGTTCAGCCTGAATTATACCGAGGCGCTGTTTACCCAGCTCGTCTTTTTCCTCGCCTATGGCCTGATGTCGCTTCCCGCCGCATCGCTCGGCAACAAATTGGGGCCGGTCAACACGATCATCGCAGCGCTCGGCGTGATGATTGCGGGGTGCCTGCTGGTGCAATTCTCTGCCCGGTTTGACAGCTATGTACCGATCCTGATGGCACTGTTCGTGCTGGCTGTCGGCATTACCACATTGCAGGTCGCGGCCAATCCGCTGGCTGCCGCACTGGGGCCGCAATCCACCAGCCACTTTCGCCTGACCTTTGCCCAGACGTTCAACTCGCTTGGTGTGGTTGTCGGGGTCCATTACGGATCGTGGATCATGCTAGGTGACAAGGTGATCAGCGCCAAGTCCGGCCCGATCACCGATCCGGCCCACCGCGCGGAAGCCCTCGGCGCGGTCAATCATGCCTTCACTATCATGGCCGCAATCCTTGTGGTGCTGGTGCTGTTCGTGCTGTTCCAGCGCAAGCGGATCGCCGCTGCGGCAGCCGGAATCGGGCCGACGCCGCAGGCCTCGGTTTTGGATGCGCTGAAATCCCGGTGGGCCATTCTCGGCGCGCTCGCCATCGGGCTCTATGTCGGCGGGGAAGTCTCGATCGGCTCGATCATGATCAACTTCCTCAACCAGCCGCATATCCTTGGCCTGCCGTTTGAGGAAGGCGGCCAGTACCTCGCCAATATCTATTGGACTGGCGCGCTGGTGGGACGGTTCATCGGCAGCTTTCTGCTCACCCGGATTGCCGCACCGCGCCTGCTGACATTCTGCGCGCTGATGGCGGCAATGCTCTGCGGTATCGCCTTCATGACCTCTGGGCCTGTTGCAGCCTATTCGGCCCTCGGCGTTGGCCTGTTCAACTCGATCATGTTCCCGACAATCTTCACCATCACGCTTGAGCGCTCGGGCGTATCGCAGTCATCAACCTCCGGGCTGCTGTGTCTCGCGATCGTCGGCGGGGCCATTCTGCCAATGCTGGTGGGCTTGCTCGCTGATTCGATTGGCCTGAGTGCCGCCTTCATCGTGCCGGCATTCGCCTATGTCTTCATCACCGGCTTTGCCTGGAAGGCGATAAAGGCGCGCGTGTTTGGCAGCGGGGAAGGCGTGCCGACGCTGCATTGACCGGGCTTTAGCGGCAGGGCCTGGCCTTGCCGCTTCGGCTTCCTTCAAGAGCGATCACCGCGACCACCGGAAAATGGTCCGAAGCAAGGCGGCCGTTCTCGTGCTGGGCGATCACCCCTTGCGTTCGCACCGTAATGCCGGGGCCAACGAAGATATGGTCGATAAGCTGACCCTTGGCCGGGAAGGCATCAAACGCATTGAAGCTGAAGGCCGGGCCGAAAACAGGCTGTTCGGCAATCAGCCGCGAATCCCGCAGCAGCGCCTCGCCCTGAGCGCCGCGCAGCAATTGGGCAACTGACTCCTCGTCGTTGTCGGCATTGAAATCGCCGACAACGACCAGTCTCTCGCCAGCAAGCCGATGATGCCGGATCCAGTCAAGGATCAGCGCACCACCCTGTCGCCGCGCGCCAAGGCCCTGATTGTCCCAGTGCGAGTTGACGACCAACAGTCTGGCACCATCGCTGCGGCGGGTGAGATGTGCCCAGGTTGCCACCCGGCGATAGGCGGCATCCCAGCCCATCGAGGGGCGATCAGGGGTGGGTGACAGCCAGAACATGCCGCTGGCGCCGATGCGGAATATGGTTCTGTCGATTGCCAGGGGCGAGAACTCGCCGGCATCCTTGCCATCATCCCGGCCGCCGCCAACAAAGCTGTAGTCCGGCAGAGCCTGCTCCAGATCACGCTTCTGGCCCACCAACACCTCTTGCAGACCGAGCAGGCCCGGACGGAGGGTGGCGATCTGTCCGATAAACAGGTGGCGGCGGTGGACCCACGAATTCTCGCCATCGGCTGGGGTATCAAGGCGGATGTTATAGGTCATTGCCAGCAAGGGCTTGGCCGAACAGGCTTCCGCGAAGGCGGGCCGTGCGGTTGCGGTCAGCGCCATGAGCAGGAACGTGCGCAGCAGGGTCATATCGGCTTGGCCTTTCGCAGCGGCCTTTTTGACGGCCGCAGTTACATTACGGAGCCAATCTTGGCCCAATTCCGCTGGCGGCGATTTCTTGACAGCTAGGCCAGTATGGATAGGTTGGTAGCGCTTCCAATTCAAGGTTCATTCCGCTCCGGGGCAAGGCATCCGGCCTGATTCGGGCCTCTTGCATCAAAAGGGCCAATCAAGTGTCGCTGCGCAAGGTCAAGACTGTCACGGGGATCGATCGAGAGGCATTTGACCGTGATCTGCGCCCAGCCGGTGAGCCCGTGCTTTTCAAGCAACTGGTAGGCGATTGGCCACTCGTGAACGCGGCGCGCGGCGGTGACGGTGCGTTGTTCGACTTTAGTTCGGCGCGGGCGACTTCCATCCCGATTTCGGTCGCGATTGGCCGGCCGGAAATCAGGGGTCGGTTTCACTATGAGGACGATGGCAAGAGCCTGAATTTTGAGCGCATCGATTCAACTTTGCCCCGCCTGCTGGGAATGCTGGCGGAAGAAGCGCAGTGCGATCAGCCGCGCGCCGTGGCGGGTCAGGGCCTCGCGGTGCATCGCTGTCTGAAGGGGTTTGCCAAAGATCATCATCTGCCTCTGCTGCCCGCTTCAGTCCTGCCGCGCATGTGGATTGGCAACGCTGCCTGCGTGGCGACCCATAATGACGAGCTGGAGAATCTGGCCTGCGTTGCGGCAGGAAGGCGGCGCTTCACGCTGTTCCCTCCCGAAGCGGTTGGCGATCTCTATATGGGGCCATTCGAACTTACGCCGGGCGGCACGCCGATTTCCATGGTTCATGTGACCGAACCGGATCTTGGCCGCTATCCGCGCTTTGCGCATGCCCTGCAGCAGGCACAGGTGGCGGAGATGGAACCGGGGGATGTTCTCTACATTCCCTACCAGTGGTTCCATCACGTTGAGGCGCTTGATCCGGTCAACATCCTCGTAAACTACTGGTGGGATCCGGCGCGGCAGGATTTGGGCTCGCCGTGGGATGCACTGCTGCATGGGATCATAGCCCTTCGCGGGCTGCCACCAGACCAGCGGCGGGCCTGGAAAGCCGCGTTCGATCACTATGTATTTCTGGAGAATGGCGATCCCGGCGCACACCTGCCGGCAGATGTGCGGGGCATTCTGGGCATGGATTCGCCAGAGTTCCTGGATCAACTGAAGCGCGATCTCAGGGCCAATCTCGATCCGGCATCCCGCGTCAGATCCGGGCCTTTGGGCTGAACAGCATGGCCCCGCATGCGCCACGCTGAATCCATCCGCCCTTACGGCGCGATCCAGATGCCG
Source organism: Sphingomonadaceae bacterium (assembly GCA_947451145.1). GTDB lineage: Bacteria > Pseudomonadota > Alphaproteobacteria > Sphingomonadales > Sphingomonadaceae > Novosphingobium. The sequence goes on along the minus strand of CANFXW010000009.1, from coordinate 48,571 downwards.
CCGTCAACGTTGATCGTCTGCCCGGTGATATAGGAGCCGCCCGGCCCGCACAGGAAGGCCACGGTGGCGCCGACATCGTTTTTGCTTGAGCCAAGCCGTTTCATCGCGGTCTGGCCAGTCAGCTCGTCGATGAAGCCCGGCTGGTTGGCGATCATCCATTCCACCCCCGGCGATTCCGAGAACGGGCAGATGACGTTGACTGTGATGCCGTGCGCGCCCCATTCGCGCGCCGCCACCCGGCTCATCGCGCGCACCGCCTCTTTGGAAGCAGCATAGGCGGCAAAGCCCTCGTCACCCCGGATGCCGGCAACCGAGCCGAGATTGATCACCCGGCCCCGCCGCCCTTTCAGATAAGGAAAGCAGGCCTGCATGAAATGGAACGCGCCGTGAAAGCCCTTGAAGGCGATGGTCATGTCCTTTTCCGACACTTCCATCATCGGCACCAGCGGGTTCGAGGTGTGGGCATTGTTGACCAGAATATCGATGGCCCCCAGCGCCGCGACCACTTCTGCCACCACGCCGTCCACCGCCTCGCGCTTGCTGACATCGCAGGCCAGTGCGATCGCCTTGCCGCCTGCCGCCGAAATCTCCTCAACCGTGCGCTCGCACTTGGCGAGTGTCCGCCCGATCACGGCCACCGCCGCACCTTCGCCGGCCAGCGCCAGCGCAATACCGCGCCCGACACCCTGACCCGCTCCGGTGACGATCGCGACTTTCCCCTTGAGCACAGGCAGCATCCTTCCAAATCCGCTTTCTCCCACAATTTCCCGCATTGGCCGTCCGGACCAGCGAAAAGTCGCGAGTGGATCCGCCATATCGCCAGCGCGGTTGCCATTGGCGGGCATTCGGTAGCATCACTAGGGCCAGCCGATCCTTGGGAGAGTTAAAATGGACAACGCCGCCGAACTGCAAGCCATGCTCGATCAGCACAAGGTGCGCGATTGCATCGCCCGCCTCGCCCGCGGCGAGGACCGGCGCGATCCGGCGGTGCTCTCGGCCTGCTTCTGGCCGGATTCGACCTTTGACTATGCCATGTACAAGGGCAGCTTCCCCGAATACCTCGCCTGGGTGACCCCGGGCGCCGATGCCATCACCAATACCCAGCACGTACTGGGGCAGACGGTGGTCGATCTGGACGGCAACACCGCCCGCGCCGAGAGCTATGTCATCTCCTATCATCGCGTCGACATGGGCGAAGGGGTTGGCGAGCGTGATACCTGCATCGGCGGGCGCTATCTGGACCAGATGGAGAAGCGGGATGGTAAGTGGGCAATTCTGCACCGCACCATGCTCTATGACTGGTATCAGGACTGGGGCCAGTCGATTGACTGGAACGAGGGCGTGATGGGCTATCCCTTCCACGGCCCGAACTACACCGGCCGGGTGAGGGACGATGCCAGCGTCGCCTTCTTCGCGGGCAAACCGATCTGATGCGGCCACTTGAGGGCCCACTCACCGGCAAGGTTGCGGTCGTCACCGGTGCCAGCCGTGGCATCGGCAAGGGCACGGCCTGCGTCCTCGCCGAACAGGGCGCGACGGTTTACGTCACCGCACGCACGGTCAACGCGGGCGAAAATCCGCTGCCGGGAACCATCGGCGAGACCATTGCCGAGATCGAAAGGCGTGGCGGCAAGGCGATTGGCGTCGCGCTCGATCTGCATGACGACGATGCGATTGGTGCCCTGTTTGCGCAGGTGAAGTCCGAGCAGGGGCGGCTCGATATCCACGTCAACAACGCCATGGCCATCCCGGAATCGATGACCAGCAAGGCCCCTTTCTGGGAAAAGCCTCTCGCCGACGAGTGGGACATCTGGAACACCGGCCTGCGCGCCGCCTTCATCGCCAGCCATCACGCGGCAAAGATCATGGCACCGCAGGGCTCGGGCCTGATCGCCTGCATGTCGGGCTATGTCGGGCGGACCTATACCTATGACGTGATGTTCGGCACAACCAAGACCGCGACCGACCGCATGGCGCGCGACATGGGCGTGGAGCTAAAACCGCACGGCGTCGCCTCGGTCTCGCTGTGGCAGGGCTTCACCTATACCGAACGGGCGATCGAAAACCTCAAGACCGTGCCCGGCATGGCCAGCCAGCTGAACAGCGCAGTCGGCTCCTCACCCGAGTTCGTCGGCCGCGTAATCGCCGCGCTGGCAATCGCGCCCGATCTGATGAGCCGCACCGGCGGCAGCTGGATCGTCGCCGAACTGGCCGCGGCCTATGGTGTCACCGACATCGATGGCCGCACGATCCCCTCGCTGCGCGAAGAGCGCGGGAGCCCGATCTTCGGGCCGGTCTGATATCGGAAAAGGCTGGTGCACCCGACAGGATTCGAACCTGTGACCCCTGCCTTCGGAGGGCAGTACTCTATCCAGCTGAGCTACGGATGCCTGAGCCGATGCAGCGGTTAGCAGAGGGTGCAAAGGCTTGCCAGTGCTATTATCCCTGAACGCAGCCAGTCTGATCCGAAACTCCGTTTCGGATAGTACGGCACCAGCCCGCTCCCCCGCCGCTTGAGGTGACGGCTGGCGCCGAAAGGCTCCCAACGAGTTTGTATGCTCTGGGTGGTCGGGCGGGGGAGCGGGCTGGTGCCCTGCCAGAATTCGCTCTTCCGCGAATTCTGGACAAGGCTCTCCAAATTAGCACTTTGGCAAGGGGCGCGAGGGTATTGGGTGGGCATGGATTTTGCTCAGCCCCCCATCGGCTCGGTGCCGAACAGCCCGAAAGGCAGCATGCCCGCTGCGGGCCGCGCCAATTTTGGCCAGGCTGCGTCGAGCGCGATGAGCATGAAGTGGTCTGCCCTGCACGATGCCGCGGGCATTGTCGCGGCGCTGGCGGGGATGGCGCATGAGCCGATGCGCGCCGAATCGCGCAATTTCCCCGCCGTGGTACGTGATGCCGGTGGTTGGCGGCGCACAATGGCCGAGCAGGGCATCGACGATCTTTCGGTAGTGATGGAAGCCGGGATTGCCGCCTTGCTGGCAGTCCACGCACGCGGAGTCGATTCGCGCGCCGCTGCGCTCAGTCTGCTGCAGGAATACCAGTCTGCCCGCGCGGCCTTGCTGGCACTGGCTCCGCAAAGCGAGAATCTGCGCCGCGCATTCTGACGGCCCTTGCGAAGTTCCCTCTCTGTTCCTATGCTTCCAGCCATGGATGCAGGCCCGCTTTCTTCCGAACAACGCAGTGCGCAAGCCGTAGCGCGCGGGATCGGCAGGCTGTTTGCCCGCAACGATGTCTGGTGCCTGCCCGAAATGCCTTTGCGCTCTGGCCGGCGGGCCGATCTGATGGGGATCGATGCCAAGGGGCGGGTGATCATCGTCGAGATCAAGGTCAGCAAGGCCGATTTGCTGGGCGATAACAAGTGGACCGATTACCTTGATCATTGCGACCGGTTCTATTGGGGGCTGGCGCACCACCTTGATCGCGCCTGCATGGAGAGCGAATCATTCCTGCCGGATCGCTGCGGCCTGATCGTTGCCGATGGCTATGATGCGGAATTCCTGCGCGATGCGGCCGATGTGCCGCTCGCGGCTGCGCGGCGCAAGGCAGAGGTTGAGCGGTTGGCTCGCACGGCTTTGCGGCGCCATGCAGTCAGCTTGGACCCGCAATGGAGCGGCTGGGCAGGTTAGCGGACGGCTTCGAGTTTGATCTTGCCAAACCGCAGGTCAGGCGATCCGGCCAATACCGAGAATGCCAGCCAATGCGCCGGGCAATCCGAACTGACAGCCAGATCCGCCTGCCATGAACCCTGCCCCGCTGCCTTCGATGCAGCCAGTCGGCCGGCTGGGTCCGGACTGCAACCCACTGCCGCTACCACCTGCGGATCGGATTTTCCTGCAAGTGGTATGGCGCGCCATTCCAGCCGGTAACGCCCCGGCGGAATAGTGAGGAGTTGGCGCATAATGGTCCGGCTGACGGGCGCTTCGCTGTGCACTTCGATCATCTGGGCAGACGCTTCGGCAGGAACCAGTGCCATCGATACATCAGCGCTGCCAACCACATCCCATTCGAAATAGGACCGTGCGCCGCTGGTCCTCAACTTGACCAGATCGGGATCGCCGATCAGGCCAGTGCCGGCATCGCTGCAATGCCCCCGCCACAGGCCATAGGCTTCTGCAAATCGGGCAGCATCAACCAGCTTGTTGACGAGCGGGGCAACGGGGTCGCAGCCAATCTTTTGGCCACGAGCGGATAGCTGGCCAAGCACGGCAGCCCGCTCTGCCACCACTTCGATAGGCAGCTCCGAGGTTTCGCTTGCATAGGCAATCAGCCACGGCGGCGCGGTCGCCAGCCGGTCAGCGATTGCCTTGCGGCCTTCCGGTACCGATTCAAGCGGCGCAAGCAGCGAAGTGCGGCTCAGCATCCAGGGATGTTGGCGCAACAGGGCATCGAGCCGGAGCGCAGCGACAGGGTACTGCTGCAAGGCTGCCGCCTGCTGCATCCAGTAGATCTGGGTAAGCGGAACGCGCCAGCCCATCGTGCCGGCCACCAGCATTGCGCGCTGCGCCCCTGCCGCGTCTCCCAGCCCCAGCCGGGCCGAACCGAGCAGCGCCGCGCTGGCAGGATCAACCGGCGCGCGCAGGACCGCAGCGGTGCCGTCCTCCAGGGCTGACTGGAACTGTCCGGAATTCAGCGAGGCTTCGCCGCGCACGGCCAAGGCATCGGCGGCCAGCAGCGACGGCATCCTGGCCGCCAGTGCCGTGCTGTAGTGTGCCTGCCGATCGATCCCGTTGCCAATCGCCGCGACAATGAACAGCAGGCAGCCAAGCAGGCAGAGCGGCTTCACATACCCGGGGGTTCCGCGGCCGCCCATATCCGGGATCAGCCGGCCTTTGCTTCGCTGCTGTACTGGTAATAGTCGTAGCCGTAGTATTCGGAATAGCGATTACCGGCCTTGAGCGGATCGAACTTCGTCAGCACCGCGCCGAGCAGGACCGGGCGCATCGCGCGCAGTCGGCGCAGCGCTGTCTTCAGCGAACCACGGCGGCTGCGATCAGCCTCGACGATGAACACCACGCCATCGACCAGCGCCGAAAGCATCGGTGCGTCGGCAAGGCCGAGGATCGGCGGGCTGTCGATAATCACCACGTCATAGGCGGCAGCGGCCTCTTGCAGGATCGCCTCCATGCGCGGGGTAGAGATCAGCTCGGTCGGGCTCGGCGGGATCGGGCCCGAAGGCATGAAGGTCAGGAATTCCTGCCCGGAAGGCATCGACACCGTCGAGATCGCTTCATGCGAGGTGAGGAGCGAGGAGAGTCCGCGCTCATTGGCAAAGCCAACCCGCTTGTGCAGCGAAGGGCGACGGAGATCGGCGTCGATCAACAGTACGCTCTTGCCCATCCGGGCGAAGCTGTTGGCGATCGCGATCGCGCTGGTCGTCTTGCCCTCGCTCGCCTGTGCGCTGGTAACCAGCATGATGTGCGGCAGACCTTCGGTGGTCGAGTACAGCAGGGAACCGCGCAGCGAGTTGTAGGCTTCCGATATCGGCGATTTCGGATCGAGCAGCGCCTCTGAAGGGTCTTCGCCTTCCGACCGTGGAACCACGCCGAGCAGCGACAGGGCCAGCTTGTTCTCGACGTCTTCCGGAACACGGATCGAATCGTCGAACTGATCCTTGAAGAAGACGGTCGCGGCAGCGAGGCCCATCCCCAGAATCAGGGAAATCAGAAGGTTCTTCACAAGATTGGGCGATGAAGGCCCGCCTGGGACTTCGGCAGTATCAACAATGGCAATGTTGCTGAGGCTGATACCTGCCGATGCATTGAGCTGCTTGTAGCGTTGCAGCAGCCCGTCATAGACCTCGCGGTTGGTATCCGCTTCGCGGGCGAGCAGGGCATATTGCACGGTCTGGTCCTGTTCAGACAGCGTCGCGCCCTTCAGCTGGTTGACCTGCGAGGCAAGCTTGCTCTCGGTGTTGAGCGCAGCGAGGTATTCGGCCTGAATGCCCTTGCGGACGTTATCGGCGGCTAATTGGATCTGCTTGTTCAGCGCGGCAATCTGATCGATCTTGGCCTTGACTGTAGGATAGTCATCGAGATGGCGCGAACGCTCCTGTTCCAGTTCAGCTTGCATCGAAGCCTTCTGGGCCAGCAGTTCATTCACCGTCGCGTTGGCCAATACCTGCTTGGTCGAAAGCGGCGGTGTCGATGCGACCGCGCGCCATTCACCCTCGGCAACGATACGCCTTGCCGTGGCATCGTTGGCAGCTTCGTTGACCTGCAGCAGGCTTGAAGTTGTTACGGATGCTCCGCCCGACTTGCCGCCTTCCTTTTCGCTTCCCGATCCCAGCGCATCGCGGGTGCGGATCAGGCCGGCCTGGCGCGAGTAGGCATTCAGGGCGCGCTCTGAATCTTCCAGCCGCTGCTTGGTTTCGGTCAGCTGCTCGGCGATGAAATTGCGCGCATAGGCCGATGAATCGAACTTGCGCTGCAAATCGGCCTGAATGAATTCGCTCGCATAGGTGTTGGCGATCAGCTGCGACATCTGCGGGTCGGTGCTCGTCCAAGTCAGCGTCACTACCCGCGAATCAACCGGCAGGTTCACGCCAAGATTACCTGCAACAAGGCTGGTCGCGATGTCCGCCAGGACCTTTGGCGATGTTCCCGGAGCAAGGGAATCGACCTCCTGCGACTTGAAGAACTGCGGATTTCCAGCCAGCTTCAGCTTTTGCACTACACGCTGCGCGAGAACGCGGCTCTTGAGCACTTCCATCTGGGTCTTAAGCGATCTTTCCGCATCATATTCACCGTCTGCCGGTGTCATCTCATCCTGGTCACGGCCAAGCACCCGCGCGGTCGCACCGCTGATCTGAATCGTTGTCATTGCCGTATAGCGCGGCGTTTGCAGCATGGTCTTGATCACGCCGATCGCCACGAAGACCGCAATGATTGCGACGATCATCAACAGGTTCGCGCGTATCGTTGCCAGCAGATAGCGGAAATCAAATCCGCTTTTGGGCTGCATGCCATAGGCGCCATAGTCATCACCATGCGCGGCATCGAAAATCGACTGGCGATCAGGGGCTTCATCGAAAGGCATGGTGGTGGCCAAGGGAGAACCTTTCCCGCTCGAGATCAGAAGAATGTGAAGATGTTGAACAGCGGTGCTGCTGCGAGGAAATCGCGCCAGCTGCTCTTCAATGCGGAATTGCCGACGACGACGGTATCGCCAGCAAGAATTTGCGGATCACCGGCGCGGCCCTTGCGGATGTCGTTCAGATTGAACCGGGCACCTGCGCGGCGGCCATTGATCATCCGGAAAACCATCACCTCTTTGAGGTCAGCGGTAACAACCGGGCTCTTGGCCTGTGCCAGAGCGGTGAGCAGGGTGGTTTCGGGATTGGCCTCGAAAACGCCCGGTGCGGCAACGCTGCCTTCAACCGTGAAAGTCGAACGCGGGCGATCGATGATCGCAACTGCAACCTGCGGATCACGGATATATTTGGCGCCAAGGCGGCGGGCAATTTCGGCACTGAGTTCGCGCGTTGTCTGGCCGCCGGCGATCATTTCGCCAATCAGCGGGATCTGGAGATAGCCAGTCGAATCGACGCGATAATTATCCGAACTCAGTTCAGGCTCGCCAAAGACCTTGATCGAGATGCGATCCCCGGCGTGCAATTTCTCGCCTGTTTCGCCGCCTTCCACCCGTTCGGGTATGGCTGCATAGGCCGCCTGACCCGAAGGCAGCGGGCTTTTCCCGCCTGTGCCATAGCAGGCTGACAGCATAAGCACGGCAGAGACAGCCAACGCCATGGAAAACGGGGCCGCACCAGACCGGCGCGATTGGACAGGCTCAAACATCATTACCCCTCAGCTCTTCCCCATCAGCCCTGTTGCCAAAACTGGCCCCCGGAAGCGGCATCAGCAGTGCCACGCAAATCGCCGCGATGAAAGCGAGCGACATCGAACGAAGCGGATAATCCACTTGTGAATGCAGCGCAATCACGGCCAGTGTAGTTATTGCGAAAATGACTTGCCCGCGCGATCCAGCAGGAGCCTTGCTAACAGCTTTGCGCGCTGCCTGGCCAATTGTCCAGACAATCGCGGAAAGCAGCATGGCGGCAAACACCCCGCCTTCAAGCAAGAGCTCAAGAAAATCATTGTGCGCCCGGTTGGGGATTGTCTGCCCGACAGCTTCGAGGCGCTCGGCGCCTTGAAACACGGGCACGAAACTGCCCATGCCGGTTCCCCAGGGGAAATATTGGCCAATCGCGTATCGGGTGTCTCGCCAGATGTCGCGGCGGTATTCGTTGGCAAAATCGAATCGGCCAAGCACCCTGCCGATGACATTGTTGTGCGCGGCGAACCATACGACACCAACCACGATGACCAGAGCAGCGATGCCGAGGCCGGCAATCCAGTTCCGGTTGAATTTCAACAGCGGCCAGACTGTCCAGAGTACACCCAACAAGGCCACGGGCAAAAGCACCACACCCATGCGCGAAGCCGTGAGGAACACGCCGATCGACAGGAGCAGGCAGCTTGCCGCCACCAGACCCAGCCTCCAGACCGGTGTCAGCCGGGTCCGCGACCGGTATTCGGCATATTCGCGGGCCGTGACCGCAATGCCGACCATGGCGATCAACAAGATGTCGGCAGCGCTGTTGTGATTGGCCTGAAAGCCATTGAGAAAACCAAGGTCTGCCTCATAGAACCGGAAGGCATTGCCCTGACCGCCTGCCATCTGTCCCGCGCCGACGATCAGACTCATGAAGGCCATCGAGGCTATGACGGCGACCAGAAGCGCCCGCCCGCCACGCGGCAGACTGGCTGCCATCAGCATCATGACCAAAGCCGGCAAGATCGCCAGTATCGATGTAAATGTCCGCACAGGCAGCATCGTCCATGGCTGCCAGCTGTTGTCTGCGCCAACCAATGCAAGCGCCGCCCGTTCAACCTCTCGTCCGTTCATCGCATGCCAGAGGACGGGCGGGAGCGGGACAAGCTGAACCAGCGGCAGGATCACCACCATCAGGGCGATCATCCAGATGCGGCGATCAACAGGAAAGATCGGAGCCTCTGCCTTGGGCAGGACAAGCCAAGCCGCAAGGGCAAGGGCGGAAAGGCACTGCAGGATAATTTCCGGAATCGGCGCAGGCGAGCCACCACCACCCAGCACCACCGCCGCCCCGGCAAGAATTGCGGCGACGACCTTGTGCTTGCTGCTTACCCTTCCCGCTCCCAGCAATCTCTTATCCAATCCAGAATGGACACCAGCCAAAGAAAAACCCCCTCCGGTCCGAAGGGGGCTGATCTTGTCGGCCCGAAGCCGACAGGTTCATCGAAGTGAAATTCGATCAGCCTTTGCTGGAACCTGAAAGTCCGGCTGCAATACCGCCAACGCCAAGCGCGCCGAGCAATACAGGAAGAATCGCCGAGCCGCCGCCAGCAGCAGCACCGCCAGCCGCTGCGCCAACGCCGGAATTGCCACCTGCTGGGACAGCACCGGCTTTGCCAGCGCCCTTGCAGACGTCGAGCGGGATGTTTTCATCAAGTGTGCAATCAACCTGCGGAGCGGCACGAGCCGGGACTACGCCAGCAACCGAAGTGATCGAAGGAAGAGCGCTAACCGAACGGGTTTCGGCGGTCGCAGATACGCCTGCCGTTACAAGTCCGGCTGCTGCGAGCATTGCGAGAAACTGACTGGTCACCTGTTGCCTCCATATTCTTGGTTAAAGCGGATAACAGAGTAGTCCTACTTAGTCTACCCTTATTCGCCACTGCAGCAAAAGCGCCCAATTAATTACTGCTTGTTCTAACTGTCTCACATATCCAGCCGAACCTACTGATTCATCACTGCATTGTTGAATCCCCAACGATTCAACTACATCGCAATAAATCGGCTTAAATCCGGCCTTCATACCACCCCGGCAAAGCCCCAATCGCCTCCGCCAGAATCAGTAGGCCTTTTCGTGCACGATTACCCTTAATGTCGCAACAAGAATTGCAGCATCGCGCCAAATTGACCAGCCGTTCAAATACTCGAGATCGGCATTCAGACGTTGGGCGAGATCTGATTCGCGATTCGTCGCGCCGCGCAGTCCGCGAATCTGGGCGAGCCCGGTCATCCCCGGCTTCAACGCATGGCGCTGCCAGTATCGGGCATCGACTTCCCAGAACAGCTTGTCGCCCGCGTGGCTGCCAATCGCATGGGGGCGCGGGCCGACAACCGACATGTCGCCAAGCAGCACGTTGAACAACTGGGGCAATTCATCAATCGAGGTTCGGCGGATAAAGCTGCCGATGCGGGTAACCCGCGCATCGTCACGCGCGGTGGAAACGGCACCGTCCTGATCGCTGCCGGACATCGTCATCGAACGAAACTTGAGCATGTTGAAAAAGGTGTTGCCAAGGCCCATCCGCCGCTGAACGAACAGCACCGGCCCGCCGTCCGAAAGTTTGATCGCCAAGGCCACGACCACCAGCAGCGGCGAGATCAGGATGATCGCCGGAATGGCAAAGGCCAGGTCAAATATGCGTTTGAGCGCCCGCATGCGCAAACCCAGCGGGCCAACCGAAACCAACAGCAAGCCGCGCCCGCCAGCCAGCCGCGCGCCCAGCGCATCCAGCTCGGCGATGGTATCGTCGATCACTTCGCCTTCAATAGCCGCGCCTTTGCAGATCATCGCCCAGGCATGTCGCCGGTCAGGCGGGCAGGAAATGATCACCCGGTCAACATTGCGCAGCAGGTTGCCAATCCTGTCGAGCGCCACCGGATCCGCCGAATCAGGCACGAGCGAAAAGCGCGCTGCATCAACCCGGCGCACGTGCGGCAGGTCGATAACCGGACCGCCATCGTCGATCACCAGTTCATTGACGACAAAATTCCCGCAGCGCCATGCCACAAACGCCCGCATCTGCGCGCGCATCCATGGGATCAGCGCAGAGGCGAACAGCACGCCGCTGGTGAAGGTTACGCGCGAAAAGTCGCGGCTCGATTTGGTGTAGAAGGCAATGAAGATGACCACGGCCGATGACACCAGCAGGGCCATCAGAGCCCGGGCAATGCCATGGAACGGGCGTTGCAGGGTGTCGAGCGAGTAGGAATTGTTGTACAGGGCGATCGTCAGGAAGGCGGGCAGCACCAGTTGGCCCAGCAGCAGCCCCTGATCCACCCCTTCATGCCCCAGGTAGAGATAGCCGCCGGCAACAAAGCCCAGCAGCAGCATGGCGATGTCGCCCAGCATGATCGCCAGGTAGCTCTGCAGACGGCGGCGCTCGAGACCCTGCTGCAGCGATGCTTCCCGCAGCACTATGTTCGGCAACGATGCCGCAGGCTTCGGCTTAACCGCGATGTTCATGGCGCGCACCGCAGCGGCATCTCTTGCCGACTCGGAACCTGCACCAAAACCACCACGAAACGTCTCCTGCGCACCAAATGACCGCCCGATTGCAATACCACAACCGAAGCCTAATTCGTCGCAAAAGTAAACGATATCTAGGTAAAACTATCTAGTCCCGCAGTGGAACAAACTGAAAAGCAAGATTAACGCGCCTTCACCCGACCAGCCTCTCTGGCAATCATGGCGAGCCCCTGCCCCAGCAGCAGTTCCGCGCTGTGGCTGTTGGCCAGCAGGGCGCGGTGGAGGCCTGCCAGACGATCCACCAGCCGGGCCAGACGCGCACCGCGCCAGATCTGGAGCTGGGTGCGCAGATCGCGCTCATCCTTGAAGAAGATCCGCCGGGCCGCCTTTTCCGCCTCGATCAACGCGCCGACGTTGCTGCTGGAGCCGAGCTTTGCCGCCAGCTGCGCCAGCTGCGCGGTGCGCCGCTCGAACCCGAGCAGCACCGCAACAGGGCTCAGCCCCATCTCGCGCAGGCGGTGCAGTTCGCTGGCCAATTTGCCGGTCTCGCCGCTGAGCACGACGTTGACCAGAGGCATGAAACCGTCATCACCGATGCTCGCACCGATGGCGTCGAGCGCCTGTGCGTCTGCGCTGCGCGGCCGCTCCTTGCTGGCATCGAGATAGAGCGCAAGTTTGGTCACTTCGCTTTGCGCCAGCCGGGTATCGAGGCCGGAGGCTCGCGCAATTCGCTCGGCAATCGCGCCGTCGATCCGCACCCCGGCCGTATCGGCCATCTGCCTGACAGAGGCAGTTACAGAGCGCAGATCGGGCGGCCAGAACATCGCCACCATCGCATCCTTGCGGTCGGCCAGCAGCTTGGCGGTGCGGCTCTTGTCGGTGGCGCTGGTGGCGACAACCAGCACCGGACAGGCTTCGACATCGCTCGACAGCAGGATCTCGAGCGCCTCGCAGGCCTCGTCACCCGCCGCGCGGATCCAGATGTGGCGGTTGCCGCCGAACAGCGAGGTGGAGCGCGCTTCGTCGCCCAGCTTGACCGGGTCCTTCTTGAGCTCGGACCCCGTTATTTCGATGCGTTCGCCGGGATCGGACAGCAGCGACGCGATGTGGTGCGCGGCGTCATGGGCCCCGGCTTCGTCAGGCCCGCAAAAGAAGAACACCCGCGCCTGCGCCGCCATGCGCGCGGCTGACGAGGCGAAATCCTTTTGCGTTACTTTCACTTGGAGCCTTTGCGCAGCTCCAGCGCGAGCTGGGTGACGATGCGGTCAGCTACTTCAAGCGATAGGTTTTCGAGCGCCTTGTTCTCCGCCTGAACGGTGGCGTATTCGGAAGAAACCACGTCGATACCGGCGTCTGCGCCAGCAGTCGCATCGAACAGGATTGCGCCGGAGGCTATGTCGACCAGCTGATAACGCGCCCTCAGCGTGCGCCGTTCGCGGCCGATCGTATCATCGGACAGCAGGCCAAGGCCTTCGATCTTATCATCGAGCCGGACATCGAGCCGATAGCGCGACGCACCATCTTTCCCGTGTGCCTGCAGCCGTTCATTCAGCGCATTGCGCATCAGCCAGCCGGCCTTGCCCTCAATCGCCGAGACTTCGATTCCGGCAAGCCCGCGCGAGACCGCACCATTGCCGCCGCCGGCGTACATCGGCTGAAGCCCGCAGGCGGACAGCGCCGCTGCTGCGCCCAGAGCAAAGGCAAGGCGGACAAGATGCCTCATGCCACCACGTTGACCAGTCTATCGGGCACCACAATCACTTTCTTCACAGCCTTGCCATCCAGCGCACGCTGCACCTTGTCGCTGGCGAGGGCAAGCGCCTCAAGCTGCTCTTTCGGCAATCCCTTGGCGACAGTGATCGTATCGCGCAATTTGCCGAGCACCTGAATGGCGATGGTCACTTCGTCCTCGACCAGCAGCGCAGGATCGACAGCCGGCCACGCGGCCTGAGCAATCAGGCCTGTTTCGCCGATTGCTGCCCAGGCCTCTTCGGCGAGGTGCGGCATCATCGGGGCGACGAGCAGCAACAGCGTGCGGATCGCGGCAGAACGACTGGCCGAAGGCGCGGCCTTTTCCACTGCGCTGGTCAGCTCGTAGATGCGGGCGACGGCCTTGTTGAACGAAAGCGCGGCAATGTCGTCAGCGACCGCGGCAACGGTCTGATCACGCTTGCGATCAAGCGCCTTGTCGTCACCCGATGCCGCAGCATCGAACTGCCCGAACAGCCGCCACAACCGGTGGACGAAGCGCGAGCAGCCTTCGATCCCGGCTTCCGACCACGGCAGATCGCGCTCGGGCGGCGAATCGGAGAGCATGAACCAGCGGATCGCGTCGGCGCCATAGGTCGCGATGATGTTGTCAGGGTCGACGACGTTCTTCTTCGACTTCGACATCTTGATCACGCGGCCGATTTCGACAGGTGCGCCATCGGCCCGCAGCGTGGCACTTTCACCGCCGCGCTCGATTTCGTCGGGGCTGAAATAGATCGGTTGGCCGTTCGAGGCATCGACGCGTGAATAGGTCTCATGCGTCACCATGCCTTGCGTGAACAGGCTGGCGAAAGGCTCGGCAAAGTCGATCAGGCCGATGTGCTGCAAGGCGCGGGTCCAGAAGCGGGCGTAGAGCAAATGCAGAATCGCGTGCTCGATCCCGCCGATATACTGTTCCACCGGCAGCCACTTGGCGAGCACATCGCGGTCAAACGGCTTGTCCGAAGGCTGGCTGGCGAAGCGCAGGAAATACCACGACGAATCAACAAAGGTATCAAGCGTATCGGTCTCGCGCGTCGCCGGCTTGCCGCACTTGGGGCAATCGACATGCTTCCATGTCGGGTGGCGCAGCAGCGGATTGCCCGGCGTCTTGAAATCGACATCCTCGGGCAGGACCACGGGAAGCTGCTTCTTCGGCACCGGCACCACACCGCAGAGCTCGCAGTGGATGAACGGGATCGGCGTGCCCCAGTAACGCTGGCGCGAAACGCCCCAGTCGCGCAAGCGGTATTGCGTTTCGGCCTTGCCCCAGCCTTCGTGTTCCGACTTGGCGATGACCTGCGCCTTGGCCTCTTCGATGGTCAGGCCGTTCATCCAGCCCGAATTCACCAGCCGGCCGGGACCGGTATAGGCCTCGTTGCCGGTGAAGGTCTCGTCAGTCTGGTCACCATCGGCGACCACGCGGCGCACCGGCAGTTCATACTTGCGGGCAAAATCGAGATCGCGTTGGTCATGCGCCGGGCAGCCGAACACCGCGCCGGTGCCGTAGTCCATCAGCACGAAATTGGCGACATAGACCGGCAGGTGCCAGTGCGGATCGAGCGGATGCTCAACCGAAAGCCCGGTGTTGAAGCCCAGCTTCTCCGCCGTTTCCAGCTCCGCCGCTGTCGTCCCGCCGCGCTTGCATGTCGCGATGAAGTCCTGCAGCTCGGGCGCGTTGGCAGCTAGCGATTGTGCCAGTGGGTGATCGGCGGCAATCGCCAGAAAGCTCGCGCCGTAAAGCGTGTCGGGCCGGGTGGTGAACACCTCGATGCCGTGATCGGTGCCCGCCAGCTTGAAGGTGGCGCGCAGGCCTTGCGACTTTCCGATCCAGTTTTCCTGCATCGTGCGGACCTTTTCGGGCCACTTGTCGAGCGTGGTCAGCCCTTCGAGCAGTTCATCGGCGAACTGGGTGATCTTGAGGAACCACTGCGAAAGCTTGCGCTTTTCCACCAGCGCGCCCGAGCGCCAGCCGCGCCCGTCGATAACCTGTTCATTGGCGAGCACGGTCATATCGACCGGATCCCAGTTGACGGCGCTTTCCTTGCGGTAAACCAGACCTGCTTCGTAGAGATCGAGGAACAGCGCCTGTTCCTGCCCGTAATAGTCCGGCTCGCAAGTCGCGACCTCGCGGCTCCAGTCGAGCGCGAAGCCCAGCCGCTTGAGCTGAGCCTTCATGTTGGCGATATTGTCGCGCGTCCAGCCGCCGGGGTGAACGCTCTTTTCCATCGCGGCGTTTTCCGCTGGCATGCCGAAAGCGTCCCAGCCCATCGGGTGGAGCACTTCAAAACCCTGCATCCGCTTGGTGCGGGCGAGCACGTCACCCATGGTGTAATTGCGCACGTGGCCGATGTGGATGCGCCCCGATGGATAGGGAAACATCTCGAGCACGTAGGACCGGGGCTTGGCGCTGTTATCGTCTGCGCGGAAGCACTGGGCCTGATCCCAGGCGGCCTGCCAGCGGGCATCGGCGGATGATGGATCGAAACGATCAGGAGTATTGGCGGAAGTCATGGCCGCGTCTCTAGCCGCTGGTGCGTAGTTGTCGAGAGGCTGCTTTGGAACTCGGGCCAATGCGGCGAGCCAAGAAGGGTTCGCGCAAAGGCGCAAAGGATGCAAAGGCGCAAAGATGTTGGTTTCGCGGCGAAGACGCCCTTGAACTGCTTCGCCGCGCTATGATGAAACAGTGGAAAGGAAATCAAAGGCCTGCGGCGCAATCAACCTCTTTGCGCCTCTCTTGTTTTCTTTGCGCCTTTGCGCGAACCAAAAATTCACAACCCTGGAGATTGCAAACTCTTACTTCGCAATCGCTCCGCGGCGCAGGTCGCGGGCCTTGGTCAGGATGATGTCTTCCAGCTTCTGCACGGTTGCCGCAGCAACCGGCGCATCAACCCAGACGCCGTTCTGGGCTGTCTGACGGCTGGCCGCGACGCGCAGGGCATCGGCGCGCAGATCCTGGTCGAGAATGGCGACAGTCACCTTCATGCGCTCGCCCGGATTCTTCGGGTTGGCATACCAGTCGGTAACGATCACGCCGCCGTTCGAATCGGTCTGGACCAGTGGCATGAATGACAGGGCATCAAGGCTGGCGCGCCACAGATAGGAATTGACGCCGATCGTGGTGATCCGCGATGCGGCGAGATCGGCCTTGGGCCGGCCCTTGCTTCCGCAGGCGGAAAGGCCAAGCGCCAGCACGGCAACCATCGCGGCCTGCGCCACAAGCTTCATCCCGGAGGCATTACGACCCAGATCGGAGGTGCCAGTCATCTTCTGCTCAATTCCCGTCAATTGTCTGGTTTCCCTGCCCGGCAAGGCGGAGACACAAGCAGCCTCTATAGCCGCGCCCATGCCAGCGGCAAGGGCTTCGTTTCGGCAAAGACCATGCAACGATCCCGCTTGAACGCGCAGTGAACGGCGGCGAGTCCCGCTACCCAAGCGATTCTGCTTGGAGAATCGCTTGGGCAGGCGCAAAATTGGGTGACCCAGAGGAGTCTGTTCGGGAATGGTTCAGGCTGCTCCGGCAAAAAGCTTTCCGCTGTCCATCAGGGAAGTGAGGTGCAATTTTGAGTCTGCAGGCAGCCATTACTGACGGGAAGGGCTTTGGCCTCTCCCCCGCTGCGCTGATCAGCGGGGCGGTGGCCCTGCTTGCCCTGCCCAGCGCCGTGCTGGCTTTTTCCGCCCGGTTCGATGCCGGAAGCAACACGCTGGCCGCTTCCGACCCGATCTCGTCTTTCGTCCCCACCGCCGCCGATCCCCGGCTCGCCCGCAAGATCGCGGTCGCCAGCCTGCCGCGCGGTGAGGTGTTCCGCTTTACGCCTGCTGGCATTTCAACCCGCCCCGAACGCTCGATCACCGTTGCAGTGCGGGTTGATGCCGCCACAGCGCGGGCGATTACTGTCAGCGGATCGCTCGGCCAGCGACAGATGCCTGTCGTGGTTGCCGCGCTTTCACCGGTGCGGATCGCCCCGACCGCCTACAGCCTTGGCAGCCAGCGCACAGGGCAGGGCTTTTCTCTGCCGTCGGAGATTCGCCGGATCGATATGCCCGATCTTTCCGCCTACGTTCCCAGCGCAGGGGCCAAGGATCCGCCCTCGCGCTTCAATCCGCGGCTCTCGCTTGATGCCCGCGAAAAGACCGGCCGAAGCCCTCGCACGTTTGAGGCCAACGGGGAGCAGACGGTCGATCTGGGCGGCGCCTATCGGCTGGGCAAGAACCTCGATGTCACCGCCGGTGTTCGTTACTCGCAAGAGCGTGACCGCTTGGTTCCGCTGACCGACGGCAAGAAGGACAGTCAGGCGGTTTACGTCGGCACCCAGTTCAGGTTCTGATAGCCTGCAATTATTGAATATGCACAAATCGGCCAAATTCCGCGCCGAATAGCAATGCAGCCGCTTGCCGATCCGCGGGCTCGCCCCTAGTCTCGTTCCACCACCGGTACCGCAAAGGACCGGGGCACTCCTGGGTGAGGACATCATTATGGCACGAGTGGCAATCGTAACCGGCGGAACACGCGGCATTGGCGAGGCGATCAGCCTTGCGCTCAAGCAAATGGGCTTCACAGTCGCGGCAAATTATGGCGGCAACGATGCCAAGGCGCAGGAATTCGCCGCGCGGACCGGCATCCCGGTCTACCGCTGGGACGTTGGCGATCACGAAGCCTGCCTTGCCGGCTGCGCGCAGGTTGCCGCCGATCTTGGCCCGGTCGATGTCGTGGTCAACAATGCCGGCGTGACGCGCGACGGCGTGCTGCACAAGATGAGCTTTGAAGACTGGAACGATGTCATGCGCATCAATCTGGGCGGCTGCTTCAACATGGCCAAGGCCACTTTCCCCGGCATGCGCGAGCGCGGCTGGGGGCGGATCGTCAATATCGGCTCGATCAACGGACAGGCCGGCCAGTACGGTCAGGTCAACTATGCTGCCGCCAAGTCCGGCATCCACGGCTTTACCAAGGCGCTGGCACAGGAAGGCGCGAAGTACGGCGTAACCGTCAATGCCATCGCGCCGGGCTATATCGACACCGACATGGTCGCCGCCGTGCCCGCGCCGGTGCTTGAAAAAATCGTCGCCAAGATCCCGGTCGGACGGCTGGGACAGGCCAGCGAAATCGCCCGCGGCGTGGCCTATCTCTGCTCGGAAAACGCCGGGTTCATCACCGGTTCGACGATGAGCATCAACGGCGGGCAGCACATGTACTAAGGCCGGTTTGGCGCAATCGTGCGTTTGGCGATCAAGGAATTCCAACGTGAAGAAACATTTCTTGATCCTGTTTGCATCGCTGCTTTGCCTTCCGGCGCCATCGCAAGCCGATCCGGTCAGATTCACCGGGCGAACCACTGCCGATGCAAGATTGGCCAAGGACACGCTGCAAAACATCCTCTTGTTTTCAAGCGCATCGATGAAATGCGATTCGCTTTCACATGTTGAAGCCAGAGTCATTCAACCAGGCTACGTCCCGGCGGATCCCAAATATCGGGTCGGAACAGGCAAGGTTGTCCATGAATCCTGGACAGCAACGCTTTGCGGCAAGCGGGTGAAGTTCCTCATCTCCTTCTGGGGAGCGGCAGACGGCGGCACTGATTTCGGCATCGGATACCCCTATCCGCCTGATGCTCCATGAGTGATCCCAAGCTGGCCGCTCCCTATCACCCCCCTGTCAAACGCTCGGTCGAGATCGCCGGGCACAAGACCTCGATCAGCCTTGAGCCGCTGTTCTGGGACATGCTGAAAGCTGCCGCCGAGGCTGAGGGCGTGCCGGTCAACGCAATCGTCGCGCAGATCGATGTCGAGCGGATCGCTGCCGAAACCCCGCCGGGCCTCGCCGGGGCAATCCGCATATGGCTGGTGTCAAAGCTGGCTGAGCAACAGTCCGGCGAGAGCTGAAACACCCAGCACCTCGATCACGCCGCGCTTGAACCTGAACAGCATCAGCGCGGCGACCACGGCTATCACCGCCGCCCGCCATTCAAACCCTGCCACCTCGCCGCGCGCAAACAGCACATGCAGGGCAAACCACAGCGCCAGATTGGCGATGACGCCGACCACCGCAGCAGTAATCGCCGCCAGCGCCGCCTGCAGCGCAGGCACCCGCTCGAGCCGGTCCATCCACGGCGCGCAGGCGAAGATCCACAGGAAGCAGGGGGCGAATGTCACCCATGTCGTCAGCCCCGCGCCAAGCAATCCCGCGAGCAGCGGCGAGAACGGCGCAGGGCTGCGCCATGCGGCAAGGAAGCCGGTGAACTGGGTGACCATGATCAATGGACCGGGGGTGGTTTCCGCCAGCCCCAGCCCGTCAGCCATCTCGCCTGCAGCCAGCCAATGGTAATGCTCCACCACCGCCTGCGCCATATAGGCGAGCACCGCATAGGCCCCGCCGAAGGTCACCACAGCCAGCTTGGAAAAGAACGCACCGACCTGCCACAGCACATGACCGGTCCCGAGGCTCGCGGCGATCAGCGCCATCGGCGCGGCCCAGATCGCCAGCCAGACCACCACAGTGCCAAGCGTCTGCACGGCCAGCTTGCGCTTTGGCGGCAGCGCGGCATCGATGCCCGCGTGATGGTGCGCGCCAAGCCATTCGGGTCGGGCGCGTCCTGCCAAGGCTCCCAACAGCCCCGCACCAAGGATAACCAATGGGAACGGAACCTTGACCAAGGCGAGCAACAGAAAGGCTATACCCGCCAGCACCAGCTTGAACTGGGTTCCCAGAGCCCGCTTGCCGATGCGGATCAGCGCCTGCGCGACAATCGCCAGCACCGCCGCCTTGATCCCGAGGAACAGCGCGGCAAACCACGTCAGCCCCGAAGCCATGGCATAGAGCAGCGACAGGCCAAGCATGATCACCGCGCCGGGGATCACAAACAGCAACCCCGCCGCTAACCCGCCCTTAAGCCCGTGCAAACGCCACCCTATCCACGTCGCCAGCTGCTGCGCCTCTGGCCCCGGGAGCAGGTGGCACAGGTTGAGCGCGCGCAGGTATGCCCCCTCCTCAACCCAGCCGCGATCCTCGACAATCTCCTTGTGCATCAGCGCGATCTGCCCGGCAGGCCCGCCGAACGACAGGAACCCGACGCGGGTAAACACGCGCAGAACTTCGGATAAAGTAGGGTTAGGAGCAGCAGCCATAACGGTTCCCTCAGGCGCAACAACGCCTGTTCAAAAGCCGCAACGCTTGGGCGGGAACGCCTGTGAGCGGGAGGTTGCCTTGCCCCGCGAGGGGAATTGATAACGCGGCAATCGGCTCAGGCAAGATAGTTTGCCTTAATCCCCCCCAACCCGCTCCACATCGGCGCCGATCAGGGCGAGCTTTTCTTCCAGCCGTTCATAGCCACGGTCGAGGTGGTAGAGGCGGTGGACCTGGGTTTCGCCCTCTGCTGCCAGCCCGGCAATCACCAGGCTCATCGAGGCGCGCAGATCGGTCGCCATCACTTCGGCGCCGTGCAGCTTGGGCACGCCGTGGACCACCGCCGTGCGGCCCTTGGTCTCGATATGCGCGCCCATGCGGTTGAGTTCGGGCACGTGCATATAGCGGTTCTCGAAGATCGTTTCGGTGAGCACCGATGCCCCCTCGGCGCGGCACAGCATGGCCATCAGCTGCGCCTGCATATCGGTGGCAAAGCCGGGATAGGGGGCGGTGGAAAGGGTTATGGCCTTGAGCGGGCCATCGGCGGCAACGTGGACGCCGCCCGGCACCTTGTCGACCGTCACGCCCGCATCGCGCAGGGCCTGCACTGTGGCGTCCATTTCCTCGATCACCGCGTGCTGCAGCGTCACTTCGCCGCCGGTGATCGCGGCGGCGCAGGCATAGGAGCCCGCCTCGATCCGGTCAGACATCACGCGGTAGGTCGCGCCGTGCAGGCGGGGGACGCCGTGCACGGTGATGTCGCTGGTGCCGATCCCTTCGATCTGAGCGCCCATCGCGACGAGCAGCTTGCACAGATCGACGATCTCCGGCTCGCGCGCGGCGTTGTGCAGGGTACTCTTGCCGGTGCAGAGCACGGCGGCCATCAGCGCGTTCTCGGTCGCACCGACAGACACGACGGGGAAGCTGTAGCGCCCGCCCGGAAGCCCGCCATCAGGCGCAATCGCGCGGACATAGCCTGCCGCCATCTCGATCTCCGCGCCCAGCGCCTCAAGCACTTTGAGGTGGAGATCGATCGGCCGGTTACCAATCGCGCAGCCGCCGGGGAGCGAAACGGTTGCCTCACCCATCCGCGCCAGCATCGGCCCGAGCACCAGAATCGAGGCGCGCATCTTGCGCACCAGTTCATAGGGCGCGACTGATGAGGTGATCCGCGTCGCCTCCAGCGTCATCACCCGGCCGAAATCCTCTGGCCGCGAACCGGCAATCGAGGTGGAAATGCCGAACTGGTTGAGCAGGTGCTGGAACCCGTCGATATCGGCCAGCCGCGGCAGATTGCGCAGGGTCAGCGGCTCGTCCGTGAGCAACGCGCAGGGCAGCAGGGTAAGCGCCGAATTCTTCGCGCCAGAGATTGGCAGGGTGCCCGAAAGGCGCTTACCGCCGTGAATGATGATCTTGTCCATATTCTGCGGTTTAGCGGGAATTGCGTGGGCGGCAAGATGAAGGACGGGGTTGTTCACGCAAAGGCGCGAAGATGAAGGAGGGGGCGCAAAGAGGTACCGCTGAGCCGAAGGCTCTTTCCCTAATCAAGCCGAACCGTTTGCATAAACTATCGGTCTGGAAAGCGGCTTCGCCGCAAACACTGCACCTTTGCGCCTTTGCTCTCTTGGCGCCTTCGCGCGAACCCTACCAACCCGGTTGACGTTCCGCGCTCCGCCTGCGATTCCGTCCCTATGTCTGCACATAAGCCTATCAAGAAAGCCGTATTTCCCGTCGCCGGGCTCGGCACGCGATTCCTGCCTGCGACCAAGGCGATCCCCAAGGAAATGCTGCCGATCATCGACCGCCCGCTGATCCAGTACGCGGTGGACGAGGCGCGCGAGGCGGGGATCGAGCAGCTGATTTTCGTCACCGGCCGCGGCAAGACGGCGATTGTCGAGCACTTCGACATGGCCTTCGAGCTGGAAACCACGATGAAGGACCGCGCCAAGACGCTCGAGGTGCTCGAACCGACGCGCATCCAGCCGGGCAACCTCGTCGCCGTGCGCCAGCAGGTGCCTCTCGGCCTCGGCCACGCCATCTGGTGCGCGCGCGCCATCGTGGGTGATGAGCCTTTCGCCATCTTCCTGCCCGACGAGCTGATGATCGGAAAGCCCGGCTGCATGAAGCAGATGGTTGAGGCCTATAACGAAGTCGGCGGCAATCTGATCTCGGTGCTCGAAGTGCCAGAGGAAGAAGTTTCGAGCTACGGTGTGATCGATCCCGGTGCGCGCAATGGTTCGCTGACCGAAGTGCGCGGCCTCGTCGAAAAGCCCAAGCGCGAGGATGCGCCGTCAAACCTGATCATCTCGGGCCGCTATATCCTCCAGCCCGAAGTGATGCGCGTGCTGGAAGGCCAGCAGAAAGGCGCGGGCGGAGAAATCCAGCTGACCGACGCCATGGCGCGGATGATCGGCACCCAGCCCTTCCACGCGGTAACCTTCGCCGGACGGCGCTATGACTGCGGTTCAAAGGTGGGGTTTGTCGAGGCGACCTTGGCACTGGCGCTCGAGCGCGAGGATATGGCCGACGATGTGCGGGCGATTATGCGGAAGTTGTTGGGGTAGGTGTGCAAAGTGCCAATCCCGACGTCCGTGGATTTTGCGGAAGTTGCAATAGTGTATGGATGGAATGATCGCACTCTTGCCCAATTCTGTCAGGCCCATTTGATCAGTCTGAATGAACGGCAACAGCGTTGGCCCAAAGGGGTTCGCAGCATAGCCCGCGAGTTCAACGATCATGCGGATAGGGTTATGATTGAAGGAATGCTGCGCGACCCTGCAGCCTCATTGTCTAAAGTAATCCTGCGGCGATTCGAAGACAACGAAGGTTTCAAACAATCGGTTCGCCGCCTTGCATGGTCCGATTTGTTTCATCCCATCGACACCTTTTCACGCACACTTGTTACAGCGCGCCATATGGTGCGTGGCCCTGCAGGCACCGCGCCGGTTTGCCGAGCGAAGGCTTGGTGGTTGGCACTGCTCTATTCAATCTGTGTGCTGATCTGGCTTGCTGATCGGCCACCATACAGCCGTCTGCAAAAGGCAATTGATGCAACGGCCAGAATGTGTGGTTATCATTGATGGACTGGACATCGATTGCGGCCGATCCTGAAAAGATCGAAATTTCTGAAGAGGCGGTCCGTCAGATCGAGCGCCATGGTGTTACCCTCTTCGCTCTTGATTCCGCATCAATTGCTGTGAGCAAGGCTGCTTCACATTGGCGCTATTACTTTCCGGGCGGACTTACTGATGCGCTATGGTTTATCAGCGAGGTGTCTGATGCCAGCATGGCGCAAGCGTTTGTCGACACAAAAGCCCAGGATCTGTCGCAGGTGATCTCAATCCGGTTCCAACAAAACACGGAACTCAAGAAGTTCGTTCGCCGCGTCATGCTGTACGATTTTTGCCATCCAACTCAGGCAATAGCTCGCATGCAACGAACGGCGCGTATCATGTATGCTTGCACCGGGACAATTGAGGCTCCCAATCGCGCCCGGGTGCTTGGATTGAATCTTTACTATACGCTGCTGGTGATGGTGTGGCTCATCGACACAAGAATGACCAAGCGGCTCAACGATTTCCTCGTCGGCATCTTGGCGAGCCGCGATAAGCTTGACCCCAAAAACTGAAAAGGGCGGCAGGTTAACCCCGCCGCCCTTTTCGGCACCCTCTCCCGAAGTGCCTGTGGCTACCTGCGCCTCTTTTGTGCGCAGTGCAGCTATCTTGAGAATTCTTACTCTTCGCCGTCGCCCTTGCCGCCGATCGCTTCAGCCTGAGCCAGCGTGGCGGGCTTGTAGGCGCCGTTCTGCAGGTAGGGGATCGGGTTGACGGCAGTGCCGGCGATGCGGACTTCGTAATGCAGGTGCGGGCCGGTCGAGCGGCCGGTCGAGCCGACGTAGCCGATCAGATCGCCCTTTTTCACGTTCTCACCGGCATAGGCGACGAGGCGCGACATGTGGCCATAGCGGGTTTCAATGTCACCGCCGTGCTCGATCGAAACGTAGAGGCCGTAGCTGGAGAACCAGTCAGCGCGGCTGACGATACCGTCGGCCGAAGCATAGACCGGGGTGCCCCAGGCTGCGCCAAGGTCAACGCCCTTGTGTGCGCGGCGGCCGCCGATCACCGGGTGCCAGCGCATGCCGAAGCCGCTGGTCAGCGCTGCGGTTTCAACCGGCATGCGCGAAGGGATGGCGACAGTGGTGGGCTGGGCGAAGGCAGGAACAGCAGCGATGCTGGGAACCGTGCCGGAGCTGCGGACCGGCTGCGAAACCGAAACCAGCTTGCGAGAGTTGCCTTCCAGCGCCGACCACGAATTGAACAGCGAACGGAATTCCGTATCGCCAGCCGCAGCGGCATTATCGTCCTTGGCAGCAGTTGCAGCGCGCAGCGGAGCGAGGATGTCAGCATTGGCGCTGGCATTGGCCATGGCAGGATTGGAAGAGAACAGCGTTGCCGCAGCAGCAAGACCTGCCAGCGTGCGGAACTTTGTCAGAATTGCAAAAGCGACCACGAAAAAACCTTTTTTTGTCCGAACCGATCCCGTTCAACTTCAGCCGGAACATCTGGCCTTGTCGTTCGTTATTGGAGTTGGTCGGTCCCCCCGCCTTCTCTTGATCCTGTCGCTACGTGTCGATTTTATCCAAGGCAAGCGCTGCGTAGGCTTGGCGCGACAAACCGGCTTTGAGCCGCGCCGAGTCGTTGAACGGTGGCTTAACGCGTCCACCAAAGTGGCGGGAAACCAAGGAAATCCACATTTCATCAGCATCGATTCGGCGGGCCGAAGCGAGTGCGGCGAAGTGTGTTGCGCCGATTCGGACGTGGACAATTTCATCGTCAAGGATTCGTTCCAACAGCCGCGCGCCGCGTTCGTCTCCAGCTGCGCGGACCCGGTCGATGGTCATCGGGGTAACATCCAATCCGCGGGCCTCAAGCACCATCGGCACCACCGCCAGCCGCGCCGCAACATCGTGCATGGTGTTCTGTGCGGACTCCCACAGGCCATCATGCGCGGGCAGATCGCCATAGGCAGCGCCCAGCCCCCGCAGGTGGCGATGGATCATCATGAAATGCGAAGCCTCGTCGCCTGCAACCTTCAGGAAATCGCCGGTGAAGCCCGCGCCCATCTCGCCGCCGAACCGCCCGGCCATATCGAGCGCGAGGTCTATCGCGACGAATTCGATATGGGCGATGGCGTGCCACAGCGCGATCCGGCTGCGCTCCGATCCGCCGCGCCCGCGCTTGGGCATGCGGCTCGGCGGCAGCAGTTCGGGCCGCTCTGGCCGCGTCGGGCGGAGGGGCATGGGAGTGTCAAAGGTGAAATCCAGCCGCCCCAGCCGCCAATCGCGCACCACTTCGCGCGTCGCCATCGCCTTGGCGAGCGGATCGGCAGTCTCCAGCGCGGCGCGGATCGCCGCTGAGAGGGATGTCACAGTCTTGGCAACATCACAGGGCCTTCGCTGCCTCCAGCACCTCGGCGGCGTGGCCCTTGACCTTCACCTTGTCCCACACGCGGGCGATCTTGCCATCGGCATCCAGCAGATAGGTGGTGCGGACCATGCCCATATAGGTGCGGCCATAGTTGACCTTTTCGGTCCACACCCCGAGCGCATCCGACAGCCCGCCCGTCTCCGCATCGCTGGCGAGCGGGGCGGTGAGGCCGTATTTGGCGATGAATTTTGCATGGCGCGCGGGGCTGTCTTTCGAGACACCGAGCAGAGCCACACCTGCCGCTGCGAAGTCATCCGCCAGCGCGGTAAAGTCCTGATTTTCCACGGTGCAGCCCGGCGTATCGTCCTTGGGATAGAAGAAGATCACCGCCTTCTTGCCCTTCAGGTCAGAGGGCGAAATGCTGCCGCCATCGGGCGTGGTCATGGCCACATCGGGCATCGAGTCGCCTACAGTTGGTTTGCTGCTCATGGAACTTTCCCTTCGATTTTCTCGCCGAATACCTGAGCCCAGACAGCGGCGACAACGCTTCGCGCCTCCGCGAATCCGGCGATCATCTCGTCCCAATTGCCGCATTGGCAGGCGCTGGCAAGCGCGGGCCTCACGCCGGGCGGGGGAATCTCGGAATCGGGTGCGAGCAGACGGCCCGCGACTAGCAAGCGGGTCAGCGTGTCATGTGCGGGGAGCAGGGTTTCGGGCACCAGCCCCGCCGCGATCAGTGCCGCGATGGCTTGCTGCAGCGACGGCACCAGCCCTACGCCCTCGCGCAGTTGCAGGTAGTGGACGATGAATTCCACATCGACCAGCCCGCCGCGCGCCAGCTTGGCATCGAGCGGGCCCTGCGCGGGCTTGTGCTGCGCCATCTCGGCACGCATTTCGAGCACGTCGGCGCACAATTTGGCCTTATCACGCGGCGCGGTGAGCACGCCTTGCACCAGTTCGGCGAACTGCGCCTTGGCCGCCTCCGGGCCGAACAGCGGGCGGGCGCGGCACAGCGCCATGTGCTCCCAGGTCCAGGCCTCTTCGCGCTGGTAGCGCTCAAAGCTGTCAAAGCTAACCGCCAAGGGTCCGCTCTTGCCCGAGGGACGCAGCCGGGTATCAACCTCATAGAGCGCGCCTTCCGCCGTCGGCACGGTCAGCGCAGCGCCAAACCGCGGGGCGAGGCGGTTGAAATAGAGCGTTGCGCCGAGCGGGCGTTCTCCGTCCGATTCGCCCTCGTGATTGCCGGTGAACAGGTAAACCAGATCGAGATCGGAAGCGTGGGTCAGCGCCCCGCCGCCGAACCTGCCAAGCCCGAGCACCACCAGATCGCTCCCGACAATGCGCCCGTGGACGCTTTCGAATTCCGCCACTGTGGCTTTGCCCAGCACGATCAGCGCCGCTTCGGCGACGCGGGCATTGGCGGCGGCAATAACCAGTGGATCGGTCGCCGCCTCGATCAGCTGGACGCCCAGGGCAAAGCGCTTTTCGCCCACCTTGCGCCGCACCCGGTCGAGCAGGCGCTCGTAATCATCGCCCGCTTCACCGGCGGCGAATTCGGCAACGAGATCATCGACGCAGCCTGGCAGGTCAAAAGCGCTGGCATCGATCAGTGCATCGAGCAGATCGCCGCGCCGCGCCAGCGCATCGGCGAGCGGCGGGGCGAGGCCGAGTACCTTGGCGGTAAGGTCAAGCAGCGCCGGGCGGGCCTCCAGCAGCTGGAAAAGCCCGAGCGCCGAGGGCAGGCGGGTGAGCAGCTCCTCCCAGCGATTGAACGCGCGGCGCGGTTCCGGCGAGCGGGCGAGCGCGGCGAGCAGCGGTGACTGGATCGCCTGAAACGCCATCTGCGCCGCCTCGCTGCGCATGGCCTTAAGCTTGCCCGAATGCCAGCCTTCTATCCGGCCCGCGAGCTCGTCGGGCGTTTCAAAGCCCAGCGCATCAAGCTCGGCCGCGAGCCGCTTGCCGCTGGCGGGTGGCGGCGCGGAGGGTGCGGCGTCTGAGGCGTGCTGCGCAATCAGTGCGTCATAGCGCGCTGCCACGGCACCCGTGATGCTCGCGATTTCCTTGACCAGCGCTTTTCCGTCTTTCAGCCCGTCAAGCCGCGCCACGTTATCGAGCGCGGCGCTGTCTGCCGGCAGCACCTGCGTCTGGTGATCGGCAACCATTTGCAGCCGGTGCTCGATCGCCCGCAGCCGGTCATAGCTGGTGCCCAGCACCTCGGCATCGGGGGCGGCGATGATCCCGGTATCCGCCAGCGCATCAAGCGTTGCCCGCACCCCGCGCAGCCGCAGCGCGGGATTGCGCCCGCCGTGGATCAGCTGGTGCGTCTGGGCAAAGAATTCGACCTCACGGATGCCGCCATACCCGCGTTTGACATCAAAGCCCGGTCCCGGCTTCTCGCTGCCTTCCTGCGTTGCACGAATCTGTGCGGTGAGGCGGCCAATCTCGGCAATGGCCCCGAAATCGAGGCTCTTGCGCCAGACAAAGGGCCGGATCGCCTTGAGGAAGGCCTCGCCACCGGCAATGTCTCCGGCACAGGCGCGGGCGCGAATGAAGGCCGCGCGTTCCCAGGCCAGCGCCGAACTTTCATAGTGGCTGAGCGCTGCATCAATCGGGATCGCCAGCGGACTGACCTCTGACTGCGGGCGCAGGCGCAAGTCGACCCGGAAAACATAGCCTTCGCCGTCCACCCGGCTGAGCGTCTGGACAATATCGCGGGCATAGCGCGCCGCCGCCTCGCCCGGCTCCTCGCGCTCACGGTGCGGCAGGGTAGCCGGATCGTAGAGCAGGATCGGATCGATGTCGGACGAATAGTTGAGCTCGCACGCGCCGTGTTTGCCCAGAGCCAGCGCGATCATCCCGGCGGGTTCGGCATCGGGCATCCGGCTGAGCAGAACATGGCGAATAGCGGCATCGAGCGCGCGGTCGGCAAAGGCGGAAAGCTCGCCGGTTACCCGCGCGAGCGGAAAGGCTCCCGCCAGATCGCCAATGCCCAGCGCCAGCGCCAGCGCGCGGCGTTCCCGCCTGAGCGCGATGGGCACATCGCCAGCGCCCTCGCCAGCCTCTCGCGCAAGCGCCATCGCCTCTTCGCCGCGACCTTCGGCCAGCAGGGCGGCGAGTTCCTGTTCGCGATCAAGCAAACGGGCGAGAAACGGCGAATGCTTTCGCGCCCTTGCGATTGCGCCGGTCCAGTCGGGTTCGAACTCCATTCCCTTGAAGTGCGCTATCACGGTTGCCGGATCAAGAGCGTGTCTTGCGCTGGTCCGGCCTATTTGCCACACCCTGCGCCATTCGCCGCCTGCATCAGGCGGCAGCAAGACATGCGAAAGGTCGCCGATGACATTCTCCACGCACAAATTCAGGCTGCTTGCCTCTGCGCTTACTCTCTCCGCCCTGACCGTCAGCGGCATCGGCAGCGCCGCACCAAAGGATCCGGCGATAGACACCGCGCTGATGAAAACAGTGGTGCAGCGCCTCTCTGCCGACGATTTCGAAGGTCGCGGCCCCAGCAGCGCCGCCGAGCCCAAAGTGCTCAACTACATCATCGCCCAGTTCACGGCGGCGGGATTGAAGCCGGGCAATCACGGATCGTGGCTGCAGGACGTGCCGACGGTGGAAATCACTGGCAACAACTATTCGCCGCTGACAGTGACCGGCGGCAATACCCCGCTCAGTTTCACCCAGGGCTCCGATTTCGTCGCCGCCTCCTATCGCGTGACCCCGCATACCGAGCTGAAAGACGCAGAGATGGTCTTCGTCGGCTATGGCATCAATGCGCCGGAACTCGGCTGGAACGACTATGCCGGGCAAGACATGCACGGCAAGATCGCGGTGATCCTCGTCAACGATCCCGACTATGCGATGGAAGGTGAAAACGGCCTCTTCAAGGGCCGCCGCATGACCTATTACGGCCGCTGGACCTACAAGTACGAAGAAGCCGCAAGGCAGGGTGCGGCCGGCGCACTGATCATCCACGATACCTTCCCCGCCGCCTATGGCTGGAACGTCGTGCAGTCGAGCTGGTCGAAATCGCAGCTCTATCTGCAGAGCGCCAATGACGGTGCCGACCAGACCATGGCCAATGGCTGGATGCAAAAACGTGTGGCCGAGAGCATCATGGCATCGGCGGGCAAAGACCTGACCAGCATGATCGCGGCGGCCGGACAGAAAGGCTTTCACGCAGTGCCGCTGGGGCTGAAGGCCTCTGTCTCGTTTGACAGCAAAACGCGCAAATCGAACTCGCACAATGTCGTCGGCATCTTGCCGGGCAAGGCCGCGCCAAAGGAATACGTGCTCTATTCGGCGCACTGGGATCATCTTGGCCACTGCAAGGCCGATGCGCGCGGCGATGACATCTGCAACGGCGCGGTCGATAACGCCACCGGTGTCGGCGCGCTGACCGCGATCGCCAAGGCCAGTGTCAAGGCCGGTGCGGCCCGGCGCAGCCAGGTGTTCGTTGCCCTGACGCTTGAGGAATCGGGGCTGCTCGGCTCGAAGTGGTATGCCGAACACCCGGTCTACCCGCTGCGCCAGACCGTTGGCGGGGCGAATATGGATGCCCTTTCGCCCACGGGCGCCGCAAAAGACTATTCGATGACCGGCGGCGACAAGTCAGAGCTGACTGCACTGTTCCGCAAGGCGCTGGCCGAAAAGGGTCTGGTCGAAGCACCCGAGGACAGCCCGGAGAAGGGCGGCTATTACCGCTCGGACCATTTCTCGATGGCGAAGCTGGGCGTACCGATGTTCGATATCGGCCGCGGGATCGATCTGGTGAACGGCGGCAAGGAAGCCGGCAAGGCGGCGCGCGATGATTACACCAACAACCGCTATCACCAGCCGAGCGACGAATATTCAGCCAAGTGGGACTGGTCTGGGATCAATCAGGACGTCCGTCTGCTCTATCGCCTCGGCCACATGCTCGCGGACAGCAAGGACTGGCCGAACTGGCACGAAGGCGACGAATTCCGCGCGATCCGCGATCGTGACCGGGCAGGGAAATAACCCATGACCTATCCTATGCTGCGGATGCCGCCGGAGTGGCATCCGCAGGACTGGCTGTGGATCGGATTCCCGCACGATCCGGTTGAGTGGCCGGGCTTCCTCGGCGCCGCGCAGGAACAGATCGCCGCTTTCGCCAGTGCCGTGGCGGAGAGCGGGCAGGAAGTGCGGCTGATCGTGCGCGATGAAGCCAATGCGGCGCGGGCGCAGGCGCTGGTTTCGGGCGCGGTGAAAATCGAGCAGCGCGCCTATGGCGATATCTGGCTGCGCGATACCGGGCCGCTGGTGGTTGCGGGCCCCGCTGACGTGCGGGTGGCGCGCCGCTTTGGCTTCAACGGCTGGGGCGGCAAGTATCTGATGCACGGCGACCAGACGATTGGTGCCGAACTCGCCGAAGATGCGGGGCTGGCGGTGACACTGTCGGATTGGGTTCTCGAAGGCGGGGCGCTCGATACCGATGGCACTGGTTTGGTGGTTACCACCGAGCAATGCCTGCTCAACCCCAACCGCAACCCCCAGCACTCGCGCGGAGAAATCGAGCTGCGGCTGGAGCGCGATCTCGGGTTCGAACGGGTGCTGTGGCTGGGCGATGGCCTGATCAATGACCATACCGACGGCCATGTCGATAACCTCGCGCGCTTTGTTGCCCCCGGCGTGCTCGCTGTGCCACGCGCCAACGGCAGCGATGATCCCAACGCAGGCATCTATGCCGACGCCAAGGCGCGCGCCGAGGAATTTGGCCTGGCAGTGCGCGAGGTGCCATCGCCGGGCCGGGTGGAAACGGATGGCCGGATTGAGCCTGCCAGCTACATGAACTTCTGCATAACCTCGAAGCTGGTGGTCGTGCCGACCTATGGCACGGTGCACGATGCCGAAGGGGTGGCGGCGATTGCCGCGCTGTTCCCGGATCGTGATTGTGTGGGCGTTCTGGCCGATGCCGTGTTGGCGGGCGGTGGGTCATTCCATTGTGCCAGCCAGCAGATGCCTTCGGCATAATCGTCGTCCCGGGCTCGACCCGGGACGACGGGTGTCCTTAACGGTTCGGCAAGATTCTCTGGCGCATTACCTTGCACATGGCCCGAGTCATCGCCCTTTCCATGAACATCCCGCAGCGTCTGCCGCTGGCCGATCTGCCGCGCGCGATGATTGTGATCGGTTGCGCCATGGCGTTGATCCTCGCGGGCAAGCCGCTGCCGTTCTAAGCCTTTAGCAGCTTGATCAGCGCGGCCAGCGCCGCTGCGCCCAGCACACCACCAGCCAGATAGCGCCACACCTTCGGGTTGATTCGCCCGAATGCGCGCGCGCCGAAATGGTTGCCCAGCACCACCGCCGGATAGAGCGCCAGCGCAATCCACAGCTCGCGCCATGTCGCCGTGCCGAGGAACACCGCAACGAGAATTCCCGCGCCTTGCGTCACGAGAAAAATCGACATCATCGAGGCCCGCGCCACGGCCGGCGCAATTTCGCGCCGCAGGTAATAGGGCACAATCGGCGGCCCCGGCATGGCGGCAAAACCGGCGAGCAGGCCCGAGGCCATGCCGGTCGCCACGGTCTCTTTCGTCCCCGGTTTATGGTGCGGCTTGGGCGGCAGGATCACGGCGATGAAAGCCGCGATGGCGATCAGCGCGATAACCAGCCGCGCCACCGGTCCGCCCACCGCACCAAGCGCCAGCACGCCGAGCGGGATCGTCAGCAGGGCAACCCCGGCGATCACCCATGCCGACTTTTCGGTATCGGCGATCTGCTTGCGCACGCCGAGGAAGCTGATCATGAACCCCAGCCAGTTGCCGACCACCACGGCTTCCGCCGGAGGAATCGCAAGGCTGAGCACCGGCACCAGCATGATCGCCAGCCCAAACCCGGCCAGCCCGCGCACGAAACCGGCAACCAGAGTCGCCGCCAGCCCCAGCGCAATCGCGCCCCAGGTGATTCCCAGAATCAAGCCTGCAGCAGATCCGGCGCAGTCGCCTCGTGCTTCAGCATGGCAATCGCCTCGGCCAGCGTCATCACCTTCTGGTATTCCGCGCCCAGCGTGCGGACGGCGACAGTGCCTTCCTCGGCCTCGCGCTTGCCGACCACCAGCAGGTGCGGAACCTTGGCGAGAGAGTGTTCGCGAACCTTGTAGTTGATCTTCTCGTTGCGGAGATCGGTTTCCACGCGAATACCAGCCGCGCGAAGCTGTGCCGTAACCTCTGCGGCATAGTCATCGGCGTCCGAAACAATCGTCGCCACCACGGCCTGCACCGGGGCGAGCCAGACAGGCAGTTTGCCGGCGAAATGCTCGATCAGGATGCCGATAAAGCGCTCGTAAGAACCGAAGATCGCGCGGTGGAGCATGACAGGGCGGTGCTTGCCGCCGTCCTCGCCGATGTAGCTCGCATCCAGCCGCTCGGGCAGCACGCGGTCAGACTGGATCGTGCCGACCTGCCAGGTGCGGCCAATCGCGTCGGTCAGATGCCATTCGAGCTTGGGCGCATAGAAGGCGCCTTCGCCGGGCAGTTCTTCCCAGCCATATTCGGGTGTGTTGAGCCCCGCTGCAGCCACGGCATCGCGCAGCTCGTTTTCGGCCTTGTCCCACATCTCTTCGGTGCCGAAGCGGTTTTCCGGGCGCAGCGCGAGCTTGATCGCATAGGTGAAGCCGAAGTCCTTGTAGACCCGGTCGGCCAGCGCGCAGAAATTGCGCACTTCCTCAACGATCTGGTCTTCGCGGCAGAAGATGTGGCCGTCATCCTGCGTGAACTGGCGCACGCGCATCAGCCCGTGCAGCGCGCCGTGCGGTTCGTTGCGGTGGCAGCAGCCGTTCTCCACAATACGCAGCGGCAGGTCGCGGTAGCTCTTGATGCCCTGACGGAAGATCAGCACGTGCGCCGGGCAGTTCATCGGCTTGAGCGCCATCCAGTCGGCATCGTTCGAGACCAGCGGGCCGTCATCTTCGGTGTTCGGCACTTCGTCAGGAATGACGAACATGGCTTCGCGGTACTTGCCCCAGTGGCCGGACTGTTCCCACTGGCGCGCGTCCATCACCTGCGGGGTTTTGACTTCCTTGCAGTCCGCCTTCAGCACCGCGCGGCGCATATAATCCTCAAGCGCGCGGTAGATGACATAGCCGTTCGGGTGCCAGAACACCGATCCGTGCGCCTCGGCCTGCAGGTGGAACAGGTCCATCTCCTGCCCCAGCTTGCGATGATCGCGCTTGGCGGCCTCTTCCAGCCGGGTCAGATGCTCGCCCAGCTGCTTCTTGTTGAGCCAGCCGGTGCCATAGATGCGGGAAAGCATCGCGTTGTTCTGGTCACCGCGCCAATAGGCGCCCGAAACGCGGGTCAGCTTGAAGGCGGCGGGATCGAGCTTGCCGGTGGCGGGCAGATGCGGCCCGCGGCACATGTCGAGCCAGTCATCGCCCGACCAATAGACCGTCAGCGGTTCGTCACCGGGCAGTTCGGCTGCCCATTCGGCCTTGAAGCTTTCGCCCTGCTGCTGCCAGCGGCTGATCAGCTGTTCGCGGTCCCACACCTCGCGACGCAGCGGCTTGTCGGCAGCAATGATCTTGCGCATTTCGGCTTCGATCGCCGGCAGGTCTTCGTCGGTGAAGGGGCGATCCTTCGGTGCGAAGTCGTAGTAAAAACCATCGTCGGTCGAAGGGCCAAAGGTGATCTGCGTCCCCGGGAACAGCGCCTGCACGGCTTCAGCCAGCACGTGGGCAAAGTCATGGCGGGCCAGATCAAGCGCTTCGGCCTCATCGCGCGAAGTGACCAGAGCGAGGCTGGCATCGCCGGTGAAGGGCCGGGTGAGGTCAACCAGCTCGCCATCAACGCGCGCGGCCAGCGCGGCCTTGGCGAGGCCGGGGCCGATCGCCGCGGCAACATCGGCGGGAGAGGAACCGGCAGGCATTTCGCGCACCGAACCATCGGGAAGGCTGATCTTGAACATATCTGACATAGGCCAAGCCCCTAAAGCAGGGGCGCGTAGGCTTCAAGCCGCTGTGCGCGCGGCAACCAAATGCTCATTCAGGTTCGCGCAAAGGCGCAAAGAAGAAAAAGGCGCAGAGTGCTGCTGTTGCGCCGCAGGCCCCCTCTATCATCGCTGACGTTCCAACTTGGCATGCCGTAAGAGTGAACAGCGGCATAGCCGCAAGCGATACCTTTGCGCCCCCTTTTCCTCTTTGCGCCTTTGCGCGAACTTCTTCTTTGACCACCTAAGCGATAGCAGCGAGTTCCGCAGTCCTGCGCCGCACCCAGCAGTCCGCCAGAAGCCAGCCGCAAGCAAGGCAGACAAAGGGCATTACCGGATAGTGGAACCGCGATTGCCCGCTGAACACCACGGCGATGCCGCTGGGATAGGCGGCGATGCCATAGGGCAGCGCCCACCAGCCGATCAGCCGCACGCCAGGTCTTTTCGGGGCCTTCCAGCGCCGCATCAGCTGGACCAGCGCGGCAATGGCAAAGCCGAGCAGCAGCAGGACATAGTACCCCTGATTGGCCAGTCGCACCGCGCGGAAAGTGGTTTCGAATTCGCCATAGCGGGGATAGCCGCCCTGATAGGCCCATTCGCCCTCGCCATCCGGACCCCAGAGGCGGAACAGTTTGAGCGGGATCAGCTGGACGAAGCGCACGGGATGCGCCTTGATCCATGCCATCCCGAGCGCCTTGCCCTCGGCATCGTGCAGCACTTCATCACCGCCCTTGCGCGCGTCATAAGCAGCGAAGGTGGGGTCCTGCGGCGTGAAGTCGCCGCGTGCGGTATCGTTGTTGCTGGCAAGCAGCGTTGCGCCGCCGTTGGTCGAGACCGCAACCCAGTGGCCCAGCTCGCGATGGTTGCGGATCGTCCACGGCGCAACGACCAGCGCGGCAAGCGCGATCAGCGCGGCAAACTTCGCACAAGCCGCAGGCAGCCTGCGCCAGAATCCCTCTTTCCCGAGCAGTTCGATGCCGAGAATCAGCGGCACGACCACCAGCGTCTGCGCCTTGACCAGCGTGGCGAGGCCAAGCAGCAGTCCGGCCAGAACCAGCGCCCAAGCCTTGCGATTCCCTACCAGCAGCCAGCAGATCGCCAGCAGCAGGGTGGTGTAAAACACCTCGGTAAGCGCCAGCGGGACATAAGCGATGGCGTTGGGATAGACCGCAAACAGCAGCAGCGCCGTGCGCGCCGCCAGCTCCGATCCGCCAATCCGCCGCGCAAGGTCATACAAGAGCCAGCCGCCCAGCACGGCAGTGCCCAGATTGAACAGGCCCACTACCAGCGGCGAGGCACCAAACAGCGAGAACGGCACCGACAGCGACAAGGGCCAGCCCACCGGCCAATAGGCGGTCGGCGCGCCATGATCGCCGAGATAGCCGAGCCCGGCGGCCAACTTTTCAGCGCGCGAATAATACCACGCGGCATCCGAAGTCGGCTCCACACCCAGCAGGACCAGCGCCAGTCTGGGCACAATGAACAGCCCCCAGAGCCACGCGAGCGCGCCCCGTTTGGTGCCGAACCAGTGGATCACCTTGTCCATTCCCGCCCCTGCAATCTGCTGCGCCGGGCCATAGCAAGCGGCGGTCAACAAAGCGTTATTGCCGCATGGGGCGACAAGGCTCATTTCCATTATGGAAAGGTCACTTGACAAGCATCGCGAATCGCGTGTAAAGGTAGCTTGTCAATTTAGCAAAGGAGCTTTCCATGACCCGCACAATGTCCCCGGCATCGCGCCGATATGTCACCCGACTGTTCGTGCTGATGAGCATCTATGTCGCCGTGCTCTACGCTACCGTCAGCCTGTTCCGGCACAATCCGCCGCACGGGCCAGTTGCCTATGCCCTCGCGGTTGCCCCTGCTCTGCCGGTCATCGGCGTATTCTGGGCAGTGATGCGGTTGATCGTCGAGGAGACCGACGAATTCGTGAAACTGCTCCACGTGCGCCAGTGTCTCGTCGCCACCGGTTTTTGCCTGACCATCGTAACGGTCTGGGAATTCCTCCAGAACTTCGATCTGGTCGCCAAGGGCACCGGCGGGTTCGGCGCGGCGTTCTTCTGGTTCATGGGGCTGGGTGTAGGTGACCTCTATAACCGCATCACCCTCGGTTCCTCGGTGTCCTGCCAATGAAGAACCGTCTCAAAGTCCTGCGCGCCGAGCGCGGGTGGAGCCAGCAGGATCTGGCCGAGCGACTGGAGGTCTCGCGGCAATCGGTCAACGCCATTGAAACCGGTCGCTACGATCCCTCGCTCCCTCTCGCCTTCCGCATTGCCGATGCTTTTGCGCTGGCGATCGAGCAGATTTTCGAGCGTGACTGATCGGGGCGGGCGGGGCATGGGGAGGGCATGAGCGAAACCCAATTCCATCTCCTCCCCGATGGCCGCCAAATTGCCTTCCGCCACACCGGGGGAACCGGCCCGACGCTGGTATTCCTGCCAGGCTATATGTCCGACATGGCAGGCTCCAAAGCCACTGCGCTGTTTGACTGGGCGACCGGGCAAGGCCGCGCCTGCCTGTTGCTTGACTATTCGGGCTGTGGGGAAAGTCCGGGCCAATTCGCAGATGGCACGCTCAGCAAATGGCGCGGCGAGGTGCTGGCGCTGATTGCGGCGCGGGTGACCGGGCCGGTGATCCTGATCGGCTCTTCAATGGGCGGCTGGCTGATGCTGCTCGCCGGGCTGGAACTGGGCGAGCAACTGGCGGGCCTGATCGGCATTGCCGCCGCGCCCGATTTCACCGCCTGGGGCTTCAGCGACGAGCAGCAGGCCGAACTGCTCGCGGGCGAGGTGGTGCTCGAGGAAAACGCCTATGGCCCGCAGCCGACGCCGACCTTTCCGGGCTTTTGGGCCGACGGGCAGAGCAATCTGCTGCTCGGCAAGGAAATTGAACTCGATTGCCCGGTGCGGCTGATCCAGGGTCAGGCCGATCCCGATGTGCCCTGGCACGTCGCCTTGCAGCTGGCCGAAGACCTGCGTTCAGCCGATGTGCAGGTGCAGCTGATCAAGGACGGCGATCACCGCCTGTCGCGGCCAGCGGATGTGGCAGTCTTGCTGCGCACCGTTGCCACGCTGTGCGAAACGGTCTGACGAAAGGTCCCGAATGCCCATCCTGCTCAGCCTGCTTCCCCTGCTAGTCCAGATGAGCTCTGGCGGCATTATCAGCGGAGGCAGCGAAATCCCGATTGGCAAGGCGCGGATGCCGGCGCGGCATGGCGAGGTGAGCCCGGCCCCTGCGCCGCCTCCCGTAATGCCTTCGGCACAGACCTGTCAGGCGATGATCGCCGCAGCGGGTAATGCCGGCGGGGCCGATGAGGCTATCGAGCGCGCCAATGACTGGGTCGCCCGCGCCACCACTGCCGAATTCGCCGAAGCCCAGGGTTGCCTTGGCCTTGCCCATGCGCAGAAGGCGGATTTTGAAGGCGCGGAAAAGGCGTTCATCGCCGCGCGCGACGCTTCTGGCAGCGATCACGCCAAGCGCGCTGACTGGGGCGCCATGGCAGGGAATGCCGCGATAGCCGGGGGCCAGCCTGCCCGCGCGCTGGTAGCGCTGGCGCTGGCGCACGACGATGCGGTTGCGACCGGCGACAAGGCCGCGCAGGGCGAAATCGCCTTTGACAAGGCGCGGGCGCTGGTCGCTCTGGGTCGTTCGTTCGAGGCCAAGGCAACGCTCACCGAGGCGACAACACTCATTCCCGGAAACAGCGATGTCTGGCTGCTTTCGGCCACACTCTACCGCCGCACGGCCAAGCTGGAGCAGGCGCAGCAATTTATCGAAAAGGCCGCCGCGCTCAATCCGCTCGACCCCGCCATCGGCCTGGAAGCCGGGGTGATCGCCATGCTCGCCGAGCGCGAGGATGCCGCGCGCAAGAGTTGGAAATCGGTGATCGCCACGGCCCCGCAAAGCCCCGAGGCAGCTCAGGCCAAAGCCTATCTCGAGCAGATCGGCGAAAGCGCAGCGCCTGACCCAGCGCCGCCCGCAAAACCTGAAGGCGACTGATATGCCCGCCTATTCGGTCCTCGATCTGGTGCCCGTCCGCGAAGGCGGAACGATCAGCGAGGCCATGGCGGACAGCGCCGAACTCGCGCGCTGCGCGGAAGGCGCCGGGTGCAAGCGCTTCTGGGTGGCAGAGCATCACGGCATGGAAGGGATAGCGGGCGGAGCGACTTCTGTGGTGCTGGCGCATATCGGCCATGCGACCTCGTCGATCCGCGTGGGCGCAGGCGGGATCATGCTTCCCAATCACAACCCTTTCGTCATTGCCGAGCAATTCGGCACGTTGGAGGCGCTGTTCCCGGGCCGCGTAGATCTGGGGCTGGGCCGCGCGCCGGGTGCGGACGGCAGGATTGCCCAAGCCCTGCGCAAGGATCTGATGCGCGCCTCCGAATTCTTCCCGCAGGATGTGGTTGAGCTCAGCGCCCTGTTTGCCGGTGATCCCGCGCTGCCGATTCAGGCCACCACGGCGAAGGGCGCAAATGTGGAAATGTGGATACTGGGCTCGAGCCTGTTCGGCGCTTCGCTCGCCGCCGCGCTGGGCCTGCCCTATGCTTTCGCTTCGCACTTTGCGCCCGACCATCTTGATGGCGCACTGAAGCTGTACCGCGAGCGCTTCACGCCTTCCGAGACGCTGGCCGAGCCGCATGTCATGGCCGCGATGACCATGTTCTGTGCCCCCAGCGACGAGGAAGCGGCCTATCTCGCCTCGACACAGGAACAAGGCTTCGTTGCCCTGCGCTTTGGCGAGCCGGGAAGGATGAAGCCACCGATTGAGAACTATCGCGCCAGCCTGCCGCCCGCGGCTTTGGCCATGCTCGAACGGATGGATGTCGCCCGCGCGGTGGGATCGCCCGAAGCGGTACGCGCGCAAGTCACCGCCTTTGCCGAACGCACCGGGGCCGACGAGATCATCTTTTCCGGACAGACATATGATTCTGCGCTGCGCCGCCGCTCGCTCGAACTGGCCATGGCCGCCCTTCACGGCTGAGCACCTTTTGCTGCAGCAACTGGTTGCAATTGAGACTATATCTCGGTAATCGCCCCGAGTGTTGCGGCAGAAGATCGCAACCATCCTTGTTTACGCGAGGCCCGAGGCGCAAGAAGGCGCGAGGGTAGGAGAGCGAGCATTATGGCCAGCCGTACCGCAGCAGCCAAAGGTACCCCTGCAAAACCAGGCTCCGCATCGCGCGGGCTTGAGGCGGCTCTGGCCGGGAGGCTTTCCGGCGCGATCCTGCCCGGTGATACAGAGCTTGGCCCGGACGCCTTGACCACGGTTGCCGCCTTCATGCTCGGCGCGGCCAGCCAGCGGCAATCCGGCAAGCCCGCCTTGGCCATCGATGACCAGTCCGGCAGCCGTATCACCCGGATCGCGGTGATCAATGACGACATGCCGTTCCTTGTCGATTCGATTGCCGCCACGCTTGCCCGGCAAGGGCTGGCGATAGACCGGCTGGTCCATCCGGTGGTCGCCGTAGAACGCGATGCCAAGGGGGTGATCACTGCCCTGCCC
Source organism: Sphingomonadaceae bacterium (assembly GCA_947451145.1). Classification (GTDB taxonomy): domain Bacteria; phylum Pseudomonadota; class Alphaproteobacteria; order Sphingomonadales; family Sphingomonadaceae; genus Novosphingobium. The sequence continues at coordinate 8,522 of CANFXW010000009.1, read as the reverse complement.
GAGGGCGATGCTCCGCGCGAATCGATGATCTACCTCGAAACCGGGCGCACCGATGCCAAGGCGCGCAAGGCTCTGGCCGCTGCGCTCGAGCAGACGCTGGCCGAAGTGCGCGGCGCGGTGGCCGACTGGCCCGCAATGAAGGCCTGCATGGCCACCGATGCTGCCGTGCTCGAAACCCGCGATGCCGAATGTGCTGCCCTGCTGCACTGGCTGGGCGCCGACATGCTGACCCTGCTCGGCCACGTCACCCATCACCGCGATGGCCGCGAAGACACACTGCTCGGCGTCTGCAAGAAAGGCGCGAAGCCGCTGCTCGCCGAGCCCTCTTGGCGCCGGGCCTTCGCCTGGTTCGATGCCAAGCCGAAGAGCCGCAGCCTGCTGGTGATCAAGTCCAACCGCATTTCCTCGGTCCACCGCGCCGTGCCGCTCGATCTGTTTATCGTTCCGGTGTTTGAAGCCGGGAAGCTGGTCGCGCTTTCGGCCCACGCCGGGGTGTGGACCAGCGCCGCACTGGCCGCGCCGCCGCAGGAAGTTCCCGGCCTGCGCGCCCAGCTTTCCGCGCTGATGACCAAGTTCGGCTTCAGCACCGGCAGCCATAATTGCAAAGCGCTGGTCCATGCGCTCACCGCGTTGCCGCACGATATGCTCGCCAGCTTTGAAGCCCGCGATATCGAGCGCATAGCGACGACGATGATGAGTCTGGTCGAGCGACCCCGCCCCCGGCTGATGCTGGTCACCGCACCGCTCGATCGCCACCTGTTCGCTTTCGTCTGGCTGCCCCGCGATGCCATCTCGACCGGCACCCGGCTCGAGATCGAGGCGATGCTGACCAAGGCCGCCGATGGCCCGGTGCTCGACTGGAGCCTAGAGGTAGAGAGCAGTAATCTCGCGCTGCTGCGCTTTGTTATCGATATCCGCGAAGGGGCGAAGATCCCCGACGAGGCCGCGCTCGATACGCGGCTCGCCCTGATGCTGCGCGGCTGGGGCGAGGCGGTTGAGGACGAATTGGCCCTCTCCATCGACGCATCGCGGGCGGCTGACCTCGCGGCAACCTATGCCGATGCCTTCCCGCTAACCTATCGCGCCGCCTGCGGACCCGCCGAGGCGGCGAGCGACATCATCGGGCTTTCCGCTCTGGCGCTGACCGGGCGGGGGGTGCGGCTGCACGGCCGGGCGCAGGATGGCGAGGGGCATCTGCGGCTCAAGCTCTATCAGCGCAGCGGGGCGATTGCCCTGTCAGACGCGGTTCCGGCACTCGAAAACTTCGGCTTCCGGGTGGTAGAGGATACCCCCACCGCGCTCGTCAGCAAAGGCGAGGTCGGCCACCTTGGCGCGATCCACGATTTCCTGCTCGAACTGCCGCCCGCGCGCCGGGCCGAGAACATGCTGGGGCTGGCTCCCGCGATCGAAGGCGCGCTTGCCGATGTGCTGAACGGCAGCGGTGAGGACGATGCTTTCAATCGCCTGATCCCCGGCCTTGGCCTCAGCGCCGCCGAAGTGAACTGGCTGCGCGCCTGGTATCGCTATCTCAGGCAAGCAGGCATGAACTTCGGCATTCCGACAGCGGTCGATGCCCTGCAAGGCGCAGGCGGCGTGACGCGCGGCCTGATCGCCCTGTTCCGCGCCCGCCATGACCCCGCTTTCGCTGGCAACCGCGAGCATGCCGTGGATGAGGCCTTCGAGGCGATCAAACTGGGCCTCACCAAAGTCTCGGCGATCAACGATGACCGCCTGCTGCGCGCTTATCGCGCGCTGGTGAGCGCCATGCTGCGGACCAATGCCTTCGCCCCTGCCCGCGATGGCGTGGCGCTGGCCTTCAAGCTTGATTCCGCTCAAGTCCCCGGCCTGCCCAAGCCGCTGCCATGGCGCGAGGTCTTCGTCTATTCCCGCCAGGTAGAAGGCATCCACCTGCGCGCCGGCCCGGTCGCCCGCGGCGGCCTGCGCTGGTCTGACCGGCGCGACGATTTCCGCACCGAAGTGCTCAGCCTGATGAAGGCGCAGCGCGTCAAGAACGCAGTGATCGTGCCGACGGGGGCCAAGGGCGGCTTCTATCCCAAGCTGCTGCCCAATCCGGCGCAGGATCGCGATGGCTGGCTGGCCGAGGGCAAGGCTGCCTATCAGGTCTTCGTCCGCTCGCTGCTGTCGATCACCGACAACATCGCTGGCGGCAAGGTCGTTCATCCGAAGCAGGTGGTAATCCGCGATGGCGAAGATCCCTATTTCGTCGTCGCCGCCGACAAGGGCACCGCAACCTTTTCCGACACCGCCAATGCCCTCGCCGCCGAATATGATTTCTGGCTGGGCGATGCCTTCGCCTCTGGCGGATCAAAGGGCTATGACCACAAGGCGATGGGCATCACCGCCAAGGGTGCCTGGCTTTCGGTCCAGCGCCACTTCCTTGAGCTTGGCGTTGATGTGCAGAACGATCCGGTCCGCGTCGCGGGCTGCGGCGATATGTCGGGCGACGTGTTCGGCAACGGCATGCTGCTGTCGAAGTCGATCAAAGTGGTCGCCGCTTTCGATCACCGCCACATCTTCTTCGATCCCGATCCCGATCCGGCCAAGAGCTGGGCCGAGCGCAAGCGCATGTTCGCCCTGCCACGCTCGAGCTGGGACGATTACAACAAGGCGCTGATCTCCAAAGGCGGCGGCGTATTTCCGCGCAGCGCCAAGGCGATTGCGCTCACCAAGCAGGTGAAAGCCATGCTCGGCGTGAGTGCCGACAGCCTCGATCCCGAGAGCCTGATCACCGCGATCCTGAAAGCCGAAGTCGATCTGCTGTGGTTCGGCGGCATCGGCACCTATGTGAAGTCCTCCGCAGAGAACAACGCCGTGGTCGGCGATCCCGGCAACGATGCCCTGCGCGTCGATGGCTGCGATGTCCGCGCGCGGGTGATCGGCGAGGGCGCGAACCTGGGTTGCACGCAGGCCGGGCGGATCGAATTCGCCCTCGAAGGCGCGAATGGTGCGGGCGGGCGCAACAACACCGATTTCATCGACAATTCGGCCGGCGTCGATTGCTCGGACAAAGAGGTCAACATCAAGATCGCGCTGGCATCGGCGCAGCGCGCCGGGCGGCTGTCCGAACCATCGCGCGTCAAGCTGCTCTCGTCGATGACCGATGATGTTGCCGAACTGGTGCTCGAGGATAACCGGCTGCAGGCGCTGGCGCTCTCGGTCGCCGCATCGGGCGGTGCCGCCGGGACCGGATCAAGCCTGCGCCTTGTCGAGGTGCTCGAAGAACTGGGCCAGCTTGATCGCAAGACCGAGGGCCTCGCCGAAAACGACGTGCTGAAACGCCGCGCTGCCGAAGGTCACGGACTGACCCGGCCCGAACTCGCCGTCCTGCTCTCCAGCGCCAAGCTGGCACTGCAGGATGCGCTGGAGCACAGCGATGTCGTTGACGATACCGGCCTTGAAAGTGATCTCGTCGCATCGTTCCCCCCCGCGATGCAGACCAAGTTCCGCAAGGACATTTTCACCCACCGGCTGCGGCGCGAAATCATCGCGACCCGCCTCGCCAACCGGGTGGTCAACCGCATCGGCATGATCCACCCCTTCGAACTGGTCGAGGAAGAGGGCGCCTCGCTGGCGCAGGTGGTTGCCGCCTTCGTCGCTGCCGATGCGCTGTTCGGGCTCGATGCCCTGTGGGCGCGGATCGAGGTGGCGAAGATGCCCGAAACCGCGCGCATCGCGCTGATCCGCCGCACCTCGAGCGCGGTGCGCAGCCATATGGCCGATCTGCTGCGCGCCGGTGCCGGGCTGGTCATGCCATCGCAGACCGTAGCCGATCTCGCCCCCGGCGTGCGCAAGTTAAGCGGCCTCGCCGAAGCCCTGCTCGGCAGCGAAGCCCGCGCGCAGGAAAACCGCATCACCGCCGATCTGGTCGCCGCTGGCGCACCTAAAGCCGAAGCCGCGCTGGTGGCGCACCTCTATGCCATGGACGGCGCGGTGGGCCTTGCCCGGCTGGCGCGTGACAGCGGCACCTCGCCCGAAGTCCTGACCCGCGCTTTCTCCGATCTCGGGGCCAAGCTGGGGCTCGACTGGGCGCAGCAAGCCGCCGCCGCCGCCCGCCCGAGCGATCCGTGGGAACGCCTGCTCGTCGCCGGTCTCGCCCGCGATTTCCAGCAGATGCGGCTCGATTTTCTGCGGCGGGTATCCGGCGGCAAGCGCAGCGACCCTTCGCGGGCAGCAGCGCAGTGGATCGAGGCGCAGGCAGCTCCGATCCGCCAGTTCCGGGCCATGGTGACCCGCGCGCAAGGGGCCATGCCGGTCGCGCCCGCGATGCTGGCCCAGATCGCCAGCCAAGCACGGAATTTGCTGGGGCGGTAATCCTCCCCCTTGGGGGAGGGGAACCGCGACGCAAAGCGGCGGGGTGGAGGGGCACAGGCGAGTGATCCCGCCGTCGAAGGTCAGGACCACTCGCCTGTACCCCTCCACCAGCTTCGCTGGTCCCCCTCCCCTACAGGGAGGATCTATTCGGCTTCCACCGCCACCTTGCTCACCAGCAGCTTGTCAATCCGCCGCTCGTCCATATCGACGACCTCGAACCGCCAGCCCTGCTCGTGGAAATGCTCACCTTCGTGCGGCAGGCGCTTGAGCACAGACAGGACATAGCCCGCCACAGTGGCAAAATCGCGGTCGGTGGGGATGGTGATAGCCAGCTGGCTAGCCAGAGCATCAACCGGCAGAGCCCCGGCGATCAGCAGCGAGCCGTCCTCGCGTTCTATCACCATCGGCTCGTCGCCTTCGTCCTGATGGCTGGCGAACTGGCCGACGATGGCCGAGAGCAGGTCTGCCGGAGTGACGACGCCTTCAAGGTGGCCATATTCATCGTGGACCAGCGCCATCGACACGCCCGATTGCTGCAGCATCCGCAGCGCATCCATTGCGTCGAGCTGGTCGGGGATGATCTCTGCCTTCTTCATCAGGCGGGCGATCTGCACTTTCTTGCCGGCGAGCAGGGTGCGCTGCACGTCCTTGACCTTGACCACGCCGACAATCGTATCGGGCGAGCCATCGATGACCGGCCACAGCGAATGCGATGAAGCCTTCAGCAGGGCGCGGATATCATCCTCGCTGGCGCGGCGGTCGATCGCGTCGAGTTCATTGCGCGGGGTCATCAGCTCGCGCACCGGACGGTCGGCCAGCCGCATGATCCCCGCCATGATCGCCCGCTCGTCTTCCTCGATCACGCCCGAGCGGGTAGCTTCGGCGAAGATCATGTGGAGTTCTTCGGCGGTAACTTCGCTCTCGCCTTTGCGGGTGATGCCGAGCAGGGCGAGCAGAAAGCCTGATGACCTGTCCAGCAGCCAGACAAAGGGCGCGGTCATGCGTGACAGCAGGTTCATCGGCAGAGCCGATGCGGTGGCAATCGCCTCGGCATGGCGCAGCGCGATCTGCTTTGGCACCAATTCGCCAACGACAAGGCTGAAATAGGTCGTCACGGCAATGGTCAGGGCAAAGCCCGCTTGCGGCGCATAGCGAGCGGGCACGCCCCAGCCGAGCAACCGTTCGCCCACCGGGCCGCCCAGTTCCGCCCCGGAAAAAGCACCGGCAACAATTCCTATCAGTGTAATCCCCGTCTGCGCGGTTGACAGCAGCTTGCCCGGATCGGCAACAAGTGCCAGCGCGGCCTGAGCTCCCTTGGAACCGCGTTCCGCCGCCACGCGCAGCCGCGCAGGACGCGACGAGATAATCGCCAGTTCGGACATGGCGAAGAGCCCGTTGAGGAGGATCAGGCCCAGAATAATCAGGGTTTCGGACCAGGGGAAAGGTGTCACGCCGTGGTTCCTAGCAGGTCTGTTACCGCGCCGCCAGTTCCTGTGCGCGGGTCGCCAGCCTGTCGACCGCCGCAGAGTGGATCGCAGGCGCCGTAACCAGCACGCCAAAAGCGCGGGGATCGGGCTTGTTATAGCCCAGCGCCTGTCCGAAGGCATCGGTCACTGCCGCGCCAGCCTCTCGCGCGATCAGGGCGGCGGCGCCAATATCCCACTCCCAGCCCCAGCGCAGGGTTGCCAGCAGGTCTGCCTCGTCAGCGGCCACCATAGCGATCCTGAGCGCAATCGAATTGGGCTTGTCGACCTTTACCAGATCGGCATCGACCGGGGGCAGATGATCAACCGGCACCCGCGCGCCGGGCAGCTCTGCGCGCTGGCTGGCGACCAGCCGCTTGCCGTTGCGCCAGGATCCCTGCCCCGCTTCACCGTGCCAGAACTCGCCTCTCGCCGGGGCGTGGAGCATGCCGAACAGCGGCCGCCCTGCGCTGACCAGCGCCACCGATACCGCCCAGCCGCTCCGCCCGCTGATGAAATCGCGCGTGCCGTCGATCGGATCGACCAGCCAGATCAGCCCGCCCGCAAGGCGTTCCGGCGCATCGGCGGTCTCTTCCGACAGCCAGCCCGCCGATGGCAGCAGTGCGCCCAGCTCTTGCTTGAGGAACGAATCGACTGCCAGATCGGCTTCGGAAACAGGATCGCCGGGGGACTTTTCCCATACATCCAGCTTTGGCGAATCGAGTCGCTGCCCCCCTCCCGGCCAGGCCTTCAAAGCCATGTCACCGGCAGCGCGAACAATCGATTCGAGGCGGCTCCGGTCGATCAATGCACATTTACCTGTGCATTTTTTCGGGTTTTTGCGAATGATTTGCAACTGGCGTTCATTTTTCCACCCTAAGACCCCATTACAGCCCTTTTCAAGCCCGATAAACCTGCCTATGCGGCGGCGCAGCAAAACACCTCTTGTCGCTTCACGGAAAGACCCTGTCCCATGAACATCCACGAATATCAGGCCAAGGAACTGCTCGCAAAGTTCGGCATCGCCATCCCCAAGGGCATCGCCGCCATGAGCGTTGCCGATGCGGTTGAGGCTGCCAAGGCGCTTCCCGGGCCGCTCTATGTCGTGAAGTCGCAGATCCACGCCGGTGGCCGCGGCAAGGGAACGTTCAAGGAGCTGCCCGAAGGTTCAAAGGGCGGCGTCCGCCTCGCCAAGAGCCTTGAAGAGGTTGAGGCCCACGCCAAGGACATGCTGGGCAACACGCTCGTCACCATCCAGACCGGCGACGCCGGCAAGCAGGTGAACCGCCTCTACATCACCGACGGTGTCGACATCGGCAAGGAATACTACCTTTCGATGCTGGTTGACCGCGCAACAGGCCGCATTGCGATGATCGCCTCGACCGAAGGCGGCATGTCGATCGAAGACGTTGCCCACGATACGCCCGAGAAGATCGCCACGATCACCATCGATCCGGCACAGGGCTTCATGCCGCACCACGGCCGCGCGCTGGCTTTCGGCCTCAAGCTGAAGGGTGACCTCGCCAAGCAGGCGCAGGTTCTCGGCAAGCAGCTCTATGATGCCTTCATCGCGCTCGACTGCGCGATGATCGAGATCAACCCGCTGGCCGAATGCGGCGGCCAGCTGCTGGTGCTCGACACCAAGATGAGCTTCGACCCCAACGCGCTCTACCGTCACCCCGATGTCGTCGCCCTGCGCGACGAGACCGAGGAAGACCCCGCCGAAATCGAAGCCAGCAAGTATGACCTCGCCTACATCAAGCTCGATGGTGACATCGGCTGCATGGTCAACGGCGCGGGTCTTGCCATGGCGACGATGGATATCATCAAGCTGAACGGCATGTTCCCCGCCAACTTCCTTGACGTGGGCGGCGGCGCCACCACCGAAAAGGTGACCGCGGCGTTCAAGATCATTCTCGCCGATCCGGCGGTGAAGGGCATCCTCGTCAACATCTTCGGCGGCATCATGAAGTGCGACACCATCGCTGAAGGCATCGTCGCTGCGGCGAAGGAAGTGAACCTCTCGGTTCCGCTGGTCGTCCGTCTGGAAGGCACCAACGTCGATCTCGGCAAGTCGATTCTCGAGAACTCGGGTCTGCCGATCGTTTCGGCCAGCGATCTGGGCGACGCCGCCCGCAAGATCGTTGCCGAAGTGAAGAAGGTCGCCTGAGCCCTCGGGGCTTGACCTTATTCGCAACTGCGGCAATGGGCGGATTGCGGGTTTAATCGCTCGACTAAACTGTGCCCGAGTCTCTTTATTGTCTCCATCTGTGCAAGGACCACACGCATGAAGATCATCGTCCCCGTCAAGCGGGTGATAGACTACAACGTCAAGCCGCGGGTTAAGTCCGATGGCACCGGCGTTGATCTCGCCAACGTCAAGATGAGCATGAACCCGTTCGACGAGATCGCGGTTGAAGAAGCCATCCGGCTGAAGGAAAAGGGCGTGGCGACCGAGATCGTCGCCGTTTCCGTCGGCCCGCAAAAGGCACAGGAAACGCTGCGTACCGCACTCGCCATGGGCGCGGACCGCGCGATCCTGGTGCAGACCGATGACGAGGTCGAGCCGCTGGCAGTTGCCAAGATCCTCAAAGCCATTGCCGATGAAGAGGCCCCCGGCCTTGTCATCCTCGGCAAGCAGGCGATCGACGACGATTCGAACCAGACCGGCCAGATGCTCGCCGCGCTGATGGGCCGTCCGCAGGGCACCTTTGCCAGCGCGGTTGC
>CANFXW010000008.1 GCA_947451145.1 Sphingomonadaceae bacterium | reverse complement strand
GGGAGCACAATGATGGACCGCGTCGCCGTTGAGGCAAAAATCGCCTCGCTGATCGAGCCTTTCAACAAGAAGAACGTCGCGCTGAGCGATGCCACGACCTTTGCCGACGATCTGGAATTTGACAGCCTGACGGTGATGGATTTCGTCGCCGCGATCGAGGACGAGTTCGACATCATCATCTCGATGAACGCACAGGCCGAGATCGAAAACTACGGCCAACTGGTTGATGCCGTGGTGAAATTGCAGAACTGAGGGATACAGAATGACGGATCTCTTCTCCAAGTTTGACCCGCTGATCGCCACGCGGGAAAACCTGCTGTCCACCGGTGTGACCGATCCGTTCAGCCTGGTGATGGAGCGCGTGCTCTCGCCCACAGAGGCGATCTGCAACGGGCGCGAGACGATCCTGCTCGGTACCTACAACTATATGGGCATGACCTTCGATCCCGACGTGATCGAGGCAGGCAAGCAGGCGCTCGACGATTTTGGCGCCGGCACCACTGGCTCCCGAGTGCTCAACGGCACCTATGCCGGGCACCGCGCGGTGGAAGAGGCGCTGAAGGAATTCTACGCCATGGATCACGCCATGGTGTTCTCCACCGGCTATCAGGCGAACCTTGGCATCATCTCGACGATGGCGGGCAAGGGCGATTACATCGTGCTCGATATCGACAGCCACGCCTCGATCTGGGACGGATGCAAGCTGGGCGATGCCGAAGTCGTGCCGTTCAAGCACAACGATATCGAAGCCATGGACAAGCGTCTGGGCCGCATTCCCGAAGGTGCGGGCAAACTGGTGATCCTTGAAGGCGTCTATTCGATGCTGGGCGACATTGCTCCGCTGAAGGAAATGATCGCCGTCGCCAAAAAGCACGGCGCGATGGTGCTGGTCGATGAAGCGCATTCGATGGGCTTCATGGGCCCCAACGGACGCGGCGTTGCCGAAGATCAGGGCTGCCTTGAAGACGTCGATTTCGTTATCGGCACCTTCTCGAAGTCGGTCGGCACAGTTGGCGGCTTCTGCGTCTCCAACCACCCCAAGTTCGAGATTCTGCGGCTGGTCTGCCGCCCCTACGTGTTCACCGCCAGTCTGCCGCCGAGCGTCGTAGCCACCGCCGCAACATCGATCCGCAAGCTGATGCACGGCGACAACAAGCGCAAGCATCTGTGGGAGAACTCCAAGGTTCTGCACAAGGCGCTGACGGACCTCGGCTTCCAGCTCGGCACCGAAACGCCGCAGTCGGCAATCATCGCGGTGATCATGCCCGATCTGGAGCGCGGCGCGATGATGTGGGAGGCGCTGCTGCGCGAAGGGCTATACGTCAACCTTGCCCGTCCTCCGGCAACGCCTGCCAACATGACCCTGCTGCGCTGCTCGCTCTGCGCGGAGCACACCGCCGAGCAGGTGCAGACCATCATCGGCATGTTTGAACGCGCTGGCAAAGCGATCGGGATCATTGGATAAGGCGCGCCTTGCCGCCGCCCTGCTGGCGTTGGTTTCCAGCCCGGCATTGGCGCAGGAACCGGTGCCGCCGGGTGATGGCATGATCGATCAGCCTTGCCCGGCGCAGCAAGGCCTGTGGTTTGGCCATCCCTATATCAAGGCGAATGACTGGGCCTGGCTCTGCCGTTTCCGCGATGCCAATGCCGCGGCCGAACAAACCGCGCCGCAAGTTGTCTTCATCGGCGATTCGATCACCGAAGGCTGGGGCCGGTCAGATCCCGCCTTTTTCGCCAGCGGCAACGCCAATCGCGGGATCAGCGGACAAACGACACCGCAGATGCTGCTGCGCTTCTGGCAGGATGTCGTGGCCCTGCATCCCAAGGCCGTGCACATCATGGCCGGCACAAACGATGTGGCTGGCAATACTGGCCCCAACCGGCCTGAGGATTTCAAGAACAACCTGCGCGCCATGGTCTCGCTCGCCAAGGCAAACGGCATTGCGGTGATTATCGCCAGCATTCCACCTGCAGACCATTTGGCGTGGAAGCCCGCAATGCAGCCCGCGCTGCGGATCGCCGAACTGAACGCCTGGCTGAAGGACTTCGCCCAGAACAACGGGTTGATCTACGCCGATTACTTTGCCGCCATGGTCGACAAGGGCGGCGCGATGAATGCCGCTCTGACCAAGGACGGCGTCCACCCGACCGATCCCGGCTATGCCGTAATGCGCCCGGTTGCCGAGGCAGCAATTCAGCAGGCGCTCAAAAAGCACTAGTTCAGCCCGCGCGGCGCAATTTGCTATTCCCCCGGGCCTATGACAGCCTCGCGTCAGGCAAAGGGGATGAAGATGCGCAAAGGCAAATTGGCTCTCCTGACGGTCTTGGGCCTGCTCGCCTCATCTTCATTGGCCTTGGCTCAAGACAGCCGGGGCGACGAGCACCGCGATCACGCGATGTCCGGAACGCCCGCCTCTACGCCGTCCCACGATCCCGCGCACAGCCATGACGATATGGTCGCGCCCAAAACGCCCACTCTGCTCACCGGCTATGGCAAGGGCGGCTTTGCAATCACCGCCGCAGTTCCAGCCGCGCAGGCGTTCTTCTCCAACGGGCTGGAGCTCGGTGCAGCCTTTGCCCACAAGGCCTCGATCGAAGCGATGACCGAAGCGGTGCGGCTCGATCCTGCCTGCGCCATGTGCCTTTGGGGGCAGGCGCTGGTTTCGGGGCCGACGATCAATTACGGCAAAGACGACAAGGAACGCGTGCCGCTGCTGAAGATGGCGCAGCAGGCAAGAAGCATGGCGGCAAAGGGCGGATCGGCGCGGGAAAGCGACCTGACCAAAGCACTGGCTCTGCGCTACCTGCCGGGCGGCAAACCGATCGATCATGACCGCGCCTATGCCGCCGCCATGCAAAAGCTGGCCACCGCCTATCCTGCCGACAACGAGATTGCCGTGCTGGCCGCCGACGCGATGATGGTTGCCAGCTTTGGCAAATCGGACGACGATTTCGACCATCCGCAAATGGAGCAGGTTGTTGCATTGCTCGAAGGCGTGCTGGCGCGCGATCCCGATCACACTCCGGCGATCCATTTCTACATCCATGCCGAGGAAGCGCTCGATCATCCCGAAAAGGCCGAGCCCTTTGCCAACCGGCTGGCGGGTCTGGCTCCGCGCGCCAGCCACCTTGTCCACATGCCTTCGCATACCTTCTATTGGCTCGGCCGCTATCAGGATGCCGCCGATACCAATTGGCGCGCGGTGGAAATCGGCAAAGACAATGCCAAGCGGCTGGGACTGGAAGGGCCGATGGGCGTCTGGGGTCTGCCCTATCACGCGCACAACGTAATTTTCGGTCTGGGCGGGGCGATGATGGCGGGGGATTCGCGCATGGCGTTGAATCTGGCCGGACCACTGGTCGAGAAGTCGAGCCAGGATGAGAAAGCGGGGCCGGCGTCGCAATTGCTGGCGGCGGCGGGATACTTCGCGATGGCTCGGTTCGAAGATCCGGCCAGGGTTCTCGCCCTGCCAGAGCCCAAACTGCCCTATCTGAAGGCAGCGCGGCACTATGCCCGCGGCGAAGCGCTGTTGTGGCTGCGCGATGTGCCGGGTGCTCAAGCTGAACTCGCAGCAATTCCGGAAAAGATCGCGGAAAAGGCAGAGCGCGAGAACCGGGCGGCCGAGCAGATGCTGGGCATCACACGCAAGGTCCTGACCGGGCGGATCGCCATGATCGAAGGGCGCTTCGCCGATGCCGCCAAGGCCTTTGGCGAGGCTGCGGACATCGAAGAAACGCGCGATTTTCGCTATTTCTCCGATCCGCCAGCCTTCTGGTATCCGGTGCGGCGCGATGTAGCTGCGGCGCTGCTGGCGGCAGGCGATGCTGCCGGGGCCAGGCTCGCAGCCTCAGCCTCACTCAAGCTGCGCCCGCGTGATCCCGTTGCCTTGGCCTTGCTGGAAAGAGCGGAAGCGGCGGTAAAGCCGATCCGTTAAAGCCGCTCTGCAAACCAAATCTTAGCCCGATGGGCTTAGACTGGGCAGGTGATGCAGCAAGATCCGGACCCAGATAACGGCAACCGAACAGCCCGCCGAACATGGCGGAGCCTTGCTTCATCCGCGATGCTCGCATTGATTTTGTTGCTGGCGATGCGCGCTGGCGCGGGCGCGCTGAGGGCGCACAATCCGGGAATGACCGACAATCCATGTCCGGCCATCACTTCGCCGGGTCTGGAGAAGTTGCGCCTCACCCTGATGGTCATCGGCGGCGAGCAGCCGCGGCTTGAGGACTGGGCCGGAATTTGCAACTTCAGCGCCGACAATCTCCGGTTGCAAAAGGCGGGAATCAGACCGGACACTGTTTTCATCGGCGATTCAATCACGTGGGAATGGAGCGGTGCCGAACCCGGCCTGTTTTCTGACAGGATGGTCAACCGCGGAATTGGCGGCCAGGGCACACCGCAGGTGCTGGCGCGGTTCTATTCCGATGTTGTTTCTTTACAGCCGCGAAAGGTGCACTTGCTAATCGGGCTGAACGATATCGCTGGAATTTCGGGCCCGGCGAGCTTCGATCTGTATCAGGGCAATGTCCGCTCGATGGTGGAGATCGCCAGGGCCAATCACATCGCCGTGATCATCGGAGCGCTCCCCCCTTCACGCAAGCCCCAGCTTAACGGCGGCGCAGACCCGGGCCCGCAGATCGAACAGGTCAACCGTTGGCTGGCGAAATTTGCGGCTGAGGAGCACTTGGTCTTTGCCGATTACCACGCAGCCCTTGCCGCGAATGATGGCAGCCCCAAGCAGGGGATGAGCAGCGATGGCACGCACCTTACCCGCGCTGCCTACTACGCGGTCGAACCGATAATGCAGGCAGCGTTAGCGCAGACCAACCCCGGGCCTAGTTCGCAACCGCGGTAACCACCTCTGCCGCCGCTGCGCACTTTTCGCTGGTATGTTTGGCTTCCCCACTGAGCAGCGAGAAGGCGACGTAGCCTGACACCACAACAATCACGAAGCCCGCGACGAGCCATGCCAGGTACTTGTCGATGAAGGCCTTGATCGGCGGGCCGAACAGACGGAACAGAATCCCGATGGTCAGGAAAATCACCCCACGTGAGGCGGCTGATGCGGCAACGAAAGTCAGCAGCGGGAAATTGATAAACCCTGCCGTTACCGAGATCAGCAGGAACGGGATCGGCGTGGCCGATTTCAGGATGATGATTTCCGCACCGTATTCGCGCAGATAGCAGGCAGCCATCGGGAATTTGTGCGTAAGGCCGAGCGCGGCAAGCAGCTGCGTGCCGACGGTATCGTATAGGAAATGCCCGATGGCATAGCCCGTCATCCCGCCAAGCGCCGAGGCCACGGTGGTGATCAAGGCAAAGCGCACCGCCTTTTTCGGCTCGGCCAGACACATCAGTCCCAGCAAGGGATGCGGCGGGAACGGGAACAGGCCGCCGTCAGCAAAGGCGAAGAACGCCAGCCACCACGCGGCATGCCGGTGTGCTGCCTTGTCCATGATCCATTCGTAAAAGCGGCGCAGCATTGTGATGGTGGCTCCGGAAAAGAGGATGGCGGCGCTTTAGACACTGCTGGTGATGGCGGCAAGCAAAGGCTAAATTAACCCATTTGGTTCTTTTATATTGACAACGTCACGCTGTTTGGGTACATATATGGAACATCGCGATAGACCGATTCGGAAACGAACGGCTTCGCCCACCCAACCAGCAGAGGAACCCAATCCATGGCGGACAAGCCCTTGTCCGGCCGGAAGTCGCGTCTCGTCGCGCAGGCCAAACCAAGCCTACCGCGCTGGTCAAAGACCTTTCTCGATGAGCTTGCCGCGACATCAAACGTTAGCGCAGCGGCCCGAAAAGCCAATATCGCCACCGCCACAGCCTATGAGGCGCGTCGGAATTATCCCGAGTTCAACCGGCAATGGCAGAAATCGCTTTGCGATGGCTATGATCACCTTGAGCTCGAACTGCTCCACCGGCTGCGGGTTGGCGAGGTGAAACCCGCCAGCGGCGCAAAACGGGGCGTCCGCGCATTTGACAATGCAACGGCCTTCCGTCTGCTCGCTGCCCATCGCGAAAGCGCCTCACGCCAACGGGCCATTCGCAACAATGAAGATGCCGAAGCCATCGTGCTGAGCATCAACGCCAAACTGGAAACCATGCGCCAGCGTATGCTGGCTGCCGCAGCACCCAAGGCGGAACAGATCATTGACCAATCAGCCGACAGCCCAACCCGATAAATTGCTCACCTGGCTGCTTAACCAGAAAGAAGAAGTCAGGCTTGAGAAGCTGTTCAGCCTCTCCGAGGAACAACAAAAGGAATTTGCCACCCACTGGAAACTCTGGGCCCGCAAGGATCAGCTGCCGCCTGAGGGCGACTGGCGCATATGGCTGATCATGGCCGGGCGCGGCTTTGGCAAAACCCGGGCCGGAGCCGAATGGGTCCGCGCCATAGCCGAGCGTTCTCCTGTCGCGCGGATTGCCATGGTCGCTAACTCGCTGGTCGAGGCGCGCGCCGTGATGGTCGAAGGCGAAAGCGGGGTTCTGGGCGTCTGTCCGCCCGACCGCATGCCCAACTTCGAGCCGTCACTCAGGCGGCTGGTCTGGCCCAACGGGTCGCAGGCGACGCTCTATTCGGCGCAGGAAGCGGACTCGCTACGCGGCCCCCAACACAGCCACGCATGGTGTGACGAGATCGCCAAATGGGACAACGCCAATGGCCGCGCGATGCGGGCCTGGGACAACCTCTTGCTCGGCATGCGGCTGGGTGACCAGCCCCGCATTCTGGCGACAACGACACCCAGAGCAGTCGCACTCGTCCACCGGCTGGTAGCTGCGGAAACTGCAGATGTGGCGATCACTCATGGCCGCACGGAAGACAACGAGAGGAACCTGCCGACCCGGTTCATCCGCGATATCCGGCGCGAATATGGCAAATCGATGCTGGGCCGACAGGAACTTGACGGCGAACTCATTTCCGAAGCGGCAGGGGCACTTTGGACCCGCGCCATGCTGGAGGAAGTTCGCATCAAGGGCGAGACCAGCAGCTTTGGCCGCGTGGTGATCGGCGTCGACCCTCCGGCCTCGGCGGGCGGCGATGCCTGCGGGATCATCGTTTGCGCGCTGGGCGATGACGGCGTGGCCCATGTTCTCGCCGATGCCTCGGTGACGAAGGCCAGCCCGGAGCGCTGGGCCAGAGCCGTCGCCAATGCCGCGCAGGTCTGGCAGGCCGACCGGGTGATTGCCGAAGCCAATCAGGGCGGGGAAATGGTCGCCAGCGTGCTCCGCGCAGCCGAGGTCAACCTGCCGCTGAAACTGGTTCACGCCAGCAAGGGCAAAGTCGCCCGCGCCGAACCGGTCGCCGCCTTGTACGAGGCCGGAAGAGTGCGCCACGCGGGCACTTTCCCCGCGCTGGAAGACGAGCTTTGCGGGTTGATAGCAGGCGGCGGCTACGAAGGCCCGGGCCGCTCACCTGATCGCGCCGATGCGCTGGTCTGGGCGCTGACCGAGCTGTGTTTGAAGTCCCGCGCAGTGCCGCGCGTCCGATCCGATTTCTGAAAGACCGAAAGGCCCACCAACATGTCATTTCTCCAGTCGCTGGCCTCTGCCTTCAAGGGCGGGGGGCGGGATCGTGTGCCTTTGGCGCGCGGTTATTCTTCGCCCTGGTTCTTTGCCGATTGCACCCCAGCACGGCGTCCGTTTGAATATCAGTCGGCAGTCAAGCACGCCTATCTGGAAAACCCGGTGGCGCAGCGCGCCGTGCGGCTGGTATCCGAAGGGCTGGGGCAGGCGCAGCTTTTGCCTGCCGACCCCAAGCTGGTGTCGCTGGTCACTGCGACCAGTGCGGGCCAATCGCTGCTGGAAACGCTGGCCTCGCAATTGCTGCTCCACGGCAATGCCTGGGTGCAGATCATGAAAGATGCGCGCGGCCGCCCGGTCGAGCTTTTCGCGCTGCGGCCCGAGCGGGTATCTGCCGTGCTCGGCGAGGATGGCTGGCCGACCGCCTGGGCCTATCGCGTCGGTGAAACCGTGCTGACCATTCCGGTGCTGGACGAAGACGCCTCGCCCAATGTCATCCACATCAAGGGCTTTCATCCGTCGGACGATCATTACGGTGCGGGCTGCCTTTCGGCGGCGGATCAGGCCGTGGCGATCCACAATGCCGCAAGCCTGTGGAACCGCGCTCTGCTCGACAATTCCGCCCGGCCATCGGGCGCGCTGGTCTATGATACCGGCGACAGCGGCGGTCTGACGGCCGACCAGTTTGACCGGCTCAAATCCGAACTCTCCTCGGCCTTTTCGGGCGAGGCCAATGCCGGGCGGCCGATGCTGCTTGAAGGCGGGCTGAAGTGGCAATCAATGGCGCTGTCCCCGGCGGACATGGACTTTGCGACGCTGAAGGCCGCTGCTGCCCGGGACATTGCTCTGGCCTTTGGCGTGCCGCCGATGCTGCTCGGCCTGCCGGGGGATTCAACCTATGCGAACTACCGCGAGGCTAACCGCGCGCTGTGGCGGCTGACCCTGCTGCCGCTCTCGTCCAAACTGCTCGCGGCGCTCTGCGAGGGGCTGGCAACGTGGTTCCCGAACGCCAAGCTGTCGCTCGATCTCGATAAGGTGACC
This sequence comes from Sphingomonadaceae bacterium, assembly GCA_947451145.1. GTDB lineage: Bacteria > Pseudomonadota > Alphaproteobacteria > Sphingomonadales > Sphingomonadaceae > Novosphingobium. The sequence continues at coordinate 138,043 of CANFXW010000008.1, read as the reverse complement.
GCCCTTTCGGAAGACCGCCAGCAGCTGTGGAAGCAGGTCAGCGACGCAGCTTTCCTCAGCGACGAGGAAAAACGCGCCATGCTCGGCCTGCCGCCTTCGCCAGCTTTGGCACCAGTTTCGGCACCCGTTGCACCCCCGGCAACTCCCAAGGCCAATCAAGCAAGGAACAAATCATGAACCGTGATGAAATGCTGGCCCGCCTGATTGCGCAGGCAGCCAGTAGCGGGGGCGACCTCGTTACGCTCCGCGCGATTGTTGAAGAGGCCAGCGAACTGGGGGCCGAGCGGGTTCTCAGCCGCATGGGGCTCGATGACGAGAAGGCGCACGAAGACCTTTCGGAGCTGCGCCAACTGCTCGCCGCCTGGCGCGATGCCAAGCGGTCGGCGTGGAAGGCGGCGATCGACTGGCTGGTGCGTGGCAGCCTTGCCCTGTTGCTCGTCGGCCTTGCCTTCCGCTTCGGCCTGTCGGATTTCCTGCGGTGAGCGCGTCCGACAAGCCGCTGCGCTTTGCAGGCTATGCCGCGCTGTTCGATCGCCGCGATGCCGGGCATGACCTGATCCTGCCCGGCGCTTTTGCCCACAGTCTTGCGACACGCAAGACGCCCTTCCCGCTGCTCTGGCAGCACCGGCCCGATCTGCGCATCGGCTGGATCGAGAAGATCGCCGAAGACAAGCGCGGCCTGCGCGTTCTTGCCCGGATCGATAATCCCGATGGCGGCGCAGCCCGTGCACTGCGTCGCGGCGAGGTGACCGGCCTGTCGTTCGGCTACCGCGTCCAATCCTACCGCCAGCACGGCGCGGGACGCGATCTGACCGAGGTTCAGCTCTTCGAGGTGAGCCTTGTCACCCACCCGATGCAACACGCCGCGCGGGTGCATCTGTTCCAGTAACCCCTCCCGTTTCCTCCCGAAATCCCTGCCGGCCGCCCCTCATTCCATGGGGACCAGCGGCTCAATTTGTGAAAGGTGAACTGCCCCATGGATACCGTTACCCCTACTGTTGATCCCGCCTCCGATCCGCTCAACGCCTCGTTCGATATTGTCGCCCGTCAGGACGCAACCGATCAGGCCGTTGTCGAACTGCGCAACGACGTTGATGACGTAAAGTCACGGCTCGACAAGGTTTCGCGCGCTGCTGCCCGTCCGGTACTGGATGGCGCCGCGCCGGTGCCTTCGATCCAGGTCAAGAGCTTCGTCGATGGCTATCTGCGCAAGGGCCTGGAAAGCGAACTGAAATCGCTTTCGGGCGCTGTTTCGGCGGATGGCGGCTATGCTGTCCCGCGCGAAATCGATGCGATGATTGCCGCCCAGCTGAAGCGCATGAGCCCGATCCGCGCAATCTCGCAGGTCGTGCAGGTTGGCACCGCGGGCTATCGCAAGCTGATCACCACCAGCGGCATTGCCTCGGGATGGGTGAGCGAAACGGCTACCCGCCCCGAAACCCAGACGCCCAAGTTCGCCGAAGTGGTTCCGCCCTCGGGTGAGCTCTATGCCAATCCGGCTACCAGCCAGGCCATGCTTGATGACGTGGCTTTCGTTCTGGAAGACTGGTTGTCGAGCGAAATCGCCTCGGAATTCGCCCGCGCTGAGGGTGCAGCTTTCGTCAACGGAACCGGCACCAACCAGCCCAAGGGTTTTCTCGCCGCACCGACTGCGGCGACCACCGATGCGACCCGCGCTTTCGGCACCCTGCAGTTCATCGCCAGCGGCAATGCCACCGGCTTTGACACCGCGCCGGAACTGAAGCTGATCGATCTCGTCCACTCGCTGCGCCCCGGCCACCGTCAGGGTGCTGTCTTCGTGATGAATTCGGCAACGCTGGCCGTTGTTCGCAAGCTGAAGGCAGCGGACGGTTCGTTCCTGTGGCAGCCCGGTCTGATGGAAGGCCAGCCGGCCCGCCTGCTCGGCTATCCGGTGATCGAGGCTGAAGACATGCCCGATGTTGCCGCCAACGCCTTCCCGATCGCTTTCGGCAACTTCCGTAACGGCTACCTCATCGCGGAACGTTCGGCGACGACGATCCTGCGCGATCCTTATACCAACAAGCCCTTCGTCCACTTCTACGCAACCAAGCGGATCGGTGGGCAGGTGCTGGATAGCGACGCGATCAAGCTGCTGAAGATCTCGACCTAACCCCTCACCGGCCGGGCGAGCGCCATCCCCTCGCGCCCCGGCCGGCCGCGCCCGCGCCGCTCCTATGCGGCTCCCTTCCCCCGCCGAGCGGTGCGGGCGCTTTTCTTTTTGCCAGTTCGAGAACGAACTGGAGACGGCACCGGCCCGCTCCCCCGCCCGGCCACCCATTCCAGAATATCCTGCCGATGGGTGGCCGGGCGGGGGAGCGGGCCGGCGCCGCAAGCCAGTCGCGGATGCGATTGGCGCACCCACCAACAATGGAGATCGCCATGAAGCGGGCAATTGTCACTCCCCCGACGCTGGCACCGGCGGCACTTGCCGAGCTGAAAGACTGGCTTGGCATCACGATATCAAGCGACGATGCCGCGCTCACTGCCTTGCTGCGCATGGCACTGGAAAGCTGCGAGGCCTTTACCGGCACCTTGCCGCTCAGCTGCACTTGTGAGGAGGTGCTGGATGTCGGCGCCGGATGGCTTAGGCTGACGGCTCGTCCAGTCACCGCGATCACCAACGTTGATGGCCTGGATGCTGCTGGCAACCGGATAGCGCTGGCCACCACGGCCTATGCGCTCGATTTCGCGGCGGACGGAACCGGGCTGGTCCAAGTGAGTGATCCCGGGACCGCCAGCCGCATTGCGGTGCGGTTTTCAGCTGGCCTCGCTTCGGGCTGGTCAACCCTGCCCGATGGCTTGCGCCACGGAATCATCCGCCTCGCCGCCCATGCCTGGCGCCAACGCGAGAGTGATGGGCCAATCTCGATGCCGCCCGCTGCAGTGGCTGCCATGTGGCGGCCCTGGCGGCAGGTGCGGCTGACATGATGGGCGACAGCTCGCTCGCCGCCTTTGATGCCCTTGCCGCACGCCTGACTGCGAAAGCCAAGGCAATCGCCACCGCCGCCGCCCAATCCCGATCCCTGTCCCGGCGGACAGACCCACGCCGCTGGCGGACCGCCGCCTTGCTCTGGCCGCTGTTCACGAAAGGTTGAAGCCCATGGAAATCGCCCTTCGAGCGAGCCTGCTGCAGTGGCTGGCTGATGACCCCTTTCTGGGCATGACCCTGAACGCCATCGTCGAGGAAGCACCTTCGCGCACGGCCCTGCCCTGGCTGGCGGTTGCCGCAAGCGCCTCGGCCGACTGGGGCACAAAGGACCGGGATGGCCGCGAGATTCGCGTTGCTCTCGAACTGCATTGCCGCGGCGATCAGCCGGGTTCGGCAGCCGAACTCACCGCCGCCATTGAGGCCCGGATCGCCGCCATGCCCTATGCGCAAGACGGCTTTGAGCTGGTCTCCCTCACCTTTCTGCGCAGCCGCGCCGAACAGCGCGGAGCTAACACCCGCGCCGTGCTGATCGAATATCGTTTCCGGGTCCTCGCTGCCTGACGGCAGTGCAGAAGCCGCAAGCCAATCGCACGGGCGACTGGCGCAACACTCAAAAGGAGAAACACCATGGCAGCCCAGAAAGGCTCAGCCTTCCTGCTCAAAATTTCCGACGGTGCTACCCCGCCCGTCTATCGCACCGTCGCGGGCCTGCGCACCACGCAGATGTCGATCACCGGCGACACAGTCGTCATCACCAGCAAGGACAGCGGCGGCTGGCGTGAACTGCTCTCCGGCGCTGGCACCCGGCAGATTGCCGTCAATGCCGCCGGCATTTTCCTGGGCAGCGCGGCGGAGAACCAGATCCGCGCCAATGTGCTGGCCGGGACCATCGACAACTACGAGCTCAGCTTCGAGGATGGATCAAGAATGCGCGGGGCTTTCCTGATCCAACGGTTGGAATATTCAGGCGATTTCAATGGCGAACGCAATTACACGCTGCTGCTCGAAAGCTCGGGCGCGGTGGTGCCTTCGTGACCGCTGCCGCCAATCCCCTGCGCGGCGAGAGCGAGATAGTTATCTTGGGAACACCCCGGATACTGCGCCCCAGCTTTTCTGCGCTGGTAGCGGCGGAAGAGGAGCTCGGTCCGCTGTTCGCTCTGGTCGAACGGGCTGGCGCAGGCGAGCTCAAGCTTGGTGAAATGGTGGCCCTGTTCTGGCATTGCCTGATAAACCGCGAAGGCCTGACCCGTGAACTGGTGGGTGACGCCGTGATGGAACTTGGCCTTGCCGGTGCGTCCAAGCCACTCCGCTCGCTACTCGCGCAAATTCTGCAAGGTGCCTGAGTGGAAACCGAAAGTTTCGGCCAGTCTGCGCTGAAGCTTTGCGCCTGCGCGGCGCGTCTTCTTGGCTGGCGACCCGCCGAATTCTGGAATGCCACACCCGCCGAATTGGCAACCGTTCTGGCAAGCACTGGCCATGCGCCGGCAGCGCTTTCGCGCCATGAACTCGATACAATGATGGAGCAGGAAGATGCCTAACCCGGGGCCAAATTCAGTCGATACCCTGCTCGTGGATGTCCGCGCCAACACCCAGGGCTTTGCCGCAGACATTGCCCAGATGCGCGGGACGTTCGACGGTACGCTTGTCGATGGCTTTGCCAATGCCGGCAATGTTTTGGAGCGCGGACTTATGACTGCGATCCGCAAGGGGAGCTTTGGGTTTGAGGACCTGCGGCGCATCGCGATTGGTGTGCTGAACGACATTGCCGCGCAGGCGCTTCATGGCTTGCTTGGTTCGATTGGCGGATCAAGTGGAGGAGGCATCGGCAATCTGCTTGGCGGCTTGATCGGCAGCATCTTCGGGCTGCCGGGCAGAGCGACCGGTGGTCCGGTTTCGCCGGGGGCTGGTTATCTGGTTGGAGAACGCGGACCGGAATTGTTTGTCCCGACAAGCGCCGGCCGGATTGAACCAAACGGCGGATCTGGCGGCACGCGCGACATCCGCATTGCCATCAATGTGAGCGCCCCCAGCGCTCCCGCGGCGACACAAGCTTTGCAGCGCTCTTCGCGTCAGGTCGCCAGTGCCGTGCGCCGCGCCCTGCGCGAATTCTGAGGGATCCCGAGCAATGGCCTTTTGGTTAGCGAGCGCCCGCGAAGGGCAGGCAAGCGATTGGATCCAGCGATTTGATCCGCGTTTCTGGACTGTCGATTTCCCGCGCCCGATGATGGCGGCAATCACCACCATTGCGCCCGATGCCTTGCGCATCGATGCTGTATTCATGGCTCAGGGTGACCTTGCCGGGCTGATCTGGGAAAGCAAGGACCGGCTCGATCACCCGCTGCTGGCCTACAAGACCGACCACAATTATTCCGGCACCACGCTGTCATTCCGCTGGCGTTCGAACGGAGTAATCGCGCTCGATGCGGTCAATGGCCCGACACTGACGATCGAGGGCAAAGACGCCAGCGGAGCCGCACGCACCTGGTACGTGCGGCCTTGGGCCTATGCCACGGGTACGCCAGGCGATGCGATGATCACGCTCCCCTTTTCCGCCTTGGCTGCTGGTTGGGAAGCCGATGGAGAAGCTGTCTATCCGGCGGCAATCGACCGTCTGTTCTTTTCGATCGTGTCGCCGGGATATGTTGCAGGGAGCTCTGCGCCGCTCAGCGCTGCGGCAGAAGGCTGGGTAGAAGTCAGCGACATTCGCTGCTCGGGCGACCGCTGCATGCTGGAGATCGGCGATGTGCTGGTGCCGCCGCATGGCCTCGCCTGCGCGACTGCCTATGACGATTGCACCAATCAGTCCCCTTCCCGGCTGGTGCGCAACGTCATCGGTCTCGGTTATCGCGGTTCGGTTCTGCACTATGTCGGCATGAGCCATTTCTTCCGGCTCAAGGCCAATACGACAGGCGCCTTCCTGGTCGATCCTGATGCAGTGGCACTGTGCAGACCTGCCGACGCCTGGCACCGCGCATTATTTGCCGAGTGTAAAGCCGAAGGCCTCTCGCCAATTGCCTCGCTGTCTTACGAATTGCTCGCACAGCACTGCCCCGACGCCTGGCAACAGCGGGCGGCCGACGGTTCTCCAGCGCGCACTGGCTGGGTGCCGCCCTCAGCCTTGCTTTCGCCAGCTAATGGCGATGCGATGGCATGGTTGCGCAAGGTGGGCTCGGCCTTTGCCGCGCTGATGCACGATGCTGGCGTGCCAGTACGTTTCCAGATCGGGGAACCTTGGTGGTGGATCGACGCTGCCCACCATATTCATATCTACGACGACGCAGCCAAAGCAGCACTCGGCGGCAATCCAGCGGTGATCGCGGACATGACCGCCAGCCTAAGCGCGGCTGAAAAGGCACTGCTTGATAGCGCGGGGGCAATCCTCTCATCATCGACCACAGCACTGCGCGACGCGGTGAAGGCTGCTGTCGCCCCAGCCGCTGCAGAAGTCTTGCTGCTCACCTTTCTGCCCACAATCCTTGATCCCACCACACCCGAGGCCCGCCGCGCCAACCTGCCAACCGGCTGGTCGCATCCAGCTTTCGATCGACTTCAGGTGGAAGACTATGATTGGCTGACCGCCGGAGCCGATGCGCATCGGCGGCTAGCTTATGCAACCGTCAATGCGCGGCTGAGCTATCCGGCGTCGGAACAGGATTACCTTGCCGGCTTCATTCCCGCCGGAACCTCCGCAGACCTGTGGCGGCAGATCGACGCTGGCATCGACGAGGCTTTGGCACGGGGCCCCCACGAAGTGTTCGTCTGGGCGCTGCCGCAGATCAATCGCGATGGCTACGTCCGCCTCCCCCAATCCCAAGAGGAAAGTTCCATGCAGGCCTTTGACGATATTCCCTATCCGCTGGCGCTGGGGCGCGACGCCACGGTGACGCCGGAATTCTCCACTTCTGTCTCAGTTACAGCATCAGGGTTTGAGCGGCGCAACAGCCTGTGGTCGAACGCAAGGCTGCGCTTTGACGTGGGACCGGGAATCCGTTCGGAGCACGAACTGGGCGAGCTGCTCGCCTTCTTCCGTGCCCGGCGCGGCGCGGCGCGGGGTTTCCGGTTGCGCGATCCGTCTGACTACAGCTCCAATGCCATGACCGGAACGCCAACGCCAAACGATCAAATCTTGGGCACTGGCAACGGCACGATCGCAAGTTTTGCTTTGCTCAAACGCTATGGCGAGGGCACCGATGCCCAGGTGCGGCGCATTACCAGGCCGGTGAGCGGATCGGTGATCGTCAGCGTTGGTGGTGTAGTCAAAACGACAGGATGGACACTCGACGCACTCGGCATCATCACTTTCGCAGAACCGCCAGTTGCAAATGCAACGGTGCGGGCGGGATTTCTGTTCGACGTGCCGGTGCGCTTTGCTGATGACCATTTGCAAATCTCCGGCCACGCTTTCGCTGCTGGCGAGGCTCCGAGTGTGCCGGTTATCGAAGTGCGGGAAGCGCCATGAGCCGCCTGTGGTTTTCAGAAAGCCTTGAAACCGTAGCGACCTTCTGGCGCGTCGCCCGCAGCGACGGCGTTACGCTGGGCTTTACCACCCACGATGGAGACTTGTGGTTCGACGGCGTGCTCCACCGTGCCGTTCCTGGCATGATGCCCTCAGCCATCCGGCGCTCGGCAGACCTTGAGCCGGATAGCGCCGAGGTGGAAGGCGCCTTGAGCCACGAATCAATCTCGTCAGCTGACCTTGCCGCAGGCCGTTTTGACGGTGCCCGGGTCGCAATCGGAGTCGTTGACTGGGAATCCCTAGAAAACCACGTGCTTTATCGCGGTGCCATCGGATCGGTTACCGAAGAGGCAAGCAAGTTCACAGCACAGCTGTTTTCGCGCAAGGCCGAACTGCAGCACGATCCGGTACCCCGCACCAGTCCAACCTGCCGCGCAGCGTTCTGTGGTCCGGGATGCACGCTTTCCGCGGTACGCTATACCCACCGCGCGACGGTGATCTCGGCCCAACTCAACCAGAATGCGCTGACGGTCTCATCAGCTACAGACCCAGCCCTGTTTCTCGGCGGAACGTTGCGGGTCTGCGACGGCGCACTCGCTGGACAATCTGCAGAAATCATCAGCGTTTCCGGCTCACAGTTAGTGCTTAGCTCACCGCTGGATGAGGCACCGGTTGCCGGAACAAGACTGCGTTTGACGGAAGGCTGCGACCGGACAATCGCAACCTGCGCCAGCCGTTTTGCCAATGCGATCAACTTTCAAGGCGAACCCTATCTTCCGGGCAATGACATGATCGCCCGCTATCCTTCATCCAGCGCATGACCGGCGCCGTTTTGGCGCAGGCCGCCGAGCAGTTTGTTGGCGCTCCATTTCGCTTGCATGGCCGTGACCCTCGAACAGGGCTCGATTGTATCGGCCTTTTGGAAGCCGCATTTGATTCCTGCGGCATGAGCACGAAGCTGCCGACGGGCTACAGTCTGCGGACAGGACGCTGGCAAGGCCTGGAATTGCACGCGGAGCGGCTTGGTTTTGTTCCATGCAAAATTCCGGCCAAACCTGGCGATGTTTGCCTGTTGCAACCATCGCCCGTGCAAATGCACTTCGCTATAGTCAGCACAACACCCGGCTTGATGGTCGAGGCTCACGCGGGCCTGCGCCGGGTCGTCATCTCGCCACTCCCGGATGCCACCACCCTTGCCGGGCTCTGGCGTCTTACTCCCGACAGGTAAGGATTTCCCATGGCTACATTGGTTTTTTCAGCCATTGGCACCGCCATTGGCGGCCCGATCGGCGGGACAATCGGCGCACTCGTGGGTTCGCAAGTCGACAAGCTGATCCTCGGCGGTGGCGGCGGCAATCGCGAGGGTGCGCGGCTGAAAGAGCTCGCTGTCACAACATCGAGTTATGGCTCGGCTATCCCGCGCATCTTTGGCCAGATGCGCGTGCCCGGCACCATCGTCTGGGCAACCGACTTGGTCGAACACAAGGATAAGCAAGGCGGCGGCAAGGGAAAGCCTTCCGTCACCACCTATAGCTACACAGTTTCCTTTGCGGTCCTGCTCTCAAGCCGGCCACTAGCTTCGATCGGCCGGATCTGGGCAGATGGCAATCTACTCCGCGGGGCAGCCGGCGATCTCAAGGTTGGCGGCCAGATGCGCTTTTACCCCGGCACCGGCAATCAGGCTCCTGACCCGCTGTTAGTTGCCGCGATTGGCCAGGCTGCCTGTCCAGCCTATCGCGGCTGCGCCTATGTGGTATTTGCAGATCTGCAACTCGCCGAATTCGGCAACCGAATCCCCGCGCTTTCCTTTGAAGTTTCCACGGGCGAAACCGGGCTTTCGCTGGCCTCGCTGCTCGAAGGTATCATCGATGATTTCAGCGCCGATGCACCGCTTACCGGAGTATCCGGCCTAAGCTGCGATGGCCCGCTCGCCGATATCCTGTCACAGCTTGATGCCGCATTTCCCATTGATTGCGATGTAAGCGGCAACAGGCTGACGATCGCGCGCGAAGCCGCCCTCCCCCCGCAGGAACTGCGCGAACCAGCGGTCTCGGTGGCTGACGATGCCTTTGGTGCCCAGCAGGGATTCGCCCGAAAACGGCTTCCGCCGTCCGCCGCTCAACCCGGGGCCCTGCGTTACTATGATGTTGATCGCGATTTTCAGCCTGGTTTGCAGCGGGCATCCGGGCGCCCACGACCTGGTCAGGTTTCGAGCATCGACTTGCCGGTTACCATGGCTGCAGACAGTGCGCGAACCCTGGTTAGCGACATGTCGCGTCGGGCCAATTGGTCGCGTCAAACGCTGGCATGGCGAACGGCTGAACTTGATCCAACCGTAACGCCGGGCACGCTGGTCACCGTTCCTGGTGAAATCGGATTGTGGCGCGTGAACGATTGGGAATGGCGCGACAGAGGAATCGAACTGACGCTGGCACGAACGATGTCCATGGCGGTCGAACCAGGAGCGATCGGCGGCGATTCAGGCCAATTCAACAACCCGCTAGATGCAGTGGGCGAGCCAACTGCCGTTGCGGCATTTGAGTTGCCCTGGAGTGGCAGCGAAAGCGGTTCGTCGCCGCTGCTATTCGCCGCCGCTTCCTCAAGCTCATCCGGTTGGACAGGTGCCGCACTCTTCGCCGATCATGGGAATGGCCAGTTGCAGTCCTTGGGACCGAGCGGTCGAACGCGCGCCAGGATTGGCCAAGTGCTTGGAGCGTTCGGCGTTGGCAGCCCGCATTCAATCGACCGCACAACTATTGTCGAAATCCAGCTCACCGCGCCTGATTTGGCCCTGACCAGCTGTACCCTTGCTCAGCTTATTGCCGGATCAAACCGGGCGCTTATTGGCGAAGAGCTGATCCAGTTCCGCGACGCCGCGCCCTTGGGAGGCGGGAAATGGCGCCTTTCGAATCTGCTTCGCGGGCGCGGAGGAACGGAACATGCGATATCTTCACACCTTACTGGGGAACGATTTGTACTCCTTGATGGAACAGACGTCGCACTCGATGCAGCCATAGTTGGCGAATTGCCCGAAACGCAGATCGCGGCGCTCGGGCTTGCCGATACGGTGCCGGCAACCAGTTCAATCGCCTGCAGGGGTATTACCCGGCGACCGCTTTGCCCGGTTCACCCACGGGTCTGGATGCGCAGCGACGGCGGGATCGATTTTGGCTGGACCCGAAGGGCACGCGGAGCATGGATCTGGCTTGATGGCGCAGAAACGCCGCTCAATGAGCAGTCTGAATCATACGAGGTAGCTCTTGGCCCACCGGATTCTCCGATAATGGCCTGGGTCACCACTGCCCCCTCTCTGCAGCTTGATGCCGCTCAGATTACCGCCTTGCAGGCAAGTGCGATCGGTCAACCGTTTCATGTCCGGCAACTGGGCACATTTGCCCGCTCGCTCCCCTTATTTCTGACCAACCTGATTTGATCCACAGCGACAGGATTTTGCCATGAGCGACCCAATCACCTTCGATTCTGCCACCCCCCGCTTTTCATTGCCGTTGCTTTACGCCGGGCAGTCGCAAAAGGAACTGTTTGTAAATGAAGGGTTCTACCTAGCAGACGCCCTGATGCATTGTGCAATCGAAAGCGAACGTGCCTCTCCGCCCGCAAACCCACTGGACGGTCAAACCTGGGCGGTCGCAACTGGTGCTTCGGGTGCATGGGCCGGCCAATCCGGAAAGCTGGCCTGTCATCAGGGCGGGCAGTGGATCTTTGTCCTGCCCGCTGATGGAATGGCCATTCTGAACAAGGCGACCGGACAGAACATACGGCGAGTTGGCGGTACTTGGCAGGCTCCCACCGCACCAGCGCAACCGTCTGGCGGAACTGTAATTGACACTCAGGCCCGCGAATCGCTTAATCTCCTCTTGCAAAAACTGCGCGATGCGGGCATTTTCGCAACAGAATGAATCCAGATGTTTCAAGGGGTTTCCCGATCTGGTGTCATGCTGGCATGAAGGTTTCATTTTCTTTGTCTCGGCACAGAAAATGCGGCATTCGTGCAACAGATTGGTCCATTGCATGCTTGCGCGGGTTATTCATAGGCGGTAGACAGTCCGCCACTCGGTGGCATCAAATTGCAAGAAGAGGGGAATTCGTAATGCGGAAACTGGTCATAGGGATGGCCTTGGCCTCAACGGCCCTAGCCACACCGGCTTTGGCCCGTGACAAGTCCTGGTACGTCGAAGTAGACGGCGGTGCCATGATCGTTGAAGATTCGAACTTCAAGATCGGCACAACGGCAAATGCCGCGAAGCAGGATCATGAATACGGATACGATTTCGGCGGTATCGTCGGTTACGACTTCGGCATGTTCCGTATGGAAGCTGAAGTTGGCTATCGCGAAGCCGATCCGAAGAACCTGAGCACTACGGTCCTCATCCCTGCCGTTTCGACTGCAGCCATCAACAGCGGCATCGGCAGTTACAGCTATGTAGCGGGTGACACCAACGCGCTGAGCTTCATGCTCAACGGCTTGCTTGATTTCGGTCCCGATGACGGCCTTCAGGGCTTCGTCGGTGGCGGCGTCGGCGTGGCTCGCGTCAACGTTCACAACTCGATCAACAGCAAGGGTCCGGGTTGGCTCAACGGTTCTGACACCGGCTTTGCCTGGCAGGCTCTGGCTGGCGTTCGCGCGCCGATCAGTGACCACTGGGATGCAGGCCTGAAGTATCGCTTCTTCAATGAAAGCAATGTTGCTCTCATTGACACGGCTGGCCGTGCAGTTTCGACCAACTTCCGGTCGCACAGCCTTCTGGGAACGCTGACGTACAACTTCGGTGGCGCACCTGTGGCACCGCCACCACCGCCGCCTCCGCCGCCACCTCCACCTCCGCCGCCGCCTCCGCCGCCCCCACCGCCTCCGCCGCCTCCGCCGCCGGTGTGCAACAAGGGTCCGTACATCGTGTTCTTCGACTGGGATAAGTCGGACATCACGCCTGAGGCTGCATCGATCCTTGACAACGCAGTTACCGCCTATGGCAACTGCAACTCGGTTCCGATCATGCTGGCCGGCTACGCCGACCGTTCGGGTACGCCGAAGTACAACCAGGGCTTGTCTGGTCGTCGTAACGAATCGGTTACCGGCTACCTCACCAGCCATGGTGTTGCTGCTGGTGCGATCACGAGCCAGGCATTTGGTGAAACCAATCCGCGCGTTCCGACCGCTGATGGTGTTCGCGAACTGCAGAACCGCCGGGTGGAAATCACCTACGGTCCAGGTTCGGGCAACTGAGCCAAGCCTAAGGGTAATTGAATGGGGGGCCGGAGAAATCCGGCCCCCTTTTCTTTTGCCATCAACGGATAGGCAGCCCGCTGGGCATTGCCATACTTACGCAGCGAGCACAGGTTTATCGGAAATAGTGGGTTGGGTCGTTCAAGCCTGCCTGCTCAAACCCGTTACGGCGCAGCCGGCAGCTGTCGCAAGTTCCACAAGCCAGACCATTCGGCTGCGGATCATAGCAAGACCAACTCATGCCAGCATCTAACCCTAAACGGTAGGCCTCGCGAGCAATGTCTGCCTTGCCCAAATACTGAAGCGGCGCGTGAATGGTGAACCGCTCACCTTCCACCCCAGCTTTAGTGGCCAACTCAGCCAAATTGGCAAAACCTTCGATGAACTCCGGACGGCAATCGGGGTATCCCGAATAGTCCAGCGCATTGACACCGATGAACACATTGCGTGCACCCAAGGCTTCGGCCCAAGCAAGCGTCAGCGACAAAAATACCAGATTCCTTGCTGGAACATAGGTAACGGGAATCTCGTCAGAGACACCGCTCTTTGGCACCTCTATTTCATCAGTTAGTGCAGATCCGCCAAATTGGCGGAGATCCAGAGGCAGAACGATATGCCTCACAGCACCAATATGGCTGGCAATAACGCGCGCAGCATCAATCTCGCGCCTGTGACGTTGGTTATAGTCGATGGTCAGGGCGTTGATCTGGTAACCAGCCTCAACGGCCAACCCAGCGACGACCATCGAGTCGAGGCCACCTGACAGCAGTACTACCGCTTGCTGCGTGCTATTCTGGATAGAACTCATAGCCGTGCGCTAGCGCCGATCAGCCCGGCAGGCAATGAAACTCAGGCTGGACAATCACCAACGCGGCGGCCCTCGGCAGCAAAATCAAATGGCAATCCGCCCGCAATTCCTTGTGATTCAACTTGAATCAGCTGTGCAGTCTCGCGCCTGATGTGGGTGCGCCCATAGCCACGGCCACGACAAGTGTATTGGACAGTGACAGCATTGGCGCCATCTTCAACTACGACCCGGTCACAGGCCTGCTCCGGATGGCGAAGCTGGATCAAGTTCCGCGCATCGTGAATGCAAAGCCGCTGGACCAAATCCGGGCGGTCACGAAAGTGCAGTTCCCAGCGCCCATCCGGAATCTGATCAAGCATTGCCAACTGGCGCCCCTGCCCCGCAACAGGCGCAGCCAGGCCGGGCACAAATCCCATGGCTAAGGCAACAGCGGTAATGACCAGTCGCTTCATCGTATCCAGAATCACAACAAGTCGGACAAGCCCGACCAGCACGCACTATACAGCATATGCCCACTGCGACCAAGCGAGTAATTCTAGCGATGAAATGAGTTCAAATCTCGATCTTGAACACCTTGGAACAAAAAGCGCAATCGACGGAGATCAACCCGTCAGCTTCGCGCATTTCAGCAAGATCGGTATCAGGGAAGCGTGACAGAACCGACCGGTAATACGCTTCATCGCAGCGACATCCTCTGGTCAGCGTGCCTTCGTGCTCAACCCTGATCTCGCCTTCATCGTGGAACAAGCGCCAGACGATTTGCTCAAGCGAGAGATCGCTTGCTACCAATTCCTCGTGCCGTACCGAACCACCCATAACAGCCACATGCTCCCATTCAGGGTGATCAAGCCGCACGTGCAATCGCTCACGCCCTTCTTCGCCGTCGGCCAGATGCTGGATCAGTATTCCCCCGGCGACGCATTCTCCCTTCGTGCTCCGTGCGCCAATCCGTATCAGCGTAGGCACCTGTTCTGACTGGGCAAAGTAACTTTCGACCGCCTCCGCCAGCGAATCGCCCTCAACCGGCACAATGCCCTGGTAGCGCTGTTTGGTGCTGACCAGATCAAAGGTGACGGCGAGGAAGCCCTTCCCGAACAGAGCATAGAGCGATGGGTTAGCGCCCAGCCCCGCCAATCGTTCTGCATCGTACCGAACGTAGCCGCGCAAAGCACCGTCGAGATAGTCGCAGACCAGAAGCTCGACGATACCGCCATCGGTCTGCGCCTGAATAGTCAGCTGAGCCTGTTGATCCTTGAGCAAGGAACCAGCCAAAGCGGTGATAACCAACGCCTCTGCCAGCAAGTTACGAATCGCGGCTGGATAGTCGTGCGCCGAAAGCACGGTATCCAGTAGCGGCCCCAACCTGACGATCCGTCCCCGCGCATTTCGCCCGGGAATTGTGAAAGCGAGCACCGAATCGAACCCGGTTTCGCCTTCCGGAATGGCGCTGTTATCACTCACAGTTGACCGAAGGCCCAGCGCAGAACGCTTTTTTGCGCGTGAATGCGGTTCTCTGCTTCATCCCACACCACCGAGCGCGGGCCGTCGATTACTGCGTCGGTCACTTCCTCGCCGCGGTGGGCTGGCAGGCAGTGCAAGAACAAGGCATCGGCCTTGGCGTGCGACATTAGGGCGGCATCGACCCGATAGGGCTCCATTGCCGCCAGCTTTGCCTCGGCATGGGCCTGGCCCATTGAAATCCACGTATCGGTAACAACCACATCTGCGCCAGCGACGGCTGCGACCGGATCGCGCTCCACGCGGACATTTGCACCCGCTGCCTGAGCTGCAGCGACGAATGACTGATCGCAGTCATAGCCTTCCGGCACGCCGATGCGGACGTTGAACTTCATCAGTCCGGCTGCCTCGACGATGGAATTGAGCACGTTGTTGCCATCGCCCAGCCAAGCCACTTCGAGCCCTGGCAGGGCCTTACCGTGCTCAATCACGGTAAGCAGATCGGCCATGATCTGACAGGGGTGCGACAGGTCTGTCAGACCATTTATCACGGGCACCGTGGCATAGGCGGCCAATTCCTCGATCTTCGCGTGATCATCGGTGCGGATCATGATGGCATCGACCATGCGGCTGAGCACGCGCGCGGTATCAGCAATAGTTTCCCCGCGGCCAAGCTGCATCGATCCGGCCTCCAGCGTCATCGTCGAGCCACCCAGTTGACGCATGGCCATGTCAAAGCTGACGCGGGTACGCGTAGAGTTCTTTTCGAAGATCGCAGCGAGCACGCGTCCTGCCAGCGGGGCGTCTTGATCGGCCTGTCCCTTAGGCATGCCGACGCGCGCAGCCTTCCGGGTGATCGCATCGTTGGTCATCGCGGCAACGGCATCGCCGCCAGCGTCGGAGAGATTGAGAAAATGCCGGACCATCACATTGCGCCCCTCGGATCATAGCTCGCCGCCGCTGCGGAAAGCTTTTCCATGAACTCATCAACATGGCCTTCATCAATCACCAGCGGAGGCACCACCCGAAGCGTGTTGTCACCGCCGGAAACGGTGAGCAATTGATGATTGTCGCGCAAGTGCGCGACGAAGCCGCGCGGCTCGACCTTCATCTTGAGGCCTAACATCAATCCGCGGCCCCGTACTTCCTCGAACAGCTCTGGATAATTGCCGATAAACTGCTGCAGGCGAGCACGGATAAGCTCCCCCATCTTGCGGACGTGTGCCAGAAACTCGTCGTTCGCCACGACATCCAGCACCGCTTCACCAGCGGCCATCGCCAGCGGATTGCCGCCATAGGTCGAACCATGCGTGCCAGCGACCATGCCGCGCGCCGCCTTCTCCGTGGCGAGGCAAGCGCCCAGTGGAAAGCCACCGCCAATGCCCTTGGCCGTCGCGACAATATCGGGCTCGATCCCGTACTGCTCATAGGCATAGAAGGTGCCGCTCCGCGCGTAGCCGCACTGCACTTCGTCCAGCACCAGCATCAGATCGTGCTCGTCCGCCAGAGCGCGCAGTCCCCGCATGAATTCATCGGATGCAGGGCGGATTCCGCCCTCGCCCTGAATCGGTTCAATCAGGAAGCCAGCTGTATTCGGCCCGATCGCCGCCTTGGTGCCGTCCAGATCATCAAAATCAACGTACTTGAATCCAGGGAGCAGCGGCAGGAACCCCTTGTGCATCTTCTCCTGATTCGATGCACTGATCGTGCCCATGGTCCGGCCGTGGAAGGCATTTTTGTAGGTGATCAGCTCGTACTTGTGGTCGTTGCCTGCATGGCTGTGGTAGGCGCGCGCGGTCTTGATCGCGCACTCCACTGCTTCAGCCCCAGAATTGGTGAAGAACACCGTATCGGCAAAGGTCAGATCGACCAGCCGCTGGGCAAAATGTTCGCCTTGCGGGCTGCCATAGAGGTTCGAGACGTGCATCAGCTTTTCCGCCTGACGCTGGATCGCGCCGATCAGACCCGCATGGCTGTGGCCAAGAATATTGACCGCAATGCCGGCGGCGAAATCGAGATAGCGCCGGCCATCTTCACCGATCAGGTGGCAATGGTCGCCCTCAACGGGCCGGAATGCCGTCCGCGGATAGACTGGCATCAAGGGGGTGATCGACATCGAAACGTTCCTTTGAATTCTTGGAAAACCGACTTGGTGATGCGCAAACGACAAATGGCGGCCCGATCCGGACCGCCATTGCCACGCGTTTGTGTGTTGCGAGTTCCCGGTCAAACCGATCGGGTATCGCTCGGGATCAGTCCTGGCGCGGCGCCAGATTGACCGCCGAATACTTGCCTCGTCGGTCGACTTCGATGTCGAATTCAAGCCGGTCACCTTCGGCAAGGTCATCCATGCCGGAGTTCTTCACGGCGCTGATGTGCACGAATGCGTCAGGCTGGCCGTCATCACGGGTGATGAAGCCAAAGCCCTTCATCCCGTTGAAGAACTTGACCGTGCCGCTGGTGCGCTCACCGGTCAGTTCGCGCTGAGGTGCGACTTCGCGCTTCTCGACCGCGATCACATCGCCGACAACCGAAAGGTCGCTGGCCGAGATCTTGCCGCCGCGATCAACCAGTGTGAAAGCCAACTGCTGGCCTTCGGCCAGACCTTCGAGGCCGGCACGCTCTACCGCGCTGATGTGGACGAATACGTCCTCACCGCCGCCATCCTGCTGGATGAAGCCGAAGCCCTTGTTGCTGTTGAAGAACTTGACGACGCCTTTGCCTTCGCCAACGACCTGGGCAGGCATACCGCCGCCACCGCCGCCGCCACGTGGGCCGCCAAAGCCGCCACCACCGCCGGGACGTGGGCCGCCGAAACCGCCACCACCGCCGCCGCCGAAGCCGCCGCGCGGAGCACCGCCACCGCCGAACCTGTCGCCGCCGCCGCCAAAGCGGTCACCGCCGCCCGAACGGTCACCACCGCCCATGAAGGGATCAAAACCGCCTTCTTCGCCGAAACCGTCCCTCTTGTCGCGCCCCCGGCCGCGACGACCTCTATCGAAACCCATAAAACCCAGATTACCTTCGCTTCGCCCAGATATCCTTGCCTCGATCACGCGGACGAAACGCGCGAGGCGACAGTGAATCACACCGAAATCCGCTCGGCACCCTCCTCTGCATCGGCGGACATAGACCAATTTATCCACAAGTGCGAATGGAATCATCGCGATCCAATTTCTGACAGAAAGCGTGACATTTCTGCACGGATCGGCGGCAGACTAGCTTGCCACGCGAGTGCTTGCTTGGCACAAAGCTGCTTATGGAAATTGTCGCCCTTGCCAGTGATCCAGCCACCTGGATTGCGCTTTTCACCCTCATCACGCTCGAAATCGTGCTTGGTATCGACAATCTTGTCTTCATCGCCATTCTTTCAAACAAGCTGCAGCCAGAGCACCGCAAGCGCGCGCGGCAGATCGGCTTAGGCCTGGCCCTTGGCATGCGAATTGCGCTGCTGCTGTTGATCGGCTGGATCGTCACCCTGCAACAGCCACTGATCAACCTCGGCCTGACAGGTGCCCCGGGCCCACATGGAGAACCCGGTTTTGAAACCGCCTTTTCCGGGCGCGATCTGATCCTGATTGTCGGCGGGCTCTTTCTGCTGTGGAAGGCGACCAAGGAAATCCACCACAACATGGATCCCGAGGGCGCAAGCGGGGAACTGCTCGATCACGACAAGGGCAGCGCCGCAATTAGCTTTGCCTCGGCCATTGCCCAGATTATCGCGCTGGACCTGGTGTTCTCGATCGATTCGATCCTGACGGCCGTCGGCATGACCGACGATGTGCCGGTGATGATCGCTGCAGTGGTAATCACAGTTGCCATCATGCTGTTTGCTGCAGAACCGCTGTCCCGCTTCATCGAAAAGAACCCGACGCTGGTTATGCTTGCGCTCGCCTTCCTCGTCATGATCGGTGTCGTGCTGATCGCCGATGGTTTTGGCGTACACATTCCCAAAGCCTATATTTACGCGGCGATGGGCTTTTCTGCGCTCGTCGAAACGCTCAATATCATAGCGCGGAACCGCCGCGCCAGGGCGCGCAGCACCAGGGAAGGATAAAGCCAATGTTCCGGAAACTGACCGATCAGGTCTATGCCAGCCCGCAAATCGGCGTAACCGAAGTGGCCGATGCAGCTTCCATGGGGGTGACGCTGATCATCAACAACCGCCCCGAAGACGAAGAGCCCGGCCAGACGCCCGGCTCCGAGATCGAAGCGGCGGCACGCACGGCTGGTTTGGATTATGTTGCGATCCCTGTGACCCACGCCGGCTTTAGCGAACCACAAGTAAAGGCCATGGCCGAAGCGCTTGGCAAGGCCGGAGCCGGCAAAATCCTCGCCTATTGCCGTTCCGGCACGCGCTCGACCCTTCTCTGGTCGCTGGCCAGAGCAAGTGAAGGCGCCAATCCTGATGATCTGGCGAGAGCCGCTGCCAATGCCGGTTATGACATCGGCCCCGTGCGGCAGATTGTCGACATGCTGGCTTCCCGCAACCAGTGACGGCGATTGCTCTCCAGCTTGGTGGTTCGCTGATCGCGATCCTGCTGGTGAGCTGGTTGGCCCGCATCTTGGGCCTTGGCGGGGATGTCCGCCTGCGCAGCGACGACGAAGTGCGCGAACTCGCCCGCATGGCTAACTGTACTTTCGAACCCGTAGACATTGCCATCGATCGTGCAGGCATTGGCGCATTGCTGCGTGACAAAGCCGGGCGGGTCATGCTGGTTCGGCGCCAAGGGGTAAATTTTGTCGCCCGCTTGCTGACAAGCCACCACGGTTCGCGGCTCGACCGAAATCTGCTGACCATTGCTTCGGGCGAGCGCATGTTTGGTGCAATTACGCTTGATCTAGGGGCGGAGGCCCAGGCCTGGGCTGGCAGCCTGCGGCGGCTGGAAGGCTCCGCGGCGTGACTTCGGATCCTGTCACCTATGCCATCCCTGCATTCATGCTGCTGATACTGGCTGAGATGCTGTGGGCCCGCAAACGCGCACCCCGCAACTTTGAGCCTAACGATACACTGACGTCGTTGGCGTTGGGACTAGGGTCGACAGCGTTCAACCTCCTGAGCGCCGGACTGGTCACTGCCGGCGCCTTGTCGCTCTATCAGCACCGCATTTTCACGATTGGCTGGGAATGGTGGGCGTGGGCCGCCTGCTTCGTGCTCGACGATTTCAACTACTACTGGGCCCACCGCAGCGGCCACCGGGTGCGCTGGTTCTGGGCCGCCCACGTCAACCACCACTCCAGCCAACACTACAACCTCTCGACCGCGCTGAGGCAGACCTGGACGGGCTTTATTGCGCTGTCCTTCGCCTTCCGCATCTGGCCAGCGTTACTCGGCTTCCATCCGCTGATGATAGCCACTGTTGGCGGCGTGAACCTGATCTATCAGTTCTGGATCCACACCGAAGCGATCGGCCGCTGCCCGCGCTGGTTCGAAGCGGTGATGAACACCCCCAGCCACCACCGGGTGCACCACGCGGTGAACCCGCAATATCTCGATCGCAACTATGCCGGTGTGTTCATAGTCTGGGACCGTCTGTTCGGCACCTATCAACCGGAACTCGACGGCACGCGCATCCACTATGGCATCATCAAGCAGCTGGGCAGCAATAACCTGCTTTGGGCGGCATTCCACGAATGGACCGGCATCGCCAAAGACCTGTGGCACGCGCCATGGCGGGCAAAGTTGGGCTATGTCTGGCGGGTGCCGGGATGGAGCCACGACGGATCGCGCGAAACCAGCGACATGATCCGGGAGCGGTGGCTGGAGGCTTCCTCACAGGAAGTGCCGCAGAAAGAAATGGATGCCCCGCGAGGATTCGAACCTCGATAGACGGAATCAGAATCCGTAGTCCTACCATTAGACGACGGGGCAATGCGGAACGGGCGCTTAGTCGCCGCCAAACACTGGGTCAAGGGCAATTGCTTCCAACCCTGTGTCTACGTGCTTGCTCAAGTCGGCCCGCAGGTCTAGCATTAGCTTCGAAGCCCGCGACACGCGGGGCAACACAATTTGAGTAATACGAATATGGCGGACCTTATTCCGCCGGAAGCGCGCGAGGAGACAGGTAGAGGCGAGGCGATTCCCGAAACTGGCAGGCCGGACACATCGTCTGAGCGCCAGCGCCCGCATTCCGTTTCGCGTGATTCCGGCCAGAAACCGGAAAGGCAAGGCGCGTCCCCGCGTTCCGGACAGGGCGGCGCACAGCGCCAGCCCCCGAGCAACGCGCAGCGGCAGGCATATGCAGCAATAGACCTTGGCACCAACAATTGCCGACTGCTGATCGCCCGGCCCCAAGGCCAGAACTTTGTGGTGATCGATGCCTTCAGCCGCGTCGTGCGGCTGGGTGAAGGGCTGGCGCAGACCGGGCGGCTATCCGACGAAGCGATGGACCGCGCTCTGGCTGCCTTGGCGGTCTGCGCCGAGAAGCTTAAAAAGCGCAACGTCCAGCTTGCCCGCTCGGTTGCGACCGAAGCCTGCCGCCGCGCCGAGAACGGCGGCGAGTTCATCGAACGCGTCAAGCGCGAGACCGGCATCCACCTCGACGTCATCACCGCCCGCGAAGAGGCCCGGCTTGCTGTTCTGGGCTGCCACATCCTGCTCGAAAGCGGCGAAGGCCCGGCGATGATCTTCGATATCGGCGGCGGATCGACCGAGCTGGTGCTGATCGAAAGCACGCCGACTGTCCCGCGCATTCTCGATTGGCAATCGGTGCCCTGGGGCGTGGTATCGCTCACCGAAAGCTGCGGGGAAGAGCCTGCCGATGCCGAAGGCCGCGCCGCGCACTATGCCAAGATGCGCAAACTGGTGCGCGACAGTTTCGCCGATTTCGCCCAACGGATCAGCCCGATGCGAGAAAAAGGACCGATCCCCGAATTGCGCCTGCTCGGCACCAGCGGAACAGTAACCACGCTGGCCAGTCTCCATCTTGAGCTTGAGCATTACAACCGCTCGGCGGTCGATGGGCTGATCCTCCCCGCCGAAGCCATGCGCGATGTCAGCGCACGCCTTTCAACCATGACCCCTGAAGAGCGCCGCGCGCAGCCCTGCATCGGCACCGAGCGATCCGATCTGGTCGTCGCAGGCTGTGCCATTCTCGAAACGATCCTTGACTTGTGGCCGGCGGACCGGCTCGGCGTGGCTGACCGCGGCATCCGTGAAGGCATCCTGCGCAGCCTGATGGCGGCAGGCGGACACCCGGGCCACGTGCGCCGTGTCGTCGAACATCTGGATCAGCGATGAGGGGCTCTGGGCGCGATCCGGTCAAACGGCTGAAGACGGGCAAAGGCCGCACCGCGAGTTCTACCCGCTGGCTGACGCGACAGCTGAATGACCCCTATGTCAAGCAGGCCAAGGCGGATGGATATCGCAGCCGTGCGGCCTACAAGCTGGCTGAACTGGATGAACGTTTTTCCCTGCTCAAAGGCGTGAAGCGCGTCGTCGATCTGGGGATCGCGCCGGGCGGCTGGAGCCAGATCGTCCGCCAGCACGCGCCTGCGGCCAAGGTTGTCGGCATCGACCTGTTGCCCACAGATCCGATCGAGGGCGTGACGATTTTCCAGATGGACTTCATGGCCGATGAAGCCCCAGCCGCGCTGGAAGGCGCGCTGGATGGGCCGCCCGACCTGATCCTGTCCGACATGGCGGCGAACACGGTTGGCCATAAGGCGACCGACCACCTGCGCACAATGGGGCTGGTGGAAACGGCGGTGGACTTCGCGATCAACACGTTGGCGACCGACGGTGCTTTCGTCGCCAAAGTCTTTGCCGGCGGCACCGATGCCGAATTGCTCGGCCTGCTCAAGAAGAACTTCCGCGTGGTCAAGCACGCCAAACCGCCCGCAAGCCGCAAGGGTTCATCGGAATGGTACGTGATCGCGCAAGGCTTCAAGGGGCGGCAGGAGAGCTGATTTCAGCGGCTTGTGCCGCGTTCCCATTCAGGAAAGACTGCGTTACATTCCCGGAACTTCAGGCCTGAAATTCTGTTGGGAGCAGTCTGACCATGGCGATCCGTACCAGCTTTGCCGCCACTACAATCGCACTACTCTTTCACGCAGGGATTGCTTTGGCGCAAGAAGTGCCAGTTGCTCCCGCAACTGCGCAAGTAGCGGATCAGGCGGACCCCCGTGCGGATGGCGCGGACCCTCGCGCAGTAGAGGGAAGGACAGTCGAAGCGCAAAGCTCGCCGCTGGATCCCTGCTATGATGCCTGGCGCTGCCCTGATCCAATGACGCTCGATCAGAATGTCTCCGAGGCAGACGAGCACATGACGTCTCCCGAAGGCTGGAAGGCAGATTGGAGAAAGAGAAATCCGCCGCCGCCAAAATGGGTCAAAGGCGAAGACGGGAAAATGCACCGCAGTGTGCGGCTAGTCGAACCATCGCGGGTCGGTTTCGGTTTCACACCGCCGCCCGGGGCTGCGCCGTGGCAAGTGCAGATCCAGCGACCGGAGCGGGTCGCTTCGGTTGCCCGGAATCTCGATTGGGAGGATCGCCTGGCTTGCGGCGGGTCGCTGATTGCACCGGGCTGGGTGCTGACAGCCGCCCATTGCCTCACCGACTTGAACGCGAACATCAAGGACGCAGGCTATCGCGTGCGGCTGGGGCTGTCAAACATCGCCACGGGCTCTCAAGGGGTCAGCTACCGGATCGTTGAAACGGTCATGGGTGACTTCAAAACCAGTGACTCCTCTGGCGACATCGCTCTGATCCGCTTCGCAGCCGATACGCAGACAGCAAAGGAATCGGCCACGAACGGAAGGGTCTGGGTACAATCGATCCCGATCGACAAGTCAGAACCTGCGACAGCGAAGCTGACTGGCAAGGAAGCCTATTTCTATGGCTGGGGCCGGACTGAAAAGGATCACCCTTCTGCGCCCCTGCAAATTGGCAAGGTCACGATTGTGCCCGATCCGGCCTGCAGCGGAAGCAAGGCCGAAATTGCGGTTTGCGCCAAGGGTACGGGGCCGAAAGCCGCTACCCAGTGCCATGGTGATAGTGGCGGACCACTGGTCCTCTATTACGATCTGGTGCCGACACTGATTGGCGTGGTCAGCCACAATCAGGGCGCCAGCGAATGCGGCAAGAACCCCCGGCCGGGCGTCTTCACCCGCGTTGCCGGCTTTCGCAAATGGATCGAGGATCATACGGGCAGGCTCAAAGCCCCGGTGATCCAGATGAAGGCATCGATGCTGCAGCCGGTCGCGCCCCCGGCAGCGCCAAACAGAGATTAGACTAGCGCGCCCTTGATGCAGCGTTGCGGCCCGCCTTGTGTCGCGAAATCGAGCGTGTCCCAGTTTGTGGGAACGCGCTCCCGCGTCGCGCGATCATCCTGATTGAATTCGCCCTTGCCAAAACCGGTCGTCGATGGTGTCAGCCGGACCCACAATTTGCGCTCGCTGTCGAACAGCAGGATCCGGTTGCAGGGATCGCGGGAGATTTCCTCGAACTCGGCAAATTCCTCACCGTTTTGCAGTTCCTGCCAAGCCCCGCCATGACCCCTGAATTGCGAACGGATGCGCTTGTCATCCTCACTATGGGTGAACACGGTGACGATCTCCTCGCGGATCGGAGGTGGACCGGCCAAGATGGGCGGACACACCTCGATATGCGGCGCGGCATCCCAACCGGCCTTGAAATAGCCTTCCCGCTCCTTGCGCGAAGGATGATCGAGCGACGGCTTTTCACCGGTCTTGGCAAAAGCAGGCAGACCGGCAGAATAGGAAAAATTGAGCCGGGCGGTGATGCCGCCGGAAAACAGATCGGCCTCAAGCTCTTCACGCAAGCGGAACCGCAGACCGTCCGGCGGAACGACATCTGCGGGGATAGGGTCGAGTGTGTGGCCATTAAGATGGTGGCCAATCTCGTGAGCCAGAACGACGACGGCGGGAACACCGGAATCGCTGTATATCTCTGCCTGTCGGAGCCAATCCTCGTTGTAGACAATCTGCCGCGTGTTACCGACGAGCCGCGCTTGTGCTGCATCGACATCGCCCGCCAGCACTGTGAAATTTTGCGAGAGGCCAACTGCGCGACAAACCTTGCTGCAAATATCGAGCGCGAACTGCGAAGCGGGGCGCGTGCCGCCGCTTTGCGCCCGCAGCGGACCTGACAGGACTGTTGCAGAGAGCGAAGCGATCAATGTGCGGCGAGACAGGTTCATGAGCGGCTCCTGCGCTATTCTGACGGGGGATATAGACTGGCGAAGGCCTGGCGGTCCATCGGCGAAAGGCTCACAATTCCCGGCATAGCAACGAACCGGCATTGCGATTGCTTGCCCGATTTCAGCAGAAAGCTGGGGATCGAGTAAAGCATCACAGATGACCGGTCGATAACACTCGACTGCACAAAGCCAGCATCTTGGGCCGCCCCGCCCTGAGAGGCCCGCAGCACGTTCTCCATCCTCAGACCGGTATCGCGCGAATAGGCGTTCCAGTCATAGTTGAGCCGGATCGTGCGTGGGTCCCAGAAATTTGGCGAGCCAGCCATAGCGCGCATGATGCCAGGCGAGCGGCCTTGCGCATCGGGCTTGAATTGCGGTGCAGACTCGGTGCCGGGGACCACAGTCTGCACATAACCGGGATCAGCATCGAATTTCAGATCGGCCTGGCACTGGCCGTGGTAATGCTCGTGCGCGAGGCCCAGTGCGTGGCCGAATTCATGCAGCACGGTCAGCCGGTCGACCCCCGCGAAATAGGGTGCGGGAGAGCCGGAGACAGGTTTCAGCACCGGCCCCAGGTCAAGGTTCATCGTCGCTTCGCCGGGGCGAACATCGCGGCCAATCGCCTGCTTGCCCACCAGCGACCACGAACCCTTGTGTTCAAATGCCACCCGGATCACCCCGGCTGGCCACTGGTCACCCCGCGTCCAGGTGCGATAGGTTCCGTCATCATTGCGGAATGACAGGGCAAACCGGGTGCCTTTGGGAATCCATTCCTTCGCCGTGGCCTCGATCAGAGGGTAATAAGCGCTGAGGTCCTGCCCGGGCACCGCCTCGAAGGAGACCTTCACGTAGGGCTGGCTCCACGCGAGATTCTTGGCGGTGACGAAGCCATGCCCGTCGCTGTTCTCCGCCGTATAGGCCGCAACCTGCTCCAGCGCACGCGGCGGCAGGCGGTCGGGCATAGCCGGAATGTGTTCTTCGGGTTCTGGTGCGGGTATTTGCGCTGGAAGTCTTCGGGCTTGCAGCGGCGAGCAGATCACCGCCAGCATCAATGCGGCTTTACCGTATCGCGTCAGGCCCATGCTCATGCAGCCTCTCCGCCGTGGACTTGCCCGCCAGTCCGGGCGGCGCAGCCCCCTGCGCACGCCCGGTGGTGCAAGCGATTAAGGCTTGATCGGATTCGTGTTGTTGTCGGGTGCTGCGCTGCTGGCGTCAGCAGCAGGAGCCGCAGAGGCATCGGCAGGAGCGGCTGCGCTGGTTTCTTCAGCGGCAGGTGCAGGTGCGGCTTCTTCCTTCTTGCAGCCAGTAAGAGCGAGAGTGGCCGCAGTGATGAGCAGACCGGTCTTGATGATACGCATGGTTACATCCTCCTGATTACCAAGGGGCCGCACTATGACAGGCCCATCCGCGAAAGCAATTGGCCAAATCGGGGGTCGGATCGCAGCGGATCGAGCATGGGATCAGTCTTGGTGAGCAGCAATCCGGAGTCCCTGACAGTCGCTGCCTGACCGAGCCGCTGAAGCGCCCCTTCGCTATCCCCCCACTGCGCCAGAACCTGCGCCTGCTGGTAACTGGCCCCGGTGCCAACGCTGGTAACAAGCTCCTGCAGCGCGCTTTGGGCGGCTGGCTGGTTTCCGGCCTTGTGCTCAACTACAGCCAAGCCCTGCAGCCGCAATGAAGCCAGCGGTTCAGCGGCAAAAGCTGCCTTTGCTTCGCTTAACTGCCCGGTGACATAGAGCGCCGAACCAATGGCAAAGTTGGCGGAGGAATATTTGGGATTGATGGCCAGCGCGCGCCGCATCATCTCGATGGTCTTGGCATAGTCACGCTGGGCATAGGCGACATAGCCTGCGGCGCGGAAAGCTGCAGGGTTGAGCGGATCGAGCACCAGCGCCGTTGCCATGGCATCAGCTGCATCGGCGGGCCGATCCGTATAGGCGCAAAACAGCGCGAAATTGCGCAGCACATTGGCATCGCCAGCCCCAAGTTCGCGGGCGCGGTCATAGGGTTCACGCGCAGCCTTGGGATCGAGCCGCCCGTTGTAGAGGGCATAGCCGAGCGCAGAATGGGCTTCGGCCAAAGCTGGCGCGGCTTTAACTGCCGCCTGCCCTGATGCCACTGCGCGATCATAGAGACGCCGAATCTCCTCAACCTTGCCGATTTCATTGGCGATGATCGTCAATGCCTTGGATTGCGCTGACAGCGCCGAGGCGTAGCTGGGATCAAAAGCCACTGCCTGTTCGAAGCGCACCAAGGCTGCGCGATCTGACGCCTCATCAATGCTCGCATCCATCAGTGCCTTGCCGCGCAGATAAGCATCAAAAGCCTTCGCATTCTTAGTCCCGCCGAGAACGAGCCAGTCGCCCGATTGGCCTGCGGCGATAGCCTGGGCACTGATCTCGGCCGAAAGCGCCTTGGCAACGGTCGCGGCGATCTCGCTTTGAAGCGAAAGGGCATCGCTCAACTTGCGATCCAGCGTCTGGGTCCAGACCAGGCTGGCGTCCTTCCCGCTGACCAGCTCCGCCGAAACCCTGATCTGGTCACCACCATGCCGGACTGATCCACGCAGCACAAAAGCCACGCCCAGCTTCCTTGCTACAGTCAGAGCATCGCCCGCCGCATCACGGAATTCCGCAGAGGACGTGGGAGCAGCGATCCGCAGCGTCTGGTTGCGGGCAAGTGTGGCGCGCAACTCTTCGGAAAGACCATCAGAGAAATAGGCCTGCGAGGGATCGCCGCCAAGGTTGCTGAAAGGGATCACCGCGATCGAATTATCCGCCCGGTTGCTCCAGCCAATCAGGCCTGCGCGCCATAGGGCCGCCCCGCCAAGCGCAGCAACCGCCACTGATCCACCTCCGATGAGCAGTCCGCGACGCGATGAGGTCTTGCCTGTCAATGATGCGCGGAGGGGGGGCTGCTGACCTTCCTTTCCCGCTAGTGTCAGCACCGAGCGAACCACGGAGGCGAATTCAGGAGCATCAGCCTTGCCGCGCCAACCCGAAATGTCGATCACCTGAAACTGGCGAAAGCCCAGCGGCGGCATTGATCCATCGAGCGACAATGGCACCAGAGCGCGGCGATCGCGCCCACTGGTAGCCTCATCGCGGACCCAATGGGAATCGACCGAAATCTTTGACCACAGCACCACCACTGCATCGGCCGATTCCAGAGCAGCCTCGGTCGTCGGCAAAAAGGTATCCCCGCCCTCCAGCAAGCCGTCCCACCACACCTTGATGCCAGCCGCTTCCAGCGCTTTGATCACTTGCAGAGCGCGCTTCTGGTCGCCACGGGAATAGGAGAGGAAGACGCTGGGAGCGTCAGGTGTCGCTTCTGCCGCATTGTTAGCGGTTGTCATCGCCTGCCTTGCCCCCAATGCGAAAGCCTTGATCGCACAGGCAGTCTAGTCACAACTGCTTAGAGCAACAAGTCTTTGCCAAAAGCTCGGCCAGACCATGGACCCGCTGCGACAATTCCATTAGCAGAGGCCAATCAGACAGCTCGCCGGGGACGACCATTGCCGCAATTTCTGAGCCGCGCCGCATGAAGCCGATTGCCCCGGAAATTCCCCAACCACGCCTGTCGCTTGGCGTTACCGGCCATCGCCTGGCCAATCCCGTCATGGCTGCCAACCAAGCAGGCGTGGAAGCGGCGCTGTCGGCAATATTTGCGCAAATAGAGGCGATTGTCGCCGGGGATACCTTAGAACGCTTTGCGCCTCCGATGAGGCTGCACAGCCTTCTGATCGATGGTGTCGACCAAATGGCCGCAGAGGCCGCGCTGGCGAGGAAGTGGCAGCTGGTCGCCCCCCTGCCCTTTGGCCACCGGCTCGATTGCGCCATCAATGCCCTGCCCGAAACGCCCGAAGACGCCGTCGCCCTGCTCGCCGGAAGCCAGCCGTCGGACCCTGCTGTCGCCGCACGGGCGGAGCGTTTGCAAGCCATTGGCGCAAGAGCGCACCGCTTTGAGCTGGCGGAGCGTGATGCTGAAATATCTGATCTCTACCTCGCCCGGCTACGCAATCCCGGCGATGTGCGGCTGGTGCAGGCCGCTAGCTTCGCCATGTCAGAACGGGTCGCTCTCGCCGGCCGGGTCATGATCGAGCAGTCCGATCTGGTGATCGGGGTCTGGGATGGCGCATCGACCAGCCTGATCGGCGGCACCGGGGCGACGATTGCCCATTCCCTCGATCTCGGCACCCCGGTGCTGTGGATCGATGCCCGCTCTCCCGAACATTGGCAGCTGCTGTTCGCGCCGGAATCACTCGTCGGGATCGCCAGTGCCGCGCCTGCGGCCGATGATCGCAATGCCGCGCTGGAACGATTGATCCGCGAAACGCTTGGCCGCGCCGAGCTGGTGCCGGGCAAGGGCCACGCGGAAGGACCCGAAGCACTTGCCGCACGGCACTGGCGCTCGCGCAGCCCAAAGCTGTGGCACGCCTATCGCCGCATCGAAGCCTTGTTCGGCGAACAGGGCCTGCGGATGCGCTTTCGCAATCTGCGTCAAACCTACGCAGAGCCTGATGGGGCGCTGGCAGAGGCGTGCAGCACCGAGTTGAACGCTATTTCCGCTCTGCCCGGTCAGGACACCACCTTCGCCAAGCAGATCGGCGAGAACGTGGTGCGCCGATTTGTCTGGGCTGATGGCATTTCAGCCTGGCTTTCGGACAAGTACCGGGGCGGCATGACGCTGAATTTCATCTTTTCCGCTTTGGCGATCGTCGGCGGGGTTGCCTATCTGCCGCTCACTTCGATCCACGAGAAGTGGATCTTTTCCAGCTTTGAACTGGCCCTGCTGCTCGGCATCCTGACAATTACCTTGGTTGGTCAGCGGCATCGCTGGCACGGGCGTTGGTTTGAAACGCGGCGCGTGGCAGAATACCTGCGCCATGCCCCGCTGCTGATCGCGCTGGGGGTGGCCCGGCCAATCGGTCGCTGGCCCAAAGGCACGCGCAGCGCATGGCCGGAAATCTATGCCCGCCATGCCATGCGCGAGGCGGGCCTGCCCAACTTGTCGCTAACGCCCGAATTCCTGCACAATGCGGTAGGTACGCTGCTGCTGCCCTATGCGACAAGCCAGCACGCCTATCACCTGGCAAAGGCCAAACGCCTTTCGCGCACCCAGCACAATCTTGATCGTTTGTCCGAGGGGCTATTCCTGCTCGCGATCGTTTCGGTTGCCGGTTACCTCTCACTCAGACTCGGCGGGCTGTTCTATCATCCGGTCGAGGAACTGGCATTCAGCCTGTCTCCGTTGCTGACCTTCTTCGGGGTGATGCTGCCAACCTTTGGCGCTGGTATCGCGGGAATGCGCTATTTCGGCGATTTCGAGCGCTTCGCTGCCATTTCCGAAGTCACCTCAGAACGGCTGGAAGCAGTAATCGCGCGGCTTGAACTTCTAAAAATGTGTCAGCCATCCGCTATCGACTATGCCCGGGTCTCGGATCTTGCACATGCAATCGATGATATCGTCGTCGACGAGATCGAATCATGGCAGGCCGTATTCGCAGGCAAGCACGTTACGGTGCCGGTGTGATAATCAAGCTCCTGCGCTTTTGAGGCGCACGCCGGGCTTCAGCGCTGGAGCCTTTCCGGTACAATCCATGCAAATGGAAACCCTTTGAATGCGCCGTAAGCTGAAAGTCTATTTTGATGGCGGATGCCGCCCCAATCCCGGGCGCATTGAGGCAGCTGTCGTGGTGCGTGGCATTCCATACCTGTTTGACGAATTGGGCTATGGCACCAATTGCGATGCCGAGTGGCAGGCGCTGATCTGCGCGTTGAAATTGACTCAATCACTGGGCCTCGAAGACATCGTGCTGATTGGCGATGCGGCTGAAGTCGTCCTAAATGCCAACAGAGCTTTAAGCTCTGGGCAAGCCAAAAACAGCCATGCTGCAACGTTTTTGGCTCTGACTAACGGGACGGCGACGCCGCGGATTCGCTGGATCAAGCGCGCGCAAAACCTTGCGGGCATCGCACTGGCAGCCCGGCATCCGCGATAGCGCAGAACTTCGCAGGCAATTACCGTTCCCGGTAGGGCGGTGTGGAGTTGTTGACCGTAACGCGATAGTGCGATTGCCGGGGCATAGGCAAATCAGGCAAACTCATGGCGCGCAAGCATTCAAAACATGATCCCTATCGGGACCAGAACCGCGAAGAGGACGATACTCCGATTGCGGCTGTCAACTGCTGGTTGTGCGGCAGACCGACCGGCAGGACCATTGTCTGGCACCACCCGGTTCCGAAAAGCCGCGGTGGTCGGGATGTTGTGCCAATGCACCCCATTTGCCAGCAGACGCTTATTGCCAACTTCACCAATTCGGAACTGCAGCGTTTTGGCATGGATGTAGAGGGACTGCTGCTGAACCCTGCCATCCGCAAATTCGTCGATTGGGTGGCAAATAAGGATCCGGATTTCACGGCACCCCAAGCCAAGAAACAGCGCTGACTCGCGAGCGACACCTTCGAGGACAACTTCACGCCGGTTTGAGTGCCCCGCCAAAAGTCCCAAGCAATGCGCCGCGCTGGCGAAATGTGCTCGCTGTCATCCCGGTCCGGCTTTTGAAGAAGCGCGAGAAGTAGGCGGTATCGGCGAAGCCCAGATTGCCTGCTATCTGGCTCACCGTTGCAGTCGAATAGGTAAGACTGCGCATGGCCTCAACCAACAACCGATCCAGAACACAGTCCCAGGGTGATTTCAGCAGAACTTCCCGGCAGGCGCGGGTCAGGGTTGGGGCTGTTGTGCCGAGTGCACGGACATAGTCCTTTAGAACCCAGCTATCGCGAAAGTGCAATTCGACCTGTTCGCGAAATCGGCGAACAAGATCGTCTCTCCGGCGGGCAAATGCATTGACCGGCAGAGGCCCAGACCGGGTGGCTGATTTCAGGAATTTGCTCGCCAAAGCCAATATCAGCGCAAGTTCTGCGGCTTGGGCATCGGCAAGCTGTCCGGCGCGATCAGTTCCCAACGCCCGGTCGAAGTCGGCCAGAAGCCACGAAAGCCTTGCTGCTTCGCCCGGCGCCTGATCAAGGGCTACCCAACGAGGCTGACCGTCTGGCGACTGAGCAGCACTGCAAAGCGATGCTATCCGTCTGTCAGCCAACAGATCCGCAGCAATCGACAGCACCCAGCCTTCGGCATCAGGGGCAAAATGAAAGGCATGGACGCACCCACTTGGCAAAGCCACCAAGGATCCAGCGCATAGATCGACAGAACTCCCATCTGTCACCATTCTACCCGAACCCGCCTCAAGCAACAGCAGTTGGAAAATGCCAGGGTGTGTATGCGGTGAAATTGTCCATTCGTAGAGGCTGGAGCGCTTTGAAATGGTTTCAATATGCACGAATTCCGGCGCAATTGCAGCATTACTCTCGCCAAACAGCGAATATCGGCTGACCGAATTTGCCTTGTTCATGGCAAGGGAAACTAAGATATTTTGATCGAAATGTCCAATTCATTGCACGAAAGCTGCGTGGTCGATTGATCCAACATGGCGCATAGATAGGCCAGAAAAATATGAGAGGATCGGCAATGGCATTCCGCTTTGACCCCTATTCGCCAGACATCGATGCCGATCCTTTCCCGGCTTATAAAGTCCTGCGCGATGAGCATCCCTGCTTCTGGAGTGAAGAAGCCGGGATGTGGGTTCTGTCCCGCTATGATGATGTGTTCAACGCACTCACAAACTGGCGGACCTACAGTTCGGCCAAGGGTAATTTGATCGACGAATTCCCGGGCCGCGCAGGATCAACGCTCGGCAGCTCGGACCCGCCGCGTCATGACCGTCTGCGTTCGCTCATCCAATCGGCCATGACCAAGCGGGCGCTGGACCATGTCCTCGAACCGGCCCGGGCTTCCTGCGCCACCCATCTTGGTGCGATCCGGGATGGGGACAGTTTCGACTTCGTCAATGATATCGGTTCGAAAATCACTGTCGATCTGTTGTTCTATCTCTTCGCGCTTCCTCGTGACGGAGCCGAACTGGTGCGCGACAACGCCGTCCTGATGGTCCAGACCGATCCGGTCACCCGGCAGAAGAATGAATCACACCTTGCCGCCTTCCGCTGGATGGCTGACTATGCCGAAAATCTCGTTCAGGAGCGCAAGAAGAATCCCGGCGACGATCTTCTGTCAAACTTCATCACCGCAGAAATCGATGGCGAAAAGCTGCTCGACAAGGAAGTCCAACTGACCGTCACGACGCTGATCATGGCGGGCATTGAATCACTCTCGGGCTTTATGGGCATGTTCGCCCTCAATCTGGCCGACTATCCCGAAGCGCGGCGGGCGCTGGTTGCCGATCCGTCGCTGATCCCCGATGCAATGGAAGAATCCCTGCGATTCAACACGTCTGCCCAGCGGTTCAAGCGCTGTATCCAGGTGGATACCGAACTGCGTGGGCAAACGATGAAGGCCGGTGATTTCGTCATGCTGGCCTATGGCTCGGCCAACCGCGATGAACGGATGTTTGATAACCCTGATGTCTACGATATCGGCCGCAAGCCCAAGCGGCATCTCGGCTTTGGCGGCGGTGTGCACTCTTGCCTTGGTGCCATGCTCGCAAGGGTCGCCTGCCAGATCGTCTTCGAAGAATTCCTCAAGGCCGTTCCAGAATTCACCCGAATGGACGAAAAACTCTCCTGGGTACCCTCTTCAAACTTCCGCAGTCCGCAGGCGCTGCGATTGATGAAGGGCTGATCGCAAGCAGGAATGAAAGTCACCTGGGCGTGGCGGATCACTTCCCGCTGATGATTGGCAGGCTGACTGACGAGGGATGTGCCTTATCGCTGATCAGGGTGATTGCCTTGGGCTGCGAATTGGGATCACGCGCCCGCTCACGCCAGTCCGATCCGGTAAATGTGAACTGCACCCTGTGCCCCTTCTGAAATAGCCACGAGGCCGGCATGATATCGAAAGTCAGGCGGACCGGCTCACCCGTTTTGAGCGGCTGTGCGTCTTCGGCAAAAGCACGGTGCCAGGGAATCGGCGGCATTGCCCATGGTGCGGTGCCAAGCTTGCGCAGGCTGGCTTTCAGACGCCCCTCGGTGATGACCTTCACCGTGCCATCCGGCGCCACATCCTCGACATAGACGAACAGGTTGGCATCAGGCGTATCGGCGGCAATCCACAGATCGGCGATTCCGTGGCCGGTATATTCGGCCGCAAACTTGAGCGGCTCGCCCGCCAACGACAGGCCATTGCCGGCGAGATGGCAGGGCTGCATGGTCGGGCCGAAACCGGCATTGACACAATTGACAGCGTAATCGACGGCAAAGCTCTGTTGCAACGGAGCGCCTTTCCCGTCCGTCCGCAGCCCCTTTTGCGTCAGAGCAAAGCTGGTCTGCGTCGCCTGCGGCAGCGGCCATTGGCTGGTCGAGCGCCAGGCATTGGCGCCAGTAACGAAATAGTGGATCGGCTCGTCATGATCGATGCCGGTGTCGATATGCTTGAGGTGGCGGTCAAAGAATCGATGCGCCTCTTCCACCAACGCGAAATCATCGTTCTGGCAATGCAGCCAGTCGCCAATCAGGATCCGCGCGCCGGGGATGTTCATCCGCGCGATCAGGCCCTGGTCGCGCAATTCATCGCGCCAGCCACCGACGATGTAGAGCGGCACGCCGCCCTGCTTGATCTGCGGCAGATAGCTCGATGCGCTGCCCTCGGCCCAGAAGGTGCTCTGCAGTTGCGGCGAGAAGCTGTCGCGATAGGGCAGTGCTTTCCACACGTCGAACAGAGGCACGCCGCGCTGGTGCTGCTCGGCTGCCTTGCGCAGCATGGTCTTGTCGGGATCGCTATCGACCGGCGTGATCGCCATGTCTTGCTCGATGGTGCGGGTCGGACCCGTGCCCCACTGGGCAAAGATGCCGCCGCGCCGCATGGCATCGTACTTGTTCCACGAAAAGCACCCGGCAAACACGGCCTTCAGATGCGGCGCGTTTACCGTCATCGCGTGCATCGCCGCATCGCCGGTGTTCGAGCAGCCATACTGCCCGACATTGCCGTCTGACCACGGCTGGGTGCCCAGCCACTCGATCAGCTCATAGGCATCGTGCGCCTCGTTGCGATCATGATAACCGCGCATGGTGCCCAGCGACTGGCCATTGCCGCGCCGCGCCACCTGCACCACGACGTAGCCGTAGTCTGTCAGCGTCGGAATAGTAACAAACCCGCCCTTGCGTGGCCCGACGCCATCGCCCGGTTGCTGGGTGGCGCTGAGCGAATGGTGCCAGATTACCGGGAACTTACCCTCGACCACCTTGCCGTCTTTCGCCGGGCGGGCGACCAGCACGGCGATCTTCGTGCCATCGCGCATCGTTACATAGAACGATGAGGTCAGTTGTTCGGTATATTGTTTGGGCGGTTGGTAGTGGCCGAAACTGGAAGCAACTGGACTGGGACTAAGCCCGGTCGCTGCCGAAGGAGAGCGATTGTCCTGCGCCGCTGCCCCTGCGGCGAGCATGCTCAGCGCAAGGGCAGCGAAGCAGGCGCGCATTACCATTTGACCCTTGCGCTAGCGGCAAACAGGCGTCCTATCGGATCCGTCGCGGTGGCGTCATATCCGCCGCTGCCATTCACGCTGGGAGCGATGTTCACATAAGGCGGGCTGACGTTGAACAGGTTCCGCGCCTCCAGCCCGAAGGTGATCTGGTGTTCGTCACCTACCCGCCATGTCAGATTGAGATCAATCGGTGTATAGTTCTTCACGGCCTGGTTCGGCGTGATCGCTGTGTTGGTGTAGCCATTAAGGTGGGTCAGCCGCAGGCCGACAGCAAACGGTCCCTTCTCCCAGTTGACACCCGCTCGCATCTTGAACCTCAGCGGCTGGAATATCTGATTAAGCTGGCTGATTGCCGGTGCTGTCGGTGTCTGGCGAGTCTGGTAGCTGGTCAGATAGGTGCCGTTCAGCGTCAGACCAAATGTGCCCATCGAATCCGTTGGGACCGTATAGCTGGCGTTGAAATCGATGCCCTTTGTGATCGACCGGCCCAGATTCTGGCTGCGACCATCGACATAGACTGTTACGTTCAGCGGATTGCCGCCGGGGAAGCTGCCCGACACGGCAAGACCTTGGCTGACCAGGTCTGCTACAATCGTTCCCGCAGCCGTTCCCTGGACGATCAGGCCTGTCCCGTCATACTGTGAAGCGCGGGTCAACACCGCAAGGTCAGACAGCAGGGCGATGACCTGGTTCTTGTAATCAACGCTGAAATAGGTCGCCGAAAGTTTCAGGTTATGCATCGGTTCGATGTCTGCGCCGAATGACCAGGTCGTTGCGGTTTCAGGCTTCAGGCTCAGGTTACCACCCGAACGCGCAACACCGGCAATCGGAGCGCCGCCAGCCGGATTCTGGTAGTTCTGGTTGAACAGCTGGTTGGTATTGCCATAGATCTGCGGCAGGGTTGGCGCGCGGAATGATGTTCCGTAACTTGCGCGGAGCTTCAGGCCGTTAACCGGTGTCCAGTTGATACCGAATTTCGGATTGGTCGTGTTGCCGACGTCGGAATAGCGATCATAGCGAACCGCGGCATCGAGCTCTAGCTTTTCAAATCCGGCAGTCGCGTTGTCAGGGCCAAACAGGGGCACCACCAATTCGGCATAACCTGAATCGACCCGGCGTCCGCGCGTGGTGAAGACAACCGCCGTACCGGGATTACCGCGGGCGAGCCCCAGATCGACGGTGAATTCCTGACCTTCATAGCCGGCCGCCAGCTTCACCGAGCCGCCGGGCAGGGTCAGCAGCGAGCCGTTGATCCGGGCTTCATAGCCCAGAAAATGACCGATGGTGGGGTTGATCGAGATCTGGTTGAAAATGCCATCAATCACCGACTTCTGCGTGCGGCCAAGACCGTAAGGATCAAATGCGGTTGCCGGATTGCTGCTGGCCAAGGCGGCGCTCAATGCCGTGTTGTTGACGCCATATAATGATGTCGAATTGTCGCTGGTCCGGCCCTTGCCGACCAGCACTTCCACTTGCCAATCGCCGGGCAATTTGGCCCGCAGGCCCGGCGTAACCTGCCAGCTCTCGCCAAATCCAAAGGAATTGTTCCGAGCGACGTCATTGCGGAAATTGTAGTCGAGCGAATAGCTGGTCCCGGCAAATCCGGTCGGACGGACGAACCAGGCATTGGTCTGCGGCACTGACAGCGTTGCGCTGCCATAGGCAGGCAGACGATCAAAGGTTCGGCGGCTGTAAAAGCCGTCAGCAAAGAAGGTCAGCCAATCACTAAGCTCGTAGGTGAAAGTGCCATTTACCGAGTCATAGCTTTGCTTGGGGATCAGATCCTGACCCTGCAGATCATCGCACTTATTGCTGGTACCAGCGGCCAGCTGGCTTGGCGAAGTCACCCCACCATTAGGGATCGCGTAACTGGTCGTGACGCCCGAAACCACTGTACGGATCGTACCGGGTGCGCACTTGAGCACGCTGTAATCATTGCCGCCAAATGCGGTCTGGTTTGAAGCGAAAAAGGGGCGGTCAAACCCGTTGAGATTCGACTTCTCGACGTGCTCATAGGCGACCATGATCTGGCCGTGCTCAAACTTTTTGCCGAAAGCGGCTCCAAGAGCATATTCGTGATAGGCCCCGTCACCCGAAATGCCGCCGCGGGCAAATGCCTCGATACCATCTAGGCTACGACGCGGAATCAGGTTCACCACGCCAGCGACAGCGTCAGACCCATAAATGGCAGAGGCGCCATCCGCGACGATTTCCACACGCTCGACACCCAGGGTCGGCAAGACCGAAGGATCAGTCGAGCGGCTGTTGTTGGTTACACGGTGACCATCGATAAGGATCAGCGTCGCATTCGGGCCAATGCCGCGCAGGTTGATAGAGTTGCCGTAAACGATATTACCTGCACCACCAGACTGGCCTCGCGAGTTTTCCGAAACACCAAGATCGAAAACCTGCGGCAATTCCTTGATCGCACGGTCAAGTGTGACGCGGCCCGAAGCGGCGATGTCGGACGCACCCAGACTGGTCACCGCCGAGCCAATTGGCGCTTCGCCGCGAACACGGCTGCCGGTGACGACAATCTCGCTGGCTGGTTCGGCATTGTCGGCAGCGGGCGCTGCCTGCGCCAAAGCCGGCGCGGGGGCCAGCATTGCCAAGGTAAGCGCCAGGCTCGAACCATGAAGGGTGAACGTGCTCGAAACTGCCCGAGAATTTGCCATAGTCTTTTCCTCCCGCTCGAAAGCGTTACCTGAACCGATTACCCGGGCCGGGGAGAGGTGTGAGCAGGCCGGTTTGAGCCATGCCGAATTCAGGCGAATCACACTCTCCACTGCCCCTCAGTCGCCGTTGTGGCGCACCGATGAAGGCGCTTACACCCTCAGGACAGCCTATGTGTTCCGCAATTAGTGGAGAAAGTCAACTATCCCAGTAGCCGACCGGTTAGAAAGGCTAGATGCCATTCTCGCGCACGATTGCGTCGTACATCCGGTCAAGCAGTTCGCTCAGCATCTGCATCTCGCCATCGGAAAGCTGATGCAGAGCTGCAGACTCGGTCTGCTCCATGATGGCGAACAATTCGTTCAGGCGAATCTCTCCGGCAGGCGTAACATAGAGCGCATGGCGGCGGCGATCATGGCTCGATCGGCGACGCTCGGCCCAGCCATATTTCTCCATTTCATCGACCATCGTCACAGTGACCGACTTGTCCAGCCCCACTTCGCGCGAAAGCTCGCTTTGCGAGATACCCGGATTGGCGCTGATGATCGCTAGCGACGAAAACAGGCCCTGACGCAGTCCTTGTCCGGCGGTTTCGTTCGCGAAAATGCGCGAGAGCTGGTTTTGCACCCGGCGCAGACGGAAGCCGACAAAATTGCCCAGTCGGCCGAGCCGAAGGTGGTCACTTCTGACTTCATCCTGGCGGTTGGCAGCACTGGGGAGGACACTCATCGCCGATTTCACTCATTTTGTTGACAGGAAATATAGTTGAATTATTCTACAATCTGAATCTTCGGTTCATTAGACGACCGGGGTCCGGCTATGTCAACCATCGGCCGGATCAGAAGAGCGAGAGGACATGATGCAACAACCGGCAACACCGGATGAAATCCTGTCGGACGTCAGCGACCGGACGGCTGCCAATTCGGGCGCCGGACGCGGCTGGCTGGCAAGTGCTGCCTATACTTTGGGCGGTTTCGGATTGATGGCTGCTACGGCAACTGATGCCATCGCCGTGGCAGGACGCCATACGGGATTGCACCTGTTGGGATCGATCGAGCTGGTGCAAGGCGCCGTGGTCCTGCTCACCACCTCTGCCATGTTGATCACCACGATTTGCGGTGGCCATGCTTCGGTGCACATCGTTGCCGAGCGCCTTTCACCAAGCGCGGCAGCACGACTGGGCCGCGCGGCCAGCTTTGTCAGCGGCCTGACATTTCTGGCCCTCGCCGCGGGATCGGCCTGGGTGGCGAGCGATCTGTGGAACGGCTTTGAACAGACCGAACTGCTACATATTCCGCTGCGCTGGCTGCGTGCGATCTGGATCGTGTTCGCGCTGCTGATTGCCCTGCGTTTCTTCCGCCTCGCCTTTCGGGCCGCACCGGATGAGGCCTATCCATGATCGCACCCGAAACCATTGGCCTGCTGGGTGTCGTCATCCTGCTTGTCTTGCTGGCGCTGCGCGTGCCGATCGGGGTTGGTCTGCTGCTGGTTGGCTTGGGTGGGTTGGCGCTGATGATCTCGCCCGAAGCCGCGCTGATCAAGGGCGGTGTCGTCTCGTTCGAGATCATTTCGAAGTACGAACTTGGCGTCCTACCTCTGTTCCTGCTGATGGCGCATATCTGCTTCGCCGCAGGGGCCAGCCGCGATTTCTTTGATGTGGCGGCAAAATTTGTCGGCCACCGGCGCGGCGGACTGGCGCTGGCGTCAATTGGCGGCTGCGCGGGCTTTGGCGCGATCAGCGGCTCAAGCCTCGCCACTGTGGCTACAATCAGCTCGGTTGCCCTGCCCGAAATGCGCAAGGCAAATTATCATCCCGGCTTTGCCTCGGGCGCCCTGGCAGCAGGCGGCACATTGGGATCATTGACGCCGCCATCAGGCGCCCTGATCGTCTTTGGCATCATCGCCGAGCAATCGATCGGCAAGCTCTTCGCCGCAGCCATCGTTCCCGGCATTACCCAGGCTATCAGTTATCTGCTGACGATCGTCCTGCTGTGCGCATTCAACCCGGCGCTCGGACCAGCTACGGCCCGCGTCGCATGGCGCGATCGCCTGCCCGCGCTGCGCAAGGTGATCGATATCTTTCTGTTGATACTGTTCGTCATTGGCGGACTGATGGTCGGCTGGTTCACCCCGACCGAAGCTGCTTCCGTCGGCGTGGTCGGCGCTCTTCTGCTGCTGACTTTCCGCGGTGGATTTTCGCTGGGGACGCTGACCGATGCAATCCGCGCCACCCTGCGCACGGCTGGTATGATCTATGTCGTGATTATCGGTGCGCTCGTCTTTGCCGCATTCATCAGCGTGACCGGGATCACTGAAGCGCTTTCGGCCACGGTAACCGATCTCCACGCCAGTCCTGCCCTCGCGATTGTCGCGATGGCGCTGGTGCTGCTGCTGCTGGGCTCATTCCTCGATGGTGTGGCGCTCATGCTGCTGACCACGCCGATCTTCCTGCCGATTGCGGTGCATCTGGGCTATAGTCCGATCTGGTTCGGCATCTTTCTGGTCCGGGCAATGGAGATCGGCTTTGTCCATCCGCCGCTCGGCATGAACATATTCGTAATACAGGGC
Source organism: Sphingomonadaceae bacterium (assembly GCA_947451145.1). Taxonomy (GTDB): domain Bacteria; phylum Pseudomonadota; class Alphaproteobacteria; order Sphingomonadales; family Sphingomonadaceae; genus Novosphingobium. The sequence goes on along the minus strand of CANFXW010000008.1, from coordinate 97,231 downwards.
ATTGCCAAAGATCTGTCACTTGGCACGATTTTCCGCGGGGTTATCTCTTTCCTCATTGCCGATTTCCTCCACCTTGGCCTGTTGATTGCGGTTCCGGCAATGGCCCTCTGGCTACCCGGGATGCTAGCAGGATGAACCCGATGCGCGCCCTCCTGAGCCTGGCCTTGAGCCTTGTGATCGCCGCCTGCGCACCGCAGCACAAGCAGGCTGAGGTCACCCTGACTTTCGCCAGCCCCTATCCACCGGGCCATCCCTTCAGCAAGTCCGATACTGTCTGGATGAAGCATATCGAGGCCGCGAGCCACGGCCGGATTGCCTTTCGCACCTTCTGGTCGGGATCGCTGATCAGTTCGGACATGAGCATGATCGAAATCCGCCATGGCCTGGCAGATATAGGCCTGATCACGCCAATCTATGCGCGCGGCGGTGCCCACATGCTGCGGGCGCAATCAGGCTTTTACGGCGGCGTGGCATCGATAGACGATCAGGTTGCCGTTTACGACTGTCTGGCGGCCAAATTTCCCGAATTCGACAATGAACTGGCAGGCCTGCACGTGCTGGCGGTGCAGGGCGGAAACTTCCCCGGCGTACTCACCCGTTCAAAGCCCGTACATACCCTTGCCGACCTCAAGGGCCTGCGCCTGCGTGCGCAGAGCGATGCCATCGATGTGCTGCGCGCACTGGGCGCCGATCCGGTCAACATGCCAATGGGCGAGGTCTATTCGGCGCTGGCCAAGGGTGTGATCGACGGCGTGGTAGCGCCCGCCGACACGATCAAGAGCCTCCACTTTGCCGAGGTTGCCCACCATTTCACCACCCTGCGCTTCAGCCGAGGCGGCTATCCGGCGCGGGCCATGTCAGACGCAGCTTGGAAGCGCCTGCCGCCAGATCTGCGCGATCTCGTCGCCGGATCGAAAGGCGTCTGGGAAAAGGCGCTGGGCGAGCAGATCACCAGCTCCGAAAAGGCAGGCATTGAATATGCATCGGGCCACGGTGTGGAAATGATACCCTTCCCTGAGGAAGAACAGCGCAAGCTTGATGCGCTCTATAACCGATTTGCGCTCGACCAAGCGCACCGTCTTGCTGCGGTAGGGCTGGATGGCGAGCCCGTTTTCCGAGAGGCCCAGCGCCTTATCGCCAATGGCAAGCCAAGCTGCCCGGCGCACCAATTCAATGGAGTAGTAAAATGAGCAACGGCAGCGACCTCATGCACAGGCCGCTCGAAGGGCTGACCGTGATCGACCTGACGCGCGCGCTCGCCGGGCCTTATGCGACCATGCTGCTCGCCGGGCTCGGCGCCAAGGTGATCAAAGTTGAGGAGCCGAAAGGCGGCGACCTTGCGCGCGAGAACAGCCCCTATGTCGGCCGCGACGGCGTGATCGTCGAGCGGCGCCACGAGGATGATATCTCGATCTCGCACCTCACCCGGGCGCGCGGCAAATACGGCGTTTCGCTCGATCTCAAGAGTGAAGCAGGCCGCGCCGTCTACTTCGATCTGGTGAAAAAGGCAGACATTGTCGTCGAGAACTTCACCGCAGGCACCGCAGACCGGCTCGGCATCGGCTATCAGGCCTGCAAGGCTGTGAACCCGCGCGTGGTATTCGCATCGCTTTCCGGCTTCGGCGCCACTGACCGCGACGGCAAGGCGATGGATGTGATCATTCAGGCGCTGTCCGGCGCGATGTTCACCAGCGGCGAACCTGGCCACCCACCGGTGCGGATCGGCATTCCGATTGCCGATATGTTGGCCCCGGTGTTCACCGTTATCGGCATCCTTGCGGCCATCGAGCAGCGGCACAACACCGGGATCGGCCAGCATGTCGATGTTTCGATGCTCGGCGCGCTGACCAGCTTTGTCGCCATCGAGAACTGGTCGGCCATGGCGGCGGCAGGCATGCCTTCGCGCACTGGCCTCACCGTCCAGCGGCTTTCTCCCTTCGGTGTGTTCGAATGCGCTGACGGTTATGTCGCGGTGGTTGCGGTTCACGAGCCGCTGGCCCGCGGGCTTTTTGCCGCCATGGGCCAGCCCGAGCTTTCCGACGACCCTCGCTTTGCCAGCCGCGATGCGCGGGTTGCCAACGCCACAGTGCTCGAAGCGACGATCAACGATTGGTCGCGCCAATTGCCGCTGGTCGAAGTGGTGCGCAGCCTAGAGGCTCAGGGCGTTCCCGTCGCCCCCGTGCGCCATCCGGAGGACGCATTGGTCGATCCACGCGTCGTCGCCCGGGCAGAAACCATGGCGGTGAAGCATCCGAAGTACCGCTCGAGCATAGACCTCCGGACCGCAGGCGTGCCGATCCAGTTTTCAGGCGCGACAACCGGGTTCGACGATGCCTTGCCGGTCCACATCGGCGAGCATAACGAGCAGGTCTTCCGTGACTTCCTGGGCTATGACGAGGATCAGATCTCCGCGCTGAAGGCTGCAGGCGCAATCTGATGCTTGACCTGTTTCGCAAGGCCTACGCCAATCCCGATGCCGAGGTGGAACGGGCGCTTGCTGAAGGGCGAAAACCGATCCGCACGCTGGGCTATGATGCCCCGCGCGCCCGGCTGGTCGCCGCCGGTTTCCAGCCGATCCGCCTCGTTGCCCCGCGCCTTGCGGCAACCCCGCGCGCCGATGCTATTATGGGTGCGGCAGAAATGGGCCCACGCGGGCGACGGTTGCTCGAAGCGCTGATCGATCCGAAATACCCCGAAGTGCCGGTGCTGATCACCCAGGCCGATGCCGAGCAGCCGCAGATCTTCGCTGCCTTGCGAGAGCTGGGCAGGCTGGGCGAACCAGTGCCACGGCACGTTCACTTCTGCGACCTGTTGCACCTCGACCGGTCCGCATCACGCGAATACAACGCAGCGCGGCTGGCCCAGCTGGATGACTGGCTGGTGACGCTTGGCGGCGACCGGCCAGCCGACACTGCCATCGCGGCGGCAACCCATGCGCTTGATACCCAGAACGCGTTGCTGGGCCAGATAGGTTTACTGCGCCGCACCGGGCAGATCAGCGGTGCAGACTTCCTGCAGGTTACCGGTGCTTGCGCGATCCTGCCACATGCGGAATGCCTGCCTGCCTTGGAGGCACTCGGTACGAAGCAGCTGATTGCGGAACCAATTGGCAAGACCGTGTTTGTCTGCGGCACCGCGCACGAAGACACCGAACTCTACCGCGCCATCGAGAGCTGCGCTGCGACAGTCATTGGCGAGGCTCACGGCTGGGGCCAGCCGGAAAGCCTGCCCGCCCGCGTCGATTCACCGCAGCGGATCGGGCGCTGGACAGCTGATCAGGTCGAAGCGCTCGCGCCCGGTCTCGTCCTGCATCTATCCATCGATGGCGATGAAGCCGCTCCTTGGGATGTGGCTGCGCTGAAGCGCGCACTACCAGCCGGACAAGCGTTTGCCGCACTGCGATGCAAGAGCCACGGGGATGAGTCCTTCCGCGCCAAGATTGCCGTACTGCTCGCCGGTCAACCTCTGGGGGCCCCTGCCCCAAAGCCTGCCGCACCAAAGCCAGCGTCTGCCAAACCGCGCCCGCCCGCCAATGCCCGCAGCCGCAAGTCGCTGACCTCCACCGCCGACGTCAACGCCTGGCAACGCGACTGGTTCGCTTCGGTCCGCAAGGCCGTGGCCGATGGCTCGCCCTTCGCGGTGGTCAACGCCAATGCCCCGCAGGAAATTCTGCGAGCGATGGACGTGCCTTTCGTGGTCAACCAGTGGTGGGCCTCGATCGTCGCCGCCAAACAGCAAAGCCGCCGTTATCAGGGGCTGCTGCGTGAGCATGACTACCCCAGCGACGTCGAGGCCTATTCGGCGCAAGGCCTAGCCGCCGCTTTTGACGACGACGCCGAAAACGCGCCGTGGGGAGGATTGCCCAAGCCCGATTTTATCCATGCCGTCGCTTCGTCAGACCCTACGCTCAAGATCTTCGAGCAATGGGCGGGCGAAATCGGCGCGGATTGTTTCGTTTACGAGCGCACCATCGATCCACGCCCCGATCTCTATTCCGACTGGTGGGACCAGCTGCCGGGTAACTGGGAAGAGGCGGTCGAAACCGAGCGCGTCGATCTGATGGTTGCCGAAATGCGCGAGGTGATTGGCCGCATCGAAGCCAAAACCGGGCGCACCTTTGACGAGGCGCGCTTTGCCGGGGTGATGGCGCTGGTGAACGAGCAGGAGGAATATTACCGCAAGACCCGGGAACTCGTTGCCCGCACCGTGCCCGCTCCGATCGGCGTGGTCGATTCCATGCCAGCCACCATGGTTCCGCAGTGGCATCGCGGCACGGTATGGGCACGCGACGCAGCGAAGGCTTTTCACGACGAGGTCAAGGCGCGGGTCGATGCCGGGCTGGGTGCTTGCCCCAACGAACGTATCCGACTTATGTGGGTAGGGCGCGGCCTGTGGAGCGAAATGAGCTTTTACCAGAAGTGGGAAGAAAGCCACGGCGCGATCTTTGTCTGGTCGATGTATCTCGCGCTTGCCGCAGATGGCTATATCCGCGATCTTTCCGGCGGGCGCGATCCGCTGCGCGCGCTGGCCAGCCGGGTGGTGTGCATGGGCGACGAACTGCGAATGCCGACATGGGCCGGGCCTTGGCATGTGCATGAGGCCAATACCCATGCGGTCGATGCTGTGGTTGCCCTGCAGGACGCCGATCCCTTCGTGGTGCGGGCACTGCGGGCGGCGGGCTATCCGGTACTCGAACTCACCGCCGACAACTTCAACCGCGAAGGTGAAGACGCCGAGGCGATCGAGGCGGAGATCACTGCCTTCATCGAAGGTCCGGCGACTGCGCGGGCAGAGCAACGCCATGCCCGCGCCTGAATTGGCCCTCTCCGGCCTGAAGATCGTCGATTTCTCGCGCTTCCTGCCCGGCGCCTATGCCAGCTGGATCGCCGCCGACATGGGCGCCGATGTCATCCGCATCGAACACCCGCGCGAGATCGCCAAGCAGGAAGCGATGTTCGGCCGCGACGAAGACCCGGCCAAGGCCGCTCGCCGCCGCGCCCGCCCGACCTATTCGCGCAACAAGCGCAGCCTGATGATCAATCCCGGCAGTACAGCCGCCCGCCCGGTGCTGGAAAAGCTGATCGCCGGGGCCGACGTGCTGATCGAGGATTACCGGCCCGGCGTGATGGCGGCGATGGGGCTTGGCTTTGATGCCTTGGCCTCGCTCAACCCGCGGCTGATCTATCTCTCGGTCAGCTTCGCCGGACAGACCGGACCGCTTTCGGGCAAGGCCGGGCACGATCCGGCAGCGCTGGCGCTGGCGGGCGCGCTGTCACGGCTCAATGGACTGCCCACGCCCTCGCTTCCGGGCTTGCAGGTGGCCGATGTGCTCACCGGCGCCCATGCGACCATTGCGCTTCTGCTGGCGCTGCAGGGGCGGGAGCGCAGCGGGCGCGGCAGCCTTATCGATGTGGCGATGTCGGACGCCTCGATGCCGCTGCTGTTGGTCGGCATGGGGAGGCACGATGATCCGGCGGACTTGCCCCAGCTTGGTGCATGGCACCCCAAGGGCGGGGTCTGGCTCTGCGCCGATGGCGGCTATCTCTGCACTACTGACATGGAACCCGCCTATTGGCAGCGGTTCTGCGATGCGGTGGGCAAGCCGGAATTCGCCGCGCTTCAGCACAACTATGCCGAACATCCGCGAATGCATGCCGAACTGGCCGCGCTGTTCCTCACCCGCTCGCGCGACGAATGGCATGTACTGCTATCAGCGGCGGATACGCAGGTGATGCCGGTCTTTTCTCCCGCTGAAGCGCTAGTTCACCCGCATAACCGGGCGCGCGGCATGGTGGTGGAGGTGCCGCTGGAAGGGCAGGAACAGCCGCTCGTCCAGCTGGGCTTGCCGTTCCAGCTGGGCGGCATGACCACGGCCAAGCCGCGCGCCGCTGGAGCAGCCGGGGCAGACAACGCGGCAATCCTGCACGAACTCGGCTTCGATGCCGATGAACTCTCTGCCAACGGCGCATTTTCGGCGGAGCGCGGCGCATGAAGCCGCTCGACGGGATCCGGGTGCTCGATTTCACCCATGCCATCGCCGGGCCAACCTGCACACAGATGCTGCAGCAGCTCGGCGCCGAAGTGATCAAGATCGAGCCGCCGGAAAAGGGCGATGACTTTCGCCACTACACCGAGCACGCAGGGCTGCCGGGCACGTCCGTGCCTTTTGCTTCGGCCAATTTCGGCAAGCGCTCGGTTACTCTGAACCTGAAGTCGGAGGACGGGCGCCGCATTGCCCGTGAATTGGCGGCCAAGGCAGACATTGTGGTCGAGAACTACCGCCCCGGCGTGATCGCCCGTTTGGGGCTCGGCTATGACGAGCTGGCAAAGGCCAATCCCCGCCTGATCATGCTCTCGCTGAGCGGCTTTGGTCAGCAAGGTCCGATGCGCGACTGGGGGGCCTACGATCACATCGCCCAGGCCGTTTCGGGCATGGCAGTGATGAACGGGACCGATGCCGGGCCGTTCAAGATCGGCATTCCGGTGGTCGATTGCTTCTCCGGCTACCTTGGCGTGATCGCCGTGATGGCCGCGCTGCGCGAGCGTGACGCCAGCGGGCAGGGCAAGCAGATCGATGTCGCCATGCTCGATGCCGCGCTCAAGATCATGGGATCGGCGGCGAGCGTCTGGTCCTATACCGGCGTTACGCCCAAGGGCACCGGCAACCGCGGCTTCCGGCTTGTCGCCACTGCCGAATACTATGCCTGCGCCGATGGCTGGATTGCGCTGGGGGCCAATCACCAGCACCAGATCGAGATCCTGTTCGGCGTTCTTGGCCATGGCGAGATGCTGGATGATCCGCGTTTATCCACCCATCAGGCGCGAGTGGACAATTACGCCGCGCTGAAGGGCTGGCTCACCGAAGAGCTGCTCAGCCGTAAGGCCGAAGAGCTGGAGATCGCGCTGACCGAAGCTGGCGTTCCCGCCGCGATGCTGCGCGATGTCGGGCAGATCATGCAGCACCCGCAGCTGGCCGCACGCGGGCTTGTCTGGCAGGCTGAACTGCCCGGCGGCGCAAAGCCGCTCGACGTGCTCGGGCCGGGCTTTGCCGTTGAACGCGATGCCGAACTGCCGCGGGTTCCGGTGCTGGGCGCTGACACCGATGCTGTGCTGGCCGAACTGGGTCTGAGCGCAGAGGCCATCGCCGCGTTGCGTGCTGCCAAGACGATCTGACGCCATGGCTGCTACCCAAATCCTGCTGCTCGGCGATCTGATCCTCGACGTTCCGGAACCTGACCACTGGCTTTCCGGCATCGCTCCTATCACCCGCGCCGCTGATGTCGTGATCGGCCACCTTGAGGTGCCATACACCACCAGCGAGGAGGAAATGCCGGGCGATGTTCCCGCTCCCGGCGCGAACCCGGCCCACCTTGATGCACTGGCCCGAGCCGGTTTCACCGCTGTTTCATTGGCGGGCAATCACATGATGGATTGCGGCGTTTCGGGGCTTGCGGAAACGCTGGCCGGACTGGAGCGTAACGGCATCGCCCATGCCGGAGCTGGCATGTCGCTGGCCGAAGCCCGTGCGCCGACGCTGATCCCTGCAGGCGAGCGGACGATTGCGCTGCTCAGCTACAACTGCGTCGGCCCCGAACTATGCTGGGCCGCTGAAGACAAGCCCGGCTGCGCCTATGTCAATGTGCGCGCCACCGATGGCGGGCCGAGCCGGCCGCAAGCCGTGCTGCGCGATATCGATCCGGCCTCGCTCGCGGCGATGGAGGCAGACATTGCCGCCGCCAAGACGCAGGCTGACCTTGTTATCATCGCGCTGCACAAGGGGATCACCCACGTTCCGGCGGCGCTGGCAGACTATGAGCGACCGCTCGCCCGCGCGGCGATCCGCGCCGGGGCAGATATTGTCGCCGGGCATCACGCGCACATCACACGCGGGATCGAACTTATCGACGGAAAGCCGGTTTTCCATGGCCTTGGCAACGGCTGCGTCGTCACCCACGCGCTCGCCCCGTCGCAGGACCATCCGGCGCGGGCTGAATGGGCGGCGCGGCGGCAGCGCATGTTCGGCTTTGTCCCCGATCCCGCCTATCCGCTCGCCCCGTTCCATCCCGAGGCGGTGAATGGCATGATCGCGCGGGTTGTCTGGCACGAAGACGGCAGCCTATCGACAGGCGTCGAGCCGATCTGGTTCGAGCCTCCCGGCCGCCCGGTGCCCGCAGGCGATCGCGGCGGGGAAGTCGCCAGATACATAGCTGCCATTGGCGAGACAGCTGGATTGGCGCCAGTAAATTTCGCCGCCGGAGCGGCAGGCGCTTTCAGCTTCAAGTAAAGCGCAGCGGCACCGAGATCGCGCCAATCTCTGGCCAGCGCGCCGGGGCAATCTGTCCGGCAAGCTCGAACCCCCGCGTCGCGGCCAGCAGTTCCTCGACCATGACCTGCATTTCCATGCGGCCAAGATGAATGCCCGGGCAATTGTGCGGTCCACGCCCGAAAGCCATATGCTCGGCGATGTTGGCGCGGTTCATGATGAACTCGCAAGGGTGTTCAAAAACAGCTTCGTCGCGGTTGGCCGAGGCATAGACCAGCGCGATGCCCTCTCCTGCCGGAATTGTACGCTCCCCGAATTCGACGTCGGTTACGGCGGTGCGGGCAAAGCCGCGATACGGGGTGTAGAGCCGCAGGAATTCCTCAACTGCGGCAGGAATCTGGGATGGATCAGCGCGAAGCTGGTCCTGCAGCGCCTTGTCGCGTGAAAGGTGAACGGCAATCGAGCCGAGCAGCACGGTGGGGGCCACGATGCCTACCACCAGCACCTGCCGCACCATGCCGACGATCATCTCGTCAGGCAGCGGCTCTCCGTTGTAACGCGCTTCGAGCAGGGCGCTGGTCACGTCCTCACCCGGATCACGCGGTTCTGCGCGGCGGATCGCAACCAGATCGCGCGCCATGTCATAGAGCCGCAAGCTGGTACGCTTCATTTCCTCGGGCTGGTTGAGGTTGACCGCGAGGATGAAGGCCCGCCCTGCCGAATGCAGCGGCTCGATCCAGTGCGGCGGCACGTTCATCCATTCGCCGAACACCAAGACCGGCAGGTGGCTGGCAAATTCACCGCAGATATCGCCGCCTCCCTTGGCCACCAACGGCGCCAGCAGATCCTTGGCGCTTTGCTGCGCATAAGTGCGATAGCGGGCGACGCGATCCGGCGAGAGCAGCGGATTGATCGTGCGGCGATAGGGGGTGTGCTCGGGCGGATCGAGGTGCAGCGGCGGCCGGCGGCCGGTAAAGGCCACCTTGGGAATTACATTCTGCACCGAAGTAATGAACGTGGCCGGATCGCTGGCCGCGCGTTTCACGTCTTCATAGCGCGTCAAGGCCCAGAATCCGCCAAGGGCATCGGTATGCGCGACAGGACACTTCGCGCGCAATTGGGCAAAGGTCTCGAAGGCACTGTCAAAGTCTTCGGGAAGATCGGGATCGAAATCTGGCGATATGGCCTGCATGCCACGCTCCTTAAGTATCGACGGATGGCTATGCAAGCGCTATCATCGCCCGAAATCAGTACTCGGGGAGACAGGGACTTGGCTGACAGGATGGAAGAATCGATCGGCCGCAAGGTGCTGTTGCGTCTGGTTCTGCCATGCGGCCTGTTCACACTGATGGGTTCGATTGATCGCACCAATGTCGGCTTTGCCGCGCTCCAGATGAACGCCGACCTTGGCCTTAGCGGCACCCAATACGGCTTTGGCGCCGGAGTGCTGTTTGTCGGTTATGTGCTCGCCAAATATCCCAGCGTCCTGCTATACGAGACGATCGGCTTCCGCCGCTGGCTGGCGCTGATCACCCTCGCTTGGGGCCTCGCCGCCTGTTCGCTCTCGCTGATCTCCAGTCAAGGCCAACTTTACATGCTGCGCGTGCTGATCGGTTTTGCCGAAGGCGGGCTGTCATCGGGCCTGATGCTTTATCTCGGCCATTGGGCGCCCGAGCGCTGGCGGGCACTGATCCTTGCCCTGCCGATCATGTCCATCAACATCGCGCAGGTCGTTGGCGGTCCGGTTTCGGGCATGCTTCTCGATATGCACAACCCGCTGGGCATAGCCGGTTGGCGCTTCATGTTCCTGATCGAGGCTCTGCCAGCGCTGCTTCTCGCGGTGTTCGCCTGGTTCTATTATCCCGACACCCCGCGCGAAGCGAAGTGGCTGAACGATAGTGAGCGGCAATGGCTGCTCGGCAATGTCCATGCCGAAGTCCGCAAGGGCAAAGGCTCAAGCCGCGAGGGCCGCTGGGACGCGTTGAAGAGCCCCGCCGGCTGGCTCTGTGCGCTGATCTGGTTCTGCATCCTTGCCAGCAATTACGGCGTGATGTTCTGGCTGCCGACCATCGTAAAAGGGATGTCCGGTCTCAGCTCGACGCAGACCGGCTTCATCGTCGCCCTGCCCAATGCCGCTAGTGCGCTCGGCCTGCTGCTCAACGCCCGCCATTCGGACAAGACCGGCGAGCGCTTTCTGCATATTGCTGTGCCAGCGGTGATCGGCGGCTTCGGCCTGATCGCCGCCTATCTGCTCGGCCCCGGCCTGCCCGGGCTAGCCATGCTGGTGCTGGGTGGCGCGTGCACCGGCTGCACGGTCGCCGCCTTCTGGGCAATCCCGACGCGCATCTTGTCGCCCGCCGCGATGGCCATGGGGGTTGTGATGATCAACATGCTCGGCAGCTTTGCCGGAGCGGTGATCCCGCCAGCCATGGGCTTCCTGAAGGAGCATTACGGATCGTTCCTGCTGCCTACCCTGCTGCTGACCGGCATCGGCGTGCTTAACGCCCTGCTGTGCCTTGCAGCACGCAGGCAGGCACAGGGTGAGCTGCAGCGGGGATGACAAAAGTGCACGCTGGCACCAGGCATGGAACCGGCACAGTCCTGCTGCTGGCCGGGATCGCGGCGATGGGTTCCTTGGCGACCCAGCTGGTCGTGCCAGCCCTGCCCGCGCTGGCGCATGAACTGCACGCCGGAGCGGACGATGCCCAGCTGGTCGTCAGCCTGTTCCTTGTCGGTTTGGGGAGCGGGCAGTTGGTTGTCGGGCCGTTGATCGACCGGATTGGCCGCAAGCCGGTGCTGCTGGCAGGGCTCGCACTCTATTGCCTCGCCAGCGCGGCTGCCGCCATGGCGTTGAACTTTCCGCTGCTGGTTGCGGCACGGCTGTTTCAGGCACTTGGCGGATCGGCGGGGGTGGTTACCGCAAGGGTGTTGGTGGGAGACCTGTTTCCGGCTGAAGAAGTCGCCGCGCGGCAGGCGATGCTGATGTCGGTGATCCTGATTTCGCCGGCGCTTGCCCCGGTGATCGGCGGTATGCTGACCGAATGGCTTGGCTGGCGGACAATCTTCGCCCTGCTCGCGCTGGCCGGCATGGCAGGTGCCGCGCTCGGCTGGCTTGCCCTGCCAGTGCCGCATGGCGTCCGGGCTGCAGAAACCACAGCGCGGCCCGGCTTGGGGCTATTGCTGCGCAACCGCGCCTTCCTGACGGCCACTGCATCGGTCGCGGGCGGCAGCGCGACGCTCTATATGTTCCTCGGCACCGCGCCTTTCCTGCTTGCCAGCGGTCACGGCCTTGGCCCGCGCGATGTCGGGCTGTGCCTGATGCTGGTGGCCACCTGTTCAATCGCCGGAACTTTCATGGTCGGACGGCTCGAGCGACGCGGAGACGCCATGTTGACCGGCGCGCTGCTCAATTTCACTGCCGCGCTGTTGCTGCTGATGCTTTCACCACTCGCCAACATCGCCGCCTTCATTGGACCGATGATGATGCTGGGGCTTGGCTCAGGCATTGGCGGCCCGGCGGGGATTGCCCGGGTGGTCCGCTCGCAGCCCGGCAGGGAAGGAACGGCGACCAGCCTTGCCGGTGCCATGCAAATGCTGGGTAGTGCGCTTGCGGCTTCGCTGCTCGGCCGCTTCGCGCCTGTCGGCCCCGGCTTGCTGGGGGTCGCCGCCATCATCACCACAACCATCGCCCTTGCCGCAGCGCTCCTCGCGCGGCGGGGGAGCGGTGAGCCCCTGAAGCTTCAGAACAGCAGACTGACATGACCGACAGATTATCTCGCATTCCTCGCTCGATCATGGCGGCCTTGCTGCTCCCCGCCGCTGCCCTGGCGCTGGCCGCGACGCAGAAGGCCCCGCCGCCGCCCTGGTGGTCTCCGGGCGAGGGCCGGACCTTTCCGGCCCAGATCGACTACCGGAACGATTCCGGCACGCTGCGCAGCCTGCTGGTTGGCGGTCCGCTGCCGACCAAGGGGCACCCGTTCTTCGAACCCATAGGCAGCAATGGCCGCGCCTGCGTTACCTGCCACCAGCCCGCCGATGGCATGAGCCTTTCAGCTGCCACTGCGGCCGAACGTTGGGATGTAACCAAGGGCAAGGACCCGCTGTTCGCCGCCATTGATGGCTCCAACTGCCCGATCCTCCCGCAAGGTGATCGCGCATCGCACTCGCTTCTGATCGAGCGCGGACTGTTCCGCATCCAGCGCCCGTGGCCGGTGAAGGAATGGCAGGGCAAGCCGGTTACGCCTGACTTCACCATCGATGTCGTGCGCGATCCCAATGGCTGCAATTCCGCGCCCGGCTATGGCCCGGCAGCGGGCAATATTTCGATCTATCGCCGCCCGCGTCCGGTGAGCAATTTCAAGTATCTGCTCGCGGTCGGCTTTGCCTATGATCCCAAACAGGGGATCGCCCTGCCGCGTGACCCCGATGGCCATGGCCAGAGCTCGGGCAACCTGATGGCCGACAACCGTGCCGCCAATCTTCGCTTGCAGATGGAAGATGCCGCTGCCAGCCACCTCCAGCTGATCGGCAAGCTGACCCCGAAGCAGGAAGCGGCGATCAACGATTTCGAGATGCGGCTCTACACCGCCCAGCAGGCGAGTGCGCTTGGCGGCGCACTGGACAGTGCAGGCGCGAGCGGCGGCCCCGCCAAGCTGCGCGATAGCGAACCGGGGGCGCTAGGCTCCATCGGCACCCCGGTGTGGAGCGAATATGCTGCGTGGGAGAAGATCCCGCCCGAAGAAGCCGCCAAGCTGACGAGCGAGCAACTGGCTTTCCGCAAATCGGTGGCACGCGGGGCCAGGGTGTTTCGCGACAAGACCTTCCTGATCACCGACAGTTCGGGGATCAATTCGCCAGCCGGCTTTGGCAATCCGGTGCGCAATTCCTGCGTGTTCTGCCACAACATGAGCCAGATGGGGAACGATGTTGCGCCCGGACAGGTCGATCTTGGCACCACGACCCTGCCCTTTGCTGACCCGTGGGCCGATCTGCCGCTGTTCCGCATCACCTGCCTGAAGGCCCCGCACCCGTTCTATGGCCGGACCTTCTTCACCTATGACCCCGGTTTTGCCCTGAGCACCGGGCGTTGTGCGGATGTCGGCAAGATCACCCTGCAATCGCTGCGCGGGCTGGCCGCCCGGGCGCCCTATTTCTCCAACGGCCTTGCCAAGAACCTGCGCGGGATCGTCGATTACTACGAGCGGCGATACAACATCGGCTACACCGAGCAGGAGAAGCAGGATCTGGTAAACCTGATGAGCGTGCTGTGAAGAAACTGTCATTCCTTTTGGCGCTGGCTGCGCCGCTTTCCGCCCAGGCTGCCGAGACCGGTGACCTGCTGCGCTTTGTCGCCTGCCCGGTCTATCGCGATGCCGACAGCGGAAAGAAGTCGGGCTGCTGGCTGGCAGATGATGTGGCGGTGGGAATCCGCTACGATGTGAGCCTTTCGCCTTACAAGCCGGACTGGAACCGGGCTGTGCTGGTTGAAGGCCGCCTATCCGGAGCGGCAGAGACGGCCTGCGGTGCCAAGGTGATGGATCCGGTGCGCGCCTCGGTCCTGCCCGAAGCCTGCCAGCGCCACATGCTTCCTGCCGAGGGCTATCCGGGCCGCAAGTTTGTGCTGCCCAAACGCAATGTCGATCCCGCATCGATAGTCCGCAAGGCTCCGGAAGGGCCATTTGCCGAACGCACCTTTGTCTTGTTCTTCGAATTCGACCGCAGCTTTGTTGTCTATCAGTACAGCGACTATCTGCTCGACAAGGCGGTGACCTGGCTCGCGGCAGCGAAGCCGAAGAAGGTTGTCGTCACAGGCTTTGCCGCGAGTGATCCCGAAACCGTTTCAGGCCATTCCATCGCCGAGCGCGCCGAAGTCGCGCGCGAACGAGCGGAGCTGGTGACCGAATCGATCCACCGGATGCTGCCCGATCTGGTCATCGAAACGCGGAGCGAAACCGGCGCAAAACCGGCTGACCTGCCGGACGCCGATGGCATTCCCGGCCAATCTCAGCGGCGGGTGGAAATCAGGGCGCTGTTCTAAACAAGCAGCGCGCCGACATCGTCGCATTGCTCCAATGAAAGAATCCGCGTCGCGAGTGCCTCTGCTGCCGCTGGCGCGAGAGGCCGGGCTGCCCGTCCGGCACAATCGACGAACTTGGCAACCAGTTCAGCCTCATCCAGCGGCCGCGCCGGACAGCCGAGGGCGTTGTCGATTTCCGCCGTCAGAATGCGACCATCCTTAAGCGCAATCTCCAGCAATCCTCCCGATCCGCGCTGCCAATCCGGCCTGCCGCCCTGCCGTCCCTGCACGAGAGCGGCGACTGCCAGCACCTCGGCATCGGCCAGCGCGTCTTGCGAAAAGGAATCGAGATCGACCTTCCCCCGCACCAAGGCCAGCGCAGTGGCAAAGGGGATCGAGAACTTGGCGTCGATCAGCGTCTGCGGTGCGGCTTTGCGCGACAGCGGCTCGATCAGCATCGCCTGCACATCGTCGAACGAAGCAGTGATTGCGGCAATGTCAGCAGGCGCAAAGCCGTGTCTTTCGCGCAGGTTCAGCGCCAGCTCGATGAACGGATGCGTGCCCCGGCAGCTTGGCCATGGCTTGAAGGTCAGCGCGTCGATCCAGAAGCGCTGGCCCAGTCCTTCCGTCAGGTCCACTGGATCGAACTTGCTGTCGGCATAGAGCGCATAGAACCCGTCACGGCCTTCGAGCGGTTCTTCAAAACCGGCCACGCCTTCACGAGCGAGCAGGGCCGACGTAACAGCGGCCTGAGCCGGAAACCCCTCTCGCACCGCGCGGATCACCGTATCGCGGCTGTGCTTGATCACGCCGGGCATGGTGATCTGGCACAGCGCCATCGACAGGGCATCGCGGATGCCATCTGCGCCGAGGCCCAGCAGTTTCGCCGCCCCAACGCTCGCGCCAAGGCCGGCGACGATCGGCGGCGGGTACCAGCCACCGACTTCCATGTCTTGTCGCAGGGCCAGCCCGATCCGGCAGGAGATGTCGCAACCGATGGCGAGCGCGGCAAGGAAATCCGGCCCGCTGACCGGCCCTTCAGATTGGGCCAGCGCGATCAGTGCCGGGACAAGGCTGGCGTTGGGGTGGCCGGGCTTGCGGTCGAATGCATCTTCGTAATCGAGCGCATGGGCCATCGAACCATTGGCCAGTGCCGCCATGCCGGGGGCGACGCGGTGGCCGGTGCCGAGGATTGCCGATGGCCCGGCGCCCGCTGCTCTTGCGACAGCGATGAAAGGCTGCGCCTCACTTGCCAGCCCGCTCGCACCGAGGATCACCCCGCTGGCATCGAGCAGAACGTGCTTGGCTGCGGTCAGGGTCGATGGCGGCGGGTCACCCGGCTGCAAGGCGGCAACCGTCTCGCAGATCTGCGCGCTCAGCCCCATGGTTCAGGCCTTCCGCTGCTTTGACAGGCGCGGGGCCAGCGCGAGCAGGACAATCGCCGCGATCAGGATGGCTGCGCCGAGCAGCTCCGCCCCGCGCGGCATCTTGGCGCCAAACAGCCAGGCCAGCAGAACCGAGCCGCCGACCCCAGCCACCAGACTGGCAGCGCGTTCGAGCGGCACGCAATAGGCGTTCTCGCGCGGATCGAGCAGGATGATCACGGCGATTACCGAGATGATGGTCAACGTGACGCCGATTCCGGCCAGCCACCAGATCGCCGGGCTGGACCACACGCCGATGAAGCCCCAGCCAAGCTCGCCCGCCTGCCCGCCAATTCCCGAGGCCGAAATCGCCCCCAGCACGATCACCGACAGCGGAAGTGCGATCATCTTTTCCTCGACGAAATAGCTTCGCACAGTGGCCGCATCGCCGTTCTTGGCGATCTTGGTCATCACCGCCAGCCGCATGAAGTACCCCAGCGTGTACAGCACAACTGTCAGCACCGCGAGCGGCGGTAGCTTGAGACCGCCCCGGTCAGAAAGCGTGATCAACAGCGCGACCAACACCATGGCAAGCGCTACCCAGCTGAACCACTGCACCCGCCGCCCGAACACCATATCGACCAGTGGTGCGATGATCAGGATGTCACCGCGCATGACCAGCTGGATAAAGGGGATCGATACCCCCTTGAAGGTGTAGGACAGCGGCACGGTGAACAGCACCAGCGCGGTGCCGATCCCGGAAATCAGCGTGTAGCGGGTTGGCACGGGAATCCGCCGCCCGGCGATCATCACGGCATTGGCATCACGGTGCCAGCCCGATAGCCAGATGAAAAGATAGGTCAGCACCAGATTAATGATCAGCGATGCCGGCAGCGTTTCCAGCCCGGTGAGCGGACGGCCGAGCAGCGAATCCGGCATGGTCGCCACTGCGCGGGTGATCATCACATTGGGCAGATAGGTCAGGAAGTAGAGGAAGACGAAAGCTTCCAGCGGCCACTTGTTCTTGCCCGTCACGCCGCCTGCTCCAGTTCAACCATGTCTGCACCCGGCCTGTAGCAGGCGTTGAGGCCGGCCTCGACAGTTACTGCGGTCAGGTAATCCACTACCGCTTCGTATTCGGAGCTTCCCCTTGCCGCAACACGCGGCACGGCATCGCGGCCGATGTGGACCGGCAACAAGCCCGCCCGCAAAACCTTGCCCCCGCCAATCTCCAGCCGCGCCAGCATGGCGAGGCTGGAGGCCTTGGGGAAATTGTAGAGGCTTTCGAAATCGGGCTCCCATTCCTCGGCGAGAACGCGGATCTCGTTCCATGATTTCGACTTCGCGTGCTCTTCATCCATCATCAGGTCGGTAGCGAAGTTGCACAGCGAGTGGAACACCGGCTTACCGTCGATCAGCTCGCAACCTTTCAGGATGTGGGCATGCCCGCCGATCACGGCATCGGCCCCGGCGGCAACAGCTGCCCGGGCGACCTCCCGCTGGTAATCGGCAATTGTCGCCCGGACGAAATGGATGCCCCAGTGCTGCGAGACGATAACCACGTCTGCCTGCGCTTTCGCGGCGCGGATATCCTCCTCCATCGCGGCAAGATCATCGCGGTGGGCATAGGTGTGGATACGCGCGGGCGTGCCGGGCTGATCAAGCTCGACCTGCTCATAGACCGTGTGCGCCCGCATCGGCGTGCAGCCTGCACGCCGCTCTGTGGCCCAGTAATCCTGCGGCAGGATCGAGGAGTAGGCGAGGATAGCAACGCGCGTGCCGTCCCCCAGAACCCGGATCACCGGGCGGCGCGCCTCGGCAATATTCTTGCCAGCACCCACCACGGCAATGCCTGCCGCTTCCAGATGGGCGCGGGTTTCGAAAAATGCCTCCACACCCCAGTCCATGCAGTGATTGCCGGCCATCGAGATAACATCGAACCCCGCCCGGCCCAGCGCCGCCGCGCCATCGGGCCGGGCCAGCACGGCATGGCGCGCCTGCGGCATCCGGCTGCCGCGCTCTGCAAAGCTGGTTTCCAGTTGCCCGAAGGCGATATCCGCGCCGCACAGCAGATCGCGCGTTGCAACGAAGCTTTCGTCATAATCGTCGCGGTCCATGGCGAGATCGCCGGTGGCAAGGAACACGTGGGTCATTCGGTTGCACTCACCACAGCGGCCGCGGCACGGACCAGTCCGGCACCTTGCACAGGCCGCAGTTCTTGCCCTTGAAGAACGCGCCGCCCTTGGCGCTGCCCTTCAGGTTGAAGTCCAGCCAGTGCCGCGCGATCACGCTGTAATAACCGCCATTCGGCGCAGTCCAGAAGGTCCCGCCGTGGCCAATCGGTGTGTGGGCGAAGAACAGCGGCACGTGAACGATCCTCGCGACATCATCAATCGCCTGCGGCCAGGCAATATCCGCCGGACCGCCGATGATATAGGCTATAGGGGCATGCAGCTTGTCGAGCTCCTTCTTGGTAATCGACAGCGCGGAGCGGCCCTCCATCGCATTGTTGAACACGCCGCTGTTGAACAGCATGGTCGCCTTGATTCGCGGATCGGCCGAGATGCGGATCGCCTGAAGCCCGCCGCAGGAATGGCCCATCACGGCCACCTTTGAAGGGTCAACATGGTGATAATAGCGGCTTTTGGGATCGGCGTTCTGCTTGATAAGCCAGTCGAGTCCGGCAAGGATCTGCTCGGGCGACGTCGCATCGGGGCCGCGCTTGGCAATCTGGGCATTGCGGTTGGCATCGACCGCCGGAGGATCGGTCATCCGCACCGGAGCCGTGAGTGCGCGCTCGGATCGCGGCGGCCCGGCGACAACGACGAAATAGCCGTGGCTGGAAACCTCGCGCAGGAATTGCGCGGCGGACAGGCTGTTATCGGCACAGCCGCCGTTGCCCCACAGCAGGATCGGCATCGGCGTCTTGGGCATGTTTTCGGGATGATAGAAGGTGTGATCGGGCATGGTCGCGAGATATTCCGCCACTGCCGGGGTTGCCCCGGTGCCGCTCGCCGCGCCGACGATCCCAAAAGGCTTGGACGGTGCCTTTGGCGGCGGGGCTTCCTGCGCAGAAAGCGCGGTTGCGCCAATGGCGAAGGCAAGAATGGCGAGCTTGCGAAGCATGGTTTGGGTTCCTCTCGATTATTTGGGGCTAACGATCAGCTTTTGGCGCAAGTGAAGCTCTCTGCCGAATTGGGATCGCCCTTGCCGTTATAGCGCAGCACCTGTGGCCACTGGCAAACAGGGCGGGTCATGGTGACTTTGCCGCCGCTCAGCTTGGCGGCAACAATACGGGTGGGCTCGATGCCTTTTTCCACCCATTCGGTCATCGCCATCAGCATGTCGTTGCCGGGGTTGGGATCGGGCTGGTCCTCGCCAAAGAAGCCGAAAGTATCCGGCCCGGTGCCGCCCCGGCAGTGATCCATGCCGCTGGCGAGATAGAGCTTGTAGGACTTCGCCGTCTTTTCGGCCCCCAGATAGCGCTGGACGCTCTCGTAATAGTCCACTGTCGCCTGCACCGGGACGATCGGATCGGTCCAGCCGTGGAAGCTGATCAGCTTGCCGCCACGGGCAAAAAACGGCTCGAGATTGGGATTGCTGGGCGCGGCGCCGGGTGCCACCGCCTCGGCCAGCGGCACGTCGCGCCCGGCATCGAACTGGCGGAAATCCCAATCGGGATCGCCATAGAGCCACTGGGCAAAAACTTCGCCAGCGCGGCCCGGCTCGCTGACCGGCTGATAGGCGACGCCGGGGGTGAAACCGGGGTAGAGCACCACGCCGTCCCTGCCGAGCACCGGACCATAGAGCTTACGGCCCGCGTCGATTTGCGCTGGCGTCAGCCCGGGGGTCTGCCCGATATCGAACTTGCACTGGCGGGGATCATTGATGATGCCGTCAACCAGCCCATCCTTGCCATCGCACAGCTTTGTCGCCGTATCGGCTACCCGCTTCCAGTCTGCGGCGGTCAGGAAACCGGCGGGCTGATACTTGGCGACCAGCGCCGATGTCAGCCAGCGCGCCGAGATGCCGACGATCGAGCGGCCATGCGCCCCGGCAATGATCCCGTCATAATCGGCGGGATATTTCTGCACCTCGTTCATGCCCTGCATGCCGCCGCCCGAGCAGCCCATGAAGTAGTTATGGTCAGGCTTGCGGCCATAGAAGGCGGCGATGATCTGCTTCGCATTCACCGCCAGCAAGTGCTGCGCGCGGTGGCCGTAATTCTCCAGACGACGCGGATGGCCGATCGGCCAGTTGACCTCCGAAATCTTGTGACCAGTATCAGTGGAAGCGCTTGCAAAGCCGCGTTCAACACCGCGCGCCAGACCTTCGTAACGGAAGAACCCGGCAAAACCGCCGTTGCCGGTGCCTAGCATCCGCCCGGTCCAGTTGGCTGCGGTGGGCAGCCATATCTCGAAGCCGATCTCGTCCTCGATCACGCCTTCCACCCGGCAGAACGGGTGGCGCACCGGGGCGATGTAACTTGAGGGCGGCTGGGCCTGCGGGGCCATCCACACCGGATCGGGCTTCACCTCTGTGGTGCGGACGATGCGGACATCGGGAATGCGCAGCGCGGTAAGCTGGTCGCAGGCGGTTGCGGCCTGTGCGGCTGCGGGTGCCGCAATGGACACCAAGGCAGCCGCGGCAAGCAATGCATTTCTGTTTCGCCTGACCTGAGCCATCGCTCACTCCCTTTTTGCTATTAGCCATAGCTTGCAACGGGGATGGTGCCGAGGCAATGCGTTTGTTGGCTGCGGCGATAAGGAGTGGACAATTGTTGATCTGTGCAGTCGGCGATGTCGCCCCGCGCCGGACCGACCCGGCGACAATCTTTGCGGCAACCGCATCATCACTCCGGAGCGCGGACTTGTGTTTTGGCCAGATGGAATGCCCGGTATCGGACCGGGGCTCACCCAGCCCCCACGCGCGGCTCGCCATGCGGACCGGGCCGGAGGTGGCGCCGGTGCTGCGCGAGGCCGGGTTTGATGTGTTGTCGATTGCAGGCAATCATGCGCTCGATTTCGGCACTGTCGCGCTGACCGATACCCTGACTCACCTTGGCGGCGCGGGGATCGCCCTGTGCGGCGGCGGGGCCAACCTTGCCGAAGCGCAGCAGCCCGCGCTGCTGGAGGCGGCGGGCAAGCGGGTCGCCGTGCTCGCCTATTCCTCGATCCTGCCCGCTGGCTATGCCGCCGATGCCAGCCGCCCCGGCTGCGCCCCCTTGCGCGCGCATACCCAGTACGAGCAGATCGAGCATGACCAGCCCGGCACCCCGCCGCGCATCCACACCTTCGCCGACCGCGCCGACCTTGCCGCGATGGAAGCAGACATTCGCGCCGCCCGGGCAAGCGCCGATGCGGTGCTGATCTCGATCCACTGGGGCATCCATTTCGTTCGCGCCGAAGTCGCCGGTTACCAGCGCGAGATTGCCCGCGCGGCGATCCGCGCCGGTGCCGACGCCATTCTTGGCCACCACCCCCACCTGCTCAAGGGCGTGGAGTTTATCGATGGCAAGCCGGTGTTTTACAGCCTGGGTAACTTCGCCATCGAACAACCCTCCGCCTTTGACGAGAACATCGCCGCACATGAAAGCTTTGCCCACCTGCAAACGCTTTCCAAAGGTTGGCAGCCCAAAGCGAAATACCAGACACCGCCGGAAACGCGGCATTCGGTGATCGCCTGGCTGGACTTTGCCGGAGAATCTGGCCCCTCGGTGCAGCTCCAGCCGTGCCGGATCGACGACGACTCAGTGCCGCAGCCGCTCTCGCCCGGAGCACCAGAGTTCGCCGAGTGGCTGGCCTATGTCACCGCCATCACCGCCGAAGCCGGGCTCAACAGCGATTATGCCGTTTCCGCCAATGGCAAGGTTACTTGCGCGCCGGCACCACGGGCAGGGTAATCCCCGAAAGCCCCGGGCCGCGCCGGACGGTCCAGACCGGTATCTTGGTGCCCTTTGACGCGGGATCGTTGGCAGGGCTCAGGCCCGAATGCTGGGCAAAGCTCGGCCAGTCGGCTGCCGCCAACGAGACGCGGATGCGGTGGCCTTTGCGGAACACCCAGGCGGTGGGCATAAGGTCAAAGCTCAGCTTGAGCACTTTGCCAGCGACAAAGGGCTGTGCGCGATAGTCCGCCTTGGCATAGCCGTGCCACGGCAGCGCAGGCTTTGCCAGGGGATGCGGCCCGCCCGGCACCAGCGCGGCATAGTTTGCGCGCAGCTGCCCTTCGGTGACGAGCAGCGAGGTGCCATCCGGTGCGACATCTTCAAGATAGGCAAAAACATCACCCTCCGCTTCGCTTGACGACAGGACCACATCGACAATCGGATGGCCGGTCACTTCGGTGTCATTGGCAAGCGGCGCCCCGGTGTAGCCCAAGCGCTTGTCCGCTTGTCCATCAAAGGACAGTGGTTGCCGGGCGGTGGAAATGCCGAAATTCCAGCGGTTCGCCCCGCCGGTGAGTGTGCTGGCGGTCAGGTCTGCGCGCCAGTTGTCGCTGCCCTTGGCTGCGGGTCCGGGGACCAGCGCATTGTTCTTGGCGAAGGACAGGTGCAGCGCCTTTGCACGTTTCAGCGGCCATTCGTTCTCGTAGCGCCAGCCTTTGCCCATTACATAGAGCAGCACCGGTGGGCGCTGATCAAAACCGTTGTTCAATCCCTTGATGTAGTGGTCGAAGAAGGCGAGCTTTTCGCGGTTCATCACTGCGTTGGTCGAATCCTTGTCACCGAACAGTGCCAGATAGGGTCCGGCGCGATAGATCGAATCGCCCACTTCCGCCGGAAGCCCGCCATGTCCGACCGGTGCCATCATCACGCGGGTTGGCGTTTTGCCCTTCAACGTCGCGAACCACATCACCGTGTCACGCGCATGGTAATCAAACCAGCCACCGCGGTTGTAGACTGCGATCCCGCTGGCCGCGATCTCGGCGGGCTTGTTGCCGGGATCGAGATCGACATAGCGGTGCGGCGTCCCGGCAATCGGTGAATCGCGAAAGGGAGCAGCGGCGACAAGCTCGACCGGCAGATTGCGGTTGTTCAGGTGATCGAGCGCCGCCTTGTAATAGATATCGGCACGCGGCTTGCCATCGGCATAGGTGGGCGGACCGTCATCAAGGAACGAGCCGTTGCCGTTCTTGTCGAACGGGATTTCATCGGCGAGGTCACCATCGCCATCTTCATCGATCACTGGAACCGAAGGGAGATGCTTCCGGGCGGATTCGGGCAGATAGTCGTTGAGATCATCATGCCTAATTGAGGTAGAGGCCGAATCTGACAACGCCGTGATCATTGCGCCCCCGGCGTGGAACATTGAGGTATAGTCATCGAACCCGGCGATCTCGGGGAAGATTGCCTTGAGCGCTTTGGGACGCTGTGAAGCGACGGCATACTGGGCAAAACCCTGATAAGATGCGCCGATCATCCCGGCCTTGCCATCAGACCAGTCTTGCCGCGCCAGCCAATCGACCAGATCCTTGCCATCGCGGGCGATCTGCGGTCCGCGATCAAGTTCACGCGTGCCAAAGGAGGCTCCGCTGCCGCGCATCTCGGCAATCGCAACGGCATAGCCGTGGGCGGTGAAAAAGGCGATGTCCGCCGGGGCCATGGTCGGACGGATAGCTCCGGTTTTCACGTCGATGCTCTCGCGGTGGCCCGGGTGGTACCACAGCAGAACGGGAAAGCGGGGTTGGTTCTCGGCACCGCCAGTGGGCAGGTAGATTGTCACCGCCAATCGCGTTCCATCGCGCACCGTCGCATAGGCCGCGGCGCGGCGATAGCTGGCGAAAGTGCTTGCCGGTGACTGTTGCTCAAGGAACACAGTGCGCGCAACTTCTGCAATCGCCGGAGCGACCGCCAGCAGAGTCGCTACGGCGAATACCTTTCTCAACATCCTAATTCCCTTACATTTTTCATGAAAAATGGCCTCGCTTCCGGGCGCGCGAGATCGAACTAAGGTGTGATAGAGATAGTTGTTCTTGTCCACCATTTCCGCTAGGGCCGCAAAAAACCCGGGATGAGGAGCTTTACCAATGACCAAAATTTTCACCCATCGCACGCTACGCAATGTAAGCGCTTTCGCGATTGCCACCGCGATCACCACGATGCCGGTAGCAGCAAAGGCCGATGAAGCCGCAGCTGCTGGCTCAGATCAGGAAAAGGCCGGGGAAATTGTCGTCACCGGCACGATCATTCGCGGCGCTGCGCCTGTGGGCTCTTCGATCATTTCGGTTACTGCCACTGACATCCAGAAGACAGGCCTGCTGACCACGACCGACATCCTGAAGTCGATCCCGCAGGTATCGGGAATCGGCCTGGGAGAAGCCTCGACCAACACCTCTGCCAACAACGCCAACCTGAACATCGGCCGCGCCAATGGCCTGAACATTCGCGGTCTCGGTATCCAGGCCACCTTGAGCCTGGTTAACGGCCGCCGCGTGCCGGTTGGCGGCTTCGGTGGACAGCTTTTCGATCCCAACACCATTCCCGCAATCGCCCTTGGCCGCATCGACGTGGTCGCAGACGGTGCTTCTGCAACCTACGGCTCCGACGCGGTTGCCGGCGTTGCCAACCTGATCCTGCGTACCGACGTTGATGGCGCCGAATTCCGCGGCCGCTATGGCGCTGCCAGCGATTACAGCACCAAAACCCTCAGCGGAATCGTAGGCAGAAAGTGGAGCACCGGTCGCGTGATGCTCGCTGCCGAGTACAGCTGGAACGACCAGTTGCTCCAGTCAGACCGTGCGCCGTTTTTCATCTGCGACCAGACGGCAGTGGGCGGCACCAACAACTGCTCGTTCGGTGGTGCCCCGGGCAACCTCGTATTCGGCACAACCCGTTTTGGCCTGCCGGCGGGCTCGGGTGTCGGTGTGACCCAGGCCCAGCTTTCGACCACTCCTAACCGCCTGCCGACTTCGCTGCTGCAGACGGTAATGCCGGCCAACAAGCGCTTGAACCTGATCGGCACACTGCGCACCGATGTGACGAACAACCTCTCGCTGTGGACAGAAGCATTCTACTCCGAGCGCAAGGGCGAGTTCTATCGCGGGTCGCCGACGATCAGCTCGGTTGCAGTTCCCAATACCAACCCGAATTTCATCACCGTCACCGGCCAGAGCGCGACGACCGAGGCAGTGGAATATACCACCTTCCCCGACTTCGGTGGTCGCACAGCCTATTCAACCGACATCGCAACGCAGGTTGCGACCGGTTTTGATCTGAAGCTGGGTTCGAACTGGAACTTCGGCGCATCATATACTTTCAACAACAATTACGCTGAGCTTCAGAGCACCGGCGAGCCCAATGTTGCCCAGCTCAATCTTGCCGTGAAGTGCACTGTGGCAGGCTTCTGCCTCAATCCCTTTGGTTCATCAGCATCCGCTTCTAACCAGGCGGCACTCCAGAGGATCATGGGCTTCACCAACTTTGCGATCTGGTACAAGGCGCACATCGTCAACGCCAAGGTGGACGGCACACTGGCAACCATCGGCGGCGGTGACATCAAACTGGCCGTGGGCGGCCAGTACCTGAGGGAAACGCTTGCCGCGCGTAACTTCACCAACTCAGGAACCCGTGGACC
Organism: Sphingomonadaceae bacterium; assembly: GCA_947451145.1. GTDB lineage: Bacteria > Pseudomonadota > Alphaproteobacteria > Sphingomonadales > Sphingomonadaceae > Novosphingobium. Next base: position 72,016 of record CANFXW010000008.1, on the reverse strand, counting down.
TGATCTGCAGACGATGGTGCAGACTGCCGATTTCGGCAAAACCCGCAACATCAAGTCGGCCTATGCCGAAGTGATCGTCCCGCTTGTGGGATCAGGCAATGCAATGGGCGGCATCCAGTCGCTCGAGCTGAATGCCGCCGTTCGCCATGATGACTACAGCGACTTCGGCAAGACGACCAATCCGAAGTTCGGCATCAAGTGGGAGCCGGTTTCGGGCCTGACGTTGCGGGGCAGCTATGGCACATCATTCCGCGCGCCGACCCTTTCGGACAGCGATCCGCGCTCGACCCCGTCGCTTTCGGCGAGCAACACGATTGCCGGAACCGGCAAGAACGTCCTGACCCTGCTGGGCGGCAATGCCAGCGTTGGGCCGGAAACCGCAAAGACCTGGTCATTCGGCCTAGAGGTAAGGCCGCAGCTGGTTTCGGGCTTCACCGCGTCTGTCAACTACTTCAAGATCGACTACAAGAACGTGATCGACACTCTGGGTAACAACCCGGCTGTGTTCTCCGATCCGGCGCTGGCATCATTCGTGACCTTCAGCACCGCTGCGGACTTTGTGAACCAGCTCAATGCGATCCAGGCCCAGATCAACTCGGGCTTCTATTCGGCACCGACCCAGTTCACCCTGTTTACCGGCGGCACAACACCCAACGTTTATGCCATCGTCGATGGCCGCAAGCGCAATGTTGGCCGGGTCAAGATGGCTGGGCTGGACTTCCAGCTGCAGTACCAGTTCGGCACCGGACCGGTTGACTGGACGCTGGGCCTCAGCGGCACCCGCGTATTCAGCTATGATTATCAGGCTGTCCCCGGCGGCGCGACTGTTGACCGCGTCAACAACGCGAACTTCCCGCTGAAGTTCAAGGCACGCGGCCAGATCGGCTTCCGCACCGGCGGCCTTTCGGTCAACACTTTCTACAACTACGCCAACTCCTACCGGGTCGTTTCCCTGATCGCGAACAACCTGTTCACTCCGGCTATCGTCGCTCCGGCGACACAGGACGAACGCGTTGCGGCGAATATGACCGTCGATGCCACTGTCACCTATGCCTTTGCGCAGGACAACGGCCCACTCCGCGATCTCTCAATCTCGGTTTCGGCACAAAACCTGCTCGACAAGGACCCGCCGTTTGCCCGCGTTTCGACCAACCAGATCTTCGATTCGGCCAATGCAAGCGTGCTGGGCCGGATGATCTCGGTGGAACTGCGCAAGAAGTTCTGATCGCGAGTCAGCTACCAAGAAAGGGCCTCGCCGGAAACGGTGGGGCCCTTTTTGTATCAGCGGCAGCTCCGACTGCGCCAGCAAGGCCGCAACATCGGTGCTGGCTGATGTGCAATAAAGCCCTCGGGCCGATCACCCCACTTGCCGCTGTCGAGCCGCTTTTCCAGATAGGCAATTGAGGCCCAAACCTGCTTGGCAGTAAAGGTGCAATGCCCCGCCTGATTCAGCCACAGGCTGGCAAAGTTACGCTTGTTCGCCACTGCCTCGGCATAACCGCGCTGCATAGAGGGCGACGTCGCCCCGTCGCCCACAGCCTGCACGGCGAGCAGCGGAACGGATGGGCTCGCAGTGGGGGCATAATTGGCCTTCATGTAGTTGACCGACTTGGCCATCGCTGAAATTCGAGGGCCGGCATTAAGCTGCGCCAGATCGGAATCGAGGCTTATGCCCGCCTTGCGATAGAGCGCTTCAACCAACCCGCGCCGTCCGGAAAGCTGCAACTGGCGGCGATAATCGATGCCGGTATTCCACGAATAGCCCACCCCGGTGCGCGCCTCCTGATCGCCGCGCGGCAAGAATACGCCCATGACGAATGCCCGGGCCATTTCATCGACTTGCGCCTCGGCATCGCCGTCCGCCGGGGCCGATTTGCCCGCACTTGACCACCCGGGAACTCCGGCAAGCACCGCAGCAAGGGCAACCCTCGCCCGGCCCTCAGGCATCTTCATCGCAGCGGCCAGTGCGGTACTGACCTTTTCGCCATTCACACGGTCGTCAGTAATTCCCGTGAGTAAAATTCCCGCACCGGGAGCGACCAGCATGCGAAAGGCATAGGCACCATCAAGCGCCATATTCATCATGCCCACCGACCCGCCGATCGACGAGCAAAAGGCAATGCCGCCATCGATCCGCGGCGCCTTCTGTTCGGCGAGCGCGACGGTGACCAGCCCACCCATTGAATTACCCCAAGCGATCACCCGCTTGGGCTTGCCGTGTGTCTCGGTAAAGGCGGCGATGGCTTGGCCCTGTGCCGGAACCGCCTGTTCAAGCGCCCAACCGCCGCTGCCATAGTCCGATCCGGCGAGCGCATAGCCGCGCGCCAGCAATTCACCTCGCAGCGCCGCAGGGGCACTTTCCGGCTGGCCTGCCCGATTGGAATAGCCGCGCGACCAGACCAGCAGCGTGCCGTTCCACCGGGCCGGAACTTCGGCAGCCCAGTGCGCGCCGCCGGGCAATGCCGGAAGTGGCGCTGCGGCATCTTGCGCGATGACCGGCGCAGCCAAAGCCAGAACTGCTACGGCCATAGCCAGTTTATTCCGCATCATCCGATGCCTCCCCCTTGATAAATGTGCTGCTGCTTGCACAAAGTGACTGACATTCTAGGCTCTGCAGCATGAACGACGAAACCGAATCCCTTACGCTTGATGACGTTGCCGCTGCCGCCGAAGTTTCGGCCGCCACCGTCTCGCGCTGGTTCAACAATCCCGAGATCGTCGCCGCTGCCACGGGTGAACGGATCCGTCAGGCTGTCGAGCGGCTGGGCTATATCCCCAACCTGATTGCCGGCGGGCTGGCTTCGAGCCGTTCGCGGCTGGTCGCGGTGATGATCCCGCAACTCGCCAATTCGATCTTTGTCGAGACGATCGAGGCGATGATCAGTGAACTGGACGCGGCGGGATATGTTACCATGCTCAGCGTCACCGGGCTGGGCGAGAGCGCTATCCGCGAGCCGATCCGTGCAGCGCTTGGCCGCCGTGCCGAGGCGGTGGTGATTACCAGCACGGTCGATCAGGAAACCCGCAAATTGCTGCGCCGTTCGGGCACGACCGTGATCGAAATCTGGGATCTTCCCGAAGAGCCGGTCGATGTCGCCATCGGCTTTTCGCACCGGGACATCGGCGAGGATCTGGCGAGTTTTGCGCGCCAGAAGGGCTATCGTCACCCGCACCTGTTGCTGCCCGAAACACCGCGCGCGCGCCAGCGGCGGGATGGCTTCGTAGCCGAATGGTGCAGCCGGGGTGCCACACCGCCGGGCGAAACAGAAGTGATGGTGCCCGGCCGCCTTTCCGATGCGCGTGCCTGCTTTACCCATATCATGCAGATGAACCCGCGCCCCGATCTGGTGGTCTGCGGATCGGACCTGCTCGCCATGGGCGTTGCCGATGAAGCGCAGGCGGTCGGTATCGCAGTCCCGGACGAGCTGGGCGTGATCGGTTTCGGCAATACGCAATTGGCAGCTGACGGGCGTCCGACGATTACCTCGGTAGAGATCGACGGCACCCGCATTGCCCGCGAAGCGATCACTGTTTTGCAGCAGCGAGCCGGTCAAACGAACGATGCCCCCCGCCGCATCGATGTTGGCTTCAGCATCGTCGAACGACAATCCACGCGCTGAGGCGCAGAGCACGTACCTATCCCTTGACTGCGCATTCGATCCGGTCACACCCTGCGATGTAAGCCCTTTCATAGAGCGGGGCAACTGGCTTGGATATCCCCCTATGAACCCGTGCCAATGTTCCTCGGCGCAGCCGGCAATCGCGATCGTGTTACCTGTTTCGACCTGAACGGCGCGGATCTAGGCCCGGCTCAATCCAGCGGCAGGGCCCAGGCCTCGATTGCTACAAAGTCAGGCATCTTTTGTCCGAAGGCCACATACTGCGTCTGGTTCAACGCCTCGCGACCTTTCGCTTCACAGCGCAATCGAATGGTCGACCAGAATCCGCGCGAGTCAGGCTTGCGCAGCCCGCTGTTCACCAATTCCACGCGGGTGCCATCGTCGAGTTGCAGAAAATAGCGCGCCTCGATCTCGATCGTGCCATCCGGGCGTAGGGTCTGCCAGTCCGCCCCGCCGGGCAGGATTGCACCCTGCAAGCTTCCTGTGACACGCCCGCCAACGACCGCAATCAACCTGACAGGCCCACCTGAAGATGGGTCGAGCGCCTCGGGCGCCAGCACTTCGACTTCGAGCCGAAACGCGGAAGGGTGCCCAAACGGTGTCATGCCGGTTGGATCGCCCTGTCTTCGACTTTAGCACCGTCAGCAATGATTCGGGGGGCACCGTTCAACTGCTCCTTGGCGAAGCCAGCTGCCTGCTGATAGGCCAGCATGAACTGGGCGCGCTCGCCAGCCGGGATGACATCTTCAATGTCCTCGAACTGGCCCCCGCAACGCTCGTCGACCATGCGCAACAATCCGAACGGGCCTGCTCCGCGATTGCGCAATGCCAGCTGTCCGACGGGCCCGCAAAGCTCATCATCAAATTGCCGCAGGGCCGCTGGAGTGGCCCCCCTCTCAAGCATGATACGGCCCAGTACCCGCCCGTCGATAATGGCCTGCGTGGCCCCGTTCGATCCGGTGGGGTACATGGCATGCGCGGCATCGCCGATAAGCGCCACCGCACCATCAACCCAGGTCGGCAGCGGTTCACGATCAATCATCGGATTTTCGTAAGCGCAGTCCGACTTTGCCAGAAGCGCAGGCAGATCGAGCCAATCATAGACGAAACTGTCAAATTCGCGGGCGAACTCCTGCAATTCAACCGGGCGGAACCAGCCCGACTTCTGCCAGTCGTGGTCTGTCGCGAAAGTCTGTTCGGCAATCCAGTTGATGTCAGCCAGACCATCAGCGTCGGGGTGCGATATCGGATAAAGCACCACCCGGTGGCGATCAGTACCAAGGCCGATGAACGACGAACCTGTGCGGATCGGCACGCTGCGCGCAGTGCCTCGCCACATAATCGTACCGCCCCAATGGATCGGTGGCTGGTCTGGATGCATTTGCGCACGCACGGCCGAATGAATGCCATCGGCGCCGATCAGAATTGATCCGCGCTCCTCGTGCCTCGTGCCGTCATCGGCGAGCACAAGCGCGGTGACCGTGCCATCGCCCTCTTTGCGATAGCCGGTAACCTTGCGGCCGAGCACCAGCGCCTCCGCCCCAAGGCGCTCTCTCACCTTTTGGGCAAGTAGCAGGTGGAACTTGCCCCGGTGCACGGCATATTGATGCCAATTATAGCCTGCGAATTTACCACGGGTCTCGGCATAGATTTCCTTGCCATTGAGGCCAACCAGCGCCCATTCGCGGGCCGGCACGCCGATCTGGTCAAGCTCATCCTCACCGATACCAAGGTCTTCCAGTTCGCGAACCGCATTGGGCTGAAGATTGATGCCGACACCAAGCGGAGCCAGTTCGCTCACGCCTTCGTAAACCACGCATGGCACGCCGATCTGATGAAGGGTCAGAGCGAGCGACAAGCCTGCGATGCCACCACCTGCAATGATCACCCTGTCGCTGGTCAAAGTCACACTCCATCATAGAAAATGGCCGGGTTGCTGTCGCAACTTGGCGAGAATCACCTGAAAGTCGCTAGGCAGGGCATGCCGCTTATGCAAGCGCCCTCACCCCTGCATCGGCCTGACCAAGGCCAGCGACAGCGCGCCGTCGGCGAGGAAATAGTCGGTGCTGTTCTGCTCGTGCCCCGCCTTTTCGCGGCTGACAAATCGGGCAAGGCCGAAGTTGAAGAGGGCATAGCCCGCCAGCATCATCAGATCGATTGCCGCCAGCTTCTTAACCTTCTCCCATTTACCCCGCGCTCCTATTCAACCCGGGCATCCGCCCAGCTCACCACCACATTGCCAGTATCGGGCTGCAGCTGGCGGGCGATCAGTTCGACCACTTTTGCGCCAGTGATGTCCGCCGAAATGTCATTTGCCGCCATGCCAAAGCGCATTGGCCGCGAGACGGCGAGGCGTTTGCCATCGCCATAGATCTCGAACCGCACAGCAGCGCGTTTACCCCGCGTTGAATCATCAAGGCCCACTTTGGCGGTGAAGCGTTTGAATTCACCCTGTGCCTTAATCTCCAGCCGCGAGTTAGCCAGAATGCCAAGGCCCGTCCGGAACGGCACGTTGGCAATCCGCAGCGTCTGGTCATAGGGGCTGGCATCTGCCCGCGGGCCGCCCCAGCCGGCATAGAGCGGGCGGTTGCCGTCGCTGATTGTGCCGGGGTTATAGGGGTCCATCATGCGGTGGATGATCGGATCGGCCTCCAGCGCGGTGATGCCGTCTTGCGCGACATTGATGCGTCCGGTCATCTCCGAGAGGTAGCGCCCCTCACCCGCCAGCGGCACGCCGGTTGCCTTGAGCATGATCGCTTCGTGCGGACGAAGATGGAACATCTTCATGCCGGTGAAGCCCGGCAAATCGCTGCGCGCCCACAAATCACGTAGCTGGATCAGCTGGCCAGCGGCAAACTTCAGATGCGCCGAAGTCAGAGTGATGTCTGTTGGTTCGTTTGTGCGATTGAACAGGACAACTGCCTTCTCGCCGCGCTTGGCAAGCGTCTTGACGATGACTTGCCGTTCGCTGTCGGTATAGGCGAGGATGCCCTGGTTGCCCGCCGGATCCTGATTGACCGCAATCACCTCGGGCGCACCGAGCACATCGATCATGGCCTGCGGCGCCTTGGTCAGATCGGTGCCGATGATCAGCGGAGCCGCAGCAATGGCCCACAGGCTCATATGCGTACGGGCCTCTGTCAGGTGATTGCCGTCGAACTGGCCGTTGCCCACTTCCAGCATGTCCGGATCATTCCAGTGTCCGGGCCCGGCATAGAGCTCGCGCGTCGAGACGCTGTCAAAGTTGTGCAGCATCCTGCCCCAGCTGGTGTCGATATCATTGCTGGTGCGCCAGATAGTGCCGAAATCCTTGCCCCAGCTGCGGACATTGGCCGAGCCCCAGTTGCACAGCGAGAGCACGAAATCGCCCGATGGCCGCACCTGTTTGAGGGCATCACGCACTTCGCCATAGAGCCGCTTTACTTCGGCGACGTTCGTCTGGTTGATATTGGCATCGACCACCAGCGGGCCAAAGGGTCGGAAATGGCCATTGTCGACACGCGGATTGCCAGGGCGATAGGCCGATAGCCCGCAGGCATCGACCTTGATGTAGTCAAAGTTCCAGTCCTTGAAATAGAGCGTGATGTCCTGGTTGACATGGCCATGCAGCCCCACCTCGCGCTCGGCCTGGGTGCCCTCAGGCAAGTTGGGATTGTCAGGCGACCACGCCTGCGCACAGGCATTGCGGCCGATGTCGGTATATATCCCGGCCTTGAAACCCATGGCGTGCAACTTGTCAGTAAAGGGGCGCAGCGAGCTTTCTTCGGGGCCGCCCACGGCCGCGCTGGGAAACAGGCTGGTGCGCACCTGCATCCGCCCGTCACTGATGCGCCGCTTCAGCCACCAGCCGTCATCGATGTTGATACTGCGATAGCCTTTGTCCTCCAGTCCCGAATTACGGATGATTTCGGCAGAACCGAGCACCTTTGCCTCGGTGATCCCGGTGCCGAAGGCATTCCAGCTGTTCCAGCCCATCGGCGGGGTTGGAGCAGAGCCGGTTTCCCGGAGCGACCAGGCGCCAGAGGGCTGAAGCGCTGCGCTGGTGCCCGCAAAGGCAGGCGTTGATGCCAGCGCCACTGCAGAGGTAAAGGCCATGAATGCGTAACGCACAGGATTACTCTCCAACACAGGCATTCTGCCGCAAACGGCGCGCCTTTCGATTGATGATAGCCCGGTTCAGTGATTATGCAATCGATTGAATGATGTTGCTTGATACTGCGATCCTTGCGTTTTCCCTTGCTATTGCGCGGCAGGCGCGAACATGAGTATCAACAGCCGATCAGGATTATGGGGTAGTTCGTTACACCAATGAGCCGCATCAAGAATATCAAGGAACTTGCGGAACTCGCAGGGGTTTCCACGGGCACGGTTTCGCGCGCTCTGGCCGGGTCAGAGCTGATCAGCAAGAAAACCCGTGAGCGGATTCGGGCGCTTGCTGATGAGCATGACTTCCGCCCCAATGCCATGGCGCGCAACCTGCGCATCCAGCGCACCGGAGCGATCGGCGTGCTGATCCCGCTGGGGCACGAGACCGGGCAGCACATCTCCGACCCCTTCTTCATCACCATGCTGGGCCTGCTGGCCGATGCGCTGACCGAGCGCGGTTATGATCTGGTCCTCTCGCGCGTAATTCCGACAGACAATGGCTGGCTCGAACGTTTCGTCGATTCCGGGCGCGCTGATGGCCTGATCGTCATCGGCCAATCGGATCAATCTGAAACACTGGACAGAGTCGCGGCGCGCTATCGGCCGCTGGTGGTCTGGGGCGGCCGTGTTGAAGGTCAGGTGCACTGCTCAGTCGGCTCGGACAACCGCAAGGGCGGTTATCTGGCGGCCAAACATCTGATCGAAAGAGGTTGCCGGCGGATTGCCTTTTTCGGTGACCCAAAAGCGCTGGAGATCGCCCAGCGGCTTGAAGGCAGCCATCAGGCTATGGCCGAGGCCGGGCTCTCAGGGCAATTAACCGTCCTGCCTGCCCATCTGGTGGCAGAGGCAGCCCATCCGGACATCGCCCAATTCCTCGGCTCAACAGTCTATCGCCCGCATGGCATCGTCGCCGCCTCTGACGTTATCGCGATGAGCACCCTGCGAGCGCTGTCAGAATTCGGCCTGTCGGTGCCGGGTGACGTGCGTGTCATCGGCTATGACGGCCTCGCCATATGCGAGCAGACTGTGCCGCGGCTTTCAACGATCAGTCAGGACCTGACCACCGGCGCGCAGCATCTGGTTGACATGCTTCTGCGGCGCATCGCGGGGGAAGATACGGCTTCGATCGTGATGGAACCCCAACTCGTCGTCAGGATGTCGACCTGATGGCAATTGCCAGAGCGCCCATAAGCCCCGACCCGGTGCCAAGTCCCGGCGCGACAATCACATCGGCGGGTTCACCGGTGAAATAGCCTGCACCGGCATTGACTGCCTCTTTGCGGACCCGATCGAGCAAGCCCGGCGTAGCAGTTACTCCGCCGCCGATTACGATCCTTTCAGGTTCAAGCATCGCCTGAAAAGTGCAAACCGCCTGGCCCAGATACCAGGCAATGATGCCATGCGCCAAATGATCAGTAGCAAGCTCGGACAGCGATACACCCCAACGCGCGATGATCGCCGGTCCGCTCGCCAGACCTTCCAGACAATCGCCGTGAAAGGGGCATGCGCCTGCGAAGCCCAGATCGTCCGGATGGCGTGGCAGGCGGATATGCCCCATTTCCGGGTGTGACAGGCCATGCAGCAGGCGGCCATCGCTGACGAATCCGCCGCCGATACCGGTGCCGATTGTCAAATAGAGCAGCGAGCCATGGCCGACACCCGCCCCCCAGCGCGCTTCGGCAAGCGCCGCGCCATTGACATCGGTTTCGATGCCGACCGGGCAGGAAAATGCACGGGCGAACACTCCGGCGAGGTCGGTATTGGCCCAATGCGGCTTTGGCGTGCGGGTTATGTAGCCCCAGGTTGGCGAATTGCGATTTAGGTCAAGCGGACCGAAGGAACCGATCCCGAATGCAGTGTAGAGGGGAGACTTGCTGCGGAACCAGTCAATCGCCGCGCCCAGCGTTTCTTCGGGGGTTGTGGTGGGAATGCGATACGGCTCGCCGATCACACCCTTTTCATCGGCGAGCCCGAGCATGAACTTGGTCCCGCCCGCTTCGATGAGTCCATAGGTTGCCACGTCAGTCTTTCGCCACGCGGGCATGGCTTCCGTCAAGCTCTATGCGAAACCTCGGCGCTGGAACGCCGCCGAAATGGGCCCGGCGCCATGCCGGATCATCGACGGGTGGTTTGCCATCAAGCCCGACCAGATCGACGAAGCCCGCAACGCTCAGTTCGTTGCTCACCCACCAGCTATAAGTCTGAAAGGGTGCCTCAGGCGGATTGGCGGCGACCAGTCCGGTTCCGTTCAGCGGCTCATAGGGCCCCATGATCGAAGGTGCGACCATGCCGTAAAGACCATTGGGGCCGGACGGACCATCCGGCGCGAAGACATGGCGCTGGGTCGACCAGAACAGGTAATAGAGCCCGTCCCGAAAGATCACATGCGGCCGCTCCTGCTCGTTGTTCAGGCCATCGGCGGCGAGCACAGGGGGCAGCAACTCCCAGGTGGTCAGGCTGGCATCTTTCGCGCGAGCCAGACCGATCACGCCGTTCCATGCGCTTTGTGAGCTCTTCAATGATCCGGTGAACAGCAGGTAAGCCGCGCCATCGGCAGGGTCGCGAAAATAGGCCGGATCGCGGAAGCCCTTGATGAAGCCGGGCCTGCCTTCGCTCTGGTTGACCAGAACGTACCAGTCATCATCGCTCGCAACGGACTCAGCCGGTTCCGACCAGTCACTGACCCGGGCATTGCCGTCGCTGAATTCCAGGGTGCCGCTGGTCTGGAACAGGCGCTGGGCGAATGTCAGCGGCTCCTCACCGCGATAGCCGGCAACGGTGTAGAACAGGGTGACCTTTCCGGTTTCCGGATCATAGATCGCCGAACCTGCCCATTCACGACTGCCCGGATTAAGGCCTTCAGGAAGCAGATTGCCGCAATCGCGCCACTCACCTGCGCGTTCGCCAATCAGGCGGATGCAGGCGATGCCATGGCGCTGGTCTGGATCTGGCAGCACAGGGGCGGAAAGAACCATCCACAGGGTCCATCCCTCGAACTGGGCCGTCGAATTGTCGGAGAGCTGGATCGGCCACATATCCCAAAGATCGAGACCCGGAACCGGCGGCTTCACCGATGCAGGCTTGATAGCCGGGATAGACTGGGCGAACACGTCGCTGATTCCAGCAACATGCTCCGCGCGCCAGTGCGATGTCGCCTGCCCAACCAGCGCCGTCACCAAGGTTCAAACTCCCAAGAATTCTTTCGATTGCGCGGCATAGTCCCAAGCGCAACGAATTACAACAATCGATTGCATAAACTGATGGATGTTCGCAGCCTTCTTATGCCAGCAGCGACACGCCGGCCGAAGCCTGCTCGATCATGATCGTCGGTCGGTCACCATTGGGCGTGCGATATCCGGCATTTACCGAGTCGATCACTGCGCCGACCCGATCGCTCTGCATCAGCGCAACCACCGCGCCGCCGAAGCCGCCGCCCGTCATCCGCGCGCCGCCCTTTTCACCGATCGCGTCTTGCAGGAGTTCGACGAGGCGATCGATCGGCGGCAGGGTAATCGCGAAGTCATCGCGCATCGATGCGTGTGATTGCGCCATCAGCCGCCCGAGCGCGGCCAGGTCACCCGCATTGAGCGCCTTGCCAGCGGCGAGCGTGCGATCATTCTCGGTGATCACATGCCGCGCGCGGGCAAAGCACAGCGGATCAAGCCGCTCTTTGGCCGCTTTTAACATGGCCATATCGGCATCCCGAAGCGCGGCGACACCGAGCGTCTGCGCCGCCTGCTCACACTGCGCGCGGCGCTCGTTATAGGCGCCGTGGACCAGCCCCCTGACAATGCCTGACTGGACAATTACTATCGCGAGATCCTGCGGCATGGCCACCGGCTCGCATGCTAAGGTCCGGCAATCGATCAGCAGGGCATGGCCCTCCTGTCCGCAAGCCGAGGCCAGTTGATCCATGATGCCACAACGCATGCCGACAAAATCACATTCGGCAGCCTGAGCGAGCCGGGCAATCGCTGTCGCACTCAGCCCAAGCCCTGCCAGCGCGTTGAAAGCCGAACCGGTGGCGACACAAAAGGAGGCCGAGCTTGAAAGGCCTGATCCGCGCGGAATGGACCCCGCCACCGCCACATCTGCACCGCAAAGTTCTGATCCGCCGGCCTGCATCGCGAACAGCATGCCGCGCAGGTAGTTTGACCAGGAATGGCTGGGGTCTGGCAGGATCGGCTGATCAAGGTCAAAGCTGGTCCGCGCGCCATCCATGTCTGCGGCGAGGATATTAACCTGCCGGTCGGGGCGCCTGCGCGCTGCGACCAGTGTCTCGACACCGATGGCGGCGGGCAGGACGAAGCCGTCGTTGTAGTCGGTATGCTCGCCGATCAGGTTGACCCGTCCGGGTGCGCGGGCAATGCAATCGGGCGCGCCGCCGAAAGCTGCCGCAAAAGCCTCGCGTACGTGGCGCTCGAGCGGGGTCATGGGTTCACCCGATAGTGAATGCTGCTAACCGCCCGCAGGCGTTCGGCCGCCTGTTCAGGCGTCAGGTCGCGCTGGGTCTCGGCCAATAGCTCATAGCCGACCATGAATTTCCGCACTGAAGCCGAACGCAGCAAGGGCGGGTAGAAGTGGGCGTGTAGCTGCCAGTGCCCTGCATCCGATTGCCCGAACGGCGCGCCGTGCCAGCCCATCGAATAGGGGAAAGAGCAAATGAACAGGTTGTCATAGCGGATAGTCAGCTCGCGGATCGTTGCAGCGAGGCTGCTGCGCTGATCGGGCGAAAGTTCCGGCAGGCGCTGCACCGCGAACTTGGGCAGCAGCAGCGTTTCAAACGGCCATGCTGCCCAGAACGGCACAATCGCCAGCCAGTGCTCGTTCTCCACGACCACCCGTTCCCCGCCCGCCTCGCGCTCGGCGAGCGAGGCCAACATGGCAGCGCCATGTTCAGCGAGCCAAGCGGACTGGGTGCGATCCTCGGTGGCAATGGTCTGCGGCAGATAGTCGCTCGCCCAAACCTGCCCGTGCGGGTGCGGGTTGGAGCAGCCCATCATCGCCCCCTTGTTCTCGAAGATCTGCACATGGGCGTGGCGCTGGCCCAGATCGGCAGCCTGATTGCACCAGCAATCAACCACCGCTTCAATCTCCGCCTGTGCGAGCTCCGGCAGGGTCTTGGCATGATCGGGCGAAAAGCAGATCACCCGCGCTTCGCCATTAGCGACCGAGATTTGGAACAGGGCATCGCTTTCATCGGGAGCGGGTGAATCTGGGAGCAGCGCGGCAAAGTCATTCGCGAAGACGTGCGTGCCCGCATAGGCCGGGTTCACCTCGCCCGTAACGCGGGCATTGCCGGGGCAGAGATAGCATTGCGGATCATGCGATTGCACGAATGCCTCATCCGGAACGTCCTGCTGCCCCTGCCACGGCCGCCGCGCGCGGTGCGGTGAGACCAGCAGCCACTCATCGCTGAGCGGATTGAAGCGGCGATGCGGGTGTTCAGTGGGATCGAACATCAAAGCGCGGTCACCCGGTAGAGCATGACGTCTTCACCTTTCATCGGCGGGGCGGCAAAGCCCACTTGGCGCAGCCAGCCGCCGTCCAGAACCATGTCCTCCGCACCATCGCGCGAAAGGCGATAGCGTTTGTTGGGATCGACCATCGGCAGAGCCACCTGCGGGGGATAGCGGCCATCAGATGGCAGAGTCCGGATCAGGAAAAGCAGAAGCTCTGCCGCTTCGCCGTGTGCCTGCCAAAGCAGTCCGCCCACAGCTTCCCCGGTCCAGACGCGGGTGCCGTGCAATTGGTCACGGTGGGTCTTGTAGGTGCTGATCGAGCGCCGCAGCTCCTCGCGCTCTTCACCCGTCACCTTGCGCAGATCGAATTCGACTCCGAAGTGCCCCGGCAGGGCCACGCCTGCGCGGAAGTGCATCGACTGGCTTCTGCCGGTGCTATGCGCAGGTGAGGTGCCGACGTGGCAGCCCATCACCTCGGGCGGCATGAATTGCAGGAAGGCGCGCTGAACCGGAGCCCGGCTGACCGCATCAATGCAGTCGCTGGCCCAGAAGCGGTGCGAATGGCGCACGATCCCGGCATCGATCCGCCCACCGCCCCCGGCGCAAGCCTCGATCTCGACCTGCGGATAGCCAGCGCGAAGCCGTGCCATCAGGGCATAGGCGGCCAATATCTGCTGACGGTAAAGCGGTGTGGCACCAGCGTGGGTCAACACCCGGTTATGATCCCACTTGAGATAGGAGATCGGCAGCGAATCGAGCAGCGCCGCAATCTTGCCATAGAGATAATCGCTGACCTCTGGCCGGGTAAGATCGAGCACCAGCTGATGCCGCGCCTCAAGCAGCGGACGACCGGGGGTTGCCAGTACCCAGTCCGGATGGGCACGGAAAAGCTCGCTGTCGCGGTTGATCATCTCGGGTTCGACCCACAGGCCGAATTCCATCCCCAGAGCGGTGACATGATCCGCCAGTGGGCCAAGACCCTGCGGATACTTGGCGGGATCAGGCCACCAGTCACCCAGCGACGAGGTGTCATCATCACGCCCGGCGAACCAGCCGTCATCTAGGACAAAGCGCTCGATGCCGATCTCGGCCGCCGAAGTGGCGAGCTCCTTCAGGGCCGCTTCGTCATGATCGAAATAGAAGCCCTCCCAAGTGTTGAGATGGACTTTGCGCGGAGACATCGTACCGCCCGGCCAGTCGATCCGCTGCCGGATGGCCCGGTGGAAATTCCAGGCGACACCATTGGCGCCCTCCTCCGAACAGGTGGCGAGCATTTCCGGCGTTTCGATCGTCGCGCCCGGTGCAAGCCGCAGCTCGCCCGGGGCCAGCCATTCGCCCATCTGCCAGTGCCAGCGGTCATCGTCGGCCCACTCGATCTGGCTTACATGGTTGCCCGACCAGCCAAGCTGCGCGCCATAGGCCTTGCCATTGTGGCAAGTGACGACGGCACCGGGGAAGCATTCGTGCGAAGTCAGCCCGCGCCGGTTTTCGCGCCGCCAGGTGGAGCGGGTGAGAGCATCATCGATCGGCACGAATTCGTTGTTGTGCCGACCGCCGTAGGACCGAACCGATGCGGAATCTGCGGGCAAAGGCACGCCGCCAGAGGCCAGCCACTGCACATCGAGCACCGCATCGCCCTCGTTACGCAGCGCAGTCGACATGGTCAGCACATCGCTATCGGGATCGAGCCGGGCGGTTACAGTCGCCGCGATCAGCGCCACATCGTCGCGCAGATGGAACTGGACTGTTTCGGCATCGGGGCGGACCACACGGCACTGCGTGATCTGTAGCGTCCAGTCCTGCCCGGCCCGGTGCGCCTCAAGCGCTGGCGAACCGAACCAGCCCATGCCGATACCGGGAAACAGCGACAGCGGCTGGTCGAAATGCAGGGCAAAGCTCGGCTCTGGACGGGTCGAGCGCAGCGCCTCGCCTGGCACCGCTCTTTCCGGCAGGCGCGGGCCCCAATAACGCCACAAGGGTGCTTCGGTCTGGCTAACCTCCCAGATTGCCGTGCAGGCCGGGCTGTGGAGGACAAGGAACTCAGGCTGGGGCAAGTCGCTCACCCTTGCCACGATCCTTCACCAGAAACATCGTCGCCGCCGCGCAGAGCATCAGCAGGGCTGCAAAGTCCATGGCGCGGCCGGCACTGCTGCCCAGCACTGGTCCGAAGATCAGCGGCATGGTGAAGCTATTGAGCAGCATCGGCGCGCAGATCATCACATTGAACAGCCCCATGTAGACCCCGGTCCGCTCCGGCGGAATGGCATCGGACAGGACGATATAGGGGTTGCCCATGATGCTGCCCCAACCAATGCCGATACCGATAGCGGCAATGTATGGTGCGGTTGTATCATGTGCCGTTGAAAGCAGAACCATGCCCCCAGCCATGATCGCCAGACACATGGCGTGGAGCCGCGAGGCACCGAACTTGCGGGCAATCGGCGGCATCATGAAGGCGCTGACGAAGGCCACGGCATTGGCCGCTGCACCGACTGTTCCGTAATAGACCT
Source organism: Sphingomonadaceae bacterium (assembly GCA_947451145.1). Taxonomy (GTDB): domain Bacteria; phylum Pseudomonadota; class Alphaproteobacteria; order Sphingomonadales; family Sphingomonadaceae; genus Novosphingobium. The sequence goes on along the minus strand of CANFXW010000008.1, from coordinate 56,278 downwards.
GTGCCTGTGCATAGGCCGGGCTGTCAGGATCGCTGGCTTGAAACACGCCGTTGGCCACAGTCGGGAAGCCATAGTTCCAGTAGATCTTCATCGCGTACCACTGGAACAGGCTCATCCCCGCCATGGTCCGCATCGGCCCCGGCATGTCTTTCACTGCCTCCCAGATCTCGCTGAATACGGCGAGCGGATTGCGCGGCAGCGCGGCAATGCGCGCCTTCTCTTCTGGCGCGAGCGGCAGCTCTGGCACCCGCATCACCGACCAGACGATGGTGGAGAATGAAAGCAGCGCGCCGAACCAGAACGATACCAGCACGAACAGGGGAATGTGCCCGACCTTGGCATCGATATGCATACCCAGCCCGACAAGGATCGAAGGCATCAGATAGGCCAGCGTTTGCGACAGCCCGGTAAAGCCGCTCTGGCTGAGGAAGCCGATACCGCGCTGTGCAGGGGCCAGACGGTCATTCACATAGGCGCGGTAGGGTTCCATCGTCACGTTGTTGCCAACGTCGAGCAGGAACAGCAGGCTGAAGGCCATGATCAGCGCATTGCTTAGCGGCATCAGGAACAGCCCCAGCGCGCACATCACCGCGCCCGCGAGGAAATAGGGCGTCCGCCGCCCCCAGCGTCCGCCGGTCCGGTCGCTCAGCACGCCGATTACCGGCTGGACCAGCAATCCGGTCAGCGGCCCCGCAATGTCGAGCCACGATAGCTGCCCGTCCTGTGCGCCAAGATACTTGTAGATCGGCGTCATGTTCGCCTGCTGCAGCCCGAAACTGAACTGCAGGCCAAGGAAGCCCAGATTCATCTCGAGTATGCGCGGCAGCGAAAGGCGCGGCTTGCTGGAGTGGCTTTCAGCAGGTGTCATTGCCAGATCATCCTCTTGTGCCCTTATGGGCCTCTTGAGGGTTGTTTTAGGCTCTTCTGAAATCTAAGCAACAATCGATTGCATTATTTCGGCAGGTCGCCGTTAACTCGCGCTTTTCTGCCGTAAAATAATTCAAACAGCGGCGATGCCATCAGCGTGGTGACAATTGCCATCAGCACCAGCATGGCAAACAGCGGCGCGCCGATGATTCCGCGCTGCAGGCCGATGTTGATGATGATCAGCTCCATCAGCCCGCGCGCATTCATCAGCGAACCGATGCCCATAGATGTCGCATGATCCTGCCCCGAGAGGCGCGCAGCAAGGTAGCAAGCGCCCCCTTTGGCGAGAATCGATGTGAGAAGAATCACAATCGTCACGAGCAGCAGGCTGGCGTTGTTCACCATCAACAACTGCGTGTTAAGCCCCGAATAGGTGAAGAACATCGGCAATAGAAAGACGACCGTAAACGGCTCAAGCTTGGCGCGAAGTTCATCGGCAAAGCGCCCGCGCGGCATGGCGGTGCCGAGCAGGAATCCACCGAAAACAGCATGAATTCCCGCCGCATCCATGGCAAAGGCGCAGAGCAGGAACAGTACCAGCGCAATCGCGACCTGCTTGTCATCCACCCCGCCGGACCGCTCGGCCATGACAGCCAGCGGCGCGAGCAGGCGCGGGGCGATCAAGATCATCAACAGGGCAAAGCCAAAGCCGCCACCTACCGCCTTGATCGCCACAATTGGCCCTTCACCAAGGCTCGCCAGTACCAGCGCGATCACCACCCATGCCCCGGCATCGCCAATCGCGCCGGCAGACAGCGACAGGGTGCCGAGCTTGGTTCCCGAGATACCCCGTTCGTGGATGATCCGGGCGAGCATGGGGAAGGCTGTGATGGCTATGGCGGAACCCAGAAACAACGCGGCCTGACTGCTACTCACCTTCGCGGCGAACAGACCCGGCTGGCCGATCAGCCAAGGGATCAACAATGCCGCTGCGGCAAAGGGCGCGATCATGCCGCCGATCGAGACGGCTGCAGCACTGCGCGCGCTTTCCTTGAATTCCCTGTGATCGAACTTCAGCCCGACCAGAAACATGTAGAGCCCGACACCAAGCTGGGCGCCGACAAACAATACCTTGCGCGAATCCGCCGGAAACAGCGCGGCTTCAAAAGCGGGCGCCAGCGCACCGAGGACAGAGGGCCCTAAAAGGACACCAGCGATCATCTCACCCACAACCTGCGGCTGACCAAGGTAGCGCTGCGCCAGCCAGCCCGTCACCCGGCACGTAGCAATGATCGCCGCCATCTGGAGAAAGAAGGCTATGGAGAGTTGGGCTGCTGTCATCTTCTGGTCACTTCTTCAGATTCCCGCGGTTTTTCGGACTTCTCCGATCAGTTTTTGTCTTTTCCCGATTGATGAACTCGCAGGTGCAAATGGCGCTACGGAACCAATCCCGACAGATTCTATAGCCGACTAGAAGCTGATGTGACGCCAAAAGGCAACATGAATACCAATTGCACAATCGATTGCATTTTTCCTCTTGCAATCGATTGTCTAAAATGTGAGTGAGACTGCCAACCCGTGTCTTAGGCGGGAAAGTTCCGAATCGTGTGGGAGGGAAAATTGACCAAATCCAGATTGAAATCCTTGGTATCGCTGGCCTCGCTGGCAACCATGAGCCTTTACGCTGCGCCGGCATTTGCTGCCGACGAAACAGACACCAGCGCTCAGGGCCTCGACGAAATCGTCGTTACCGCATCGGGCAAGGACAAGACGCAGCTCAACAGCTCGGTCTCGGTGACCAGCGTCAACGCCGACCTGATCGAAAAGTTCAAGCCCAGCTCGGAAGCTGAAATCTTCCGCATGATCCCGGGCATCCAGGTTGCCGGCACCGCCGGCCCTGCTGGTAACGCCAACATCGCCGTTCGCGGCCTTCCGGTCGCAACGGGTGGTTCGCCCTTCGTGCAGATCCAGGAAGATGGCCTGCCGACCGTTCTGTTCGGTGACATCCAGTTCGGCAACAACGACTACTGGACCCACTTCGACGCGTCGGTCGCCAATGTTGAAGCCGTTCGCGGCGGTTCGTCCTCGACCTTCGCCTCGCAGGCTCCGGGTGCGGTGATCAACTACATCAGCCAGACCGGCAAGACCGAAGGCGGCTACATCCAGCTCAACAAGGGCGTGAATTACGACGAGAACAAGGTCGATTTCCGTTATGGCGGCAACCTTGGCGAAGGCCTGACCTATCACGTCGGCGGTTACTTCAAGAACGGCCGCGGCCCGCTTCACTCGGGCTATAACGTCAGCGATTCCTATCAGGTGAAGGCAAACATCACCAAGGAACTCGATGGCGGCAAGGGCTACATCCGCTTCCTGTTCAAGATCGCCGACACCAAAGAGCCGAACTATGCTGGCGGCCCAGCTTTCGCGACGATCAGCGGTGGCCGCGTGAGCAACATCACGCCCTACACCAACTATGATGCCCGCAAGCAGTCGAACATCTCGATCTACAACCAGAACATGCGCGTGATCGGCTTTGACGGATCGAACTCGATCCAGCCGCTCGATGGTATCACGACCAAGGCCAAGTCGATCCAGAACCAGTTCCACTACGAATTCGATGGCGGCATCAAGATCGACAACAACATGCGCTGGACGGACATGAGCGGTGCGTTCGCCAACGCATTCCTCAACGTTGCTCCCACCTCAAGCGCGATCGGTTCGGTCGTCAATGGCGGCACAGTTGCTTCGCTGCGTTACACCAGCGGACCCAAGGCCGGTCAGACTTACACCGGTGCTTTCATCAACAACAACGCGAACTTCCGCACCAACATCCGTGACATTGGCAGCTTTGCCAACGATCTTGCACTTTCGGGCAAGTGGGATGCCGGTGCCGGCAAGCTGACGGCACGCGCTGGCTGGTTCTTCATGAACCAGAAGATCGCCATGGACTGGCACGTCAACAAGGCGCTTGCCGAAATCAACGGTGACAACCCGTCGAACCTTGATGCCTACACCGCCGCCGGTGCCAAGCTGACGCAGGATGGTATTGCCGGTTACAACAACAACTGGGGCGATTGCTGCGCGCGTACCTATGACCTGGCCTATGCCAACAATGCTGGCTACCTGAACCTCGATTTCGATACCGACAGCTTCGACATCGACGGCAGCGTCCGCTTTGAAAACATCAAGGCCAGCGGTTCGACCCAGCAGGGCGGCGCCGAATTCAACACCGTGGTTGGCGGCGTTTCGATTGGAACGATGCTGGCAAACGGCAAGAAGGAAGTGCTGAACTACTCGCGCAACTATGTTTCGTGGTCGTTCGGTGGTCTTTACAAAGTCAGCTCCAACACCAGCGTCTTTGTCCGTGCATCACGCGGCGGCCGCTTCAACGGTGACCGTCAAACCGTGGGCGGCAAGATCGCTTCTGACGGTTCGCTTTGCACCGGCGCGATGGCGAAGGCCGGAACGCTTGGTTGTGCGGCCGATGGCGTCACGCCTTCCGTGGACTTCGTCAACCAGTACGAACTGGGTGTGAAGACCCGCGGTGATCTGGCTGGCGGCAAATTCACGGCAGAACTGACCCTGCTCAAGGGCAACTTCAAGCAGAGCACTTTCGAGCTCTCGGCGACCAAGTGCCCCGGCGGTGCCGGTGGCTGCGTTATCGACGCGCAGTACAAGTCCTATGGTGCGGAACTGTTCGCCACCTACCGCAACGGCGGCTTCTCGACGGTGCTCAACGCAACCTGGTCAAAGGCAACCCGCGCAGGGGCCGGTTCGACCGTGTTCAGCCGTTCGCCGAACCTGCCTGACCTGACCTACACCATGTCGGCCAACTACGACTTCGGCGATATGGCCACCCTCGGCATCAACACCACCGGCCAGACGAGCGTTCTGGGCGATGATGGCAATGTCTATCCGGGTGCTGCCACCTTTGGCGCGAACCTTGCGGTTCGTCCGGTCAAGAACCTTGAGCTGGGAATGCAGATCTACAACCTGTTCAACGCCTATGACCTTCGCGGCGCAGGCAATCAGGTTACTGCAAACGTAATCGGCGGTGGCGCGGCACTGGGCCGTACCTTCACCGCTTCGGTTCGCTACAGCTTCTAAGCAAAACTCCTCCCAATTCCGTCTCCCTTCGGGTTGGGGACTTGCGGGCCGGAAGGAAACTTCCGGCCCGTTCTTTTTCGGGCTAAGGCCCAAACCGGGATGCTGGAAAAGGCATGGCAAGCACAATGGATGATCGACGCATTCGTTCCATTCTGATCGTTGGCGGCGGCTCTGCCGGCTGGATGACGGCAGCTGCGCTGGCCCAAGCGCTGCGCCAGGACTGCGCGATCTCTGTGATCGAATCCGAAGAGATCGGCACGGTTGGCGTCGGCGAAGCAACGATCCCGCCGATCCGCACCTTCAATGAATCGCTTGGCATCAACGAGGCCGATTTCGTTCGCGAAACGAATGCCTCTTTCAAGCTCGGCATTGAATTTGTCGATTGGGGAAAGAGAGACCACCGCTACTTCCACCCCTTCGGAACCCATGGCCGCAATTTTGACTATGTGCCGCTGCACCAATATTGGCTGCGCGCGCGTGAGCAGGGAGAGACGGCCCCGATTGATGACTGGTCGATGGCCTGGAACATCGCCCGCCAGGGCCGCTTTGCCCGGCCAATTCCCGATGCGCGCTCGGTACTGTCGACCTACGAGTACGCCTATCACTTCGATGCCGGGCTCTATGCCCGCTATCTGCGCGGTTATGCCGAGGACAAGGGTGTAACCCGTGTTGAGGGCAAGATTGGCGACGTAAGCCTAAATGGCGAGAGCGGCTTCGTTGAATCGGTGACGATGGAAGACGGGCGCACCTTCGGTGCCGATCTGTTTATCGATTGCTCCGGTTTTCGCGGCTTGCTGATCGAGGGCGCGCTCAAGACCGGCTATGAGGACTGGACGCATTGGCTGCCCTGTGACCGCGCCGTCGCCATGCCCTGCGAGAATGCTGGCGAGCCTACCCCCTATACCCGCTCCACCGCACGCGAGGCCGGCTGGCAATGGCGCATCCCCCTGCAGCACCGCACCGGCAATGGCTACGTCTATTGCAGCCAGTTCCTCGACGATGACAAGGCGGCGGAATTGCTGGCCTCCAGACTGGACGGCAAGGCGCTGGGTGATCCCCGCCCGCTGCGCTTTGTTACCGGGCGGCGCAAGCAGCATTGGGTCAAGAATGTTATCGCGGTTGGCCTGTCGAGCGGCTTTCTGGAACCGCTTGAATCAACCTCTATCCACCTGATTCAGGCTAATATTTCGAAGATCATCGCGCTGTTTCCCGATCGCGATTTCGATCCTGCAACGATTGCCGAATTCAATCGCATCGCCATCACCGAAACCGAGCGGATCCGTGATTTCATTATCCTGCATTACAAGCTGACCCAGCGCGACGACGCCGAGCTGTGGCGCTATTGCGCGGCGATGGAGGTTCCCGATACCTTGCAGCTCAAGCTCGATCACTTCCGCAAATATGGCCGCTTGGTTGCCCGCGAGATGGACCTTTTTGCTCCGGCAAGCTGGCTGGCGGTGCACATCGGCCAGCTTAATTATCCCGAGCATCACGAGCCGCTGATGGATCATCGCGGGCTTGATCCGCGCGACATGTTGACCCGTATGCGCCAGACGATGGAGCGAGAGGCGGGCCAATTGCCAACGCACCAGCAGTTCATCGATCAGCTGATCGCCAAGTGACGCGGGATCCAGAGGCGATGGAGCAAGCAGCCGCATCGCTGACGGATATTCGCCTTGCCGCCCGCTCGCTCAGCGCCGAGCAGCGCCTGATCGAGGCCGAGAAGTTGCTGTCAGAGGGGCTGGCGCGGTTCCCGGATGATCCGGTGCTGCTGTTTGGCCGGGCGCAGACGCGGTACGAGCTGGGCCTGCCCGCCGCCGATCACTTCGCCGCAGCGCAAACCGTGATGCCGGGCAATCTCGACATCGTCCGCAACCGCGCCTTCGCCTTGGCCAGCGAAGGCGATGCAGCTGGCGCAGAGGCACTGCTGATCGATGGCCTGCGCCAGCACCCCGGTTGGCTTGATGGCCACAAGGCACTGGCAACCCTGCGCTGGACGCGCGGTGAGAGTGATCGCTTTGCCGATAGCTATGCCGATGCCTGCCGCTCCGAGCCGCAAAATGCGGCGCTGTGGCTCGCGTGGTTCGCCATTGTCGCCCAGACGCGAGACTGGCAAGCCAGCCACCGGATTATCGACGAGGCCGAGCGCCATATCGGCACAACCGCCCCGGTGCTCGCAGCCCGCCTGTTCATAGCTACGGAGTCTGGAGACACCGCCGCAACCGAGGTGCTGATGCCCGCTTGCGCGCATATCCAGGGCGATACGATCAATCTCTGCCGTGTCCGCTATGCCATCCGCCGCCAGCGCTTTGATCAGGCGCTGTGCTTGCTCGAGCCGCTGGTCGCTACACCGTCGGCCGGTCTGTTCTGGCCCTATCTCTCGCTCGTCTGGCGGGTGCTGGGGGACGATCGGCACCAGTGGCTCGACAATTCCGAACGCTTCATCAACCACAGCGATATCGGGCTTTCGCCAAGCGAACTTGACGAGCTTGCCGATGTGTTGCGCTCACTCCATACGATGGAGCGCCCCTATATCGAACAGACAGTCCGCGGCGGCACGCAGACCGACCGCTCGATCCTGCTGCGCCACGAACCGATCCTGCAACGCACCCGGGCGCGCTGGCTCGAAGCGATCCGCGAACACATCGCTTCCCTGCCCGAGCCGGAATCAGGCCACCCGTTCCTGGGCATTGCGCGCGAGCCGCTGCTGATCGGCGGCAGTTGGTCAGTCCGGTTGTCACCGCAAGGGCACAATGTGCCGCACACCCACCCGATCGGCTGGCTGAGTTCATCGCTCTATCTTGCCATACCCGACGAGGCTGAGCGCGGCCCTGCCCCCGCCGGTCACATCGCCTTCGGCATTCCGCCGCAGGAGCTGGGTCTTGACCTGCCCGCCTACCAGACCATCGCGCCAAAGCCGGGCATGATCGCAACTTTCCCATCGAACATGTGGCATTCGGTGATACCCTTTGCCCGGGGCGAGCGCTTGATGATCGCGCTCGATATCATGAGGCCGAAAGGCGGGTGATCTGCCTGCGAGCGGGTGTCCAAAATGGGCACTTGCCCGAAAGATCCCCGGGATAAAAGGCTTGGGAGATTTCCAAATTGGATCGCTATCGCCTGAATGTTAGCGATCCAGTCCAATCGTGAGCAATTTGGCCGCAATCGGATCGAACTGGAAGGTCCCTGCATGCTCCCAATTTCACAGCTCCAAAACCTGGTTCGATTGGCACTTTGCTGAAATTCGTGCAGTCTGCTGCCGCTGCATACCGCCGACAGATTTGCACGGCTGGAGCACGGGGCAGAGTGACAGATGGCAAACGCCTCAAAAGGCAAAGGTAAACCCAGGCTCGCGGACGTTGCTGCCGCGGCTGGCGTTTCGATCGCGACTGTCTCGCGCGTTCTGGACGACCATCCCGCGATCAAGCCCGAAACCAAGTCACATGTAAGGGCCACCGCCGAGGCTCTAGGGTATCCCTTGCGCGAAGGTGCGCCCTCGAAACAGAGGCGTTCGCGCGCAACCCGGCCTAGACGAGCCGGAACTATCTGCGTTGTCATGCCGGTCGCTCTTCCAGCCGGCTCCCGACTGGCAAATTCATTTGAACTCAATCTTCTTGGCGGGATTGGTGCGGCAATGCGGGATAACGGGCTCGATTTTTCCGTGTCGGCGCAGGCGCCTTACGATGACAAGACCCTGGCGGCATTCATGGCGAGCCACCGTTACGATGGGATCATCTTTCTGGGCCAGTCACAGTTTCACGATGGCCTTAATGCTCTTGCCCATGGGACACGCCCCTTTGTGGTGTGGGGAGTGGAGAGCAAGGACCAGCAATACTGTTCTGTTGGCAGCGACAATCATGAAGGCGGCCTTTGCGCAACCAGGCACCTGATCGCGAATGGCCGCACAAGGATAGCCTTTATTGGCCAAGCTGCCCCGATCACATCGGCACAAACGCGCCTATCGCAACTAGCCGACCGGATGGCAGGCTACAAAGCCGCGCTAGCTGAAGCCGGTCTCCTTTCCGATTTGACTGCGATTCAATCTGCCGCAACCGGGAAACAGGCCGGAGCCGATGCTGTGGCCCACTTGATCGCCACGGGGCGGAAGTTTGATGCTATTGTCGCCACCTCTGATCTTGTCGCCGTCGGCGCTATCGATTGCCTATTGGCGCATGGATTGACGGTTCCCGGTGACGTGGCCGTCATAGGATACGACGATGACGAAATTGCGAAGCTTGTCCGGCCGCCTTTGACGACCATTCGCCAGGATGCGATTATTGCGGGGCAGCTTCTGGTATCCAAACTGCTGCGTGCGATGGCCGGATATCAGGTCAAATCAGAGCGCTTGCCGACCGAACTGGTCGTTCGCGACTCCTGCGGTGGCGGGCTGGAACCGGGCAATATGACCGCCAGAACTGCGAAGACCAAGACATAAAGGTAAGCGCACATCGGCACCGCAAATGCTGCGCTGATGCCAAAGCGATCGCCAACCCACCCAACCGCAACAGAGATCAGCGCACCACCACCAATAGACATGCTCAACAAGCCGGAAACAGCTGCAGGCGGGGCTGCAGCGCGTTCAAGCGTGATCGAAAAAATCACCGGAAACATGATGGCATTGAGCAACCCGATGCTGAGCGCCGCCCATCCGGCGAGCTGGCCCGAACAGCTCAGCGCAACAAAGCAGGCAATGGCGGCGAAAGCGGCAGTTCCTGCCAGAATCCGGGGAGCCAATCGACCCGAGAGCAGCCAGCCGCCCGCAAATCTCCCCAGAAGTGCACCACCCCAATAGACATTTGCAACGAGCGCGCCGGCTGCGGACACTGGCAGATCCAGCACAGCGGGCTGCTGGAGGAAACTGATCAGAATGCTGCCAATTGCGCCTTCGGCGCCAACGTAGAGGGCAATGGCGCCAGCTCCGGCAAGTGCCCAGCCAGAGCGAAACAGGCTGCGTCGGACATTGGCTTTTGGATCTGCAGGCGCGACGGCGATAGGGATCGCCAACAGCCTTCGCCCGAAGATGGCAAACATCAAAACGACAAAGCTGACAGTCGCGCTAAACAAATAGACTTGCGCGGTGCCTATCGCGATTTCGCGGTGACATGCATTGCTGGCCCCGCAGCCCGCCCCCAACATGTACGATGCGCCTATATGGACACCTATGAGGACACCCAACGAATTGAAGCCTTGCGCCAGCGTCAGCCTCGCAGGCCCCTTGGATCGATCACCCAGTTCGACCGCCAGCAGATTCGCGGCGACCTGAAGCGTTGTATTGCCAAGCGCCACGACGGCCAGCGAGCAGAGCAGAGTGGCGTACTGCGGCCCAAGTTGCTGGTTGGGCAATACCGCAATGGCAACCGCAAGGCAGCCGAGCGTGACCAAGGTCAAGCCGAATATCGTTGCCTGCGCTGCTCCCCGCCACTGCAACAGTCTCGCCAGAGGGAGTGAGGCAAAACCGATGACCACTAGCGCTATCCATTGCACGGCAATTGCAGAGGATAAGGACAATCCAAAAATAGCGCGCACAGCCGGAACCAGAGTCGTCGCCATCGCCCCGGAAATGCCCATTACTGCGAAGACCAGGAAAGTGATTGCCAAGGCAAAGAAAGCCGCTGATCGATCTCGCGCCGGATGAGTAGTGATCGGAATTTGCGGCCTGGCTTCCATCTTCCGGTTATGGATACCTGAACCACAAATCGACAGCAAATCGATGAAATTTGCATATGCAAAAAAATCGATGCCGCATTTAAATCGATTGCATTGCTCTTATCAGAGGCTCGCGCACAGGCTGAGGGGGCTCAAGATCAACGAGCAGCGGGTCGTGCAGGGAAGAGGAGTATTTGCACATGAATGTACGCATGAATCTTATTTGCACGACGGCAGTGATTGCCCTGGCTTGCAGCGGAACAGCTATGGCTCAGACCGCGGCCCAGGCGCCGGCAGCCGATGGAGCAGCAGCGGAACCGGAAATCATCGTCACCGGTCTGCGCGCCAGCCTTGAGCGCGCACAAACGCTCAAGCAGAACAGCACTTCGGTGGTTGAAGCGCTTTCGTCCGAAGACATCGGTAAGCTCCCCCAAGCAAGCGTCGCCGATTCGCTCGGCCGCCTGGCGGGTCTGGCTGGTGAGCGCCGTGCGGGCCGCGTCAGCGGCATCTCGGTTCGCGGTTTCCGCGAAGACTACGTCGGTACGACGATGAACGGTCGCGAACTGATCGGCATCGGAGACAACCGCGGGGTTGAATATGACCTCTATCCCTCGGAAATCATCGACACCGCCGTCGTCTACAAGACCCCGAGTTCCGATCTGAGCGCGATGGGCATCGGCGGAACTGTCGACATGCGGACGATCCATCCGCTTGAGCACAAGCGTTCGCTGGTCGTGAACGGCAGCTTCGAAATGAACGGCCAGAAGTCCAAGAATCCCGACTTCAAGGACAAGGGCTACCGCGCCGCGCTGTCCTTCAGCGACAAATTTGCTGATGATACCATTGGTATCGCACTGACCGCTGCTACCACCTCGTCGCCGACCCAGGACAACTTCTTCAGCGTCTGGGGCTATGACAAGGGTGCAGTTAGCTCCGGCACAAATGCCGGCAAATATGCGCCTGCCGGCATCGACATTTCGTCGCGCTCGCGGGTCCTCAAGCGCACGACTGTGGCTGGGGTCATCGAATTCAAGCCGTCCAGCGACTTCACCGCCACCTTTGATGCGCTCTATATCGACTTTTCCGACAAGGGCATCTCGCGCGGCTTCATCGAAGCCCTGCCGATCGCAGCCAACGGCAGCACCGTGCTCAGCGCGAATTCCACTACGATTACTTCGGCGCGCACGACCGGTTTCAACTCGGTTCTGCGCAGCGATCCGCTTGACAAGACCGGCCAGCTCAAAACCTTTGGCGCAAACTTCAAGTACGACCCTTCGTCGGATCTCCACCTTGCCCTGGACCTCAGCCACGCTGACAGCAAGAAGAGCGACACCCGCGGCGAGAGCTACTCGGGCCTCGGCCGCGCCGGCCTGACCACACAAGGTCCGGACAACCTGCGCACCTATACTTACTCGGACAATGGCCTGTTCTTCTCGAACAACTCGCAAGGGTACAGCGACTATAACATTGTCCGCCTCGCTGGTCCGCAATCGTGGGGTGGCAGCCTTTCACCGATTGCTGCCCTGAACCAGACGGCCGTCATCGGCCGCAGCGGCCAACCGATCGGTTTTGCCCAGGCGCAGGACGGTTTCGTCAACACCGGTATCTTTGACGAAAAGCTCAACTCACTGCGTTTTGAAGTGCAGAAGGATCTCGAAGGTTCCTTCATCAAGCACGTCAACGCGGGCGTTCGCTATTCGGACCACAAGAAGTCCAAGGTCAATCAGGGCTTCTTCCTGACCGCGCAGACCTATCCGCTCGATGGTGCCGTCCCTAACGACTTCCGTCGCGGCGCAGCGGACCTTAACTGGGCCGGGCTGGGCAATGTCGTGGCATATGATGCGCTCGGTCTGATCAACAGCACCTTCTACAAGCGCTATGACGCGGGTAGCCTCGAACCCGATCGTCTGGGTGACACCTATACGATCAGTGAAAAGGTCTGGCAGCCGTTCGTGAAGGCTGATTTCGAGACGACGCTGGGCGGCAACGTCCGCATGTTCGGCAACATCGGCGTGCAGGGTGTGTTCACCGACCAGCAGGGCTCAGGCTTCAATTCTGTTATTGGCGCCAACCAGCTCGACATCGCCAAGCCGATCAGCGACGGTGCCAAGTACAGCCGCATCCTGCCGAGCCTGAACCTGAACTTCGACCTCGATAACGGCCACACCATCCGCTTTGCCGCGGCCAAGGTGATCAGCCGTCCGCGCATCGACTTCCTCAACCCGGGTTCCTCGGTGAAGTTCCGCAATAACGTTGCCAATGTCACGAACACCGACCCAGGCCTTGGCCCTTGGGTTTCCACGTCAGGCAATGCGCAGCTTCGTCCGTATGAAGCCAACCAGTTCGACCTGTCCTATGAATACTATTTCGCCAAGGACGGGTTCATTTCGATCACCGGTTTCTACAAGGATCTGGTGAACTGGAACGTAGCTGCGGTTACCGTGCGAGACTATACCCAGTTCTATATCCCGGGCTACCATCAGGCGGTCAGCAGCAATGGCCTGACGATCTTTACGCCAGCCACATTCAAGGGCCTGAACACCACATATTCCGGTGGCTTGAAGGGAAGTGTGAAGGGCGTCGAACTGCAAGCGAGCCTTCCGTTTGGCCGGTTCGTTTCGGCACTGGACGGGTTCGGCCTGATTGGCGGCGCGGCCTTCACCGATGGAAAGCTGGATGATGGCAGCAGCGTTCCAGGCCTGTCGAAGCGGGTATTCCAGTTGACCGGCTATTTTGAAAAGGGCGGCTTCTCGGCCCGTGCCTCTTTGAACAACCGGTCGGCCTGGCTTTCGGAAGACCGCGGCGGCAGCAACACGATCTCGCCAGTCAACCGTGCCGGAGAAACGCTGGTTGATGCCCAGATCGGGTATGACTTCAAGAATACCGACGGTGTCCTGAAGGGTCTGAAACTCTCGCTCCAGGCGCAGAATCTGACCAATCAGAAGGACGTCTACACCGATTCGGCAAGCGGGCTGGTCACCCGTGTCGAAACGTTCGGCCGAAACTTCCTGCTGAACGTCACCTATTCGTTCTTCTGAGCGAATTAGGCATAGAGTAGTCCCCGTCGGCCCACACCGTCGGGGACTTCACTATCACTTCGGAACAAGAGGCCGCCATGACCAAATCCATCCGCAAAGTCGTGATCTTGGGCGGCGGCACGGCGGGCTGGATGACTGCAGCATTGACCGCAAAGGTCCTTGGTCCGCTGGTTGAAATCGAACTTGTCGAATCCGAAGAGATTGGAATCATCGGAGTTGGCGAAGCCACGATTCCACCGATCCAGCAGGTCAATTCCGTATTGGGCATCGACGAGGGCGAGTTCCTTCGCGAAACCAAAGCAACGATCAAGCTGGCTATCCGGTTCGAGAACTGGGGTGCCGAAGGTGATTCCTATTATCACACTTTTGGCTCTGCAGGCCGGAACCTCGCCTTCGCTTCGTTTCATCATTTCTGGGCTCGGGCCCGCAAGGCTGGCTTCGGCGGCAGTTACTGGGACTATGACCTGAACTACCTTTGCGCCGAGGCTGGCAAGTTCGCGCCAACTCAGGGCAACGACCCGATCTGGGATATGCCCTATGCCTACCATTTCGATTCCGCACTATATGGGCGGTATCTGCGAAGCTATTCCGAGAAGCTGGGGGTCACGCGGACGGAAGGCATGGTTGCCGACGTGCGCCGCGATGCCGGGAGCGGCGACATCACCGAATTGCTTTTGCGCGACGGGCGCAGGGTGGCCGGTGATCTGTTCATCGACTGCTCGGGGTCCCGCGGGGTCCTGATCCAGCAGGCGCTGGGTACCGGCTACGAGGACTGGAGCCATTGGCTGCCCTGCGACAGGGCAATGGCGGTGCCTTCCGAACGGTTTGAGACGACATTGCCCTACACCCGGGCCATCGCGCGCGAAGCTGGCTGGCAATGGCGCATCCCGCTGCAGCATCGCAATGGCAACGGCATGGTCTACTCCAGCCGTCACTTCAGCGACGAGCAAGCAGCCGAATTGTTGCTGGCTAATCTCGATTCCACGGCGCTCGCAGATCCGAAGATAATCGCCTTCCGCACCGGCCGGGCGCGGCAGCAATGGAATCGCAATGTCGTTGCGGTAGGTTTGTCGAGCGGCTTCCTCGAACCGCTTGAATCGACCAGCATCTACTTGATCCAGTCGGCGATCGTCCGTTTGCTGCATCTCTTCCCGCACTCAGGCATCACCGGGCAATTGGTCGGCGAATACAACCGCCAGTCACAGATCGAGTACGAGCTGATCCGTGACTTCATCATCCTGCACTACCACGCCAACAACCGCGGCAACGCGCCGTTCTGGCGCGATCTTCGCGAAATGGAGGTTCCCGAACGGCTGGCGAAGAAGATTGCTTTGTTCCGGTCCAACGGCAGCCTGGTGCAGGATCAGTATGACATCTTCATGGAACCATCATGGGTTCAGGTTTTGATGGGGCAGCATATCATGCCCGGCGATCATCATCCGCTCGCAGACAGCCAGTCTGACGATGAATTGCGCGAGCAACTCGCCAACCTCGCCGCGTTGAAAGCGCGTCCCTTGCCGCAGCTTCCTGCGCATGATGACTGGCTTCGGGGCCAGGTGGCGCAGCAGGGATGAGCGCGCAGCTTCGCCTCGCGATTGTTGGTGGCGGCACTGCGGGCTGGATGGCGGCAAACCTGCTGGCACAACGCTGGCAGAACTTGCCGGTGCAGATCGTGCTGATTGAATCACCCGACATCGGAACAATCGGCGTAGGTGAAGGCTCAACACCTACCCTCAAGCGGTTCTTTGAGATGCTTGGCATTGCCGAGGCCGAATGGATGCCGGTGTGTCACGCCACCTACAAGCTCAACATCCGCTTTTCCGGCTGGAGCCCGGGATCAGGTGTTGCCGACTATGGCCATCCCTTCCTCACGCAAGTCGATGTCCATACCGAAGAGGCCTTCACCCGAAACTGCGGCAATCGGCGATTGGGCCTCGACGTGCCAACCCGGCCCGATGATTTCTTTCTCAACGGTGTGCTCGCGGCGAACGGGAAGGCACCGATTGCTCCGGCGAACTTTCCGTTCCGTCTGGAATATGGCTATCACTTTGACTCAGGCTTGCTCGGCGGGTTCCTTCGCGACCGCGCAACCGCCGCGGGTGTCCGGCACCTCGCCCGGCGGGTGGTCGAAGTCATACCGGCCGACAATGGCGACATTGCCGCGCTGATGACCGACCAAGGCGAGCTGGTCGAAGCCGATTTCTTCATCGATTGCAGCGGATTTACAGCCCTTTTGATGCAGGGTGCGCTGGGCGTACCGTTCCGCAGTTTCAGGTCGAATCTGTTCAACGATGCCGCCGTCGTCTTGCCCTCTCCGGCAACAGCAATTCCGCCGGTGGAAACCCGGGCGTCGGCGCTATCGAACGGTTGGGCCTGGTCAATACCGCTGACTAACCGGGTGGGTAACGGCTATGTCTACAGCTCGGATTTCTTGTCAGCCGACAAGGCAGAGGCAGAGCTGCGCGCGCATCTTGGCTTGACCGAAGCTGATGCTTCTGCCCGGCATCTGAAATTCCGTGTTGGCCAGCTTGAGCGGCACTGGGAGCGTAATTGCGTTGCAATCGGACTGGCGCAGGGCTTCATTGAACCACTGGAAGCAACCGCGCTGCACCTTGTGCTCAATACCGTTGAGCAGTTCATGAATGCGTTCGAGAGTGGCGGCTTCACCGCGCGGCACCGTGACACATTCAACGAGACAATCACCGACCGCATCGAGCGGGTGCGTGACTACATCGTCGCCCATTACAAGCTGAACACGCGCTCTGACACAGACTACTGGCGCGTCAACCGCGAGAACGCAGAGCTGTCGTCGAACCTTGAGCAGATACTCGACACCTGGTTTCGCCGGGCAGACCTTGTCGCCCTGCTTGAGGGACAGCGCGAGCTCAGCCACTTCGGCAGTGCTTCGTGGCACTGTCTGCTGGCGGGATACGGTGCCTTTCCCGCACTTGCGACAGAACAGCGCAGCGACGTCGACTTCTATCGGGATCGCGACATTGCTCGATTCCTCGATGGCTGTGCACTGAATTTTGAAGACCACGCCCAGGTACTCGGGCGCATGAAAACAACCGGGAGAATGCCGAAATGAAATCCCTGAGCCTTGCCCGCACGGCCTTGGCCGGTCTTGCCGCAGCAGCACTGGCACTCAGCAGCGGGACTGCCCAAGCAAAGCCCGCCAAAGCTGCCGAACCGTGGTGGAAGCACGCGGTAATCTATGAAATTTACCCGCGCAGCTTTCAGGATACCAACGGCGATGGCGTGGGTGATCTCAAAGGCGTTACCCAGCGGCTCGATTACCTGAAAGCGCTCGGTGTTGATGCCATTTGGCTCACACCGTTCTTCCCCTCGCCAAACAAGGACTTTGGCTACGACGTCGCGGATTACACCAATGTCTCGCCAGAATATGGGACAATGCAGGACTGGGATGTGCTTTCGCGCGAGGCGAAGAAGCGAGGCATCCGCATTCTGGTCGATTTCGTGCTGAACCATTCCTCGGATCAGCACCCCTGGTTCAAGGAATCGCGGTCATCGCGCACCAACCCGAAGCGCGACTGGTATGTCTGGCGTGATCCTGCCCCGGATGGCGGTCCGCCAAGCAATTGGGAGTCGATCTTCGGCGGTTCCACCTGGGAATTCGATAAGGCCACCGGCCAGTATTACTACCATGTCTTTTACCCGGAGCAGCCGGACGTTAACTGGTCCAATCCCGGTTTGCGCAAAGCGATGCTGGATGTGATGCGCTTCTGGCTCGATCACGGTGCCAGCGGATTCCGGCTTGATGCCACGCCCTATCTTTTTGAGGATACAAGCTGGCCGAAAGACCCGGACGTCAAATCGGGCGCGCCGGTAGGCCTGAAGCCTTACAACAGCAATCTGCCCGCCAACCACGAGGTGCTGCGCAGCTTGCGCCAGCTCGTCGACAGCTACCCCGGCGACCGCATGCTGCTGGGTGAAAATGCCATCTCGAATGTTGAAGACCTGCGCCGGGTCTATGGCGCCAAGGGAGACGAGATCAACCTGCCGATGGACTTCCTCTACACCGGCGTGAAAGGTCTCGATGCGCCAACTTTCAAAGCCCGGATTGACGAGGCCCATCTGAAACTGGACGGTTTGCCGCCCGTATTCCACTTCAGCAATCATGACACTACCCGCCAGTGGACGCGGTTCGGCGATGGCAAGAACGACGGCCTGATCGCCCGCCTGACCGCGGCAATGACACTGACACTGCGCGGCACCGCCCTGATGTATTACGGCGAGGAAATCGGCATGGCCGACCTCAAGCCGGACGAACTTAAGGCCTTCCCGCTGGGCCCCAAGCGCAAGGTAGCAGACAGGCGTGATCCCGTGCGGTCACCGATGCAATGGTCGGCCAGTGCCGGTGCCGGGTTCACTACCGGCGATCCCTGGCTGCCGGTTGCCGCAACGGCAAGCGCAACCAATGTTGCCGCCCAACTGGCCGATAAAGGGTCAATGTACCATTGGTATGCGCGCCTGCTGAACCTGCGCAAGACAAGCCCCGCGATCCGCAACGGCGCTTACGTCCCGCTGGAATCGGGCAACGACAAAGTTGTGGCCTATGCCCGCCGCAGCAAATCCGGCGAAGGCGTGCTGGTCCTGCTCAACATGAGCGCCGAGCGCCAGAAGTTGGCGATCTCCGGCTGGAGGGGCGGCACACCGAAGTTTGGCAAGGTCATCATGGCCAGCACAGCCACAGGCACTGTCGATATGGCTCATCCGGAGCTTGAGCCATTTTCGACCGTTCTGATCAGTTTCCGGGCGCCTTGACACGGCGCCTCGCCAACCGATCAAACCCCTTCAGGAGTAGAAGCATGTCAGCCGCCGTTTTGGGCCTGAAGATCAACGACCCGGTCAGCGTGCCTCTGATGTGGTCAAGGCAGTGTCTTGCCGGACTCGATCCCGCCACAATCATGCAGGCACCGGTGCTTGAGCCCCATGATGTGCAGTGCGTCCTGCCCGGCCTTGACGTGTGGGACTCATGGCCCCTCTCCGACGCATCTGGCATGCCGTTCGCATGGCGGGGCGGGGAACTGTGGTTCGCGCTCGCTGCCCCGGCTTTTGACGATCCCGAGCAACGCCACGGACACGCCCGAATACATCACTTCCACCGCCGGGCTGGCCGATTCCA
Source organism: Sphingomonadaceae bacterium (assembly GCA_947451145.1). Lineage (GTDB taxonomy): Bacteria > Pseudomonadota > Alphaproteobacteria > Sphingomonadales > Sphingomonadaceae > Novosphingobium. Next base: position 37,474 of record CANFXW010000008.1, on the reverse strand, counting down.
TCATTTGGGGGTCACTCTGCCAGACGGTTTTTCGTCCGGCAGTCGTGAATGGTCGGGTGCGGCCCGAATGGAGGGCGATGAGGCGGCGCTCTACTTCACCGCGGCCGGTCAGCGCGGTGAAAGCGTTGAGACCTTCCGGCAACGACTGTTTGTCACCAGATCGCCACTGCCTGCCGATGACAGTGTCGTTTTCACCGGATGGTCGCCGCCGTGTGAGCTGATAACACCGGGCGGTTCCTATCAGGGCACCGACCAGAGCAATGGCAAGATCGGCGAGATCAAGGCCTTCCGCGATCCGTTCCCCTGGCGTGAAGCAGATGGCAGCGAATATCTGTTGTTCACGGCCTCGTCAGCAGCTGCGCCCCGTGACTTCAACGGTTTGGTCGGATTGGCCTGCCTCGACCCGGACGGCTGCCGTTATGCCCCGCTCGCACCGCTCGTCGATGCAACTGACACCAATAACGAACTGGAGCGCCCTCATCTGGTCCGCCACGCCGGCCAGCTCTATTTGTTCTGGTCGACCCAGACAAAGGTCTTCGCCCCCGGCATCGATGCGCCGACAGGTCTTTACGGCGCGACAGCCCAATCCATCGAAGGCCCGTGGGAGTTGTTGAACGGACATGGACTGGTCATGGCGAACCCCGAAAATGAGCCATTCCAGGCCTATAGCTGGTGGGTTTTGCCCGATTTGAATGTCGCAGCCTTTGTGGACTATTGGGGCGTCGACGATCCGTCTGCCACATCAAAGCCGCAAGGCCGCTCGCATTTCGGCGGGACCTTTGCTCCCTTTGTCACCCTGGCGCTCGACGGGGTGAAGGCAGGTGTCGCCCGAAGAGCTCAGGATTGAATGCCGGAATTTGGACAATACGATCGTTATCGATCAACTAGAGAACACAGAACATGGAGAGAGGCAAATGGCGCTAAATATCGGACCTGAAAAGGACTTGTCGGAAGGCGGGGAGGTGCAAAATATCGATGCGCCGCAGCTTCGCCTGTTCGTTATGGCACTGTTCTTTGTGTTTGGCGGCATCACCTCGCTCAATGATGTCATCATCCCGAAGCTGAAAGAGCTGTTCACCCTGAACTATGCGCAGGCGATGCTGGTGCAGTTCTGCTTCTTCACTGCCTATGCGGTGATCGGCATCCCCGGTGCCTGGCTGGTCAAGAGAGTCGGCTATATGCGCGGTGCCGTGGCCGGGTTGCTGACTATGATGGCCGGCTGTCTGCTGTTCATTCCGGCCAGCCGCACGGCGACCTACGGCGTTTTCCTGCTCGCACTGTTCGTCCTCGCCAGCGGCGTGGTCATCGTTCAGGTCGTCGCCAATCCGCTGATTTCGCTGCTCGGCAAGCCGGAGACGTCACACAGTCGCCTGACTTTTGCTCAAGCCTTCAACTCGCTGGGGACGACTGTCTTCCCCTGGTTCGGTTCGATCCTGATTCTTGGTGGTCTTGCCAAACTATCGGCTAGCGCGCTCACCGGTGCGGAGCTTGATACCTATCGCAGCGCCGAGAGCCAGGCGATCGTCCATGGCTACCTTGGCCTCGCTGCAGTCCTTGCGATCGTCGCTGCCGCAGTCTGGATGTTCCGCAATGCTCTGCCCAGGGAACAGCACGAGGAAAGCACAGGACTGGCCGGGCTTGACCTGCTCAAGCGCCCACGCTTCGGTTTCGGCGCGCTTTGCATCTTCCTGTATGTCGGCGCGGAAGTTGCGATCGGGTCGCTGATCGTCAACTACCTGCGTCAGGAACACGTCATGGCGCTGCAGGAACAATCTGCCGGCAAGATGATCTCGCTGTACTGGGGCGGGGCCATGGTCGGGCGCTTCATCGGCTCGGCTCTGTTGCGCGTCGTCAGCCCGGGCAAGGTGCTCGCGGCAGTGGCCTTAGGTGCCATAGCTCTGGTTGCTGTTTCGGTCAGCACTACCGGCGAGATGTCGGGTTACAGCCTGCTTGCCGTTGGCCTGATGAATTCGATCATGTTCCCGACGATCTTCAGCCTCGCGTGCGAAAAGCTGGGTGCACGGGCGGCGGATGGCTCGGGTATCATCAACGTCGCAATCTTCGGTGGAGCGGTGATTCCCTTGGCGACCGGCCTGATCGCTGACGCAACGGGCAGCCTTGCAACTTCGCTGCTGGTGCCGGCCCTGTGTTACGCCGTGATCGCTGGTTTTGGCTGGTACGCGAGAAAGCCTGCAGCGGGATAATGCGGCGGCGGCGCGGGCGGTTATGGTTTTCTGGCCGGGATAGTGCTGGCGTCCACCTCCTGCGCCTTGGCTAACGCTCAAGCGCATCCGGCCGGTCATCCGTATTTACCGCAAGAACTCTTAGGCCCGCTCTACGAGGCGGTGCCGACCAGCCGGATCTTTCCCGATTCCAAAACCTTCGCCGATGCCGTGGCAAAGGTCTTGGAATCGGCTTCGATCCTGACCGCATTCCCGCATAGCGCGAAAGGCCAACGCAATGGTCGCGCTGACGAACCATCCAACGAATGACCTTACCGCTGTGAACCTGCTCGGTGTGCTGCGCGCCTTGACGCAAGCTTGCTGTTTCGCGGCAATCAACTCCAATGCCTAGGGTTCAAAAAGATTGGAAGCAGCGAAATGATCGAAGGCGGTGCGCAAAGCTCTGGAAAACAAGAGGCAAGCGCATGGCACGAATCTTCCTGACACCCTAGTCACCGCCCGGTGAGCGCACCCATTCAAATCGGTATCGACAAGAACGACAGCCCGATCACCATTGACGTCGAAGAACTGCTCGCAACCAGATTGCTGGTGCAGGGTAACAGTGGCTCAGGTAAGTCGCATCTGCTCAGGCGCATACTTGAGGAAAGCGCTTCGCTCATCCAGCAGATCGTGATCGACCCTGAGGGAGACTTCGTTACGCTTGCAGGCGTGTTCGGCCACATTGTGATCGATGGCGCCGCCTATTCAGCGCAAGAGCTTGCACGTCTTGCCGGTCGGATCCGAAAACACCGTGCATCAGTCGTTCTGGCGCTCGATGGACTGGAGATCGAAGCGCAGATGCGCTGTGCCGCGCTTTTCCTTTCAGCCTTGTTTGATGCTCCGCATGAACAATGGTTTCCTGCGCTGGTCGTGGTGGACGAAGCGCAGTTGTTCGCCCCCGCTGTTGCTGGTGAAGTCAGTGACGAAGTCCGCCGCCTCAGCTTGACGGCCATGACCAACCTCATGTGCCGTGGCCGCAAACGCGGGCTTGCCGGAATCGTCGCGACACAGCGCCTTGCCAAACTCGCCAAGAATGTCGCTGCAGAAGCTTCGAACTTCCTGATGGGCCGCACATTCCTCGATATCGACATGGCCCGTGCGGCAGATTTGCTGGGCATGGAGCGCCGTCAGGCCGAGCAGATCCGCGATCTCGCGCGCGGAGAGTTTCTTGGCCTCGGACCAGCCATCAGCCGCCGCCCTGTGGCGGTGCGGATTGGCGCTGTTCGCACGGGCGCGAAAGTCATGATGCAAAAGATGGCACCGCCGCCGAATGCGGCGCCTGACGACCTTCATGCATTGCTGCACGCAGACCTTCATCTTGACCAGGCCGCCGCAATCGCACCAACTCCTGCGGCGCGGCAGCCCGCAGCCGAAGACCTCATCAAACAGATCGCAGGTCACGTGACTGAAGCTTTGGAACCCGACGAGCAGGCGCAGATGTTTGCGCCTTCGCAGGATGAAGTTGAAGCCGCCGTCGCCAACATACTTCTTGAAATGGCCGCAGAGGAAGGAAGCACCTTTCAACCTCAATCCAAACTGTTCCAGGATTTCACGGTTCGCTGCCGGATGCAGCGGCTTACAGCCGGCCATGTCGATATGAACCAGTTTCGCCGACGCTTCGCCATGGCGGTGGCTGGCATCATCGATGTGGAGAGAGATGGCTGGCGCGAGATTCTAAGGGTTGCCGCAGTGCTCCCGGATGATGTTCTGGCGCCTTTTCTCGTCATTGCTCGTGCTGCTCGGGAGGGCCTGCCCTGTCCAGCCGACGAAGAGCTGGCCCGTGTCTACGGTACGAATTCACAAGGGCGCATCCGCCGCTTGCTGGATCATTATGAGCGTTCCGGTCTGATTGTCGTGCGGAACGATTTCAGCGGACGCCGATCAGTTTCCATTCCTGAACTGGGATTTGCAACCGAACCGCTTGAGGCGTGACATGCGGAGAAGCTCCACGCGTCCAAGCTATCTGCTTTTTCCAGAAACCTAACAGTCCGCCCAAGGCGCATACCGCTGGCTTCGCAGTTGTTAGTTCTTGTGATGAAAAATCAGGAAAGCGGACTTTCGTTCAGATCGGCGGTGGCGCCCACGAAATTTGATGTCTTCGAATAGAATATCTTTGGATCTAGCGCCGCCAGGCCGCATCCGCCCGCAGATGCCGACCGAGATCACGGCGGCACCACATGTTCAACAGCGCGATAGTGACTTTCAGTTGCACCCGAGCGGTTTCATTCGCGGTGAAAATGGGGTCGTAGCGGTCGACGGCAACATGGGGATCGGGCACCTCGCGTAAAATCGCTGGTGGGGCCGTTGTCATGTGCATGGCTGACAGCATCACGTGCATCTCCACATGCTGGGTCAGTTCGCTGCGATCAAGCTTCGGACCGCCAGCGGCTGCGTATTGGGCGACAAAGATATCCAGCAGGCCTTCAAGATGCCGATCATGCGTTTCAGGCTCCGCCGCACCAAGGCAGCCCCAGATCGACTGGGCCACAGACATCTGCCCGACACTGCCCCAATCGATAAGTCCGGACCGCAGCGCACCACCCGGTTCTCTCCAGAACCAGGCATTGTCGATGTTCGCGTTCATGTGACAGAGCGCAATCATCTCGGGCTGTTTGTGCAGGAAGCGCAGGATGTCCTGCTGTTGTTCTGCCACGAGCGGAGCTGCGGCGCAGAACTCTTCCAGAAAAGCCCGGTCGGCAACGTGTGCAGGGAACAGGTGCGGAAATTGCAGGATGAATTCGGCAAGCCGGTTTATCCGTTTGGCCAGTACCGGCAGGTCTACACGCGGGCGGCGCGCAATCATCATCTCGAGATCAAACGCGAAATCGCGCTCTATCGCGTCGCCAAACCTGCCTGACTTGTGCGCGCCCGAAAGTCGCGCCAGATTGGTGACCAGCGCGCTGTAATGCGTCAATGGATCGGGCAGGATCTGGTCCATGCATTTCGGGTGATGCGGCTCGATAGTGCCCTGGCCGTAGGCAATGCGTTCAGTGATAAGGATGCCGGTTAGCGTGTCCTGCTGGATATCGGCAAAGTAGCATTGCGGCACAGCGACAGGAAAACCGGGGGCACGCGACAAATTCGCCAGCCTCACCTCGGAAGGCATATGATAACTGCCGCTATCACGTACCTTGTCATCGAAATTGCGCGAGAATTTTAAGAACAGTTCTCGTGTGAGGCCCGGAACCTCGCGTTCGTACTCTACCGACAGTAGCGCCTTAACCCCGGTGCCGCCCAACATCCATTCGTCGAGACCGGTGATCGTGACAACGCGGTTATCCGCCCCCAAGGAACCGCTCGCGCGAAAGGCCCGTGTCAAAAATTCCGGCCCGCCGGATTTGAGTGCTGCCGGATGCGCAGGAAAGTCGAGGCCGAAAATGTCGCCCCGTGCCCAATCGGTGATTGTCATCTGGTCCATCAGGTGCGGCTAGCAGGATAGTGCGCGCGCGCAAACGTACTTCGGGCAGGCTCCAGACTGTCGATTTCACCTTTGGCTGGCTGGCGGCTTGCGGAAATTCCGGTTAGCGGCCGCCCAATGAGTATCATTGCAACGATCATGAATGCGGCGACCGGCCGCCCCATCCAGAAGATGACTTTCAACCGGATGCCCAAGCCATGGGCGAGCTTCAACCTCGCCACCGGGGAACTGGTGGTTGCCGAGCGCATCCATGTTGGCAAGCCTGCGCCGGGCAAGTTCGCCGCGCCGGTTGATATCTGGGTCAAACTGAAGCCTGCGGACTGAATTGCGATGGGCAACATGGAATCCCCCGGTCTTGCCATTCGTTTGCGCCGCGCCGCCTTCAACCGTGCCATCGCGGATGCGGATCTTGCGGCAATCGGCCAGTTCTTAACCATCAACGCCGTGCTGGTGGCCGGGACGGACAGCGCACTGCTGTCAGGCCGCAAGGCGCAGGTTCAGACATGGAAGCGCGAATTCGCGAGCTCCGATCGCACGATCTATTCACGCATCCCCGATCGGATCGAGGTTTCGGCAATTGCACCGATCGCGCTGGAACACGGCAAATGGCACGGCACCACCCTCTCCGGGATCGATCAGGCTTCGGGGATATACACCGCCAAATGGCGAAAAGTGGGCGCGGAATGGATGATCGAGGCCGAAATCTATCTCACTCTCGCTTGATACCGCGAGGCAGCAAGCGTTCTAGCGACTCAAGGAATAATGGCGATGATTCAACCAGGTGCGAAGTTCAAAGATAACCTGCAGCAATTGCCCTCCGTTAGTGATCTGCAACGCATAGATCTTATCGACGCAAAGGGCCTTGTGGTAGCCAGCATAGAGAATGAGCCTGGCAAGCAGGGCTCACTGGCAGTCTACCAATACCTGAAGCAGTGCTTTGGCACGCTGGACGCCAAGGCAGCCGAGCATGGCCTGCTCGTGTTTGCCGAGCATACAGTCGATGCCCGCAACCGCCCCGGCGCCCACCCGAATGTCGATCACCTGCTGGGGATCGTCGCGGGTGATGGTCCGCTGGCTATCGAAATTATCGTCGCAAGTCTTTGATCGGCTGCAAATGGGCGACCTCATCAATCTGCGACAAGCGCGCAAATCAAGGAAACGCGCGGAGGACAGCAACAAGTCGGAAGCCAATCGGCTTAAACATGGCCGCACCAAGGCAGACAAGCGGCTCGCGGCCCTGACCAAACAACGGCAAGACTCAATTGTTGATGGAGCCCGCCTCGAGCCCGAGGAGGACTAAAGGCCCGGCTGTTCCGGCCCCTCATGCCTGTTCCTGATCCTGCGCGATCCAATCGTGAAGGTCCGGGGCTTCGCCCAGCAGGGCCAGGCCATGGGCAATCGAGGTCATTTCATTGCCGCTGGCAATCCTGTCCGATCCGAACCGCTGTTCAAACACACGCCGCACGGCGGGGATTAGCGACGAACCGCCCGTCAGGAAAACCTGATCGATCTGGCTGGCATCCAGTCTGGCACTGGCCAGCGCCGCGTCGAGAGTTTCACCGATCCGGTGCAAGTCCGGCGCGATCCATCTTTCGAAATCGCCGCGGCTGACCTCGGCATCGATTACCAGACCGGGACCTTCGAAGTGGAAGTGGCCATGAGCTTCGCTTGATAACGCGCGCTTCAGCTGGCCCACGGTTTCATAGAGTGCATAGCCGAGCTCGTTTTCAACCACGGCGATCATCCGCGCTATTGCGGCGGGATCGGTGGCGCTGCGTTCCAACTGCGCCAATTGCGCAAGCGTGCGGCGGTTGCGCATCAAAGCAAGGCGCGACCAATCGCCGAAATCGGCAAAATGGCCGGCCGGAATGTCCAATACCTTGCCGAACGAGTTGTAGGTGCCGCCTTTGCCGAGCAGAGGCAGCACCAGTTGGTCCATGATCCGGCTGTCAAATCGGTCGCCGGCAATGCCAATACCGGCCGAGCCCAGTGGCATGCAGCGCCGCGCCGCGCCTGGCGGGCCGACCCGCACAATTGAAAAATCGCTGGTCCCGCCACCGAAATCCGCAACCAGCAGCGTGGCTGGATCGGACAGGCCAGCCGCAAACCCGTAAGCCGCGCCAAGCGGCTCGTAGACATAGTGGATTTCCCGGCCGAGCAGCGCAAACATCGCATCGTACCGCTGGCGAGCCAGTGCCGGATCGGGCTGCGCACCGACGTAGCGCACCGGGCGCCCGACCACGATGCGCTCTGGCAAATTGCGCAATGCTGACTCTCCATGGGCCAACAGGTGCTTCAGGAAGATTTGTCCCAGTTCCTCAAAGCGCAGCCGCTTTTCAAACAGGTTGGCATGCTCGAAACTGCCGCTCGCGGCGACCGACTTGAAGCTCTGCAGGAACCGCGACCCTTGCGGAAAATCCAGAAATTCGGCGATTGCCCATGGCCCCGCTTCATGGGCCAGCCCGCCAGATGCGGCATCTTCCTGCCAGAAGCACAGCGCCGATCGGAAGACCGAGCTGATGCCGCCGGGGGCGTCAAATTTGACAAGTTCGGCATTCCCGTCGCCCGAAGCCATGGCGATGACCGAATTGGTCGTGCCAAAATCGATGCCGACGGCCCGTGCGGAGGGGTTGCTGGCCGGCATGGGTGTGTTTTCCTCGAAGTAACGGCAAGCGGTCGGCGCCTATGGCAGCGTGAGCGCGGCCCGGCAATCGTTTTGCCCGCCGTCAGGCAACAATGCTCGAGAACAATCAGGCGCCAGAGACGCGGGGCTTTCTGCGGCCATTTGTTGCACCAATCGCGGCGGTCTCTGACTGCACCAGCTATTAGCCCACGCACCATTACCCGCAGAACTGCGCCATTCATGGCGCGTGAGCCGCGAGGTGCCCCTTCAGGGGGTGGTTTTTCTGGACTGATTGGTGCGGTCAAGAAGACTCGAACTTCCACGGGCTTTCGCCCACAACGACCTCAACGTTGCGCGTCTACCAATTCCGCCATGACCGCTAAATCAATGGAGCTGCGCAGATCAAAACCGGCCGCTCCAGGGGGGTAGGAGCGCGCCCCTAGCAAATGGGTGCGCGGGGGGCAAGCGGTGATATGCGCGATGTTAGACTGTTGGGCAATCAGCCCGGCTTCCAGCCCACTTCAGCCACTTTGGCCGTCTTGGGAACATCAAGCACGGCCTCGTTGATCGTCTCGCTTTCGCCGGGGTTCAGCTGGCGCACCGGCGCGGTTACCTCAAGCGAATAGACGATCCGTTCGCGGTCATCGCGCAGGACGACAAGGATCGGCGGCACGGTGCGGCGCTGTTTGCCGACGTTGGTGACCTTGCCGCTCACGCCAAAGAACTCGGTCCCATTGGGCAAGGTGCGGCGATCGAGCCGGTTTGGCGGGAAATCGAGCTGCAGATCCGCCTGGCCTTCGGCAAAGGTCTGGCTGGAGAACGGCATCCAGTCGGGCAGGCCGAATTTGTAGACGGCAGCAGCAGCGGCCAGCACCAGCGCGGCGAAGATCACCGCAGCATAGGTGGAAATCTTGACCCAGTTCCGGCGCGGACGGAATGGCGGTTCGTGTTCGAAACTGGAGCGCGAATAATCATAGGCGCTCTCGGTATCGTCGTACCTCGCCGAGACTTTGCGCGCAGGCGATGATTCGACGAGCGGCGGCGGGGATTCAGGCTCGACAAAGGTTTCGGCCTGAGGCGCTTCTTCCGGCTGCACAACGGGCGGCGAGCTCGGTTCCTGCGCCGGCTCGGGAGCAGGCGCAGGCGGCGGCCCGGGCGGCGGTGGAACAGGTGCCGCAGCGGTCGGTACAGCCAGCGCAGGCCCTTCCTGGAACCAGCTGTGGCGGCACTTGGCGCAGCGCACGGTCCGGCCGTCAACGCCAACGGCGCTGTCTGGCACGACATAGCGGGTCTTGCAGGCCGGGCAGCTGATAATCATTTGTACGCTAAAGCATGGTGCGGCCTTGGGATTCAAGGGGCAGACCGGCGTTTCACGGGTGATGAGAGCACCTGTGCCCCTTTTTTCCACATGGGATCGCCGCTATAGGCCTCTCAACCTCATTAGGATCCGCGCCGCGGTGATCGGAACAGTGCTGAAATGAATACGTCCGGCAGCGGCGAGATTGTCCAGTTTGACAACGTCGGGCTGCGCTATGGCACCGAGCGTGAGGTGCTGAGCGACGTTTCATTTACGCTCTATCCCGGCAGTTTCTATTTCCTCACCGGCGCATCGGGCGCTGGCAAAACCTCGTTGCTGAAGCTGCTCTATCTCTCGCAGCGGCCATCGCGGGGCGGCATCCGCATCTTCGGCACCGATGCCATCACCATGCCACGCGAAAAGCTGCCTGCCTTGCGGCGGCGGCTGGGGGTGGTGTTTCAGGAGTTCCGGCTGGTCTCGCACCTCTCGGCGTTCGATAACGTCGCCCTGCCCTTGCGTGTCGCCGGGTTCGCCGAAAGCGAGATCGCCAAGCCGGTGGCCGACATGCTCGAATGGGTGGGCCTGGCTGACCGCATGGCCGCCCGTCCCGCCACGCTTTCGGGCGGGGAGCAGCAGCGCGTCGCCATTGCCCGCGCGGTGATCGGGCGTCCACAGCTGCTGGTTGCCGACGAGCCGACCGGTAACGTCGATCCCGATATGGCGGTCAAGCTGCTGCGTCTGTTCGAGGCGCTCAACCGGCTCGGCACGACGGTGGTAGTGGCAACCCACGACGTCCATTTGCTCAAGAAGGTACCAGACAGCCTGATCATGCGGCTCGACAAGGGGCGGCTTTCCGATCCTACCGGCGCGCTGAAGTATCCACCGCGCAGGTCTGGTGCTGGTCCTGCGGGCAACCCGTCATGAAGCGGCCACTCAAACTCTTCCCGGTCGGCGGGCGATCAATGAGCGGTGCGACGCAAGCAGAGCTGCTGCCGCAGGCGCGCATGGCAGGGCCGATCCCCTGGGTGATCGCAATCATGGTCATGCTGATGGTGATAGCGGTCGCGGGAGGCCTGGCGCTGCGCAATGTCGCGCGATCTGCGGCAAACGAACTTTCCGGCGGCATCACCGTCCAGCTGGTCGAAGCCCGGCCCGAGGTGCGCAATGCACAGGCCAAACAGGCCGCGCAGATACTGAGTGCAATGCCCGGCATCAGCCATGTTGCGGCGGTGCCGCAGGCCGAGGTTGATGCGCTGGTCGAGCCATGGCTCGGCGGAGATATTGACGAGGCCGATGTTCCGGTTCCCGCCATGGTCGATGCCCGGCTGGATGGCAAAATCACCCCGGATCGCCTGACCGCGATCCGCAATGCCCTGCGCGCCAAAATCCCCTCGGCCCGGGTCGATGCCCAGTCGAGCTGGCTGGCACCGGTGTTCGGCGCGATTGCCTCGTTGCAGTGGCTGGCGCTGGCTCTGGTGCTGCTGCTGGGGCTGGCGACGGCATCTGCCGTGTTGCTCGCCACCCGCACTGCGCTGGGATCAAACCGCGAGACTATCGAGATCGTCCACCTGCTCGGCGGCACCGATCAGCAGATCGCCCGGATATTCCAGCGCTCTACGGCGCTGGCAGCGGCCGAGGGCGGCGTGGCCGGATTGGCTGCGGCAATCACCGTGGTTGTGCTGATCGGCAGGCGTTTTGCCGGATTAGGCTCCGGTATGGCGGCGGGCGGAACGCTGGGCTGGCTCGACTGGCTGATCGTCGCCGCAGTGCCGCTGCTCGGCATCGCGCTCGCCACGGCAACTGCGCGCTGGACCGTGCTGCGCGCGCTGGAGCGAATGCTGTGAACCGGATGGTGCGTCTGGGCGCGATGATCATTCTTGCCTATTTGTTCGGCTTCCTGGCGTTCGTCTTCTTCATGCCAAGCCCTGCCCCCGATGACCGGCAGACCGACGCAGTGGTGGTGCTCACCGGCGGAGAAAACCGCATCGCCCGCGCCATCGATATTCTGGAGGCTGGCACTGCACCCAAGCTGTTCGTATCCGGCGTCGACAAGAAAGTCCGCCCTGGGGAATTCGCTGCCGAATACCATGTCTCGGGCGGCCTGATGGCCTGCTGCGTGACGCTGGATTACAAATCGACCGATACGATCAGCAATGCCAGCGAGGCAGCCTTCTGGCTGGCGGCAAAGCGGGTCCGGACAGTGCGGCTGGTTACCAGCGACTGGCACATGCGCCGCGCCGCGCTGGAGCTGGCGCGGGTTGCTCCGGTCGATCTGGTGATCGTCACCGATGCCGTCCCTTCGCGGCCCAGTTTTGAGATTCTCGTGCTGGAATACCACAAGCTGCTGGCCCGCTCGCTGGGACTGGGTGGCAGCTGATGGCCCTTCGTATTGCTGACGTTTTGCGCAGTCTTGTGTTCCATAGCGCTTTCGTCGGCGGCACGGTCATTCTCGCCTTGCTTTCGCTCGCTACGCCATTGGTTGGCAATCGCTGGTCGGTCTATCTGGGCGACCGCTGGGCGCACTGGCACCGCTTCCTCGCCAAGCATGTTATCGGCATCACGGTGAACATTGAGGGCGAGGTTCCGGCGGGCGCAGTGCTCGTGGCCGGCAAACACGAATCGATGTTCGAGGCGATCGATCTGCCCGTACTGCTGGACATGCCTGTGCCCTTCGCCAAGGCAGAGCTTCTCCGTATCCCGCTGTGGGGAGCCGTTGGCCGCCGTTACGGGCTGGTTGCCGTCGAGCGCGACCAAGGCGCCAAGGCCTTGCGGATCATGCGCACCGAGGCACTGAAATTCTCCTCTGCCGGCAGGCCGCTGGTGATCTTTCCAGAGGGCACGCGCGTGCCGCATGGCGAACAGCCCAAGTTGCAGGCAGGCTTTGCCGGGCTCTACAAGCTGCTCAACCTGCCCGTCGTGCCCTTCGCGGTTGATAGCGGCCCGCTGTTCCGCGGGCGGTGGAAGCGCGGCGGTACGATTACTTACCGGTTTGGCGAAACAATCCCCCCCGGCCTGCCCCGCGATGAGGCCGAGCTACGGGTTCATGCTGCGATCAATGCCCTGAACGAGAGCAATGCAGCATGACTGAAGAGATCGAGAAGCGGCCACTCCTTTCGGTGCTCGGCCCTGGCCTGGTCACCGGCGCGGCAGACGACGATCCATCGGGCGTTGGCACCTACAGCCAGGTTGGCGCGCAGTTCGGCTATGGCCTCGCCTGGACGATGCTGTTCGGATACCCGCTGCTGGCCGCCATTCAGGAGGTCTGCGCCCGCATCGGCGCGGTAACCGGCAAGGGCATCGCCCAGAACCTGCGCCAGCACTACCCGCGCGCGCTGCTACAAGTCGTCGTCGTACTGCTGCTGGTGGCAAATGTGATCAACCTTGGCGCAGACCTTGGCGCGATGGCGGAATCGCTTGGCCTGCTGCTGCCCGGCCCCCAGATGGCCTATGTGGTTGGCTTTGGGGTGATATCGGTGCTGATCGAAGTACTGGTGCCCTACAAGAACTATGCCCGGGTGCTGAAGTGGACAACGCTTTCGCTGTTTGCCTATGTCGGAGTGGTCTTCGTCAGCCACGTGCCTTTGGCCGAGGCAGCGCGCGGCGTGCTGATCCCCAGCTTCACCTTTGATAAGCCGCACGCCATGGCGCTGGTGGCAATTTTCGGGACGACAATCAGCCCCTACCTGTTCTTCTGGCAGGCCGGACAAGAGGTGGAGGAACAGCACCGCCGCCATGTAAAGCCGCTGATGGTCAGCCCGCGCAATGCCGGGCCAGAGCTAAAGCGCATTCGCACCGATACAATGGTTGGCATGGCATTCAGCCACATCACCGCGCTGTTCATCGTTGTGGCGACCGCAGCGACGCTGCACGCCCATGGCATCACCCATATCGAAACCGCGGGTCAGGCCGCGCAGGCGCTGCGACCCATCGCCGGAAACCTGGCCTTTGGCCTGTTCGCGCTGGGCATCATCGGCACCGGACTGCTCGCCGTGCCGATCCTCGCCGGTTCTGCCGCCTATGCGGTGAGCGAGACATTCGGCTGGGTCGAAGGACTTGAGCGCAAACCGCGCGAGGCCAAGGCGTTCTATGGCGTGATCGCGGTGGCAACGCTCGGCGGAATTGCCCTCAATCTCCTCGGCATCGACCCGATGAAGGCGCTGTACTGGGCCGCCGCAGTCAACGGCCTGCTCGCCCCGCCGCTGATGGTGGTAACCATGCTGATCGCCCGCAATCCCAAGGTGATGGGCGAGATGACGATATCGAACTGGCTGGCTTTTGGTGGCTGGCTGTCAACGGCAGTGATGGGCCTGGTCGCTGCCGTCTTCCTGCTGAGCTAAAGCGCAGTCACCGCCACCGAGAGCGCCACCAGTTCGGCGAAACCATAGGCTGTCAGGAACGAGACATCGGCGGCATCGCGCCCAACGCCGATGATCGCCATTTCCCCAGCCTTTGCCATGCCGGTGGGATCAACCGGATGCCACTCGCCGCCGACAAACACTTCGGCGACGGCGTGGAAATCCTGTGGGGTTACGCCGAGCGCATAGACGCTGGCGAAGCGCGCCGGGATGCCGCAGGCGCGGACCAGTGCAATCAGCACATGGGCATAATCCCGGCAAATCCCCTCACGCCGCACAAAACTTTCCAGCGCAGTGGTCTCGGAGGTGCTGGAGCCCGGAACATAGGCAAACTTCGCCTCGATCCAGTCGCGGATAGCCGCCACCAAGGCCCCGCCCGTCAGCCCCGCGAACTGCGCATCGACGAAGTTGGTGAACTGGTCGCTCTGGCAATAGCGCGAAGGCAGCAGGTATTCGATCGCGTCAGCGGGCAGCTCGTGCAGTTCGGCCGCAGGCAAGCTCGCCAGATCGGCGGTGCCGCGCGTAACCTCAACTACGGCCTGATAATCGACAGTCAGCCGCCCCAGCACGCGCAGCCAGATCCGCTCGCCAACCGCGCTGTGCCCGGCGACGCGGGCCACATGCGCGGTTTCTGACAGCGTCAGGCGCGGCTGGCTGATCACCTGCCCGGGCAGGCTCGCGGCTTCCAGCTGGAGCAGCAGGTTGCTGGTTTCGGCCAGATCGTAATCGAGCGTGGCCTGGACAAACAGCTTCATTCAGGAGCCGGTGTGATCGCTGCGGCCAAAGTCTGGCCGGGCATCGTCCTGTCCTTGCTCGATGATCGAACGGCGCACGGCGCGGGTGCGGGTGAAGTGATCGAACAACTGCTCGCCATCGCCCACCCGGATCGCCCGTTGCAGCGCGGTAAGGTCTTCGGTGAAGCGCTGGAGCATTTCCAGCACCGCGTCCTTGTTGGTCAGGAACACGTCGCGCCACATGGTGGGGTCAGAGGCGGCGATGCGGGTGAAATCGCGGAAGCCGCCGGCCGAATACTTGATCACCTCGCTCTGCGTCACGTCCTCAAGATCAGAGGCCGTGCCGACGATGGTATAGGCGATAAGGTGCGGCAAGTGGCTGGTGACTGCGAGAACCAGATCGTGGTGCGAAGGCGTCATCACCTCGACATTGGCGCCGAGCGCCTGCCAGAAGCCGGAAAGTGCCTCTACCTGCGCCGGGTCGGTACCTTCGGGCGGCGTGATGATGCACCAGCGGTTGCGGAACAGGCTGGCAAAGCCCGCGTCCGGCCCCGAGTTTTCCGTACCGGCAACCGGGTGGGCGGGGATAATGACATTGTCCGGCAGGGCATCGGCCAGCGCTTTCAGCACCGATTCCTTCGACGAGCCGACGTCGCTGATGATCGCACCAGGCTGCACCGAGCCTGCGATTTCAGCTGCGGCAGCGCCCATTGCGCCAACTGGCACACAGAAGATCACCAGATCGGCGGTCTGTGCTGCCTCGGCTGCGGTGTTGCAGACAGTCTGCACCAACCCGCGCTCGCTTGCACGGCTCCGCGTGGCAGGATTGGCATCATAGCCGGTCGTCACGGCGTCTGGCAGATACTCGCGCACAGCAAGCCCAACCGAGCCGCCGAGCAGGCCCAAACCGATGATGGCAATGCGCTGGAATGTCATCTCGCAGCCTCAGCCATTTCGCGGAGCGCAGCGGCGATATCGTCCATCTGCTGCGCCGTACCGATGGTGATGCGCAGGCCATGCGGCAGCGCCTGCCCCGGCAGCCAGCGGGTGATATAGCCGCGCTCCATCAGCCCGTTATAGGCCATTTCGGCGGTCAGTTTTCCCGTAAAGAGGATCAGCACGAAGTTGGCTTCGCTCGGCAGCGGGCGCAGGCCGTGGTTACCCAAGGCCTCCAGCGCGGCGACGAAACGGGCGCGTTCGGTTGCGTTGTGCACCCGCGCACTTTCGACAAAAGCGCGGTCATTCACCGCCGCCAGTGCCATGGCTTGCCCGCTGTTGGAAATGTTGAACGGCCCGCGAATGCGGTTCAGCGTATCGATGATCCCGCTCGTCCCGGTCCCCCAGCCGATCCGCTCTCCGGCAAGGCCATAGATCTTGGAGAAAGTGCGGGTGACGAGCACGTTGTCGTGAGCCTCGGCGAGCGCCAGTGCGCCGTCGTCATCCTCTGGCGAGAGGTATTCGGCATAGGCCTGATCGACCACCAGCAGAACGTCCGAAGGCAGGCCCGCGTGCAGCCGAGCGATCTCGCCCTTGGGCAGGAACGATCCGGTCGGGTTGTTGGGATTGGCAACGAAGACCACCCGGGTCCGATCACTGACCAGTGCCAGAAGCGCATCAACATCGCTGCCATAGTCGGCATCGGGTGCAACCACCGGCTCGGCGCCGCAGCGGCGCGCGGCGATATCGTAGACCGAAAAGCTGAAGCGCGGGAACAGCACCTCGTCGCCCACCCCGGCATAGCCCTGTGCTGCCAGATTGAGCAGCTCGTCCGAGCCTGTGCCCATTACGATTCGCGCGGGATCAATGCCGTGCACCGCGCCGATGGCAGCACGCAGGTCCTTGCTGTCGGGATCGGGATAGCGGCTCGGCTCGGCAGCTGAGGCGCGGGCAGCCAGCGCCAGTGCACTGGTTCCCAGCGGGTTTTCGTTGGCCGAAAGCTTGATCAGCGGACGCCCGTCCGCACCGGCGGACTTGCCGGGGACATAGGCATGGATCGCGGAGATCCAGCTCTTGGGGGTGGGGCCGTGGCTCATTGCCCGCGCGCATTAGCAGTCTCGCGCGCTAATGCCAGCCCCTTGACCTTCCCGCAGTGGCGGGCTTTCGGCATTGACACACGAGTCCCCTGCCCCCAATTCGCAACCCACCATGAACAGGTCCGCGCCCGTTACCGCCAGCACCGTGCTGGAACTGGAACAACCGCTGCCGCTCGATTGCGGACAGGCGCTGGTGGGCGCGCGGATTGCCTATGAAACCTATGGCACGCTGAACGGGGATCGCAGCAATGCGGTGCTGATCTGCCACGCCACCACCGGTGACCAGCACGTCGCCAGCCCGCACCCTATCACCGGCAAGCCCGGCTGGTGGGACCGCACGGTGGGCCCCGGCCTGCCGATTGATACCGACCGTTTCTATGTCGTGTGCCCCAATGTGCTGGGATCGTGCATGGGGACCAGCGGCCCATCCAGCCCTGCCCCCGATGGCCAGCCCTATGCCATGCGCTTTCCCGTCATCACCATCCGCGACATGGTGCGCGCGCACATGGCGCTGCTCGATGCCTTGGGCGTGGAGAAGCTGCACAGCGTAGTCGGCGGATCGATGGGCGGGATGCAGGCGCTCAGCCTCGCTGCGCACTGGCCCACCCGCGTTGAACGTGTGCTGGCGATCGCCGCAACAGGTGAGATGCCGGCGCAGAACATCGCCTTTCAGGAGGTCGGGCGGCAGGCCGTGATGGCCGACCCGAACTGGCAGGAAGGTGCCTATTACGGCACCGGTAAATCGCCCGACGCTGGCCTCGCCGTGGCGCGGATGGCGGCGCACATCACCTATCTTTCCGAAGCCACGCTCTCGGAAAAATTCGGCCGCCGGCTTCAGGACCGCGAGTCCAAGAGCTTTGGCTTTGATGCCGATTTTCAGGTGGAAAGCTATCTGCGCTATCAGGGTTCGGCCTTTACCGAGCGGTTCGATGCCAATTCCTACCTCTATATCACCCGCGCCATGTCCTACTTCGATCTCGCGGATGAATGCGGCGGGCAATTGGCCGATGCCTTCAAGGCGAGCAAGGCGCGGTTCTGCCTGGTCTCGTTCGACACCGACTGGCTCTACCCCACCGCGGAATCGCGCAAACTCGCCCACGCGCTCAATGCGGCAGGTGCACCAGTGAGCTTCGTTGAACTCTCCGCGCCCTTTGGCCACGACAGCTTTCTGCTTGATGTGCCAGAACTAGACCGGGTGATCGCGGGGTTCCTTTCGAAATGAGTGCGCTTCCGACGGGCTACGAACTTCGCGAAGGTGCCGATCCAGTGGCGGCACACGCCGTTCTGACTGACAGCTACTGGGCGAAAGGCATTACTCTCGATCAGGTACGCAGTGCATTTTCAGCATCTTTCCTAGTGTCGGTTCACAACGCAGAAGGGCAGGTCGGCATGGCTCGCCTGCTTACCGATCATGTAACCTTCGCCTACCTGAATGATGTCTATGTTTTGCCCGATCACAGCGGGAAGGGCATCGCAAAGGCTATGCTCGCCTATCTTCGAGGCCATCCGGATATGCAGGGTATCGGTCGCTGGGCGCTTTACACGAAGGATGCACAGTCGCTCTATTCACAGTTCGGTTGGAAGCAGTATCCGTGGCCTGAACGTATGATGATTATTGATCCCAAAGTGTTTCCAGCATGACCATGCTCCGCCCCGACCTTGCGATCATCGCCGACCACGTAGCGCCGGGCAGCCACGTGCTCGATGTCGGCTGCGGCGATGGCACCTTGCTCGCCGCGCTGCGTGACGAGCGCGGTTGCGACGCGCGCGGCATGGAGATTGATGCCGCCAATGTCGCGCACTGCGTTGGCCTTGGCCTGTCGGTGATCCAGGGCGACGCTGACCGCGATCTGGCGATCTATCCCGATGGCGCCTTCGACTACGCGATCCTCAGCCAGACGCTGCAGACCACGCACCGGCCCGATCTGGTGCTCGATCACTTGCTGCGGATCGGGCGCAAGGCTTTTGTCTCATTCCCCAACTTCGCCCACTGGGGCGTGCGCCTCTCGCTGCTGTGGAACGGGCGGATGCCAGTGACGCGGCTGCTGCCGGTGGCTTGGTACGAAACGCCCAACATCCACCACCTGACCATTGCCGATTTCCGCGCCCATCTGGCGAGCCGCGGGATCACGGTGGAGCAATCATGGTTCCTCTCGGGCGACAAGTTGTGCAGCGCCGCGGCGGCTAATTTCCGCGCCGAGCACGCCGTGTTCCTGCTTTCACGCGCGGCGGGTTGAGGCCGGTGCGTGGCTCAGCCCTGCTTGCCGCATTGGCTCTGGCCGGATCGGCGCAGGCGGCCAGCCCACCGCCTCTGCCGAAGCTCAACCTCCAGCAGGAAGCGGCGCTGCGCTGTTCGGCCATTTTCGCACTGGTATCGGGCGAGCAGGCGCGCAATGCGCCGGTTTCGGCAGCTCTGCCAAAGCTTGACGCGCGGGCGCGCGAATACTTTGTCGTCACCACGGCCCGCCTGATGGACGAGACCGCCGCAAGCCGTGATGGCGTGGCCGCGCTGACCCGGTCGCGCTTTGCCCAAGTGCGCGACGAACTGGGCAAAGCGAAGGATCCAGCCGCCGCTCGCCGGGCCATGCTGACCCCCTGCCTGTCGCTGCTCGACTCCGAACTCGGCCCCCGACCGCAAAAGTAAGCGGTTGGTCCGCCAGCGAATCCGTTGGTCGGCACGAGTAGCATTTTGATCGAAAGGCCCCTTCTGCACACCGGTTGATCGGCTAGGCCCTTCGGCGGGGCTTACCGGGAGATCATCATGGCGCGTCGCCATCGGAAGCCTATTGCCGTTTCTTTTCTGGCACTTGGCGCAACGCTTTGCAGCCCCTGCCTTGCCCGCGATGCGGCGAGCACACCGCCTGACAGTCCATCGGAAGCGATCACCGCAAAGCGCAGCTATAACCCGGCAGACTTTGCCCGCTTCGCCCCGCGCAGCGCGCTCGACATGCTGCGCCAGATCCCCGGATTTGCAATCGCCGAAGCCGATCAGGGCTCGCGCGGACTGGGACAGGCATCGGGCAACGTGCTGGTCAATTCCGAACGGCTCTCCTCGAAATCAGATGACATCAACACCCAGCTGGCGCGCATTCCGGCGGGCAATGTCGTGCGCATCGATCTGGTCGATGCGGCATCGCTCAATGTTCCGGGCCTGACCGGTGTGGTTGCCAATGTCGTTGCGAAATCGGGCAGCTTATCGGGGCAGTTCGCCTGGAACCCGCAGTTCCGTCCGCATTACGCTCATCCCAGCTGGTTTGACGGATCGGTATCGCTCAGCGGAAAACTCGGCACTTCCGAGTATTCGCTCAGTCTGGTCAATGATGCCGGTCGCGGCGCGGCAGGCGGTCCGACGGTAATCCGCGATGCAGCGGGGATCATCACCGAGCAGCGGCAGGACATTGTTACCGACGATATCGAGCGGCCCAAGCTTTCGGGCAGCATCAAGTTTCACGGCCCGGGATCTGCGGTCGGCAATTTCAACTTTTCCTATCAGCGCATCCGGGAGCGGGCACAGGAAGAGAGCATTCGCAGCCCGATGACCGGACCGGGCCGTACCCGGCTGCTCAACGTGAAAACCGACGAATGGTACCGCGAGATCGGCGGTGACTATGAATTCAAGCTCGGCCCCGGTCGGCTCAAGTTGATCGGCCTCGATCGCCGCAGCCACGAGCCCTATTGGCAAAGTCTGGTCTCGACGCCTGCAGGTGGCGGTGCACCGACCGGTGACAGCTTCCAGCAAATCGGCGAACGAGCCGAGCATATCGCCCGGGCCGAATATGGCTGGAAGATGCTCGGCGGTGATTGGCAGCTGGCAGGTGAAGCCGCCTTCAACCGCCTGACCACGAGCGCGACGCTCGGCACGCTGAATGCCCAAGGCACCTTTGACCTCACGCCCTTCCCCGCGGCGAGCGGCGGGGTTCAGGAAGACCGTTATGAAGGCTCGCTGAGCTTCACACGCCCGCTGACCAAGACGCTGACCCTGCAGATGATCGGCGCGGCCGAACGCTCAACGTTGTCCCAAACCGGAGTCGGCGGGCTGGTGCGGCATTTCGTGCGCCCGAAGGGTTCGATCTCGCTGGCGTGGAAGCCATCCAAGGAGTTCGATTTCAATATCAAGCTGCGACGGCAGGTGGGGCAGCTTTCATTCTACGATTTCCTCGCGCGGGTGTTCCTCGACAATGGCAATGCCAACACCGGCAACAACCAGCTGAAACCCCGGCAGGACTGGACGCTTGAGGCCGAGGCCAACCGGTCTTTGGGCGCATGGGGTTCCACCAAGATCCACGTGATCGCCAAGGAAACGCAGGACTATGTCACCCTGATCCCGATCGGCGGTGGAGAATCGGTGGGCAACGTGCCCAAGGCACGGGTGCGGTACATCGAGAATGTCTCGACGCTCAATCTTGATCCGCTGGGCATCAAGGGCGCGAAAATCGACTTTCAGGCATTCTATCAGAACGCGCATTACAAAGACCCGCTGTCGCTCAACCAGATCCCGTTCAACAATTACACCAGCCTCGGCATCACGATCGGCTTCCGCCACGATATTCCGGCCTCGACCTGGGCCTGGGGCGGCGAGTTTGGGCACTATGAGCAATCGAACAGCTACCGCCTGCAAGAGCGCGGCCATCAATACGAAGGCCCGTTCTGGGGCATGCTGTTCATCGAGAACAAGAACGTATTCGGCCTGACCATGCGGCTACAGGCCAACAACCTGCTGAACGCCCGCCAGCACTGGGACCGCGTGGTGTTCACCGGCAACCGCGATGCCTCACCCATCGCTTTCACCGAAACCCGCAACCGGCTGATCGGTCCGATCATTACCTATCAGATCAAAGGCAGCTTTTGACACATGGACCCAGACTTGTGTCGTAATAGAGCAATCCGGTCTGGCTAATTGCCTTGTCTTGCCGCAGTGTTGTATGAAATCGGCAAGAACAGACCGGGGCGCAAGAAAACTATGGCGGTCATTGGCGTGTACAGTGCCAAAGGCGGGGTGGGCAAAACAACCATGGCGGTTGATATTGCTTGGCGTTCGGCCGTGCTTTCCAGACACAGGACCCTGATCTGGGACCTCGATCCCCAGGGCGGTGCGGGGTTTCTGCTCGGCTGCGAGGCGCGCCAGTCACCGCGCGCCGCTTCGGTATTCCAGCGCGACGGCCGACCGCGTGATCTGATCGAGGACACCCGCTATGACCGGCTGTCGTTGTTACAGTCCGACGATTCGATGCGCTTCGCCAGCATTGCCTTTGCCCGCATCGGCCACAAGCGGCGGCTGGCGCAGCTGACGGACAGCCTGCTCAACGACTATGACCGGATCGTGCTCGATTGTCCGCCAACGATCAACGAAGTCAGCGAGCAGATCCTCAATGCCGCAGACGTGCTGATCGTGCCGCTGCCCGCGTCGCCGCTGGCGATGCGGACGCTCGATTCGGTGCGGCAGGAACTCGCCAGGCATCACGTGCGCCAGCCGCCGATCCTGCCGGTGCTGTCAATGTACAGTCCAACCCGCGAACATCATCGCAGCGTCAAAACCGGTATTGCCGCCGGATGGCCGGTTGTGCCCATGGCCAGCCAGATCGAGATGGCCGCAGTCAACCGCGCGCCCGTCGGCAGTTTCGCCAAGGGATCACGGCCCGACAAAGCACTGCAACGCGTGTGGGACGGTATCGAGCAGCGTCTTGGCTCCATGCGCCCGGGCGGTAATGTGGGCCAAAGCGCGGCGGCCTGAAGCCAATTTGCATTCATAGTGAAACAGTTGTGCGTCTATCCTGGGCGGGACTTGGGATTCATGTCCCCACGTCCTAATAGGCCGGAATGACGATCACCCACCGACAGGCCATTATTGATATCGGTTCGAACTCGATCCGCCTCGTCGTGTTCGGCGGACCGCCACGTGCGCCGGCGGTGCTGTTCAACGAAAAGCTGATGGCCGGGCTCGGTCGCGGCGTAGTGACGAGCGGCAGCCTTGATCCCGAGGCCGTCGAATTTGCTCTCACCGGCCTGACCCGTTTCGCCGCGATAGTTGAACTGCTCGCGCCGATACCGGTCCGCGCTGTGGCAACCGCTGCTGTGCGCGAGGCAGCTGACGGCAAGACCTTCCTTTCCCGCGTTCGCGCACTCGGCCTGCCAGCCGAATTGCTGAGCGGCGATGATGAGGCTCTGGCATCCGGGTACGGCGTGATTAGCGGTGCGCCCGATGCCGATGGCGTGGTGGCAGACATGGGCGGCGGCAGTCTTGAACTGGTCCGCATTTCGGGCGGAGAAGTCCACCAGCGCACCTCGCTGCCGCTGGGAGCCATGCGCGTCGCCGAGATCCGTGCGCGGGGGCCGGGCAAACTGCGCAAGCGGCTGCGTACCCTACTAGGGCGGCTCGACTGGGCGAGCGACGCTGCGGGCAAGCCGCTCTATGTCGTTGGCGGCTCGTGGCGGGCCTTGGCGCGGGTGCACATGCACCTGCACGACTGGCCGCTGCCGGTGCTCGGCAACTATGCATTTCCCGCTAGTGACGCGCGCGATCTGAAAGCTGCGGTGCGGGCCATGGGCTCGGCCGAGCTGCTGAATATCCGCGGAGTGAAAGCCAACCGCGTGCTGCAGCTTGACGATGCCTCGGCCCTGCTCGCCGGCCTCGCCGCAGAGCTGGCACCAAGCCGGATCGTCGTATCAAGCCAGGGCCTGCGCGAAGGGCTGCTCTACCAGTCGCTCGATGCCGGAACGCGCAAGCTTGATCCGCTGATCGAGGGCGTCCGCCATGCGGTCGGCACCCAACAGATCCCGCAGGCGACCGAGGCCCTGCTCGAATGGAGCGCACCTGCCTTCAGGGGCGAGCCCGCCGGGGCCAGCCGCCTGCGCCACGCCTCATGGCTGCTGGCCGAGACCGGCTGGGCCTCCAACCCCGATTTCCGCGTGATCGAGGGCGAGGAGCTGGCGCTGCACGGCAACTGGATCGGCGTCGATGCCGGCGGCCGGGCGCAGATGGCGATGGCGTTGCATGTCGGCCTCGGCGGCGATCCGCTGAACCCGCCCGATCTGGTGAAGCAGCTCGCCAGCCCCGATGAGATCGCCCGCGCCACCAGCTGGGGCCATGCCTATCGCCTGGCCCGGCGACTGTCGGGCAACAATGCCCGCGCACTCGCCGCCCTGCCGCTGCGCCGCGATGCCGAGGGCGGACTGGTGCTTGGCCTGCCCAAACGCTTTGCTGCGCTGGCCGACAGCGCGGTGCGCAAGCGGTTTGCCGAACTGGCGCTGTCGCTCGGGCTGGCAGGCAGAACCGAGAACCTGCCCTGACCTTGGTGTTTCCACAGGATTATTCCCGGTCTACCCCTTGGACTGTCCCGCACTGATGCCCCATGGTGGATGAATCATGTGGCAACTCTATCAATTCTCGCTGTGTCCCTTCAGCCGCAAGGTGCGCCTTGTGCTGTCCGAGAAGGGCGTCGGTTACGAATTGTGGCGCGAAAACCCGTGGGAAGGCCGCGACGAATTCGTCCGGATGAACGCCGCCGCGCGCGTGCCGGTGCTGCGCAACACCGAAGGCGGCAAAGATGAAGTGCTCGTCGATAGCCGGGCGATCTGCGAATATTTCGAGGAAACGGTTGAGCGCAACCAGCTGATCAGCGGCAACGCCGCCTCACGCGCCGAAATCCGGCGACTGGTTGCCCTGTTTGACGAAAACTTCTTCGGCGACGTGACCGGACCTTTGCTGCACGAGCGGATGAAGAAGCGCATCGTCTATCGCCAGCCACCCGATTCAAAGATCCTGCGCGAGGCGATGAAGCTGGCGCATGAGCATCTCTATTACATCGACTATCTGATCGACAAACGCCCCTGGCTGGGCGGCGCGACGATGACTCTGGCAGATCTTGCCGCCGCGGCGCAGATCTCTGTGGCCGACTACCTCGGCGGTCTCGACTGGAACGGGCACGATCAGGCCAAGAGCTGGTATTCGGTAATCAAAAGCCGCCCTAGCTTTCGCCCCCTGCTCGCCGAACGCCAGGACGGCATCCAGCCGCCGGACCATTACGGCGATGTTGATGGGTGAGGCCCGGGATTAGGCGCTGGCCTTATCCCCAAACCGCCCATGCTGGCGATACTGGACCATCCAGCGATCGAGGAACAGCGACAGCGGCCGGGCCGAAACGCCTAGCGCCTTCAGCCCCGGCAAGCCGCTCGACACGTTGCCGGCCTTGAGCAGCTTCCACTGGTCAGAAGTAATCGGCGCGAGCGGTAGCCAGCCCGTCAGCGTGGCGATGGCTCCAGAAACCGGGTCGGGCAGATCGATAAACGCAGGCGCGCGGCCCGCGGCATGCGCGATCATGCGGTTGAGTTCGCCCATGGTCAGCACATCGGGGCCGGTCAGCTCATAGGTCTTGCCACCATGCTTGGCGGGATTGGCCAGCGCAGCAGCCAAGGCGGCGGCAGCATCGTCAACAAACACCGGCTGCAGCTTGGCCTCTGGTCCGAACACCGGAATGACCGGCAGGCTGGAGATCAGCCGCGCGAACATGTTGATGAAATTGTCGTCCGAACCGAACACGATCGAGGGACGCAGCACGGTAGCATCAGGGAAGGCGGCGAGGACAGCGGCTTCGCCCTCGGCCTTGGTGCGGGCATAGTCGACTTCGCTGCCCGCATCGGCGCCATTAGCGGAAACGTGGACGAAAGCGCTGGCTCCGGCAGCCTTTGCCGCCTTGGCGAGGGCCGCTGGGCCGGTAACATGGACCGCGTTCAAATCACCCTTGAACGCGCCAACAAGGTTCACCACGCCATCACAGCCCGCCACCAGCGCAGGCAGCACGGCGGTATCGGTAATATCGGCACGCAGGAACTGCACCTGCCCCAGATTGCCCAGCGCCTTGATGCGATAGGCCTGCTTCGGGTTGCGGCAGGCGATGCGCAGACGGGCACCGCGCGACAGCAGTTCCTGCGCGACATGGGTGCCGAGAAATCCGCCGCCGCCCAACAGGACGATAAGCTTGCCCGAAAGTGATGCGCTGCTGTCTGCCATTGCGGTAAACCTGTGCTGGAAATTGACCACCCGCCCTTTGCACAAGGCAGGGATCGCGGCAACCGGCTCGATCAGGAATCGAGCGTCTTTTCCAGGCGCAGCGGCATCAGCGCCAGCAAGGCGACCGCCGCAAAGACCGCCAGATAGGGATCGAGATAAGACCGGTGCGAAGTCTGCGCCCAGAACAAGGCCGTAATTGCGCAAAATGTCAGCATATGCGCGTGCAGTAACAGATCATCACGCCAAACGTGCCGACGCTGCCACGTTCCCGCAAGTGCCAGCGCGAAAAACAGCACCCAGCCTGCCGCATAGGCAATGCTCCCCCGAAGCCCGTGGCGCGGAGTGGGAAGCGGGCCGAATGCCGCCCACAATTTGCGGAAGCCACCGAAGACGAACGCCACCGGGTCAGCGGCGATATTGCGGATGGCATGGGCGCGATACCAGTCGCTCGTTGCCACTTCATCACCCTGCAGTTTTGCCAGCTCCGCGTTCTCTTCCGCATTCAGGGAAGCCAGGATATTCACGCGGCTCTCGTCGATAGTGCCCACCGGAAAGGCAGAGAATGTCAGTGGGTGGTTGCCAACAAAAAGTGCCGCCCCCCCTTCGGTGCCAAGGCCATAGGCACCGGTGACCTTGTGCGAATAGGCAAGCCATGGTGACAGCACGGCCAACATGGCAGCCGCAGCGATCACGGCGGAGACCAGCCGCGCCCGGCCAGGATTGGGGCCGCGATTGGGGCCAGAATGGGGAAGTGCGACAATCACCAGCGCGCAGAGCACAAAGGGCAACATTGTCGCCCGGGTCAACAGCAGCAGGCCCAGCACCAAGCCAGAGCCCAGCGCCCGCACGGCACCGCCTTTGTCCCGCAGGTCGATCAGCTGCCAGGTAACCAGCGCCGCCAGGAATGCATGGAGGCCGCTCTCCTGCAACGAAAGATCATGCCACGCCCCATAGGGCCACAGCGCATAGATCGCCGCAGCCAGCAATCCTGCGGCGTTCCCGGCCAGGCGCCTTGCAATCAGCCCGGCGAACAGCACGGTGCCGGCCGATGCCAAAGCCTGTGTGAGAATCAAAGGCCACGGGCTGCCCGCTCCGCAGGTCGTGGCGGCAACAAGGAAAGTATAGAGCGGCACGCGAAAAGCCGTTGGTGGTTCGCCCGGAAAGGCATAGCCGGTGCCGGCGCAGATGCTCTGTGCAATGCTGGCATGGTGGCCATAGCCATCGATCCAGTAGTTTTGCGTCCCCATCACCAGCCGAATGGCAATGCGCAGCGCCAGTGCCACCACAACAATGGCAGCCAAGCGGCAGGCAAAACGGCGTTCGGGCAAACGTGCGATCATTGCGGCAAGTTACCACCTCGCCCCGGCGCAGCAACGCCTCATCATAGTTGTGCCCTGCTAACTTGCCATTCAGTCCTTCGCTCCTACATATGACTCCGCGCCCGCGTAGGCCGCCAAAAGGACCTGTCCGCCGATGAACGATGATCAGCCCCCTCCGCCCAACCCCTGGCTCCGCAGCCTGATGGTATGGGGAGGCGTTTTCGTTGCCCTGCTGCTGGTTGTCTCGCTGTTCGCCCCGCGCGATGCGGCGGCTGGCAAGTCGATGGCCTATTCGGATTTCCGCGGTCAGGTGGCAGCAGGCACCGTTGCCGAAGTGCAGGTCAGTTCAGACCAGATCACCGGCACGCTGAAGAACGGTGACAAGTTCACTACGGTTCCGGTTCCCGGCGACACCTCGCTGACCCAGCTGATGACCGAAAACAACGTCAAATTCGCCGGGCGCCCCAAGGAAGAAATGGGCCTGCTGGCCTACCTGCTGATTCAGGCTTTGCCGTTCCTGCTGATCATGGGCATCGCCGTATTTGCCCTGCGTCAGGTGCAAAAGGGCGGCGGCGCTGGCGGGGCCATGGGCTTTGGCAAGAGCAAGGCCAAGCTGCTCACCGAAAAGCAGGGCCGCGTTACCTTTGACGACGTCGCCGGCATCGACGAAGCGCGCGAGGAGCTGGAGGAAATCGTCGAATTCCTTAAAGATCCGGGCCGCTTTGCCAAGCTGGGCGGCAAGATTCCCAAGGGCGCGCTGCTGGTCGGCTCACCCGGTACCGGCAAGACCCTGCTCGCACGCGCCATCGCCGGTGAGGCAGGCGTGCCGTTCTTCACCATCTCGGGCTCGGACTTCGTCGAAATGTTCGTCGGCGTCGGCGCATCGCGCGTGCGCGACATGTTCGATTCGGCCAAGAAGAACGCGCCGTGCATCGTCTTCATCGATGAAATCGACGCGGTCGGCCGCCATCGTGGTCATGGCCTTGGCAACAGCAATGACGAGCGCGAACAGACGCTCAACCAGCTGCTCGTCGAGATGGACGGGTTCGAGGCCAACGAAGGCATCATCATCATCGCCGCAACCAACCGGCCAGACGTGCTTGATCCGGCGCTGCTGCGCCCGGGCCGCTTTGACCGTCAGGTCGTCGTGCCGATCCCCGATATCGAAGGCCGCGAAAAGATCCTCGCGGTTCACATGAAGAAGGTGCCGCTGGCTCCCGACGTTGAGCCGCGCACGATTGCGCGCGGTACGCCGGGCTTTTCCGGTGCCGATCTCGCCAACCTCGTCAACGAAGCAGCCCTGCTGGCCGCGCGGCGCAACAAGCGCCTTGTCGCCATGCAGGAATTCGAAGACGCCAAGGACAAGGTCATGATGGGCGCCGAACGCCGCTCGATGGTCATGACCGAAGACGAGAAGAAAATGACCGCCTATCACGAGGCCGGCCACGCCATTGTCTCGGTGAACGAGACGGCGAGCGATCCGATCCACAAGGCGACGATTATCCCGCGCGGCCGGGCTCTCGGCATGGTCATGCGCCTGCCCGAGCGCGACAACTACTCCTACCACCGCGACAAGATGCACGCGAACCTGTCGGTGTCGATGGGCGGGCGCGTGGCGGAAGAACTGATCTTTGGCCACGACAAGGTGTCATCCGGCGCTTCGTCGGATATCCAGTACGCCACCTCGCTGGCCCGCTCGATGGTCACCAAGTGGGGCATGTCGGAAAAGCTGGGGCCGCTGCAGTATGAAGACCAGCAGGAGGGTTACCTCGGCATGGGCGGCACGGCGCGACTGTTCGCCTCGGACGAGACCAACAAGCTGATCGACAGCGAAATCCGCGGCCTGGTTGACGGCGCCCATGCCCGCGCGACGAAGATCCTGAAGGAACAGGAAGACAAGCTCCACGTGCTGGCTCTGGCCCTGCTCGAATACGAGACGCTGACCGGCGAGGAAATCACCGAGCTGATGGAAACCGGCAAGCTCAACCGGCCCGACAAGCCGTCTGGTGGCGTGATCGTACCCCGGCCAGTGCGCGGATCGGCAGTGCCGAAATCCGGCAAGAAGTTTGGCGGCGGCACGGCTCCGCAGGGCGCCTGATTTGCCTGACTGGCGCTATCCGACCTCAGTGGCTCGATAGCGCCAGCAGAGCGAACAGGAAGAATATCAGCGCCAGGAATGCGTAGAAGCAAAGCGCGAAAGTGCGCCACAGTGCACTCCTTCGACTGAGACCGTAGGTGCCCCTCACCTGCCGGTAGATGTGGAATGGCGGAATGAATGTCATCCCCGCAGCCAGCATGGGCACACCGACATTGGAACCCAGCGTCAGCACCGAAACCAGCAGCATCATGAAGCAAAGCGAATAGGTGACGAAGACGGTGTGATCATAAAGTCCGAAGCGGCGATTGAACGGGAACAGCAACCACACAAACGGCACGGATATGGGGATCAGCAGCCAGGCGAATTTGTAGGCATTCGATTGCAACTGATAGAGCGCCAGTTGCGGATTGTCGCGCAGGCTGCCCAGCATATCATTGATCGCCGGAATGTCGCTGTAGATCCCCGGCTTGCCATCCTTCGGCTTCTGGCCGGCCCCTTCCATGATGTTCTTGGCCGGGTCTTTCAGCTCTTCCATCACTTCGATGCCGCTCTTGCGGCCTTCGATCTCGCCATCGATGGCATCGGTGGGTTTCCCTTCGCGCACCAGTTGCGCCCGCACGCCTTCCAGCCGCTTGACCTCTGCCCGATTGGCCTCAAGCCCTTTGAGGTGCCTGCCGTTGACATCAACATCGGTGTTCCGGCCAAGCTCCGGCCCGAAATTCTTGACCACGGCAAACATCAGAAAAACGCAGAACAGGAACAGCGCAATCGGCGAGACATAGCTCGCGCGGCGACCGTCGACATATTCGCGGGTCATCCGCCCGGGACGGAAGGCGAGCTGCGGGATTGTCCGCCAGACCTTGCCATCAAGGTGGAATACCCCGTGCAGGAAATCATGAAAAAACGCGCCCAGCGTGCGGTGGACGTGCGCGGCTTGACCACAGCTGTGGCAATGGCTGCCAAGCAGCGTGGTGCCACAGTTCAGGCAGGCACTCTCATGGGTATGGCCATCAGCCTGTTCGCCGTGATCAGGTTCGGCGGCGCGCGCGATCAGTGCCCCTTGCGCTATATCGCCGATAATTTCACCGCTCATCCGCCTGTCCTTTTGCCCTTCCCATGACAATAGCTTGAATTATCATGCCGCCAAGTGGTTCATGCCGGGGAAAGGCGTGATGGCCGAGTGTTCGCGCGGCCAATCAGGAGAATTGAGTTGAAGCCGATTACGCTTGCCGCCGCCTTGATTGGCCTGACGCTTACCGTACCCGCTGCCGCCGCGCCGGGGGACATGAACGTCGCGACCTTCCTTGCCAAAGCCAATGCGCTCAAGGCCAGGGGCATCGCTGCCATGTTCTCATCAGACATCGGCCTACTGAAATCGGAAGCCATGGGTGCCGCGCAGGCCTACAGAGCTCGCCTTATGCAGGAGAAAGCCAGCGGCCATCCCAGCAGTTGCCCGCCGCAGGGCACCAAGCTGGGCTCTGACCAGTTCATGGCCCATCTGGAAAGCTATCCGGCAGCCGCACGACAAAGCGTCAGCCTGAAGCAGGCGATCGCCGATATGCTCAGCAGGCGCTATCCCTGCCCGAAGTAGGCACGGCGCGATCCTATTGCACGGCCCTATTGCACGGCGACGGGTGCCAATCCCAACAGGTCACGCCCGACCGGTGGCCACCAGTCCGAATGCCAGACAAGGCTGCCGACCAACTGTAGGGCGATGATCACCGGAACACCCCAGCGGTAAACCTTGTGCACCTGTCCGCGCGTCATCAGATCATAGATCACCGCAGCGGCGAGGATCAGCTCCATGCCGGTGTAGTACTTGACGACCGTGCCCATCACGCCGTGTCCGGTCACTGTCTCGATGCTATGCCCCCACCAGCGCGCATAGGGTCCGGCAACGACGGCACTGGTGCCCAGCAGGATCAAGCGCTTGTGCGATGCCGGATCGCGCCGCTTGATGAAGGCGAGCAGCACAAAGCTGCCGAAGACCACCGAGGCATAGACCGGCACCATGAAGAAGCGGATATTCTCAGGGTCTTGCGGCGCATAGAAGCGCTGGCTGTAGACTTCGGCAAAGAGGCCCGAAAAAGACACGAACACCGCGATGATCGCGCCCAGAATGCCCAGCTTGCGGTGAACGCTTGTGCGCCCGGTTCCGACCAGAAAAGTCTGCAGGGTCAGCAAGGCAATCCAGCCGAAATAGGACCACACGTGGATGACCAGAATCCACGGTGGGGGATAGTCAGCATGGCCGGTGAAGCGCAGCTTGATCGGGATCCAGAAGCCCATTGCGATCGCAAACCACGTTGTTGCCAGAAAGACGAACCAGAAACGGCTGTCCCATTTGTGACGCGCGGCAAAAGGCACTTTGTCCATGTAATTGTCCCCCCAATCCGGCGCAGCAGATCAGGCTGGTTTGCACTTGTCAAATTCGCGTCAGGTTCGATTGAAAAGGCACAAAAAAGCCCGCGGAACCGGATAGGTCACGCGGGCTTTTTTGTGATTATTTGCTGAAATCAGCCGTCGTAGTCGCCACCCAGCGAGGTGTTGCGAACCGGAGCTGCGGCAGTGATGCGCAGGGCTTCGGCCGACTGGCTGAGCGAACCAATGTCATCCACCTCGTCGTCATCCTCAGGCAGAACGCGCTGCAGCGAGGTGACCAGCGTTTCGTTAAGCTGGGTCGGGACGATGGTCTGCTCGGCGATTTCGCGCAGGGCCACAACCGGGTTCTTGTCACGGTCACGATCAATCGTCAGCTCGGCGCCGCCCGAAATCTCGCGGGCGCGCTGCGCCGCAAGCAGGACGAGGTCAAAACGGTTGGGAACCTTGTCTACGCAATCTTCAACAGTAACGCGCGCCATAGGGCACTCCGACTAATACGAGAATCTCGGGAAGGATGCGCAGCTAGGGTGTGCCCTGCCAAAAGTCAAGGAAATCACTTGCAGCAGAGCTCAGTCATCATAAACAGCGCCGCGCATATCGTCGGGCGCAAGGTCAGAGAAGCGGGTGATGCGCGCCTCAAAGCGCAGACGCACGCGGCCCGTGGAACCATGACGCTGCTTGGCGACGATCAGTTCGGCAAGGCCCGTGACCTGCTCCATCTTCTGCCGCCAGGCTTCATACTTCTCGTGGACATCGGCCGGATCGCTCTCGGTCGGCAGCTTGGGTTCGGTGTTGTTGACGTAATAGTCCTCGCGGAACACGAACCAGACCATATCGGCGTCCTGCTCGATCGAGCCCGATTCGCGCAGGTCTGACAGCATCGGCTTCTTGTCTTCGCGTTGCTCCACCGCACGGCTGAGCTGCGAGAGCGCGATCACCGGAACCTGCAGCTCCTTGGCGAGCGTCTTCAGACCACGGCTGATTTCCGAGATTTCGTTCACCCGGTTGTCGCTGGCACGCCCGGTGCCTTGCAGCAGCTGGAGATAGTCAACCACGATCAGGCCGATGTTGTGCTTGCGCTTCAGACGCCGCGCCCGGGCACGCAGCGCCGCAATGGTGAGCGCCGGGGTATCGTCAATATAAAGCGGCAGCTCGGCGAGGCGCTGGCTGGCGAAAGACAGCTGCTGGAAGTCATCGCGGCTGATCCGCCCAGTGCGCAGGCTCTCGCTGCTGATCCCGGCCTGCTCGGCGAGGATACGCGTGGCGAGCTGGTCGGCGCTCATTTCCAGACTGAAGAATGCGCAGGCCGCGCCGACCGAGGCCTTTTCCTCGATCCCGGCAGCCAGGTCATTCTGCAGACGGCTCGCCGCGTTGAAGGCGATGTTGGTGGCGAGCGAGGTCTTGCCCATACCCGGGCGCCCGGCAAGGATGATCAGGTCGCTATCGTGCAGGCCGCCGATCTTCTCGTTCACCGAGGTAAGCCCGGTGGTCTTGCCCGCGATGTGGCCGCCGGAATTCAGCGCCTTTTCGATCGCCATGATCGCGGTGCGGGTCGCCTCGCCAAAGTTTTGCGCCTGCTGCTGGTTGCTCGCACCATCGGCCACGGCATAGAGCGCGGCCTCTGCCTCGGTGATCTGCTCAAGCGGGGCGACCGATTCCGAGGTGTCCATCGCCTTGGTCACCAGCGTGCGGCCCACCGAGACCAGTTCGCGCAGCAGCGCCAGTTCATAGATCTGCTCGGCCAGTTCGCGCGGGGCGAGGAGGCCTTGTCCGTCTGCGGTCAGGCGGGCGAGATAGGTAACGCCGCCCAGTCCTTTCAAGGCCTCGTCAGCCTCGAAATAGGGGCGCAGAGTTACCGGCGTGACCACGGCCTTGCGATCGAGCAGGCTCAGCACCCGCTCATAGATGCGGGCATGAACCGGTTCGAAGAAATGATCGGGCCGCAGCGGGGTGTTCAGTTCCTCGATCACCCGGTTATCGATCAGCACTGCGCCCAGAAAGGCGGCTTCGGCCTCGATATTCGAGGGCAGCGCGCGGATTAGCGGTTCGGCAGCGTCAGGCGTGCGGAGAGGGATTGCTTGTTCGGCCATAAGTGGCCGGTTGATGCTCCGCTTGCTGGCTCCGCGCAATGGGAATTGATCGCGGAATTAATCCACAGGGTGTGGATGATATTCCGCCACTTGCCCTCCATTGTTGCATCTGCGAAACGATCCCCATGTCCGACCCGCGCATTTCCGAGATCGAACTCGACGAGGCGACCATCCTGTGGCGCAACGCCGATATCGAGCAGGAACGCCGGATCGCCATGTTCGATCTGATCGAGGAAAACACCTTCAAACCGGCCCGCGCTTTCGCTGCGGGGCACGAGGGCCCCTACAAATTGCGCCTGTCGGTTCACGAGGGGCGCCTGCAGATGGATATATCGGACACCGGCGGCAATCTGGTCGAAACGCTGATCCTCGGCCTTGGCCGCTTTCGCCGCCCGGTCCGCGAATATTTCGCAATCTGCGATTCGTATTATCAGGCGGTGCGCAAGGCCAGCGCTGCCGAGATCGAAACCATCGATATGGCGCGCCGCGGTGTCCACAACGAAGCTTCGGAAATGCTGCTGGAAAAGCTGGAAGGCAAGATCGAAACCGACCATGCTACGGCACGACGCCTCTTTACCCTGATCTGCGTCCTGCATATCAGAGGCTGAGAGAGGCAAGGGCGCAAAACAATGGCAAGGCGGAAACCGACAAGCCGATGGCGGCTGCGCCTTGCGGCGCTGGCAGTGCTGGTGCTGTTGGCAGGCTTTGTGGTGCTGTGGTGGCACCTGCGTGGCTGGATGCCATCGCGGCAGGACTATTCGGTGCAAGGCGCCGAAGTCAGCGCAGCAGACGGCGCGATGGACTGGACCGCGCTCAAGACCATCGGCACCGACTTCGTCTATCTCGATGCCTCGGCCAGCGCCTTTGCCCGCGACAATGCCTTTGTCAAAAATCTCGAAGACGCCCGCGCCGCCCACCTGCAGGTGGGCGCGGTGCATCTCTATGATCCCTGCCAGCCTGCGGACAAACAGGCGGCCAATTTCGTCACCGTGGTGCCGCGCGATTCCAAGCTGCTGCCGCCCGCAGTCGATCTCGACCGGCTGGCCGACGATTGCCCCTCACCCGTCAGCGATGCGGCGGTGACCAGCGAGCTTATGACCTTCCTCAACCAGGTGGAAAACCACGCTGGAAAGTCGGTCATCCTCAAGCTGTCATCCCGCTTTGAGCGCCGCTATCACATAGCCCATGCGCTGGGTCGCAAGTTGTGGCTTGTGCGAACACGGCTTGAGCCTGACTATGCCGGACGGCCGTGGATCCTGTGGACCGCGAATGACCGCCTGATGACCGACGCCGATGACAAGCCGCTGCGCTGGGTTGTCTTGCAGCGATAGGAACCAAGCCCATGGATAAAGACGCCCTGATCGCAGCTGCCCGGCAGGCCGCCAGCACGGCCTATGCGCCCTATTCCAACTTCCACGTCGGTGCGGCGCTGGCCTTTGCCGATGGCTCGGTAGTGACCGGCGCCAATGTCGAGAACGCCAGCTATGGCCTAACGCTCTGCGCCGAGACTGTCGCCGTGGGCAAAGCCATGGCCGAGGGTAAGCGCGGCGGGCTGCAGGCGGTCGCGGTGATCGGCGGCAAGGTGGGGCACGTCGGCGCTGGCGATCCGGTAACCCCCTGTGGCCGCTGCCGCCAGATGCTCAACGAAGTAGCGCAACTCGGCAGCACCGACCCGCTGGTCTGGTGCGTGGGCGAGAGCGATGTGCTGGAGCTGCGGCTATCAGAATTGCTGCCGCGGGCATTCGGCCCCAGCGCGCTTGAATAGGGCGCACTTGAATAGGCCTTGATCTCTCCGGATAATGAAACCCAATCGTCGCAATAAGCGGCGCGGGAGAGCGTGTGTGACAGAGATCGCGGGCAAGGCAGCGGTTGTTACCGGCGGCGGATCGGGCATCGGCATGGGGCTCGCCAAGGAGCTGGCGCGGCGGGGTGCGCGGGTAGCGGTTACCGACATCCAGCACGAAAAGGCCGAGGCTGTGGCCACCGCAATCCGTGATGCGGGCGGAGAGGCCGTGGCCCTGCACTGCGATGTATGTGAACGGGTTTCCATATCAACGATGCGCGATGCTGCTGTTGCGGCGCTTGGGCCGGTGCAACTGGTCTTTGCCAATGCCGGTGCGACGAGCTTCACCCACCTTACCGACATGTCGGACGAGGACGTGGACTGGATCATCCAGGTCAACCTGATGGGGGTGATGAACACCACCCGCGCCTTTCTGCCGGGCATGATCGCGGCGGGCGGCGGGCATGTGTGCGCGACGGCATCGATGGCGGGACTGCTGCCCGGCTGGATGCCGGTGCACGTGCCCTATTCGGCGGCGAAGATGGGGATCATCGGCATGATGATGAACCTCGCCATCGAGATGAAGCCGCAAAATGTCTTCACCACAAGCTATTGCCCCGGCGGAGTGGCATCGGGGATGAAGGCCAACAACGGTACCTACCGCCCCCAGAAATTCGGCGGACCCGAACCGGTTGCCGAGGTGCAATTCGCCGGCGGCGACAAGACCCACGCTTCCATGCCATTCTACCGGCCCGAGGACATCGCACCGATTGTGCTCAACGCGGTGAAGAACAACCGGCCTTTCGTTTTCGACCACGCCGAACAGCGTGCACTGTTTGCCCAGACCTATGCTGCGGTAGTCGAAGCTTGCTATGATGATCTGGATAAATGGAGCCTCGAAAACGGCATACCTGCGGCAAACCCATATGGCGCTGATCTAATTGACTAAGGGGCATTCTTTAGCCCTGCGTTAACCATTAAGTCCTAAGCCGGAGGCGCAAGTCCGGGATTCCGCCCGGCGGTGGCTATTGGGATGACAGATAGGTGCGAGCGGCATGATCAGGACCAAGACAACATTGATTGTCGGGGCCGGGGCGAGCCAGGAAATGCACATGCCCTCTGGCCCCGAGCTGCTTGACCGCACCGCACAAGCCTATGACTTCTATCGCTTTGGCGGCGAGCAGATGACCAAGGATTCATCGATGCTCCTGCGCCACCTCAGCAAGCTCGGGGAACGACCGGGGCACACCCAGGAAAAGCTTTACGAGGCAACCGAGCGCCTGCGCATTTCATCACGCATGAGCAAGATGATCGATACGGTCATCGAGCAAAACGATGATAACCCGCTGGTTACGATCTGCGGCAAGCTCGCCATCGCCCACTTCATCTGTCAGGGAGAGGCGCGCAGCAACCTGCGCCCGGCCCCGCGCGTTCCCGGCGAACTGCCGCTGCAGGCTGGCGATTTCTGGTTGCTCGAATTGGGCAAGCTGATGACCACCGGCGTACCGCGCAGCAAGGTGCACCAGTGCTTTGAAAACCTTGCGATTATATCGTTCAATTATGACCGTTCGGTAGAGCACTTCCTGCCCTACGCGCTGATGACCGCCTATGGCATGACCCTGCTTGAAGCCCAGCGCATCGTTTCGGAGCACCTGCGGATCGTCCACCCCTATGGCACGATAGGCCGTCTGCCCTGGCAAAAGGGCGAAGGCCCGGACGTGGCCTGGGGAGATGAAAACCCGTGGAACATGGGCAATCTGATCAACCAGATCCGCACCGCCAGTGAATTGATGCGCGATAACAAGGCCTTGACCGAGGTGCGCAATGCCATGCTGAAATCACAGCGCATCGTGTTCATGGGTTTTGGCTATCACCCGCAGAACCTCGACATCCTGATCGACAGCATCTTCGCGCATAACCCCGAAGTGCTGGCCGGAATCCATGGCCTTCCCGGCCCGAGCCAGACGACCGTGGTAAGAATGCTGCGGCGCAAGCTGGGGCTCGACAAGGATGACCGGCTGATGGTCGTCAACGGAAAGTGCTATGACATTTTCCGCGACTACGGGATGATGCTCGAAAGCTGATCTGCGCATTGATGCATTCGCCGGACAAC
>CANFXW010000007.1 GCA_947451145.1 Sphingomonadaceae bacterium | reverse complement strand
TGGTATTGCCAAAGCTCACCAGCACCGAACCTTCGGCATGCATGGTAAAATGGGTATCGAAAGAAAGTGCGCGCATTTCATCGGGGGCACGGCCTGAGGGTCGCATGGGGATTCCTTTTCCAGTTATGCGGCTGCCTGTGGCGCAATGGGCTTGAGGGTTCAAGCCCAGCCTCTACATAGAGTGCCATGCACACTCCGCCGATCACCGAATTGACCACCCGTGCCCGCGAGATTTTCCGTCTCGTGGTGGAAGGCTATATCGCCTCGGGCCAGCCGGTGGGGTCGAAGACGCTGGCCAGTGCGGGGGCCGGGGCGGGGCTGAACCTCTCGCCCGCGTCGATCCGCTCGGTGCTGCACGATCTGGAGAGCCTTGGCCTGCTCGCGGCGCCGCATACCAGCGCGGGGAGGTTGCCTACCGAAATCGGCCTCCGCCTGTTTGTCGATGGCATGATGCAGGTGGCGGAACCGACTGCCGTCGAGCGCGCGACGATTGAGCGGCAGCTCGCCGCGCCCGGCCCGATCGAGGCGGCGCTGGCGGCGGCGTCATCGGTGCTGTCAGACCTTTCCGCCTGCGCCGGAGTGGTGATGGTCCCGCGCCGTGAACCCCGACTGCAGCATCTGCAACTGGTGCCGTTGTCCCCCGGAAAGGCGCTCGCCGTGCTGGTGGGCGAGGACGGGGCGATCGAAAACCGC
This sequence comes from Sphingomonadaceae bacterium, assembly GCA_947451145.1. Classification (GTDB taxonomy): domain Bacteria; phylum Pseudomonadota; class Alphaproteobacteria; order Sphingomonadales; family Sphingomonadaceae; genus Novosphingobium. The sequence continues at coordinate 148,090 of CANFXW010000007.1, read as the reverse complement.
GTGGTCGATCTGCCGGCCGGGGTTACCGCATCGGTGCTTGAGCAGGCGTCGAACTACCTGACTGCCCAGCTGCAGGGGCGCACCTTGGCGCAGGCGATTGCGGCGATCCGGGCGGACATTGCCTCGGGCAAGTCGGCGCTCGATGCCGCCAGCGCCGATCTGGTCGAGCGCGGGCTTGCGGTGTGGAGCGAGGATGCGGCCAAGCGCCCGGTGCTGATCGTGCGCGGGCAGGCCAATCTGATCGATGACCAGGCGCTGCTCGATCTCGAGCGGGTGCGGCTGCTGCTCGATGATTTGGAAAACAAGCAATCCATCGCCGAACTGCTCGACGCGGCGCGCGAGGCAGAGGCGACGCGCATTTTTATCGGCGCGGAGAACCGGCTTTTCGCGCTTTCGGGCTCTTCGGTGATCGCTTCGCCCTATCGTGATCGCGATGGAAGAGTGGTTGGCGTGGTGGGGGTTATTGGCCCCACGCGGTTGAATTATGCCCGCCTAGTCCCCATGGTGGATTTCACCGCCCACACCCTCACGAAGATGGGTGGGGGCAAACTAATCGGCTAACCGGAATTTTTGACACTATGACTGATGATACCAAGCCGCAGAGCGATCCCGCGGTTGAAGCAGAATTGAAAGGCGTTCCCGAGGAGTTTCTGGAGGGCGGCGCGGCCGATGGCGATGAAATTGCCTCGCTGCGCGAGCAGCTTGAGGCCGCCAAGCAGGACGTACTCTATGCCAAGGCCGAAACGCAGAACGTGCGCCGCCGCATGGACAAGGATGTGGCCGATGCGCGCACCTATGCCGCGACCGGTTTTGCCCGCGATATTCTCTCGGTGTCAGACAACCTCAGCCGCGCGCTCGATGCCATTCCGGCAGACCTGCGCGAGGACGAGAAGTGGAAGAACCTTGTCGCCGGTATCGAAGCCACCGCGCGCGAGCTCGACAAGGTGTTCGGGCTCCACGGCATCACCCGCATCGCCGCCACCGGCCTTCCGCTCGACCCGCACCAGCATCAGGCGATGCTCGAGGTGCCCTCGGCTGATGCCGAGCCCGGCACCGTGCTGCAGGAATTGCAGGCGGGCTATATGATCAAGGAGCGCTTGCTGCGTCCGGCGATGGTGGCTGTGGCGAAGAAGGGGGATTGATCAGACTGCGCGCAGTTTTTCGGCGATCTGGCTGGCTTTCCGCGTAACTTCACGCAGACTTTCCAGCGAAAATAAGCGGGCCGTCTGAGTTCCACTTTCACAATGCCTAGCATTGATGAAACAGGCTCGCTGATCCTCACCGATCTTGGCGATTTGCAGTCGTGCGTGGACAAGGTCATTGCGGACATCGAGAATAGGTTCAATTTCAGTCACCAGTCGTGTCATCGCGCCATGAGCGGCGCTGTTGAACGTGGCCGTTGGTTTGGATTTTTTTAGCGTTTCGATCTTTTTTCCGAACGGCTCTCCGCCCGACTTGCTACCTGATTTTGCAAGCGCGAGAATCACGGCTTCCTCAAGCGCTGCAAAGGCATCGAGGCATTTGCTGCGCTCCCGGTGAAACGCGTCAGCTCCTGGTTGCGGTGGGGAATTGGTTGTCATGCCCACAGAATGCATCGCCCAGACCAAAAATTGGTTAATCGCCGTGGCGGCACGGTTGCAACTTTATGTCGGCGGCAGTCCTTGCAACAAGGCTGTAGAAATAATCGACTCTGGAGAGCCCCATGAATGTCACCGACAAAGTCATCCTCGTCACCGGCGGTGGCGGCGGGATTGGGGCGGGGATCGCGGAGGCTTTTGCCGAGAAAGGCGCGAGGGTCGCGATTACCGATATCAATGCGGATTACGCTCAGGCCGAAGCCGCGCGGATTGGCAAAGGTACCATCGCCCTGCAGCATGATGTAACTTCGCCCGAAAGCTGGGCCGAGGTGAAGGCTGCGGTTGAGGCGCAGTTCGGCCCTGTTGATGTAGTGTGCAACAACGCCGGTATCTCGCTGCCGTTCAAGCCGATGGAGCAGATCTCGCTTGAAGAATTTGACCGCTGCATGGCGATCAATGTGCGCGGGGTGTTCCTGGGCTGCAACCTGTTCATGGCCGAGATGAAGGCACGGGGGAGCGGCCACATCGTCAATACCTCGTCGGTCAACGGCCAGCTGCCGCACGGCACTTTTGCGGTCTATTCCGCCAGCAAGTTTGCCGTGGCGGGGCTTTCGGAATCGATCCGGCAGGAACTCGCCCCCTTCGGCGTCGGCGTGTCGATCCTCTATCCGGGCCTCACGCGCAGCCGCATGTCGGAAAACCAGATGGCGGACCTGCCCGAAGAGATCAAACGGGCGATCGACGGGAAGATGATGGAGGCCATCTGGCTCGGCCGCGCTGTGGTGCGCGCGGTTGAGGAAAACCGCCTGCACATCATCACTCACCCCGATCATCTGCCTGCGCTGAAAGCGCGGATGGAGGCGCTCTATGTCAATTTTGGCGAGCCTGCCCAGCCGGACTTTGTCGGTCAGCGGATCAGTGATTAGGGAACTTGTTCCCCGTCCCAATCACCTCTTATCGTCATTCCCGTGAAAGCGGGAAGCCAACTCCGGACCTTGCCTGTTGCTCGGACGATGTTTGAGTGCGCAACGCTGGGAGATGGGTTCCCGCTTTCGCGGGAATGACGAGAGTGGTTAGGTGAAGGGCACTCAAGCCTTTGCCTTAAAGACCAGATGTTTGAGCGCGAAGTAGTTCGCGATTGAAACGAGGAATGTCGTCAGGATTCCCGCGAAATAGGGAGAAGCGATAAACCGCGACAGTGCGGCCAAAGTGCCCAGCGAAACGGCGTAGTTCACCGCGTAGGATGCGATGAACCGTCCCTTTGCGGTGCCGGCCGCGCGGAACACGTGGCGGCTGTAGGTCAGGTAATTGAACGCCATCCCCAGCAGATGGGCGAGCAATTGCGCGACAAACAGATTCAGCCCCAGCCAGACCAGCGCGGAATAGACGCCGATGCCGAACAGCGTGTTGATCACGCCCGCTGAGTAGTATCGCCAGAGTTCGGACAGGCGCTCTTTCGAGATCATCTCAGTAGTCCGAGGGGAAGTTGATGCGCTCACGCTCCAGCACCAGCGGGGTCTTGCGGGTGCGTTCGGAGATGATCCGCAAGTTGTCTCCCAGAATGCCGAGGAAACCGAACAGAAGGGCGAATTCTGCCTGAACCACCGAGGCGATGAACCAGCCGGCGATCGGTCTGCCGGTGAAGAAAGCGATGGTCCCGCCGATCAGCATCAACACAGCCATCAGCGCGCCGAAGGCACCAATGTAAATCGGAATGCGCAGCAGGCGCTTTGAAGAGCCAGCCAGCGCCGACATGGCGAAATCGAGCAGGCCGAAGAAATTGTTCTTGGAAACGCCAGCCGCGCGCAGGGGGCGGGCATAGGTGATCGTTTCAAGCTTGTATCCGGTCTCCACCAGCATGCCGCGGAAGAATGGTTCCGGCTCGGCGAGGGTGCGGGCGGCGGCCACAACCTTGGCATCATAAAGGCCAAAGCCGGTGGCGTTCTGGACAATCGGATAGTCACCAAAATTGCGCGCCGCCCAATAGGATAGAGCCCGTAGGCGGCCGTGCAGGAAGCCGCTCTTCTCGGTCTCGCGCACGCCCAGCACGATGTCTGCGCCGGCTTTCCAGCGGCGGACAAATTCGGGGATCAGCTCGGGCGGATCCTGGAAATCGGCGCACATGCCAATCACCGCGCGGCCGCGTGCCTGATAGATCGCGTGGGTGGGCGATCGCATCTGGCCGAAGTTGCGGGTGTTGACGATCAGCCGCACGCGGGGGTCTGCAGCGCAGAGACCCTTGATGATCTCGACCGTGCGATCGGTGGAATCGTTATCGATGAAGATGATGTCGAAGGTTACACCTGCCATTTCCAGCTGGGCAATGGCAGCGGCGCAGATCTGCGCGGCGTTATCTTCCTCGTTGTAACACGGGATGATTACCGAGACATCGGGGCGCTGGCTTTCGGCCGGTTTGGTCATGCGAGGGCCCCTTGTGGCTGGGCGAGATAGTGGGCGGTGTCGGCGATCTGGTCGTCCAGCGAAACCGATGTTATGGCGTGTTTGGCGAGCAGCGCGGCATAGGCGCTGCCGTTACCTGCATAGCGGTCTTCACCGGCCTGCGTCAAAGCCGCGCGGTTGACGCCGCCGCCGTTCAGGACGCGGTTCACCGCACTCGCCACCTCGCCCAGCTCCAGCACGTCACCGCCGCTGTCAAAGCGGGTGACGCCGGTGCGTGATTGGCCAAGCAGGGCAAAGGCCAGCGAGATCAGCTCGCTGATGGCGACAAAGCTGCGATAGACCCGCTTGGGCGCGCGCACTTCAACCGGGCGGCCTGCCTGCGCATCGAGGATGAACTGGGCGAGGGCATAGGCCTGATGCTTGTTGATATAGGGGCCGGAAAGATTGAACAGCCGGGCGATCACTGCGCGGCGATCCCGCGCCACTGCCCAGTCGGCAAAGCGTTGTTCTTCCTCTGCCTTCAGGGCACCATAGAGCCGCATGCCAGGTGAGGCGCTGTCGTCTTCGGCGCGATAGGCGGCACCGGATGAGGCAAGAAACACAGCCTCGGTGCCGATGCTGTCAAGGCTCTCCACCACGAACCGGCTGATCGCGCGGTTGGCGGCGGTATATTCGCCCTCGTCCATCGTTTCGGCGCGGTCCTTGGTCAGGAAGGCATAGTGCAGCAGCCAGGTCGGTTCGGCAGGCAGGCTGCCGAGATCGGCCAGCGCCAGCTGCCCGAAGGTCTGTCCGCCGCGCAGGGCCAGGCTGCGTGCCGATGAGCCGATGCAGACGACGCGGGTCTGGGCAGCATCGCCCAGCGCCTCGGCCAGCAGTTCCAGCGTTGCCATGCCCAGCCAGCCGCCCGCGCCGGTAATCACCACGCGCTTGCCGCTCTGGGCGATCATCCGGGAGACGGCAGGGTTCAGCATGATCTAGGCCATGGCCGCAGCCAGCTCCTCGCGCGGCAGGAAGGGCGAGAGGTCTTCGAGCACCGGCGAGACCATGGTGCCATCATCCAGCTTGCGCGAGCTCAGCTTGGGCGAGAATTCCTGCACCTTGTCGATCACCACTTCGCACATCTGCGGGCCATCGCTGTCCAGCGTCGCACGGATCGCGGATGAAAGGCCGGCGTGGGTGTCAACGCGGCGTGCTTCCAGATCGAATCCGCCAGCGAGCTTGACGAAGTCGGGGAAGGTCAGCCCGCTATCGGTGCCGCAACCGACGATGTTGTCGGGGAAGTGGTTCTGTTGCGACTGGCGGATCGAGTGGTAGCCGTCGTTATTGAGGATAAACAGCTTCACCGGCAGCCTATGGCCGACGATGGTCTGCAATTCCTGCAGGTTCATCATGATCGAGCCATCACCCGCCAGGCAGATGATCCGCTTGGCGTGGCTGGCGTAATAGGCGCCGATGGCCGCAGGCAGGTCGTAACCCATCGAGGCACAGCCGGAGTTGGTATAGAGCCGCTGCCCGGGCTTGATCGCCGCGCACTGGAACGTGGTGACGCAGGCCGTGCCGTCGCCGGTGACGATGATGTCGCCATCCTCCAGCTCGGCAAACAGCGCCTCGCCGAAGACATAGGGGTTCACCGGGCTTTCGACGTCACGGTATTCGGGCAGGACGACCGGATACTGAGCGGATCGTTCGCGGCAGCGCGCCACATAGGCGGCGCGTTCTGCCTTGCGGTCGGTCGCGGGCGTTGGCTGGCTGGCGGCAGCAGCGAAGAACGCGCCCAGATCAGCGTGGACCTTGCGGTGCAGGTTCAGCGTCGGCTTGTCGAGTTCGGCCTGATCGATATCGACCATGGCGACACGTGCGTTCCGGGCAAAGCTGCTCCAGTTGTAGCTGACCTGGCGGATGTTGAGCCGCGATCCCAGCACCAGCACATAGTCGGCGGTCTGCACGGCGAAGTTGCCGGCGCGGTCACCGATGGTGCCGGGGCGGCCGGCATAGAGCGGGTGCGCATCGTGCAGCGCATCGTGCGCGTTCCAGCCGGTAACGACAGGCGCGCCGATGCGATTGATGAATTCGATGAACTTGTCATGCTGGCCGGAAATCCGCACCCCAGCTCCGGCGAGGATCACCGGGCGTTCGGCAGCGCAGAGTTCGGCGAGAACGGCAGCGACCTCAGCATCCAACGCTTCGCCTTCCAGCAGGCCGGTTTCAGCGCGGGTGTTGGCGGCTTCGCCCTCATCATCAAGGCTGGCCGGATCAAAGGCTTCGAGCGCATCGGGATCAACCGGGGCGGCCTGAACGTCGATCGGAACGTCGATCCACACCGGGCCCGGGCGACCGCGCTTGCACAGATAGATCGCCTTTTCGACAACCTTGCGCGCGTCTGCCGGGTTATCGAGCAGCACAGCATACTTTGTGACCGGGCGGGCCATCGCGATGATGTCCACTTCCTGATCGCCAAGCTGGCGCAGCGGCATCGGGTAATTGCCTGCTATGGTTTCGCGCTTCACCTGGCCCGAGACGACGACCATCGCGATCGAATCGACATAGGCACCGTAAACACCGTTCAGAGCATTGACCCCGCCGGGGCCCGTGGTGACATTGACCAGTGCGGGCTTGCCCGAAAGGCGGCAATAGCTTTCGGCAGCCATCGCAGCGGCCTGTTCGTGGTGGGTGAACACCTTGCGCAAACCCTGATGACGCCCGAAGGCGTCATTGAGCTGCATGGCTCCACCGCCGGTGAGCATGAAAGCATCGGTAATGCCATGCTCGACCAGCAGCCGGGCGATAAGGTCAGCGACCCTGATCATGGACGGGATCCCCTCAGGCTGCAGCAGCGGCAGCGGTCGGGATGCTCTGTTGGCGCGCTTCCATCATGGCGATCCGCGTCTGGTCTTCCTCCGCAATCGCACGATAGAAATCGCGCTTGTTCTTGAGCCACAGCAGCTCGAACTCGATGGCCAGCTCCATGCCCGCCTTGGCCTGATCACCATCAAGCACCGCAGCATCGAACACCACCTTGCGGGTTTCGAAACGGTCAAGGCGCGAGGAGCGGACGCGGCGCAGGGGTTCGATTGAGTCGGGGCTGACGCCGCCGCCGACAACCAGTTCGAGGTTGAGGTCATGGCAAAGGCTGGCAACTTCCTCGACGCAATCGATCATCTCGTCGCTGTTAACGAAGTCGCGGGTGTGGCCCATCGAGCCGGCGAAGTCGACGCGGCCGAAGACCATGCCAACGCCGCCGCCCTTGGCAGTGAGCGCCATATCGACGATCTGCTGGTAGGTGCCATGGGTTTCAACGTTGAACAGGAACGAGATGTCGGCCTGTTCGTCAGCCGGGAACACCTTGTTCTTGGCCGCGATGTACTTCTTCAGCGCATAAGGCGATTCAACCATCGGGGCGATCACGTAGTCGACGCCATAATTGCGGCATTCGATCAGATCGCGAATGGCTTCGCAGCCGCCGATCTTGATGGCAACCTTTACGCCTGCGCGGCGGGCAATCTCCAGAAGGCGAAGCAGTTCATCCGTGCGTGTGCCCTCGGCTTCGAACTCAGCCTTCACGGCGACGATGCCGTACTTGGCCTTACCCTCTTCCAGGATCGCCAACATGCGCTTTTCGTAAGTGTTCACGGATACCCTCCTGACCTAACCAGATACTCGAATTCGTTTCGAGCCTTGGTTAATAAGCAACAAAGGTTAAAAATCCTTAACGATGGAAGCGATTGTTTCGGCTGTATATTGCAGGTGATCTTCAGTGAGGCCAGGATAGATTCCTACCCAAAAAGTATTGGTTGTCACGAGGTCGGCATTGGTCAGGTCGCCAACCACCCGCACTTCACGGCCTTGCATGTAGGGTTGGCGCAGCAGATTGCCGCCAAACAACAGGCGGGTTCCGATGCGTTTTTCGTTGAGATTCTGCACCAGTACCTCACGGGAAATCCCGGAGCCTGGGCGCAAGGTAATCGGGAAGCCGAACCACGATGGCTCGCTGTGCGGTGTGGCCTCGGGCAGGATCAGCACGTCTTCCAGCGGCTTCAAAAGCTCGGTCAGCGTCGCGAAATTGCGGGTGCGGGCGGCGATGAAGTCTTCCAGCCGGTCCATCTGACCGAGGCCAACCGCTGCCTGCATATCGGTGATCTTCAGGTTATAACCGACGTGTGCGTAAGTATACTTATGGTCATAGCCCTTGGGCAGGGTGCCGAGCTTACGGGCGAAACGCTTGCCGCAGGTGTTGTCCACGCCCGGCGCGCACCAGCAATCACGACCCCAGTCGCGCATCGATTCGATCACCCGCTTGAGCCGCGGCTTGTTGGTAAACACCGCGCCGCCTTCACCCATGGTGATATGATGTGCAGGGTAGAAGCTGAGCGTGCCGATATCGCCGAAAGTGCCGACACCCTTGCCCTTGTAGGTGGCGCCGAGGGCGTCGCAGCAATCCTCGATCACCCACAGGTCATACTTCTTGGCCACGCGCATGACTTCGGAGAGGTCAAACGGATTGCCCAGAGTATGGGCGACCATGATCGCGCGGGTCTTGCTGGATACGGCAGCCTCGATCATCTCGGGCTTGATGTTGTAAGTCGGGATGTCGACGTCGACGAAGACCGGCACCAGCCCGTATTGCAGCGAGGGGTTGACGGTGGTGGGGAAGCCGGTGGCGACTGTGATCACCTCATCACCCGGCTTCAGCGCCTTTTCGCGGAAATAGTGCGAGGTGAGCGTCGAGAGCGCCAGCAGGTTGGCCGATGAGCCCGAGTTGCAGGTCAGCACATGGGCGACGCCCAGCCGCTCGGCCAGCCGCTTTTCAAAGGCATCGTTGAACCGTCCGGTAGTAAGCCAGAAATCGAGCGCGGAATCGACGAGGTGGCGCATTTCGCCCTCACCGTGGACCTTGCCGGACACGGGAACCGCGCTTTCACCCGGAACGAAAGTGCGGGGGCCGTGGAAGCGCCGCGCATATCCTGCCGAGAGATCACCGATCAGTGCGCGAAGTTCCTCTTCGCTCAGGCTCTCTGCCAATTTTTCGAGGTCTTGACTCATGATGCTTATCAAATCCGTTGAGGTACTTAGCTGATGGCCCGATAGGCATCGAGCTGGGCAAGTGACTTGGCGCGGGCATCCCCGCCTTCGGCAACCGTGCGGTGCCAATCGACAATCAAATCCAGCGCGCCCGCCAGATTGAGCTTTGGCAGCCAGCCAAGCTCGCTGCGCGCCTTCGAGCAATCTAACTTGAGGATCTTGGCCTCATGCACCGCTTCCGAATTGCCGGTTTCCCAGCCATTCGCGCCCCAGGACTGGCACAGGGCGTCGGCGATCCAGCTGACGGGGCGGGTGTCGGCATCTGCAGGGCCGAAGTTCCAGCCGCAGGCTGCAGAGGCATCGCCACCGGCAAGCTTTTCCGCGATCATCAGGTAGCCGTTCAGCGCCTCTAGCACGTGCTGCCAGGGGCGGATGGAATCGGGCGAGCGGATGAAGGGCGCCTTGCCGGCAACCAGCGCACGGATGATGTCAGGGATCAATCGGTCGGTTGCCCAATCGCCACCGCCAATGACATTGCCTGCGCGGGCAGAGGCGAGGAGGGGACCTTTTCCGAAATAGCTGCGGCGATAGGCCGAGATCACCAGCTCGGCTGCACCCTTGCTGCTGGAATAAGGGTCATAGCCGCCCATCGGATCGGCCTCGCGATAGGGCCAGACCCATTCGCGGTTTTCATAGCACTTGTCGCTGGTGACGCAGACAATGGCCTTCAGCGAAGCCGCGCGGCGGCAGGCATCGAGCACGTGGACAGTACCCTGTACGTTGGTCGCATAGGTTTCGACCGGGCTTTCATAAGAAAGCCTGACAAGAGGCTGAGCGGCGAGGTGGAATACCACTTCGGGATCGGCGGCATGCATCGCCGCCTCAACGGCGGCCAGATCGCGGATATCGCCTTCGATGTGGGTGACCAGATCGGCGACATGGGCCGAATCGAACAGGCTCGGATCTTCGGCTTTCAGCGAAAAACCGGTAACCGTCGCGCCCATCTGGGCAAGCCACATGGCCAGCCACGAGCCCTTGAAGCCGGTGTGCCCGGTCAGGAAGACGCGGCGGCCCGACCAGAAAGCGTCATTCACCAGCTTTTCCACGGCGCACCCTTCGCCCACAGTTCCTCAAGCAGCTGCTTCTCACGCAGCGTATCCATCGGTTGCCAGAAGCCCGTATGCCGCCAGACCGCCAGTTCGCCCGATGCTGCAAGTGCTTCGAGTGGTCCCTTTTCCCAAAAGGTGGAGGCACTCGAGATCAGGTCGATGACGCTGGGGTTCAGGACAAAGAAACCACCGTTGATAACGCTGTGATCGCCGCTGGGCTTTTCCTTGAAGCTGCGCACAGCCTCCCCATCGATTTCGAGCGCACCAAAACGCCCCGGCGGGGTGACGGCGGCGATGGTAGCCTTCTTGCCGTGGCGGTGATGGAATTCGAGCTCGGCGGTAATGTCGATATCGGCCACGCCATCGCCATAGGTGAAGCAAAAGGGCTCGTCCGGATCGAGATATTGGCGCACTGCTTTCAGCCGCCCGCCCGTTTGGGTGTCTTGCCCGGTTTCCACCAGAGTGATCTTCCACGGTTCGGTCTTGGACTGGTGGATTTCGGTGCTGTTATTGGCCAGATCGATGGTCACGTCGGCGTTATGCAGGAAGTAATTCGTGAAGTACTCCTTGATCATATAGCCCTTGTAGCCAAGGCAAATGATAAACTCATTCACGCCGTGTGATGCGTAGATCTTCATGATGTGCCAAAGGATCGGCATACCGCCGATTTCAACCATCGGCTTTGGCCGCAGTGACGTTTCCTCGCCAAGACGAGTGCCCAAGCCGCCTGCCAGAATTACTGCTTTCGTCATTTCAACCCCAGAAGTGAAAGGGCGCATTTCGCCCGAAATGGCCCTCGTTTCCGGGGCAAAGTCCTGTGGTATTTGCCTAAGTTATGCAAGGGGGCAGGGGGGTATGGGCAAGAGATATCAACGGTTAGAAAAAGTACTTAGAACGGCAATAATTTCTCTAGTTCTGTGAGGTTTGGTGCCCCGCTTTCCGGACGACCAATCCTTGCCAGATAGGCATGACGGACGATTTCCGCCTGTTGCTCGATCCCGTATCTGCCAAACTCGCGACCCGGCACCATGGTGTAGTGGTAACGGCAGAATGGATGGCGGCGCAGCACCAGCCAGTGCCGTCCTTTCGTCTGCGCCTGCCAGACATGGACCATTTCGTGGATGAACAGCCCCTGCGCCGGAACCGGTGCCTCGGCGAAATCATCGCAATAGTGCGGGCCAGCGGGGTGGAAATGCACGTGGCCGCGCGGCGCCATCACCACATTGGCGGGCTGAAGCGGAAACCACTTGCGCCGCCTGATACGCACCGGTTCCAGATCAACCGAACTGCCGAACATCGCCTGCACCATGGCGCGCTCGCCCTCGGTCAGCGGGCGCTCGCCGCCCGGCGGGCAGGCGTGGTTCATTGGCTGGAAGCTGCGGACTCTACCGGAAGATCGGCTTGGACTTTGGCACCGTCATCAAGGATGAGGGTGAGGGCGACCTTACCCCCCGGCTTGACCTGTTCGGAAAGCCCTTCGACCATCACGTGCTTGGCACCGGGCGCGAAAGTTACGCTGCCGTGCGCCGGAACTTCGACGCTATCCAGCATCGCCATTCCGGTCTTGCCGCCTTCGGTGACCGTATCGTGCATCATCACCATTCCGGCCCCGGCGATCTCGATCGAGGCGATGCGCGAAGGCTTGTCGCCGCCGTTGCTCGCGGTGAAATAGGCGGCCGCCGGATCGCCAGCGATAATTGGCAGAACCAGACGTGCATTGCTGAGCGAAACGCCAGCCGTCTGCGCGGTCTGTGCGGCAGGCTGCTCCGCTGGCTTGCACCCGGCAATGGCCATGCAGGCAAGGCTGGCAGCGATAACAGGCAACAAACGCATTCGGGCAACCTCTGTTCTGTTTCAAGACGGTGCGCGTTCCTAGTGTCGCCATGCCCTTGTGCCAAGAAAAAGCGCACCTATATCGCCCATCAAAGAGCCGCAAAGAAACCTTGCCGATTGGTCGGGAGGTGCCAGCGCGGTGTCCAACTGCAAGTGAGGTAAGGCATCCCATGGGTAAAGTTATCGGTATTGATCTTGGCACCACCAACAGCTGCGTAGCGGTGATGGATGGCGGTAAGCCCAAGGTTATCGAAAATTCGGAAGGCGCGCGCACCACGCCCTCCATCGTCGCATTCACCAAGGATGGTGAGCGGCTGATCGGCCAGCCGGCCAAGCGTCAGGCTGTGACCAATGGTGACAACACGATTTTCGCGGTGAAGCGCCTTATCGGCCGCCGCTTTGACGATCCGGTGACCAAGAAGGACACCGAACTGGTTCCCTACAAGATCGTCAAGGGCAAGAACGGCGACGCATGGGTTTCGGCCGGTGGCGAAGACTATTCGCCGAGCCAGATCAGCGCCTTCACCCTGCAGAAGATGAAGGAAACGGCAGAGGCCTATCTCGGCGAGACCGTGACCCAGGCTGTCATCACCGTTCCTGCATACTTCAACGACGCCCAGCGTCAGGCAACCAAGGATGCCGGCCAGATCGCCGGTCTGGAAGTGCTGCGCATCATCAACGAGCCGACAGCGGCTGCTCTGGCCTATGGCCTTGAGAAGAACGACGGCAAGACCATCGCGGTTTATGACCTTGGCGGCGGCACCTTCGACGTCTCGATCCTCGAGATCGGCGACGGCGTGTTCGAGGTGAAGAGCACCAACGGCGACACCTTCCTGGGCGGCGAAGATTTCGACACCCAGCTGGTCGAATACCTCGCCGAGCAGTTCAAGAAGAAGGAGAACATGGATCTCCGCACCGACAAGCTGGCGCTGCAGCGGCTGAAGGAAGCTGCCGAAAAGGCCAAGATCGAACTGTCGAGCGCGCAGACCACGGAAATCAACCTGCCCTTCATCACCGCGCGCATGGAAGGCGGCGCAACCACGCCGCTCCACCTCGTGGAAACCATCACCCGCTCGGACCTCGAAAAGATGGTCGCCGATCTGATCAAGCGCACCATGGCTCCTTGCCAGAAGGCATTGGCTGATGCGGGCCTGAAGGCCAGCGACATCGATGAAGTCGTGCTCGTCGGCGGCATGACCCGCATGCCCAAGGTGCGCGAAGCGGTGAAGGAATTCTTCGGCAAGGAACCGCACACCGGTGTGAACCCTGACGAAGTCGTGGCCATGGGCGCTGCCATTCAAGCAGGCGTGCTGCAAGGCGACGTCAAGGACGTGCTGCTGCTCGACGTTACTCCGCTTTCGCTGGGTATCGAAACGCTGGGCGGCATCATGACCAAGATGATCGACCGCAACACCACGATCCCGACCAAGAAGAGCCAGGTCTATTCGACTGCTGAGGACAACCAGCAGGCGGTGACCATCCGCGTGTTCCAGGGCGAGCGCGAAATGGCGGGCGACAACAAGCTGCTCGGCCAGTTCGACCTCGTTGGCATCCCGCCGGCACGCCGCGGCGTTCCGCAGATCGAAGTGACCTTCGATATCGACGCCAACGGCATCGTCAATGTCCACGCCAAGGACAAGGGCACCGGCAAGGAACAGCAGATCAAGATCCAGGCTTCGGGCGGTCTTTCCGATGCGGACATCGACCAGATGGTTAAGGACGCAGAGAAGTTCGCTGAAGAAGACAAGGCACGCCGCGCCGCTGCCGAAGCGCGCAACAATGCCGACAGCCTTGTTCACGCCACCGAGCAGCAGCTTTCCGAGCACGGTGACAAGATCGACGCTGGCCTCAAGTCTGAAGTCGAGGCCGCTCTGGCCGAAGCCAAGACCGCGATCGAAAGCGGCGATGCTGACGCCATGACAGCCAAGACCCAGGCGCTGACTGACGTCGCCATGAAGATGGGCCAGGCGATCTACGAGAAGGAGCAGGCCGCTGCTGCTTCGCCGGGCGCCGAAGCACCGGCTGGCGAGGAAGAAGTGGTCGACGCCGAGTTCTCGGAAGTCGACGACAACAAGGGCTGAAGATGAAAACCCTACCTCTCCCCGCCGGGGAGAGGGCCGGGGAGAGGGGGATTGAGCGGAGGCCTGTGTGCCCCTCTCCCAACCCTCTCCCCGACGGGGAGAGGGCTAAATTATGTCAGCCGATATCGACTATTACGAACTGCTTGAAGTATCGCGCACCGCGGACGATGCGACGATCAAATCGTCGTACCGCAAGCTGGCGATGCGGTTTCACCCGGACAAGAACCCGGGCTGCGCCGATAGCGAAGCCAGGTTCAAATCGATCAGCTCTGCCTATGCGGTGCTGTCCGATCCGCAGAAGCGCGCGGCCTATGACCAATACGGCCACGCCGCGTTCGAGAACGGCGGCATGGGCAATGGCGGCGGCGGTTTTAGTGGCGGCAATCCGTTTGGCGACATCGGCGATATCTTCGATTCCATCTTCGGCGGTGGCGGCTTTGGCGGCGGACGCCAGCAGGCCCGGCGCGGCGCAGACCTGCGCTATGATCTGGAAATCAGCCTTGAGGAGGCCTTCCACGGCCGCTCGGCGCAGATCGAGATCGACGTTTCGGTGTCCTGCGAGCCCTGCGACGGCAAGGGCGCAACCCCCGGCACTGGCACGCGCCGCTGCAACCTGTGCGGCGGTCACGGCAAGGTGCGCGCGCAGCAGGGCTTCTTCATGGTCGAGCGCACCTGCCCGACCTGCCACGGCCGCGGCGAGGTAATCGAAAGCCCCTGCCGTTCATGCGGCGGCGAAGGCCGCCTCGATAAGCGTCAGGCGCTAGACGTCAACATCCCCCCCGGCGTCGATTCCGGCACCCGCATCCGGCTGGAAGGCAAGGGCGAGGCCGGGCCATTCGGCGCGCCTCCGGGCGATCTTTACATCTTCATCCACGTGCAGAGGCACCGCGTGTTCGAGCGCGAGGGCAACACCCTGATCACCCGCGTGCCGATCACCTTCACCAAGGCGGCATTGGGCGGCGAGATCGAACTGCCGGGCCTCGACGGCGTGCGCCACACCTTCCACGTTCCCGCCGGTATCCAGTCCGGCAAGCAACTGCGCCAGCGCGGCGCCGGCATGCCGGTGCTTCAGGGTCGGGGCAAGGGAGACATGGTGATCGAGATCATGGTCGAAACCCCGACCAAGCTCTCCGCCCGCCAGAAAGAGCTGCTCCGCGAGCTTCAGGAAACCGAGACCGGCGACGAAACGCCGCAGTCAAAGGGCTTTTTTGACCGGATCAAGGAAGCATGGGAAGGGCTGACGGAGTAGGCGTCAGCCCCCACCGTGTCAGGTGCGCTTTCTTGGCAAGATGGCCATGAACCTCGCCATCTGGAAACGGAACAAGAGCAGATAGAGCGCGTGGGCAACTGCCAGCGGTAGGATCAGGTTGCCCAGCGTTTCATGCACTTCGCCCAGCGGACCCTCCTCGCGTTCTTCTCGTTCGCCGTCCTCGGCGCGGGCGGGCGTGATCAGGCCCAGCATAGTCGAAGGAGCTCTTGCAGCCTCATCTTCGCGCTCTTCATGATCCTTCATGCCCTTTTCGTCGTCATGGGCGCGAATGGAATTGCCGGTAAGCGTGCCGCCCTTGTCCATCAGGATGCCCGTGCCCGCCGTACCGGCAATGCAGGTGATCAGAGCGAGGGCAAGAGTGGCTGAAATGGCCGGGTGCTGCATTCCCGTTCCGCCGCGAGCAAACGGAAGCAACCGGCGAAATTCAAAACCCGTTTTGGTAGTGAGGCCAAGCAGCAGCCTGAGGAATATCAATCCAGCAACAACGTACCCCGTCCAGGCATGGACCAAGCCGAGTTCCTCCGCTGTAAACCAGGCCGTGAGTGCTCCGGCTGCGACGAGAAGATGGTAAAAGCGAAAGGATTTCATGGGACTTCCTTGTGGTTAGCCCCCTTCCTGAAATGCGCTTAGTCTCAAGTTGCGCATCGGCAATTGACCAGCGTCAATTGGCAGTCGCTTCCACCTCAGCCCTGATCCCAGCCACCAACCCCGGATCAGCCACAAGACGCCCATCTTCCTCATCCAATATCGCCAGAAACGCCTCGCGCTTGAATTTGGCCAGTTGGTTGGCATCCATCGTCTGCCCCTCGGGCAGGGCCGAGGCGACCAGATCGATCATCCGCTCGGCGCCGTGGAGCCGCCCCCACAGGTAATCGTTCTCGCGGTAGGTGCGGCTGAAGAAGGCGCCGAAGTTGTAGAATTCCACCCCGCGCAGGCATGCCGCCGCGCCGCCGGGGCGGATCGAGGGGCAGTCCTCGGGCGAGATGCGGTCAACCTTGACTGGATCGAACTCGCCCAGATTGTCATCGCGCAGCAGGGGCAGGGTGACGGTGTCGTAAAACGCGAAGCCGAGGTAGGCGAGCAGCACCTTGCGGCGCAGCGGCACGGGCATCTTGGCGAGAGCTTCGGCCATGATCTCATCCGCAGCGAGATCGCAGTCCTTCAGCCCCCGGCAGTCAGCAATGTGGGCGAGCACCGCGCCGGGATTGCTCGCGACCTTTGCTGCCAACTCGGAAAACTCGGGCCCCATGCAGCCGCCCGCCTCGCGCTCGAAATAGATGGCGAGCGCGCGGTAGATGGCATCGCGCGCCTCTTCGCGGTCTTCATCAGAGACTAGCGGATCGCCGTCCCAATCCTGCGTCAGGCGGCGCGCCAACAGGCGCAGGCGGCGGATGCGGTGTTGCAGATCGTGCTCGCGGAAGAAAAGGATCGCCGCCGCTGATGCGCCACCGCGCGGGGCGCTGAGAGTATCAAGCCCGAGCGTGCGCAGATGCTGCATCAGGATCCGCTCGACAATTTCCACATCGGCCACGCCAGCCCCGCGCGCGGCGGCGTGAATGGTCCGCGCGAGGTCTGAAATGATCCCGGCGAATTTGACATGGGCATAGCCATCATAGGCAAACCCGGCCCGCTTGGCGGCGGCGATTTGTGCCTTGGCGCGCCAAGCGGTCAGGCGTCTCAGGGTCGGGCGGTCGAGAAACAGGGTGTGGCCGAACAGCTTTTCCACCGCCGCTTCGATATCGGGTCGCAACGAATCAACGATAGCGCGCAGGCTCTCCATCTCGCGCGATTGGCGGGCCAGATCATCCAGATTGTCCCGCACCGGCTGCTCGCGCGGGATCGAGGACAGCGAGCCAAAGATCACCGAGAACCAGCCCGGCGGCTTGGGATCGTCGCGGGTCATGCCGCCGATCTCGTCCGGGTGCGGGTCGATATAGATGAAGCGCCGGTCAATCTCGCGCTGGGCGGGGCGATCGCGCAGCACGCCCATAGCCTCGGCAAAGGGCGCGTTGACCAGCACCGAGCCATCGATCAGCGAGACGTGGCTCTCCTCGCCGCGCCGGACATGCTCGGGCAGGATCCGCATGGCAAAGGCATCGCGGCCCTCCCACATGGTGCCGCGTTCGGCCGCCAGCTTTTCGATCTCCGCGAATTGAAGCGCCGGGAATGCCCCCGGAAAGCTCGCGGTCGCGCGGGCGGCGAAGACCAGTTCGTTGGTGTCTGCCAGCCCGATCCCGCCAAGCCCCGGCGTGGCCGAACGGAAGCCGATCGAGACCCGGTGCTCGCTTTCCTCAACCACCGGCGGCGAATGCATCCGCACGGTCTCGTTGTGGCCTTTGAAGTCCGTAGCAGTGACGAACAGATCAATCGGATGGCCGCGCGGCAGCAAGGGGGTTCCGGGTTCGCTGGCGGCCATGGCATCCAGCGCTTCGGCCAGCAGGCGCGAGAAACCAAGCCCGCCAAACGGCGCCTCGAACCAACGTGAACGCACCAGCCGCGAGAGCTTGGCCCGCACTTCCTTGCGCGTTTCGCGCGCAACGCTCTGTGAAACGACATTGCCCGGCCGCGATAGCAGCCACGAGACTATCGGCACTGCCCAGAACTTGCCGAACCGCGTCCACAGCCGGGCATCGGGATCGAGCAGCACGTCCACGTCGGCGCGCTCCAGCCACAGCTTGGTCAGCGGCTCAAGGCTTTGTCCCGAATGGATCGCCTGCGCCAGAAACACCCCGTTAATCCCGCCCGCACTGGCACCAGCAACGATATCGGTCAGCACCCGCAGGCGCAGGCCGTGGTTCTTTTCGATGTGTTCCAGAAGGCGGCGATAGACTGCCTGGCTGCCGGGCGATGACTCGTCGCCGGAGTGGAAAGAACGGCTCGCCCGGGCCAGCTTCCACAGCTCTTTTGTGACGCCGTGCATATAAACCGCAAGACTGATCCCGCCGTAGCAGACGAGGGCAATGCGGAGTTCCTTTTGGCGCATTTGAAACTCATGGCGTGGAAAATGTCGCGTGGCAATTGCGTTCTCTTTACGTTCTATATATGAAGGCGCGATGGCCAAACCGAAACGCCGCTATGTCTGCTCCGCTTGCGGGTCTGTCACGCACCGCTGGCAGGGGCAGTGCGTTGATTGTTCCGAATGGAATACGCTGAGCGAGGAGGTGCCCGAAACTACGTTTTCCGCCAAGCATGACCTGTCTTCGGGTGGCAGGCCGCTCGATTTTGAACCGCTCGATGCGCCGGGTGCGCCGTTGCAACGCCGCTCGACCGGGCTCGCCGAATTCGATCGCGCGCTGGGTGGCGGGCTGGTGCCGGGTTCGGCGGTGCTGATGGGCGGTGATCCGGGGATCGGCAAGTCCACTCTGCTGCTTCAGGCCGCCGCGCGGATCGCCCGGGATGGCGGGACGGTGGTCTATATCAGCGGTGAAGAGGCGGCTGGGCAGGTGCGGCTGCGGGCTGATCGGCTGGGGCTGGCGGGTGCGCCGATCCTCTTCGCATCAGCAACATCGGTGCGCGATATTCTCACCACCCTGCGCGGCATGGCGAGCCCTGCGCTGGTGGTGATCGATTCGATCCAGACGATGCACTCTGACATGATCGAGGGCGCGCCCGGAACCGTCAGCCAGGTCCGCGCCTCGGCTTTTGAATTGATCCGCTATGCCAAGGAAAGCAGCGCGGCTCTGGTGCTGGTCGGCCACGTGACCAAGGACGGAACCATCGCCGGCCCGCGCGTTCTGGAGCACATGGTCGACGTCGTGATGGCCTTTGAAGGCGAGCGCAGCCACCAGTATCGCATCCTGCGGTCCTTGAAGAACCGCTTTGGGCCGGTCGACGAAATCGGGGTATTCGCCATGGCAGGCGCGGGGCTGGAAGAGGTGAGCAACCCCAGCTCGATGTTCCTCTCGGGCCGCGAAAATCCGGTGCCGGGCTCTGCCGTGTTCCCGGCGATGGAAGGCACGCGGCCGGTGCTGGTCGAAATTCAGGCCCTGATCGTCAAGTTGCAGAGCGGCGCAACACCGCGCCGCGCAGTGGTTGGCTGGGATAATGGGCGGCTGGCCATGCTGCTAGCCGTTCTAGAGGCGCGCTGCGGGCTCAATTTTTCGAGCGCCGAGGTCTATCTCAACGTAGCGGGTGGCTATCGCCTGTCTGATCCGGCGGCTGATCTCGCCGTGGCTGCTGCGCTGGTTTCGGCACTGGCGGACAAACCGTTGGCGGCGGGCGCGGTCTGGTTTGGCGAAGTGTCGCTGGCTGGGGAGGTCCGTCCGGTTGCCCATGCCAGCCTGCGCTTGCGCGAGGCGGCAAAGCTGGGCTTTTCCGAGGCGATCCTCTCACCAGACTCTGGACAAGCCGTGCCGGGAATAAGCCAACATGCCGCGCCGCACCTCTCTAGACTCGTTGACCGCATATTCGCAGAGGCGTAAACTCCCTTGTAATGACAGGGTTTGACATCGTCGTGCTGCTGGTGGTTGGCGCCGCAGCAGCCACCGGATTTATGCGCGGCTTCGTGCAGGAGGTGCTTGCACTCTCCGCTTGGGTGATCGCACTCGGGGCGATCCATTTTTTCCACACCCCGCTCACGGTGCAATTGATCCCCTTCGTTGGAGACCATCTGGGCTCAGCCTCGGTTCTGTCTTTCGCGCTATTGCTGATGGTGCCCTACGCGATCATCAAGATTATCGCCCGGCGGATGGGAGAGCTCAGCCGGGATTCCCTGATCGGGCCAATCGATCGCGTGATCGGGTTCGGCTTCGGCACGGTGAAGGGCTTGCTGCTGATCGTGCTGGCCTTTTCGATCATGGTGCTGGGTTACGACACTGTCTGGGGCATTGGCGGCCGCCCGACATGGATCACGCAGGCGCGGACCTATCCGTTCATCGATGCCGCGAGCGAATCGCTGGTCAAGATGATCGGAGAGCGCCGCGCCAGAGCCGCGCAGGCTGCACACAGCAACCCAAAAGCCAAGTGAGCGCTTCCCCGATCAAGCTCTACACGCCCGAGGTGTTGGCGCTCGCCACCAGCCTTGCGCGATGGCCGCATGATCCATCTATGCTTCATCAGGGCAAGGCGCGATCGCAGACCTGCGGCTCGACGATCTCCATGGGATTGCAAACCGATGAGGCGGGCCGGATTACTGCAGTCGGCATGGCCGCCCAGGCTTGCGCTGTGGGCCAAGCCAGCACGGCGATTTTCGGCGCAGGAGCCGGTGGTCAATCGCGGGGCGACCTTGAAGCCGCCGTTGCCCAGTTTGAGTCATGGCTGAAAGCTGATGGCCCGTTGCCCGATTGGCCGGGCCTTGCTGTCATTGCAGCTGCCAAAGCCTATCCTGCGCGCCATGGGGCTATCCTGTTGCCGTGGATGGCTGCACTGGATGCGCTTCCCTAAGACGAAGGGTGACGCTAGAGCATGCCAAATTGCAATGCCGCCACCGCGCGGGGGGAGATTTGTGCATGAGTGAACCGGCCCGGCATCCGGATATCAAGCCAACGGCAGCGGATATCCGCCTCGTTATCGCGGCGAGTTCTGCTGGTACGATCTTCGAATGGTACGATTTCTTCATCTATGGCACGCTCGCCGCGATCATTGGCAAGACCTTTTTCCCGAGCGGCAACGCCACACTGGAGATGCTGCTGGTCTGGGCGGGGTTCGCCGTCGGCTTTGGCTTCCGTCCGCTCGGCGCGATCCTGTTCGGCTATTTGGGCGACAAGCTGGGGCGCAAATATACCTTCCTCGTCACCGTTACCCTGATGGGTATTGCGACAGCCGGCGTTGGCTTCCTGCCTAGTGCTGCGGCGATTGGTACGGCGGCACCGATTATCATTATTCTGCTTCGCGTGTTGCAGGGCCTCGCGCTCGGAGGTGAATATGGCGGCGCGGCGATCTATGTGGCCGAGCACTCGCCACCCGGCCGTCGCGGCTATTTCACCAGCTTCATTCAGGCCTCTGTCGTCGGCGGCTTCGTCCTGTCGCTGATCGTCGTGCTCACCTGCAAGGCGCTGATGGGGCAGGATACCTGGGCGGCGTGGGGCTGGCGCGTGCCGTTCATCCTGTCGATGGGCCTGCTAGCCATCTCGCTGTGGATGCGGCTCAAGCTGTCGGAAAGCCCGGTATTCCGCGCGATGCAGGAAGAGGGCGAACTGGCCGGCAATCCCTTCATCGAATCGATGACCTATCCCGGCAATCCCAAGCGGCTGTTCGTCGCACTGTTCGGCGTCGGAGCCGGGCTGACGGTGATCTGGTACACCGCGATGTTCTATGGCCTGAGCTTCCTGAAATCCGCCGTGAGGCTCGAGGATACCACTGCCGAGATCATGGCTGGCCTCAGCGCCGGTCTGGGGATGATATTCTTCATCTATTTCGGCAAGCTGTCAGACCGCATCGGACGCAAGAAGAGCATTGTCTGGGGCTATGCGCTGACACTGGTGCTTCTGTTCCCGTTGTTCTGGGGCATCAGCAATTTCGGCAATCCGGATCTGGCTGCAGCGGCCAAGCGCGCACCGGTTGCGGTTTCGGGGCCCGATTGCCGCTTCGATCCCTTCGCTGACAAGCAGAAGACCAATTGCGGCAAGCTTATCGCTGATCTCGCGGGAACAGGTGTTGCCTACAGTCTCGGGGAAAGTTCCGAGCTGACCTTGACTGTTGGCGGCAAGGCGCTGCCGGTTGCCACCGATTACGCGTGGGATGACAAGGCCAAACGCACCGGGCAGCTGAAGGCATGGCTGGCGACGGAAGGCTACAAGCTCGACAAGATCACGCCGTCATTTGGACAATTGCTCAAGATCTTCGGCTGCATGTTCGCGCTTATGGCGCTTTCGGGGATGACCTATGGTCCGGTCGCCGCACTGCTGACCGAGATGTTCCCGCCGCACATCCGCTACAGCTCGATGTCGATTCCCTATCATCTCGGCACCGGCTGGTTCGGCGGCTTCCTGCCGCTGATTGCTGCCTATATTGTGGCGAAGGTGGGAGATCCGTTTTCGGGGCTCTGGTATGCATGGGGCGTAACGCTGGTTGCTCTGATCGTCGCGATCTGGGGCCTGCCGGGCGGGCCGCCGCGCGATTTCGGTGAAGATGCACCTGCTTGAAAATGACTTGGCCTGACGCGCCACAGCCTCCGCTCCGCCTTGCGGTTGATCGTGAGGCCCTGATCGCCAACTGGCGCGCGCTTGACCGGCTTTCGGGCAAGGCGCGCGCCGGTGCGGCAGTGAAAGCCGATGGTTATGGCGTTGGCGCAAGGCTGGTTGGGGAATCCTTGGCCGGGGCAGGGTGCCGGGACTTTTTCGTCGCCTATTCTTCTGAAGCTGCCGAGCTTTCCGGACTGATCGAGCCATGCAACATTTCAGTGCTGCACGGCCCGCAGTCGGCTGAAGACGCGGCTTACATAGCTTCGGCAGGCCTGCGCCCGGTGATCAATTCGCTGCGGCAGGCAAAGTTTTGGTATGATGCCGGGGGCGGGGCCTGCGATCTGATGGTCGATACCGGGATCAACCGGCTTGGGCTCGCCATGGCAGACCTTGGCGATGAGCTGGTCGGCGGGCTCGATGTCGTCACGCTGATGTCCCACCTTGCCTCTGCCGACGAGGACAGCCCGCTCAATGCCGTGCAACTGGCGCGCTGGCAGCAGGCCTGCGCGCAGGTGTCTTCACGCGATACCAGCCTCGCCAATTCAGCAGGAATCATGCTGGGGGAAGCCTATCACGGCACACTGACCCGGCCGGGCCTTTCGCTCTATGGCGGCGTGCCGCGTGGTGAGCTTGCGCCGCATATCCGCCGGGTGGTGCAGCCGCAGGCCATGCTGATGCAGGTGCGCGATGTCGCCGCGGGTGAGAGCATCGGCTATAACGCCACCTTCACCGCCAGCCAACCGATGCGCGCTGGCGTGGTGGCGATAGGCTATGCCGACGGCTATCTGCGCGCGTGGTCGGGTAAGGGCATGATGAAGAGCGGCACGGTCCACCTGCCAGTGGTCGGGCGCGTATCGATGGATATGACCGTGATCGATCTTGCTGCTGCACCGCAATTGCAGGAAGGCGACTGGGTCGATATGGCCTATGATTTGCCGTTTGCCGCAGAAGTCAGCGGCCTTTCGCAGTATGAGCTGCTGACCTCGCTGGGCCGTCGTTTCGGTCGTTGACACCAATCTTTCGCTGCGCAACATAGCTTATGTTGCACTGCACTAGGTGCAAGTGCTAAGGCCTGATTCACAGGCAGGCGTTCAGGAACATCATCAATGGCCAAGGCTAAAGACGGCGAGTGCGTAGTCATCAAGAAGTACGCCAACCGGCGGCTCTATAACACGCAGTCATCGAGCTATATCACACTCGATCATCTCGCGCAGATGGTCCGAGAAGAGGTGGACTTCAAAGTTGTTGACGCCAAGACCGGCGATGACATTACGCACCAGATCCTGACCCAGATCATCGTCGAGGAAGAATCGAGCGGCGAGCAGATGCTGCCGGTCAACTTCCTGCGCCAGCTGATCACCATGTATGGCAATTCGATGCAGGGACTGCTGCCGCAATACCTTGAAGCCTCGATGGATAATTTCCGTGAGCACCAGCAAAAGCTGCGCTCTGCATTCGAGGAAAGTCTTGGTGCCAACCCGCTCGCCAAGCTGGCACAGCAGAACATGGAAATGTTCAAGGCCGCCGCCGCCGCCTTCATGCCCGGGGTCGCAGCCGCCGTAACGCCTGAGGAAAAGCCCGCCGAAACGCAGGCAGACGAACTGTCCGCCTTGCGCGAACAGATGGCTGCCATGGCGAAAAAGCTGGAAGAACTCGGCAAGTAAGCCAGTCAGTTGCGTTGAGGGTTTGAACCGGCGGCACTCTGCGGCTAACAGGCCGCCATGAATCAGACCAAAATCAAGCACGCCCTTACCGTCACCCGCGAAGCCGATTTCGCTGCCTGGTATCAGGAGGTCATTTCCGAAGCCGATATGGCCGAGGAATCGGGCGTGCGCGGCTGCATGGTGATCAAGCCCTGGGGCTATGGCATCTGGGAGCGCATCCAGCAGGTGATGGACGCCCGGATCAAGGCTGCGGGCGTGCAGAATTGCTATTTCCCGCTGTTCATCCCGCTCTCCTACTTCGCTAAGGAAGCCGAACACGTTGACGGCTTTGCCAAGGAAATGGCGGTCGTCACCCATCACCGGCTGATCGGCGACGGCAAGGGCGGGCTGGTCCCCGATCCCGATGCCAAGCTGGAAGAGCCGCTGATCGTGCGTCCGACCTCGGAGACCGTGATCGGCGCGGCCATGGCGCGCTGGGTGCAATCGTGGCGTGACCTGCCGCTGCTGACCAACCAGTGGGCCAACGTCGTGCGCTGGGAAATGCGCACCCGCATGTTCCTGCGCACCAGCGAATTCCTCTGGCAGGAAGGCCATACCGCCCACGCCGACAAGGCTGACGCGATGGACGAAACCCTGCGCGCGCTGGAAATGTACCGGAGCTTTTCGGAGGACGTGCTCGCCATGCCAGTCGTCGCTGGTGAAAAGCCCGAGAACGAGCGCTTCCCCGGCGCCGCAGCGACCTATTCGATCGAAGCGATGATGCAGGATGGCAAGGCGCTGCAGGCCGGAACCAGCCACTACCTCGGCACCGGCTTCGCCGAAGCTGCGGGCATCAAGTATCAGGACCGCGAAGGTACGCAGCAGCATTGCCACACTACCTCATGGGGCGTTTCCACCCGTCTGATCGGCGGCGTGATCATGACCCACGGTGATGACGACGGCCTGCGCGTTCCGCCGCAGATCGCCCCGCATCAGGTGGTGATCGTGCCGATGCTCCGCGATAATGACGAAGACCTACCCGTCATCGCCTATTGCCGCGAGCTTATGGCCAGCCTCAACGTCCAGCGCGCCTTTGGCGATCCGCTACGCGCGCATCTCGATCTACGCGCCATCAAGTCCACCACCAAGCGCTGGCAATGGGTGAAGAAGGGCGCGCCGGTGATCGTCGAGATCGGCGGGCGCGATGTGGCGGGCGGCAATGTCTGCTGGCTGCGGCGTGACCGGCTCTATGGTGAAGGCGGCAAGGTGGCATCGAACATCGAGGCGCGCGCCGATTTCGTTGTCCGGGTGGCTGAATTGGTCGAGGAAATTCAGGCCTCGCTCCATGCCGAGGCTACCGCGCGGCGCGATGCCAATATCACCCGCGGCGTGACCTCGCTCGATGCACTCGCCAAGCACTTTGCCGAGGGCAACAAGTATCCTGGCTGGGTCGAACTTGGCTGGTCACGTCCTACGGGCGCGGAACTTGAAGCGGTTGTGGCGACGCTGAAAGCGCACAAGCTGACCATCCGCAACACACCGATGGACGCAGACGCTCCGCAAGGGCAATGTATCTTCACCGGCAAGCCGGCGGTGGAGACGATCTATGTCGCGCGTTCGTATTAAAGCATTTGGAATTGCGCTGCTGGCGCTCGCGTCGGCAAGTCAGGCTGCCGATGCGCCGCAAGTCAGTGAAGCGCGGCTGCGCGCCGATGTTGAAAAGCTGGTGAGCTTTGGCACCCGCCACACGCTCTCCAGCGAGAGCGATCCGGTGCGCGGGATCGGGGCGGCGCGGAGATGGGCTGAGGCAGAATTCCGCAAGACCGGCGCTGCCTGCGGCGGCTGCCTTGAGATCGTGCTGCCGGAAAAGACCGTCTCGGGCGATCGCATCCCAACGCCCGCTCACATCGTCAACGTCGTTGCCATCCAGCGAGGGAGCGAGCGGCCTAACGAAGTTGTGATCGTTCAGGGCCATATCGACAGCCGGGTTTCCGATGTGATGGACGCCAAGAGCGACGCGCCGGGGGCCAATGATGATGGCTCCGGCTCCGCACTGGTGCTCGAAGCGGCGCGGGTGCTGAGCAAGCGCAAGTTCCCTGCGACCATTGTCTACGCCCTGCTGCAATGCGAGGAGCAGGGGCTCTATGGCGGCAAGCTGATGGCCGAATACGCCAAGGCGCAGGGCTGGACGGTTAAGGCCGTGCTCAACAACGATATCGTCGGCAATACGCGCGGCTCTGACGGGCTGGTTGATGACAAGACCGTGCGCGTATTCTCCGAAGGCCCGCGCGCCGATGGTGACGACAAGCTGCGCGCCGCCGCAAGGCGCTTTGGCGGCGAGAATGACAGCCCGAGCCGGAACCTTTCGCGGTTTGTGGCAGGTCTCGCCAAGCCGGAGCTGGCTGTGCGGCAGGTCTGGCGGGCGGACCGAATGGGGCGGGGCGGGGATCACCTGCCGTTTCAGGAAATGGGCTATCCGGCTATCCGCTTTACTGTGGGAGTCGAGAACTACGATCACCAGCATCAGGACCTGCGCACCGAAAAGGGTGTGGTTTATGGCGATACGGTGCAATTCATGGACTTTGCCTATCTCGCCAAAGTGACGCGGTTGAATGCGCGGACTCTTGCGCTCCTTGCCAATGCGCCCATGCCGCCCCAGGTCACTGTGAGCGGGGCGGTGACAACGTCTACTTCACTGAATTGGAACCACGTTTCGGGCGCGAGGGAATACCGTATCTACCGAAGAGCGACCGATGCTTCAGCATGGAAATGGGCAGCTGGTATTTATCCCGGAAAGTCCGTGAGCGGAGACAAGGTGGAAACCGAATTTCCGGGCGTGCGCGCCGATGACTGGCTGTTTGGCGTGTCATCGGTAGCGAGTGACGGAACGGAAAGCCCCATCGCCTCGGCCGTGCCCGGCGGGCAGTTTGCACCGCTCACCAAATGACCAAACCACCCCGCGTCCAACCCGGCATGCCTTCGCGCAAGCAGATCCTCGATTTCATCGCCAGTTCTGAAACCAGTGCCGGCAAGCGCGAGATTGCCAAGGCTTTCGGCCTGAAAGGGCAAGAGAAGATCGCGCTCAAGGCCCTGCTGCGCGATATGGCCGACGAAGGCCTGATCGACGGCAACCGGACCGCTTTCCACCGCATGGGCGGAGTGCCCAAGGTCACCGTGCTGCGCATTGTCGCGCATGAGGATGGCGATCTGCTTGCCATCCCTGACACATGGCAACCCGACGATGCCACGCCGCCGCCGCGGCTGCGCATTGTCGAGGCGCGTGGCAGCAGCAAGGTTAAAGGCCCGCGCGCGCCGATGTCGGCGCTCAAGGTAGGCGACAGGGTGCTCGCCCGCACTGAGGAAGTTGGCTCCGGCCTGATTGCCTATCCAATGAAGAAGCTGGCCGACAGCGCCGAATCCGTGCTCGGCGTGATCGAGGTGGATGGCACTGGAAAGCCTTGGTTGGCCCCGGTCGACAAGCGCGTGCGCAATTCGCTGCCGGTGTCAGACCTTGGCGGCGCGGAAGCGGGTAATCTGGTGCTGGCGGAACCGGCCGGTAAATCGCCCCGCTCGGGCGTGAAAGTTACGCAGGTACTGGGCGATCCGCTGGCGCCGCGCGCGTTCAGCCTGATCGCCATTCACAAGCACGGCATCCCCTTCGTCTTCCCCGAGGAGGCGATTTCCGGAGCCGATCTCGCCGCCAAGCTTCAACTCAGTGAAGCCAAGCGCGAAGACCTGCGCCATCTGCCCATCGTCGCGATTGATCCCAGCGATGCGCGCGATCACGATGATGCGATCTGGGCCGAGCCGGACGGGGAGGGCGGCTTCAAGGCGCTCGTCGCCATCGCCGATGTCTCGTTTTACGTGCGCCCCGGATCAGCGATTGACCGCGAAGCGCGCAAGCGGGCGAACTCGGTCTATTTCCCCGACCGCGTAGTGCCGATGCTGCCCGAGGTGCTTTCCGCCGATGTTTGCTCGCTGAAATCGGGCGAAGACCGCGCAGCCATGGCCTGCCACCTGACCATCGACAGCGAGGGCCGGGTTACCGAATGGCGCTTCACCCGCGCGCTGGTGCGGATCGCCGAAGTCGTCGCCTATGAAGAAGCACAGGCGCGGATTGACGAGGGCAGGGCGGAGCCGCACCTGCAGAACCTGTGGGCGGCATGGCGCTTGCTCGAAAAGGCCCGCAACCTGCGCGATCCGCTCGCGCTTGAATTGCCCGAGCGGCAGGTGCGTCTCGATGAACAGGGCCGCATCAGCGAGATCGCCATCCGCGAGCGGATCGATGCGCACCGCGTGGTTGAGGATTTCATGATCTCTGCCAATGTCGCGGCTGCCAAGGCCCTGGAGGCCAAGGTCGCGCCGGTCGTCTATCGCATCCATGAAACACCGGGCCGTGAAAAGCTGATCGCGCTGAAGGATTACCTCGCCACTTTCGATATGAAGCTGGCGCTGGGGCAGGTGATCACGCCGGGTCTGTTCAACCGCATGCTGAAAGACGTGGCGGACGAGACCGAAAAGGCGCTGATCATGGAGGCGGTGCTCCGCAGCCAGACGCAGGCCTATTACGGGCCGAAGAACGCCGGGCATTTCGGGCTGGCGCTGGGCAGCTACGCGCACTTTACCTCGCCGATCCGCCGCTATGCCGATCTTCTGGTGCACCGCGCGCTGGTTGATGCCTATGGGCTGGAGCAGGCTGAGCCGAAGGGCGACATTCCGCCAAGGTCGGGCCTGTCAGAGCGTGACCGCGATGATCTATCCAAGGTCAGCGAAGCAATCAGCCAGGCCGAGCGCCGCGCAATGGAGGCCGAGCGCGATACGATTGACCGCTATGTTGCCGCATGGCTTTCGGGCCGGGTGGGCGAGGTGTTCAAGACCCGGATCACCGGCGTGCGCAGCTTCGGTTTTTTCGCGACGATTGTCGGCCTTGGCGGAGACGGGCTGGTCCCTGTTTCCACGCTCGGGCGCGAATATTTCCACTATGACGAAAAGGCGCAGGCGCTGACCGCCGAGGGCAGCGGCACCCGCTATGTGCTCGGCCAGATCCTCGATCTGCGTCTGGGCGAGGCGAACCCGCTAACCGGTGCGCTGAAGTTTGAACTGGTCGAAGGCGGCAGCGCGCCCATCGAGCGGCGCGGGCAGCCTTTGCCGCTAAGGCACAAGGGCAAGCATCTGGCTGGAAAACCCGGCAGGCCGCGCAACATCCGCCATCAAGGCAAGAGGCGCTAGGTTCCAATTCGCTCAGTATGCTTTCGTCGCAGCCAAGCCGAGCATCAGAATTCCTAGGGCCAATTGTACCCACTGGCTGATTCTCAGTTTTGTTGCGAATTCGGGATCGGCAAAAATTCTCGCAAGAAGGCCTGGCTGAGCCAACATACCGGCACCTTCGATTAGCCATATCAGCGCTATGACATTGACCAGCGCGCCAAGTGGCCAATCCCAAGCCTGATGAAACGCAAGAATGCCACCACCAGCAAGGAATGCTAGAGCTCCAACGGCATGCAGTGCAGCCGGGCTTTCTGCCATATTCGACAGAAACGCCACTCCTCCTTTTCTACGCAAAAAGCCTAGATTGCTCAGGCAAAGATAGGCGCCCATGACGATTGCAATCCCGACATCTTGGTTCATTTCTGCGCTTTCGCCTAACTCAGCCGATCAATCGCTGCCTCATCAAGTCCGCCCGGAACCAGATAGAGCGGGCAGGACAGCGCACCGATCCCCGCGCTGGAAAAGTGTGAAACCAGCGGCCCGGGATTGCCCACAGCGGCGGACCCCAGCACGAGTGCGGATACCTCCGGGTGTTCCATCAGGTATTCGCTGACGACCTTGATCCCGTCACCCTGCCGCACGGCAATGGTGGGCATCACACCGCTTTCGGTGGCGAGGTTTCCGGCGGCGCTGGTGGCCATAACCTCGGCCTTGTCCCGCGCTTCCTGTTCGATTGTCGCCTGCACGCCGCCAAAGGCCACGAACTCCTGCCGGGGCACGATGGCGAGCAGGTGAACCTGCCCTCCGGTCTTCGCTGCGCGGCGCGAGGCGAAACGGAGCGCGACTTGCGCCTCCTCCGTCTCGTCAACGATTACCAGGTAAATCCGCACAGCCATCCCCCAGCAGCGATAACTTGGTATCTATCACAAACGAATTCTCCGCAAGGCAGCTTGCTCCTTTCGCGCATTTTGGCCAAGAGCGGGATGAACAACGCAAGCCAAGCGGAGCTGTGCCCACGCCATGCCGATTGCCATCAAGATGCCCGCCCTTTCGCCCACCATGGAAGAGGGCAAACTCGCCCGATGGCTGGTGAAGGTAGGTGATACCGTGAACTCGGGCGATATCATGGCCGAGATCGAGACCGACAAGGCGACGATGGAATTTGAAGCCGTCGATGAAGGCACGATTCTTTCGATCGATGTCGCCGAAGGCAGCGAAGGCGTGAAGGTCGGAACGGTGATCGCGCAGCTTTCCGGCGAGGGTGAGGTGGCCGCGCCTGCAGCTGCGGCTCCTGCACCTGCTCCGGCCGCCAAGGCAGCTGAACCGGCACCCGCAGTTGCGGCGGCTCCAATGCAGGCAGAAGGCCCGCTGGTCAGCCCCAAGGCCAAGAAGCAGGCTGCCGAATGGGGCATTGATCTGAACAAGGTTACCGGCACCGGCCCCGGCGGACGGATCGTACAGGCTGACGTTGAAGGCGCGCGCGGCAATCCCGCGATGATGCTGAGCGCTGGCGCTGCACCGGCACCTGCGGCAGCTGCGCCTGTTGCATCATCTGATGCCCGCGTGGTTGCCAGCCCCTTGGCCAAGCGGCTTGCGGCGGAGAAAGGCATCGATCTTGCCACCGTTACCGGCACCGGCCCGAATGGCCGCATCGTCCGTGCCGACGTCGAGAACTACCAGCCCGGTGCAGCACAGCCTGCCACTGCCGCATCGGCTGCTACCAGTGTAGCCCCGGTCGCCATGGCTGCGGAAACCCGCGCTCTGCTCGATGATCGCATCCCGCACACGGTCGAGAGCCTGTCGGGCATGCGCAAGACCATTGCCCGCCGTCTGACCGAGTCGATGCAGCAGGCGCCGCACATATATCTCACCGTCGATGTGCAGCTCGACAAGCTGCTCAAGCTGCGCGGCGAGTTGAACGAGGTGCTGGAGGCCGAGGGCGTCAAGCTGTCGGTCAACGATATGCTGGTGAAGGCGCTGGGCAAGGCGCTTATCGCCGTGCCGGAATGCAATGTGACTTTCGCCGGCAACGAGCTGATCCGCTATTCGCGGGCCGACGTTTCGGTGGCGGTTTCGATCCCCGGCGGCCTGATCACGCCGATCGTGCAGGATGCCAATGGCCGCAGCCTCGCCTCGATTGCCACGGCGATGAAGGATCTGGGTGCTCGCGCCAAGACCGGCAAGCTGCAGGCAGGCGAATATCAGGGCGGCACGGCCAGCATCTCCAACATGGGCATGATGGGCATCAAGCACTTCACCGCCGTGATTAATCCGCCGCAATCGACCATCCTCGCCATCGGTGCGGGCGAGAAGCGGCCCTGGGTGATGCCTGATGGCAGCCTCGGCGTCGCCAATGTGATGACCGTAACCGGCAGCTTCGATCACCGCGCGATTGATGGCGCGGATGGTGCGCGGTTGATGGCGGCGTTCAAGGAGTTCGTTGAGAAGCCGCTCTCGCTGGTCGCGTAATGCCTCGCGATCCTGCCATCCGTGTCACCGCCATGCCGGCAGACACCAACGCCAACGGGGATATCTTTGGCGGCTGGTTGATGAGCCAGATGGACATGGGGGCAGGGCTGGTCGCGGCCCGTCTCGCGCGCGGCCGGGTGGCTACGGTGGCGATGGACGGGATGCAGTTCCTCTTGCCGGTCAATGTCGGCGACGAGGTTTCGGTCTATTGCGATGTGGTCAAAAACGGACGGACGTCCATCACCATTTCTACCGAAGCCTGGCGGCGGCACCGGTTTGAGGATGAGGCAATCAAGGTGACATCGGCAACGTTCACCTTTGTGGCAATTGACGACAACGGTCGCCCGCGACCGATCGTGCAGGAGTAGTATTCGTGGCAGAAGCATTTGACCTTATCGTTCTCGGTTCCGGACCCGGCGGCTATGTCGCGGCGATCCGCGCAGCGCAGCTGGGGCTCAAGGTTGCCATCGTCGAGCGCGAGAATCTGGGCGGCATCTGCCTCAACTGGGGCTGCATCCCCACCAAGGCGCTGCTCCGTTCGGCCGAGGTGTTCCACCAGATGAAGCATGCCAAGGACTATGGCTTGGCAGCAGACAATATCACTGCCGATCTCGCCGCCGTGGTTGCCCGCTCACGCGGGGTTGCCAAGCAGCTCAATCAGGGCGTCACGCACCTGATGAAGAAGAACAAGATCACCGTGTTCATGGGCACCGGAAAGCTGCTGTCGGCGGGCAAGATCGAAGTGACCGGCGATAAGGGCACCGAAGTGCTCGACGCCAAGCACATCCTCATCGCCACCGGCGCCCGCGCCCGCGACCTGCCTTTTGCCAAGGCTGATGGCGAGCGCATCTGGACCTATCGCCACGCGATGACGCCGAAGGAAATGCCGAGCAAGCTGCTGGTCATCGGCTCGGGTGCGATTGGCATTGAATTTGCCAGCTTCTACAATGATCTCGGCGCGGAAGTGACCGTGGTGGAAATGCTGGAGCGGATCGTTCCGGTGGAAGATGCCGACGTCTCGTCATTCCTTGAGAAGTCGCTGACCAAGCAGGGCATGAAGATACTGACCGGGGCTGGGGTGGAAAGCATCACCACCAGCGTCAGCGGCGTTAGGGCAAAGATCAAAGGCAAGGACGGAACGGTTACCGAGGGAGACTTCAGCCATGTAATCGTCGCCGTCGGCATTGCGCCCAACACCGAGAACATTGGCCTTGAGGCGCTGGGAATCACCGCCGAACGCGGCATCATCGCCATCGATCCCTATGGCCGCACCAATGTGCAGGGCGTCTGGGCGATTGGCGACGTTACTCCGGGTCCTTGGTTGGCACACAAGGCAAGCCACGAGGGCGTGACCGCCGCCGAAGCCATCGCGCAGGAACTGGGCAACAAGGACGTCCACCCGCACGCAATGGACCGGAACAACATTCCCGGCTGCACCTATTGCCACCCGCAGATCGCCTCGGTTGGCATGACCGAGGCCAAGGCCAAGGAAGCCGGTTACACTGTGAAGGTCGGCAACTTCCCCTTCATCGGCAACGGCAAGGCCATCGCGCTGGGAGAAGCGGAAGGCTTCATCAAGACGGTGTTCGACGCCAAGACAGGCGAATTGCTGGGCGCGCACATGATAGGTGCGGAAGTGACCGAGCTGATCCAGGGTTACGTTGTTGGCAAGACGCTCGAAACCACCGAGGCCGAACTGATGCAGACGGTGTTCCCACACCCGACGCTGAGCGAGATGATGCACGAGAGCACGCTGGCCGCCTATGGCCGCGCATTACACATCTGATAGCTTGGTGGTTTAGCCTTGCAGCTGCGACTGGCGAACGATGTGATCGTAAACCGCTGGGTAGAGCCGGTGCGTGAATTCGCAGCCGATCCAGTTTTCGCGCTTCCAGCGCAATTGGCTGATCAACAGCTCCAACCCGGGAATGCGGATGTAGAGCGGGTTGCGCTCGTCAAAGCCGGGCCGCCAATCGATACGAAAGCCGGAATCGGAAATGTCGTGTAGTGTAACGCGGGTCCAGGGGCGGGTGCCCTGCCGGATCTCGCAGGAAAGCGAAACTTCGGCGCGCATGGACCGCAGCCGCTCGGCCTCATCATTGCTGACTTGAGACATGTAATTCACGCTCGCCTCCTTTCGCTGAGCCAGCATGATATAGAAGTCAGGTAAACGCATCGTTAGGATATCGGTTGGAAAAACGCGGATTTTCGCCATTCCAACTTTCGGCTGCCAGAAGCAGACGGCGTTGAATTTACATCAGTTCACTTGGTTCTTTCCTGCATTTCCCCTCTAGTGATACGCACAATAGCATAGCCAAACGGCTGGAATCGGGTGCGGGATCATTTTTCGCTGGAACTGATCGAAGCAGCAGGGCTGGAATTTGGAGGGTACCGGCAGTGCGTATAGCTCTGGTCGATGACGATCCTGATGAAATTCGCGAAGTCGCCGTGGTGCTTCGCGAATCGGGTAACGAATGCTCGATTTTTTCCAGTGGCGAGGAGCTGCTGGCTGCCCTGCGCCGCGATACTTTCGACATTCTTCTGCTCGATTGGAACATGCAGGGCATGTCCGGACTGAAAGTGCTGGCCTGGGCGCGCGAGAATCTTGATCCGCCTCCGCCGGTGATCATGCTGACCAATCGGGATCGCAAGGAAGACATCGTTTTTGCGCTGGATGCCGGTGCGATCGACTATATTCGCAAGCCCGAAGACCCCGATATCATCCGCGCCCGCATCAGGGCCGCTCTGCGCCGTGAAAAACCCGAGAACGAGCACGGCCCGCACCGCTTTGGTGCCTACGAATTCGATGCGCTCGCCAAAGTGGTGCGGATTGATGGTGAAGCGGTTGAACTACGGCAGAAGGAATTCGATCTGGCCCGGCTGCTGTTCGAGAATCTCAATCGCCCTCTTTCCAGAGGGTACATTCTCCAGAAGGTTTGGCTCTCCAGTCCCGATATCGAAACGCGAACGCTTGACGTGCATATCTCGCGCCTGCGTGCCAAGCTCGATCTGCGTCCGGAGCGCGGGTTTGCACTCCAGACGATTTTCGGCTTTGGCTATCGTCTCGACAGCATAGCGATTGCCGCCGAATAGCAACTGGGGTGACAGGTGACTGAAAAATCAATGCGCCCGGGGCAGATCGTCACCCTGTTTGCGCTGTCGCTTGGGCTAGGTGCCTGTGACGTGGCCAGCCCGCCGAATGTTCGCAGCACCACCTCTGGCTTGCCGCAAAAGGTTCACCTCACCAGCGACCAACCTGAAGGCAGCAAGCCTTCGGCCATGCAGGCCGATTTCAGCCAACAGCTGGCTGCGGCGCTGGAAAAACGCGGAGTTGCGGTAGAGAATGGCAGTGATTTTGGCCTGACCGTTGCCGTCGCGCTGGCCTCGGCTGACGTCGGGATAACCCAATCGGCGGGTGCTGGCGGGCAGGCGGTTGTCTGGAGCGAGGCACCGCGCAAGCACGGGATGTTTGACAAATGCCGTCCGCAGCGGCTGCGCGTTGTCGTTTCAAACAGTGCAACTGCGGGTTTCCCGCAAAAACTGGCTGAGGGCGAAGTATCTGCTTGCCGCATCACGCAGGTGCAATCGGCGGCACTGGCAGCAAAGCTGGCCGAAGATCTTACTCGCCGCTGATATCGGCCAAGGCTGGCAAGCATATGGTGAAGCGCGTGCCCTTTTCCGGTGCGCTTTCACAAGCAATCGTCCCGCCATGCCGCGTGACGGCTTCGGAAACGAAGGCGAGCCCAAGCCCGGTTCCTCCCTCGCCATGCGGCCCATAGCGGCGGAAGGGATCTGCCAGGCGATCCTCGGGCAGGCCGGGGCCATCATCTGACACTGTCAGACAGGCCCGATCTCCGCCTGCCTGTCGCTCCACAGTAATGCGAATAGTTCCACCATCGTTTCCATAACGCACGGCATTGCCGATCAGGTTGTCGAGCACGCGCGACAGCACTTGTCCGTCCGCGCTCACGAAGACCGGCTCTTCAGGCAGACTGACCGATAGATTCATCTGCCGATCGCGCGCACCGCTCCATGCCCGGTCACGCGCTTCGTCGGCGAGCATGCCGAGGTCGAGTTCTTCGAGCGACAGCGGCACTTCGCCAAGCCTTGCGAGCTGGATGAAGTTGTCCGCCAGTTCCATGGTCCGCCGGGCATGGCTGCGGATCCGGGCGAAGCGTGCGGCTTCATCGTCATCATGAGCCTGCTGACCGGCGAGCCCCAGAATTGCCACTTGCGGCGAGCGCATATCGTGGCTGAGGAATTCCAGCATATGCCGCCGGTCCTGCTCGGCCCGGCGGGTGGCGGTGATATCGGTGAACTGGACGATGCGAATCGTTTCGAGTGGAGCCTGCGGCAGGCCGTCCGAATGGGTAACCGCGAATGTACGGCCGTCATCCAGCTGAAGTTCGCTGGCGTCTGCGTTATAGCGCCCCTTCAGCGCAGCAACCATGTCTGGCAGTTTCAGCCCTTGGACATCTTCACCGAATAGAGCCTCGGCGCGCCGGTTCATCAGCGCCAAGCCGTCAGTCGCATCGAAGGCGCACAGCGCATCGGGCGTGGATTCGATCACCCGGCGCAGGAAATCGCGCCGCGCAGCCACTTCATCCACCAGATAGTCGAGCCGGCTGACTTGCTGGGCGACGGTATCAAACCCGCCCAAGGTCGCTGCCATGGGCGGACCGGCAGCAGGCTCCAGCTTGGCTGCCTCGCTTTCAAGAAACTGGCTGACCGCCACCAACCGGCGCCAACCCCACAGCGGATAGGCCACGACCAGTGCCAAGAGGGCGGGGCCGGGTGGTGCCCACAGCTTGCAGCCAATCGCCAGGACAATTGCAATGGCAACGGCCGATATGGCCAGCCCGGTTGCCAGGGCGAGACACAATGACGGCCGCAGCCGCCAGAAACCAATGAACAACACCATGATCAGGGTGAAGGCAAGACCGATTACGAGCGTTTGGGAAAGGGGGGCGATAAAGCCCTTGTCCGTGATGTCCTGGAACAGGTTTGCCTGCAGTTCGGCCCCGCTCATCATTGATCCGGCGGAGGAGGAAACGGGAAACAGATCGCCCAGCCCGGGTGCGGTGGCACCGATAATGACCACCTTGCCTTTGATGAACTGTCCTTGCACTTCGCCCCGCAAAACGGCGGCGGCGGAGATCGTACGATAGCTGCCCGAGGATCGCAGCTGCAGGATGGGAGCGTAATCTGCCTCGGGATAGCTCAACGATGCCTTGCCATTTGACTCACGATACATCTCGGCGACGAGATGGCGGTGTTTCTGGCCCGATGTGTCGGTGAAAGTCAGGGCAAGGCGGCGCACTGTGCCATCGGCATCAGGCGAAATGGCGACATGGCCGGTTGCAACCGCCTGCGCGGCGAGACCGGGGATCGGCAGCACAGGATCAAAGCCATCGCTGCGCCCTTCGGCAGGGGTCAGGCTATAGGGTAAGGCAACATTGCCAGCGCGCGCCATGGCCTGAGCCAATGCCTGATCCGATTGCGGCGCTCCCGGCTCGGTATAGAGAACGTCGAGCAGAACCGACCTGGATCCTGCTGCAGTCAGCCGGTCGAGCAATTGCGCTACCTTCGCACGGTCCCACGGCCAGCGCCCGGCCTCGGCCAGACTTCGATCATCAATGGCGACGATCAGCACATCATCGGTCGCCGGATGGGCAGATGCCGTTGCCAGCCGGTCGAGCAGAGCATTGTCAAATCGGGCCGTCAGCACGCCGACAATTGCCCACCAAGCCAGCGCGAGGGCGCAAGCAAGGATGGCAAGCCATTCAAGGAACAACCGCCTCCGTGACAAGCGTTAGAGCCCTTTTCAGTTACTGACGGTGAATTTCTGCAGGGGCGTCCAGACTTCTGCCGATCCTTCAGCCGTTGTCTGGATCACGCCCAGTCGCCATTGGTAGGCCCCGCGTCGCAGCCCGGTCAAGGTCAGGCCCGGCTTGTCGAGTCCGGCCTCGTCGATCAGCGGCGTGGTGGCGTCACCTTCCGCGAACATCTGGAACCGGAACAGCGACTTGCCCTCACCCTCGGCATGCCAGTTGATGCGGATGCCGCCGGGTATGCCGGTTTGCCCGGCATCGGCGGCAAGACCAACCCGCTGGCGCCGGAACGACCACGCTTCGCCAAGACCTTGCAATCCGCTCGTCGATATGGCCGCGGCGCGGAGGTAATAGGTGCCGTTTTTGAGATCGGCGAAGGCCACCGCAGGCGCTGAAGAGTCGGCTTCGGCAATGACGTCGTCAAACCCGGCATCGCGGCTGACGGTAAAATGATAACCGCGCGCGCCACCGGATGGCTTCACGGCAAAGTTGGCCTGTTCATCGGTTTGCACTTTGCCCAGATCCAGCAGTACTGGCGCCGGAAGCAGGGCCTCCTTGGCAAGATCACCAGTAACATTGGCAGTCGCGCCAAAGCCGGCGGGAAGGGCAAATTCGCTGCGCGGGGATGCGACTGCGACATTGCCTTCCTCAACTTCTGTGGCGGAAATGACGGCCGCCGGATCAAACCCGGCGCGGAACACGGTGCCGCGCACGGCCGAGGTCGCTACCGGGGTGCGAACGCGAAATTCGCCATAAGGAACTTGCTTCGCGGCGTGGATTTCGGCGCGGCCTCTGGCGACGGAAAGCTCAACGTCGCCTGCGCCGAAGAGCACATATTTGCGCGCCCGCGCGACACTGATCACCGTATTCGAGGGCAGGGCGATACGCGAACCGTCCGATCCGCTCAGCAAGCCGAAGCCGCCCGGTCCGGTGGTAATTTCGGCCCCTTCGCCCAGTTCCAGTCCTTTGCTTGGGGCCAGCACCTGTCCGCCGGATTTTGCGCTGACCGGACCATTGAAGCTGACCAGGCGCAGTGTGATTGGCGTGTAACGAAGCAGGTGCCGGGGAATATCCAGCCGGTATCCCGTCGGCATGTTGCGCGGGATTTTTACTTTGCTGCGCTGCTGAAGCTCGGTGACGCCCTTGATGCTCGTCAGGTAGAACTTGGCCAGACCATACAGCGTGTCGCCGCTGCGGGTTACATAGGGGACAGTATCATCTGGTTGCTTAGGGCCAACTGGCGATTGCGCATTTGCCGCGACAGGCAAGGCGACAAATAACAACAGGGCGCGACCAATTCCTATCTTCATGGCTGAGGCCATTAGCACAGGTATTACCACAAGGGCCACGATTACGATCAATTTTACAGGAGTTTGCAAGACCCTTTCCGGTAATCCTTGCCGAGCAATTTACCACGCCACTTAACTTTGCCGCGCCGTTGCCGCTCTTGTCCATGGCAGAGGCCCGGAATGGTCCGGAACCTCGGGCAACTTGGGTGACAATTTCGGGGGGAAATTACCATGACTGTCATCAACACGAATATCAGCGCCATGCGCGCAGCCAATGCTTCGAATTCCGCCGCCCTGATGCAGGGCACGGCCATGCAGCGCCTGTCCACCGGCAAGCGTATCAACTCCGCCAAGGATGATGCTGCGGGGCTCGCGATCTCTACATCGATGACCTCGCAGATCACCGGCATGCAGCAGGGTATCCGCAATGCCAATGACGGCATTTCGCTTGCCCAAACAGCTGAAGGCGCACTCAACGAAGTGACCAATATGCTGCAGCGGGTACGTGAACTCGCGGTGCAGTCTGCTTCGGGAACCTATCAGGCTGCCGATCGCACCAATATGCAGCAAGAGGTGACCTCGCTGACATCGCAGGTCAATTCGGTGCTTACCAACACCAAGTTCAACGGTGTTGCCCTGTTCTCGACCACGGCTGGCACAAATCTTTCCTTCGCCATTCAGGCAGGTGCAAATTCGGCAGATACTGTGACTATCACCAGCCTTGCCATTGACGGCACCAAGATCAACGCAACCGCGCTTGACGTGACCACGGCTGCGCTTGCGACGACGACCTTGGGTAATGTCGATACGGCTTTGGCCGAGGTTGCCAATACCAATGCGTCGCTGGGTGGTGGCGAAAGCCAGCTGCAATCGGCGATCAACAACCTGACGTCGAATTCGACCAACCTATCCGACGCTCGCAGCCGGATCATGGACGCCGATTATTCGGCAGAAACGACCATGCTCGCCAAAGCGCAGATCCTCAGTCAGGCGTCGACCGCGATGATCGCTCAGGCCAATCAGGCCCAGCAGAACGTGCTCTCGTTGCTGAAATAAGTTTACCGTCCCTCCGCAAGGGAACGTCCGGTGGCTTGCAAGGCTGCCGGACGTTTTCGGCGGTTAGGGCAGGTTCTAAAACTGGAAGTAGAGGAACTCGGTTGTGCCGCCGAGCGCCATGACACCGATGAAGGCCAAGCCGCCAGCGATCAGGGCCCAAAGCAAGGTTGGCCGCCACAGGAGCCAGCGCGGGGCGGGCTTGAGCTCAAGATTGATCACCGGATTCGATGAAGCCATGATCTGCAGCGAATTGGGCATGATCCACACAATGGCAAAGAATGCGCTGATCTTGGCAATCCAGCCCAGATCATCACCCTGAAGGCTCTGGCTGGCCTGATGGCCGCCGAGCATTGCCGTCAGCATTTCCAGCGCCTCGCCAATCGAGGCTGCCCTGAAAAAGACCTGTCCCACCAGCACCGCAAGATAGGTCAGCATGACCTGCCCGGCGATAATCGCTGAGCGCCTTGCAAGCCCGCGCGTTTCCTCTGGTGACTTCGGGCCATAGGTCCGCCATGCGTGGTTGATTGTCAGATAGAGCCCGTGCAGCGCGCCGAAGACAAGGAATTGCAGGCCCGCTCCATGCCAGATCCCGGCTAATGTCATCGTCGCCAGTGTCGGCCAGGCGACCAGCGCGACGAACACGCCGGGCTTGTTCATCGCCTTGCGGTTCATCGGCAGGCCCCGGGCCATACGACGGCGGCGGACGGCCATGGCGATAGGGTTATAGAGATACTGGTTGAGGTATCGCGTCAGGCTCATGTGCCAGCGCTGCCAGAAATCGACGATGGAACGCGCCTTGTAGGGCGAGTTGAAGTTGGCCGGGAAGCGCACGTTGAACATCATCGCCAGCGCCACGGCCATGTCCGAATAGCCCGAGAAATCGAAATAGAGCTGGAATGAATAGCTGAGCGCGGTGATCCATGCCGCAACCGGCCCAAGCGATCCAGCGTGAGCAAAGCCCAGTGCGACCTTGCCCGCCAGCGGATCGGCCAGCAGGCACTTCTTGATCATGCCGATGATGAACAGCGTCAGCGCCGGGGCAAAATTCCTAGCCTGTAGCCCCCGGTTTGCCGGATCGGCGAACTGCGGCATCAGATCGCCATTATGGACAATAGGCCCGGCGATTAGGTGCGGGAAGAAGGTAACGAACAGCAGGTAATCGAGGAAGTTGTCGCTTTTGGTGACGCCATCCTTGCAATCGACGAGGTAGCCGATCTGGGTAAAGGTAAAGAATGAAATGCCCAGCGGCAGAACAACCCCGGCGAAATAGCCTGCGCCCAGATCAATCCCGTGCGCGCCAAGCCATGTGAGTACGGCGAAGGCATATTTGTAATAGATCAGCGCGGCGAGATTGGCGCCGATTCCCAGCCACAGCAATGCCGACTGGTGTGCCGGTCTTGCCGCAGAACGCCGGATGGCCAGCGCTATGCCATAGTTGAACAGGATCGAAATCGAGATCAGAATCGTCAGGTATGGTGCCCAGAAGCCATAGAACACCAGCGATACAAGGATCAGCCAGACCGTGCCCGAACGGAGTCCCAGTCGCGACGCCAAGGCGTAGCCCAGCAGTGCGAGCGGCAGGAAGCCGAACAGGAAAGTCAGCGAAGAAAAGATCATTAGCGCGTTGCCCCGTCGCGACTGAACCTATTGAAGATCATAGACCTTTTTTAGCCACCACCAGATCGACCAGATCGCCAACACTCTTCAGGCTTTCGATCTCGCTGATGGCGAAACGCACGCCGAACGTGCTTTCGACCCCGGCGATGATGTTGACGTGTGCCAGCGAATCCCATTCCGCCACTTCGCGCGCGGTGGAATCGCGGTCCAGAGCCAGATCGGGCTCATCGAAATAATCGCGCATCATCTCGACGAGTTGGTCGAGAATGTCGTCTTTGGTCATCATCTATCCTTCGGTGCATTCGATATGGCACGGCAGCGGCGTGAACTGCGTTAGATCAAGTTGCCAAGTACTTGAACCATCCTCGCCCCGCTCGAGCAGAACAAAGCCCAGCTTTTCATAGTGCGCGGCAACCATGCCGTTCTTTGCGCTGGGCAGATAGCGGCCGATCAGCCGTTCCACGCCGCACGCCTGCGCTTGCTGCACCAGCAGGTTCAGCGCGGCAGCCTCTGCGCCCCGACCGAGCACCCGGCAGCTCATCAGCCAGGTGTCGATCTCGGCAGTGCCAGCTTCGGTCAGCCGCGCAATCAACACGCTGATCATGCCATTGTCGCCAAAGCTGTCGAGCAAGCGGAGTTGCAGCGAGAGCACAGCGGGATCATTGATCATCGCTTCAATTTCCGCCTCGTTATAGCGGCGGGTGGTCAGGTTGAACTGGTTGCTCTTGTTGATCAGCTGGGCAACGCGGGAAAGGCCGATCCGGTCAAACGAGCGCCAGCGCATCTCCATCGTCAGGCTGCGCAGATAGGCGTCGATATCGGTAACATCGGCCCGGGCGGCGGTTCGCTGGGCATTGGCCTGATACTGGCTGGCGCGAACCAGATCGTCGTCGGTAAGTGCGGTGGCTTCCAGCCAGCCTGACGCGGCAATGCGATCGACGTACAATGATGGATCATCGCCCAATTCGGGAACCATCACCTCGGGTAATTCGCGGCGGATCAGTGCGCGCTCTGCTGGGTTGTCATCGACAAACAGCAAGGTGTCGGTGCCGATATTCAGCTCGGCAGCGATGCGGCGCAGGTTT
Source organism: Sphingomonadaceae bacterium (assembly GCA_947451145.1). GTDB lineage: Bacteria > Pseudomonadota > Alphaproteobacteria > Sphingomonadales > Sphingomonadaceae > Novosphingobium. The sequence goes on along the minus strand of CANFXW010000007.1, from coordinate 105,482 downwards.
GTGGCCTTGTCCTGCCAGTTGGCGACGAAACAGGCGATGTCGCTGCGGCGCAGCAGCATGTCCGGGTGCTGGTCAAACGGTTCGAGCGCGTTGGCTTCGTCATTCTTGGAGCAGACGGCAAGAATCACGCCGCGCCGGGTCAGATCCCTGGCATAGGCCTGAAGGGCGAGGTGCGCTTCGCCGGCGGCATTGCCCTGGCCGAGCACAATGCCGGCCAGCCCGTCGTCACCGATCACACCGCCCCACAGCGTGTTGTCCAGATCGAGCACCAGACACTTGGCCGAGCGACCGGCGCGGGCTGCGATCAGCCGCATCACCAGATCGCCATAGGCAGGCGCAGCACGGATGGTCACTTCCTGCTTGGCGCGGTGCCACAGCGCAGGGTCATGCCACAGCTTCAGGCCATCGGCAGCTATCGCAGGCGATAGATCGAGCAGATCGACCCCTGCGGCATCGGCGCGTGCTCGCAGAGCTTCGTTATAGACCGCCAAAGTGCCAGCCGCTGACCAGCCTACGCGGTGCTCGTTGTTCCCCGCCAATTGCGGCAGAACTGGCATGGCCGTCTGGTGGATCACATGCAGCCCGCGCGCGCGCGCCTTCGCCCACAGAGCCTCGCAACGATCCAGAAGCTGGGCGACGTGGCCAGCCGCCTCTTCGGCAGAGTTCAGCTGCCTTGCGAACAGGTGCCGCGCATCGAGCGCGATCAGCAGCGCGGTGGGGTTGAACTGCCAGAGCGCCGAATCCGGGTCCTCAAGCTCCTGATGGTATTGCCCGTATTCGCCGACATGGACCTCGGCCCACATGTTCCGCCGCGCCGCCGCGATCCGCAGCGCAGGGGCTAGGTGCGAAAGGGTGGCAGATCCGGTTACCGCAATCCGCACGACCGGTGCCGCCAGTCCTTCCGGCGGTGCCCCGGCGAATGTCTTGCCAAGCACCCGGTCGAGCCGATCGGTCTGAAGGAAATCGATTGAGCTGGCAGCAAGCGACCGCAGGGCAGGCCAATCGGGGGAATCGCTGCTTCTGGCCTGAGTTAGCCGAGCGCTCCAATCATCAACTGCGGGCAACCACTCAAGCTCGATCATGCCGGTTTCCGCACTGCTTTTCCCCAAGGCTGAGCCAATGTCATCTCGATGAACCCTTGGCAAGCGGAGCGGGCCTGGCGAATTGCGGCATCAGATCTTGCTTCATGAGCTCAGAAAACGCTGCTGCACCCTGACGGTTGACGTGGAGATCGTCGGCGAACAGGCAATTGTCCACCTCTGTAAACAGGTCCTTGTGCAGGGAGACGTATTGCTTTCCGCGAATTACTGACCGCTGATATTCCAGCAAATCGCTTTTGAAAGCTGGCGCGATCAGGTCGTAACTCTTTGTGCTATAGGGGATTGGCGCGATGATCGTCTTGATGTGCTGTGCTTCGAGCATGTCGATCAATTTCCGGTAGTAGAAGTCGATGACTTTGTTGGTCTTCAACCGGGGAGCTTCCGATTCCGGCGACAGGCCTTTGATGCAGACATTGTTGCCCGGAAATATAACAAACCCGTTCTCGTCCATTTCCTGCCGGTATATCGCCGCGTTCTGGTTGTAGATATTCAAGTTCAGCTTGTATTTCAAAGCCATGAAAGTCGGGAAATCATAGACTGGCAGGTGGTGCAGATAGGTCCAGTTTTTTGCCAATGGCGGAAGTTCCGTACCAAACTGCTGCCGATAGATTTCGTGATCGCCGAGTTTGCGTGCTGTGTCGGTGATTTCGGACAGTTCATCCATGTCCAGAATGCCCGAAGGCACAGCAACGCTCCAGAACCACTGCAAATCGCTGAGTTCTTTGGGGGAATAGGCGAGAATGACGCCTGCTGGCTTGTTCGGACATGCCAAAAGCTTTTTGGCAAAGAAGTACCCTTCGATCGGGGTGTGACCGGTGAAGGCGTAGCTCTTTACTGATCCACCGAGGACGGCCGGATCATAGGCCATGCCGGTGCGTGAATCCCCAAGGATCAATATCTTCCCGATATCGCAATTACGAAGCATCTCGAACTTTGCCCCGTAAACCCCCACGTGAAAGAACGTGAAGTATTGTCGGCCTTTGGAGGAAAACATCCAAGCCGCTGAAAACAGCAAAATGAACAGGGCCAGTGACAGATATATATAACGCTTGAAGGGTTGCATCTTGGCTCTGCTGTTCAGGTTTTTCGCCAAATCATGGCAAGTTGTCATCTTTCGGCATCAACGATCACATGGCCATGGGCAAAAGCACAGCTTGGCGGACAGGGTGGGATTCGAACCCACGGTGAGCTTCCACCCACGACGGTTTTCAAGACCGTTGCCTTAAACCACTCGGCCACCTGTCCAAATCTGGCGAGCTAACTGCGCCAGAAACACCGCCGCTAGCGATATGGTGCGACAAGCGCAATTCCCTTTCGCCACTGCCTGTGCGAAGTTGGGTCAATGTTCCGGATTCTCCGCCCGTTAAAACTCTCCATTGCAGTCGCCAGCTCCGCGCTGCTTGGCCAGGCACCGATGTCGCCGCAGACCGCAGTTCCCGCAACGCCCGCGCAAGTGGTTTCTGTGCCGGTCGTGCAGGCCACTCCCGATACCGACTCGGCTGAAGATCAGGTGTCATTTCAGGGCTATGTCCAGCTACTCGCTGCGCGTGCACGCAGCGCAGGGGTGAGTGAGCCGACGATCCGGAACCTGACCAGCGGCCTGACGCTCAACCGGCGGGTTATTGAACTCGACCGCGCGCAGCCGGGAAGTCCGACCCGCTCCGGTATTCCGCCGGTTGCACCCTATCTGCGCGCCCATGTTGATGCCGCCCGCATCGCTCGCGGCCGGAACAAATTCGCCGAGGTTTCCGCTTTCGCTTCTGCGATCGAGCAGAAATACGGCGTGCCCGTTCCCATTCTGCTGGCGATCTGGGGCCATGAGACGGACTACGGCGCGATCAAGGGCAACTTCGATCTGCCGCAGGCGCTTGCGACGCTCGCCTATGAAGGGCGGCGGCGGGAGCTGTTCGCGCAGGAATTCGTTGCCGTGCTCAAGATGGCAGACCGGGGTGTGCCGCGCAGCCAGCTGGTCGGTTCCTGGGCTGGGGCATTCGGTAATCCGCAGTTCTTGCCTTCGATGTACCTGCGCCTCGCGGTTGATGGTGATGGCGATGGCATGGCCAATATCTGGAGCAGCGCGCCCGATACGCTTTCATCCATCGCCAACTATTTCCGCGATGCCGGCTGGCGCACTGGCCAGCCATGGGGCGTTCGCGCTTCGGTGCCCGATGGTTTTGATCGCGCTGCGGTCAACACCCGGCTCAATGCCCCTTCATGCAGCCGCGTCCATGCCCGGCACGATCGCTGGCTGACAGTTGCCGAATGGCGCAAGCTGGGGGTGCAGCCGCAAGGGAATCTGGCGGACGACGTGCTCGCCAGCCTGTTTGAACCTGATGGACCGGGGACACCCGCCTGGCTGTTAACCGGTAATTATCGGGTTATCCTCCATTATAACTGCTCGAACTACTACGCACTTTCCGTGGGGTTGCTTGCAGATGAGATTGCCCGTTAATCGTGCTTTTGCACTGACTATCGTTACATTACTGGCTGCCTGCGGGCAGGGCCATGCCAATTCCGCGCCGCCGGCGTCCGCACCGGTGCAGCCGCGCGGAATTGGGCCGGCGGCTGACTATCCGGTTGTGCTCGGCGCTCCCTATACCGTCGACGGCGTGACCTATACGCCAGAGGACAAGCTCAACTTCGATTCAGTCGGTTACGCAACTGTGGGGGCGGGGGAAGGGGTGACTGTCGCCCACCGCACCCTGCCGCTGCCGAGCTATGCCGAGGTCACCTCGTTGCAGAGCGGCAAGACGATCCTTGTTCGCGTTACCCGCCGCGGGCCAATGAGCGGCTCGCAGGTTGTCGAATTGTCGCCCGCTGCCGCTTCGCAATTGGGCGTATCGGGCGATCATTCGCCGATCCGCATTCGCCGCGTCAATCCACCAGAGCAGGAGCGCGCTGCGCTGCGTGCCGGTGGACAAGCGCCCGCCCGCATGGATACGCCGATCGGGCTGGTCAACGTGCTGCGGCGCAAGCTTGATGCTTCGCTCGCTCCTCTGGTTGCGCCGGGGGCCGTGGCACCGCCGATGGTGTCACCGAGTGTTGCGCCAGCGCCGGTTGCCGCACCGCCCGCTCCATCAAAGCCGGTGGCCAAGCCGCCCGTCGCGGTCACGCCTAAGGTCACTGCGCCAAAGGCTGCACCTGCTGCAAAGCCGACGCCAACTGCAAAGCCTGCACCAGCAGCAAAGCCGGAAGCCGGAATCTACGTCCAGATCGGGGCCTTCAGCTCTAAGGAACGCGGCGCAGCTGTTGCCAAATCTGCCGGTGGTTCGGTCAGCGCAGCGGGCAAGTTGTTCCGCGTTCGCGTCGGACCGTTTACCAGCCGTGGAGAAGCCGAAGCCGCACTCGCCAAGGCCGAGGCTGCCGGTTATACCGACGCCCGAATCCAGCGCGCCGACTGAGGGTTTTCCTGAAGTCCCGCGCGATCACCGAAGCGCGCGGGAGCGGAATTGAAACGCCTGTCCATCAAAATGCTGGGAGTGTTGGCCCTGCCCTTGGCGGCGGCTCCGGTGTTGTCCAGTCCGGCCACGCTTGTCGCCGTTACCTCTGAGCCCCGCATTGCTCAGGCTGAGCCGGTGTTGCTCGATGCCGATCCGGCAAAGCCGCCGGTAGAGGTTGATGCCGTGCCGATCGCGCTGCTGGTCGATCTGAGTTCGGGGCAAGTGCTCTATTCCAAGCAGGCAGACCGCCGCTTCCTGCCCGCCTCGATCACCAAAGTGATGACACTTTACACCGCGTTCGAGATGGTGGGCCGTAACCAGCTCAACACCAGCCAGACCATGCGGATGAGCGCTGGTGCTTTCAGGCAATGGCACCGGGTCGGATCGACGATGTTCCTTGATCAGGCTGCCAGTCCTACGGTCAATGACCTGTTGCTCGGTATCGCCAATATCTCCGCCAATGATGCCTGTGTTGTGCTGGCCGAAGGTGCAGCGGGATCGGTGCCGACCTGGGTCGCGCTGATGAATGCCGAGGCGCGGCATCTGGGCATGAAAGACAGCCACTTCGGTACGCCAAATGGCTGGATGGATGATGGCGAAACCTTTGTTACCGCCCACGACTTGGCGCTGCTGGCTGGCGCGATGATTGCCGAGCATCCGGACCTCTATCACCGCTATATCGGCCACGAGACGCTGACATGGAACGGCATTACGCAGGCCAATCACGACCCGATCCTCGGCAAGCTTGTCGGGGCGGATGGTATCAAGACCGGCTTTACCAATCAGGCCGGATACGGCTTCCTCGGTTCGGCAGAGCGCAATGGGCGGCGGCTGGTGATGGTCATCGCCGGAGCGGATCGTTCGCGGGATCGCGCCAAGGCTGCACAAGCCTTGATGGACTGGGGCTTCGCCGCATTCGCCAGCAAGCCATTGTTCAAGCCGGGGCAATCGATTGGTGAGGCGAAGGTCCAGGGCGGCGCTGCGCGGCATGTCAGTCTGGTTACCCCCACCGGATTTGCCGCCTCTGTGCCCAAGGATGCCGACGGGCCAGCCAGCCTGAAGATTGTCTACGATGGTCCGCTGGAAGCCCCGATAGCCAAGGGATCGATGGTCGCATCGCTTGAGATCCGCATCGGCAATGGCGAGCCGCACCGGGTGCCGCTGATCGCTGGCGAAGAGGTGGGTAAGGCCAATCTGTTCGAGCGACTGCGCAACGGCCTGATGGGACTGGTTTCATGAGCGCCGGAAAGTTCATCGCTTTTGAAGGCGGCGAAGGTGCAGGCAAATCGACACAGACGCGCCTGCTGGCGGAGGCTCTGCGGGCACAGGGCCGCGAAGTCGTCACCACCCGCGAACCCGGCGGAACGCCCGGCGCAGAAGCAATCCGCGCGCTGCTGCTCGGCATGGAGGGGGAGGGCTGGCACCCGCGCGCCGAAGCGCTGCTGTTCGCCGCCGCCCGTTCCGATCATGTCGAGCGGCTGATTGTTCCGGCGATCGCACGCGGGGCTTCGGTTATCTGCGATCGCTTCGTTGATTCGAGCCGTGCCTATCAGGGCGGCGGTGGCGGCCTGTCCGATGTCGAGGTGATGGAATTGCACCGCATCGGTTCTGGCGGCCTGCTACCCGATCTCACCCTGCTGATCGAAGTTTCCCCCGCCATCGCCGCCCAGCGCCTTGCCGCGCGCGATGGCGATTCGGCAGACCGTATTGGTGGCCGCCCCGAGGCATTCCACGCAGCCGTGGCTGCACGGTTCGATCTGATGGCCAAGGCTGATCCCGAACGCTTTGCCCGGATCGACGGCAATGGCAGTGCCGAGGCTATCCACGCTGCGGTTCTGGCCGCGCTGGGCCGTCTGGCATGAGCCTGATCGGCCATGACGAGGCCTGGCGCGAATGGCGCAAAGCGCTCGATTCAACGCGGATGCATCACGCATGGCTGCTCGTCGGACCAAAGGGCATGGGCAAGGCGCTGTTCGCCCGCGCCGCCGCCGCTGAACTGGTCGCCGAAGCAGGCGTGCCGCAGCCGCCCTCTGATCGCCATCCGGACATTCTGTTCCCCGAGCATCCACCGGAAAAAGGAGAGGAGAAGAAGGTTGAGGCTGGTGAAACAGACATCAAGCGCAAGCGATCTATTCCAGTCGAGGAAATTCGCAGGTTACAGCGCCGATTGAATACTCGACCAACATTAGGCGGCAGAAGGGCGGTAATCATCGACCCGGCTGATGATCTCGAGACTAGCGCCTCCAATGCCCTGCTCAAGAGTCTGGAGGAGCCGCCGGTCGGAACCTTCTTCCTGCTGGTGTCGCACCGTCCTGGGCGGCTTCTGCCAACAATCCGCTCGCGCTGCCGAATCCTGCGCTTTCCGGCGCTGCCATCCGACGAGGTCGCCCGGATCGTATCGCGCGAAGCGCCGCAAGCCGATAGCGCCACCCGCGCCGCAGCCGTCGCAGCGGCCGAGGGATCGCCGGGCGCAGCTCTGGGCTTTGTCGATCAGGAACTCGGCGGCCTGCATGGCATCATGGAGCGGCTGGTGATCGAAGGCGACGAGCACTTCACTCTGCGCGGGGCCATGGCGGCAGAGATTGGCGCAAAGCCCGATCGCGAGCGGCAGATGGCAACACTTGATCTCGCCCGGGCCGTGCTGGGCGCCGCATTGCCGCGGGTCAACGCCGCCCAGCAGGCGCGGATCATCGAGGCCCACGCCGAGATCGCCCGCCTTTCGGTGGCTGCTCCGACAGCCAATTTCGATCCCGGGCTACTGATGATGGAAATTGGCGGCTTGCTGGCATCGGCGGCTCTGCCTAGAGAAGCGGCCTGAGACCTCAGGTATAGAAAGCTTTGCACCGGCTATGGCCGAACCGTTTTACATCACTACCGCCATTTCCTACCCCAATGGCAAGCCCCACATCGGCCACGCCTATGAGGCGATTGCCGCAGACGTTATCGCCCGCCACCAGCGCCAGCAGGGCAGGGACGTGCGCTTTCAGACCGGGACCGACGAGCACGGGCTGAAGATGGCACAAAAGGCCCGCGATCTGGGCATCACGCCAAAAGAACTTTGCGATGAAATGTCAGCCTATTTCATTGACATGTGCAAGGCTCTGAATGTTTCTTATGATGTGTTCATGCGCACTACCGAGCCGCGCCATCATGCGGCCAGCCAGGAACTGTGGCGGCGGATGGAGGCCAAGGGCGATCTCTACCTCGATCGTTACGAAGGCTGGTACTCGATCCGCGACGAGGCCTATTACGACGAAGCCGAACTCACCACCGGGGAGGGGGGCGAAAAGCTCTCGCCGCAGGGCACGCCGGTGGAGTGGACCGTTGAGGAAAGCTGGTTCTTCCGCCTGTCCAAATATGCCGAGCCGCTGCTGGCGCTCTACAACGATCACCCGGAATTCCTGAAACCCGACAGCCGCCGCAACGAAGTCCTGCGCTTTGTCGAGGGTGGCCTGCGCGATCTTTCGGTTTCGCGGACCAGTTTTGACTGGGGCGTCAAGGTTCCCGGCAGCGACAATCATGTGATGTATGTGTGGGTCGATGCGCTAACCAACTATCTGACCGGCCTTGGTTTTCCGGAAGAAACGCCGGAAATGGCGAAGTGGTGGCCTGCCGATATCCACCTGATCGGCAAGGACATCGTCCGCTTCCACACGGTCTATTGGCCCGCCTTCCTGATGAGCGCCGATCTGGCTCTGCCCAGGCAGGTGTTCGGCCACGGCTTCCTGCTCAACCGCGGGCAGAAAGAGAGCAAGTCACTCGGCAACGTCACCGATCCGCTGGAGCTGGCGGGGCGGTTTGGCGTTGATACCTTGCGCTATTTCCTGATGCGCGAAGTGGCCTTCGGGCAGGATGGCTCGTACTCGCCCGAGGCGATTGTCATGCGCGGCAACAGCGAGCTGGGGAATGCATTCGGCAATCTGGCGCAGCGGGTGCTGAGCTTTATCGCCAAAAACTTAGAAGGCACGCTTCCTGCCATTCACGGCCATGATCAGGCGGATAACGACCTGCTCGAACTGGTCGGTACGGCCGTTCAGCACGACATTCCTGCCGCATTTGACGCCGTTGCGCCAACGCAGGCGATTGAACTTTGGATGCAGGCGGTGTTTGCCTGTAATGCCTATGTCGATACGCAGGCGCCTTGGGCTCTGCGCAAGACAGACCCGGAACGCATGGAAACCGTACTGGCGACCCTGTTCATCTGCATCGCGCAGCTCGCCACGGGTATTCGAGCCGTCATTCCCGCCAGCGCGGACAAGCTGCTCGATACCATGGGAGTTCCGGTCGATGTCCGGACCTATGCGGGCATCGGCTCGCACTGGTATTCACCGCTGGCGGAAAGCCCATTTCGTCTTGCCGCGCCGACGCCTCTGTTTCCGCGCCTTGAGCTCCCCGCAGAAGAAGCCTGATGCTGATCGATTCGCACTGCCACCTCAATTACAAAGGCCTGGTTGAAGACCAACAGGCAGTGATCGAACGCGCCCGTGCGAGCGGCGTGACGGGTTTCCTCAACATCTCCACCCGCCAGCGCGAATGGGCGGATATTGTAGCCACTGCCGAGCGCGAGGCGGATGTCTGGGCCTCGATCGGCATTCACCCGCATGAGGCCGATGCTCACGCTGATCTGGGGGCTGCGGCACTGATGTCTGCGGCCGAGCATCCCCGCGTGATTGCTATTGGTGAGACGGGGCTGGATTACTTCTACGATCATTCCGACCGTGCCGTGCAGCGCGCGCTGTTCCGCGTGCATATCGGCGTGGCGCGTGAAACCGGTCTGCCGCTGATCGTTCACACCCGCGATGCCGAGGACGATACCGCAGCGATCATTGCCGAGGAGATGGGGAAGGGGGCCTTCCCCGCGCTGATCCACTGTTTCACGGCATCGGCAGATTTTGCTCGCAAGATGCTCGATCTGGGACTGACGATTTCGCTATCCGGCATAGTAACATTCAAGAATGCCAAAGATTTGCAGGATATAGCTCATTCTTTACCTGATGATCGCTTGCTGGTGGAAACCGACGCGCCTTTCCTTGCGCCCGTGCCGCATCGCGGTCGAACCTGTGAGCCCGCCTTTGTCGCTGATACCGCGCGCTTTGTTGCCGGCTTGCGCGATACTTCGGCCGAAGCACTTGGCGAGCAGACGACAAGCAACTTCTTCAATTTGTTCAAGAAAGCTGCGGCGTGAAGCTGATCATGCTTGGTTCCGGCACCTCAACCGGCGTGCCGCGCGTCGGCAACGACTGGGGGGATTGTGATCCCAATGAACCGCGCAATCGTCGCTCGCGGGTCTCAATCGTGATCGAAGGCGATGATGGTGCGCGGTTGCTGGTCGATACCAGCACCGATCTGCGCGCTCAGATGCTCGAAAACAATATCGATCGGATCGACGGGGTGTTCTGGACGCACGATCATGCCGATCACTGCCACGGCATCGATGACCTGCGGGTCCTGCGCTATGGACGCGGCGGACCGATCCCGGGCTATGCCAGCGAAGAATGTGTCCGACGCCTGCGCCAGCGATTTGGCTATGTTTTTGCGGGACAATATGGCTATCCGACCATCGTGAACCTCGAAACACTCGATCGGGTGCGGATTTGTGCCGGGATCGGGATTTCAGCGGTGCAGATGCCGCACGGACATACCGAAACGACGGGTTACCGGTTTGATTGTGGTGGAAAAACAATCTGCTACGCGACAGATTTCAACGCAATTACGCGCGAAATGGTCAATCGTTTTGCCTCGTGTGATTTGCTCGTGGTCGATTGCCTGAAGCGTGAGCCGCATCCAACGCACGCGCATCTTGCCATGTCACTTGAACTGGTTGAGGCCGCGCGGGCCAAACAGGCCGTTCTGACGCATCTCGACAAGACGATGGATTATGCCACTTTGGCCCAGGAAGTTCCGGCGCATGTTATCGTCGGGTACGACGGACTCGAGGTCGAAGTGTAATGGACAAGATTGTCGGCCTTATCGGAGTTGCCATGGCGCTAACACTGGCGCTGCGATCTTATCGCAGTCAGCAGGTGCCGATGAACCGGACGGTGGCGATGATCATTGTCTGGGTGCTGATATTTGCAGTTCTGACGCTGGTATTCAGGCAATTAGGCGCAGATCTGCCGCATTGAGGCCTATTGCATTTAACATAATATATATTATCAATCTTAAATTAGCACGGGTATGACCACGCAACTAGACCGCCTCCTCCGGATCATGGCCCGCCTGCGCGACCCGCAGCGCGGTTGTGAGTGGGATGTTGCCCAGACTTTCGCCACGATCGCGCCGTACACCATCGAGGAAGCCTATGAGGTTGCCGATGCCGTGCAGCGCGATGATATGGCAGCGCTGAAGGACGAACTTGGTGATCTCTTGCTTCAGGTTGTGTTCCACGCCCGCATGGCCGAAGAGCTTGGTCACTTCGATTTCGAAGCTGTTGCCGAGGCGATTAGCGACAAGATGGAGTCGCGGCACCCGCACGTCTTCGGTGATGCACCGGACCAAGGCCAGTCGCGCGAAGTCCGCTGGGAGGCGCTGAAGGAACGGGAACGAGCGTCAAAGGGCGCGACGAGTGCGCTGGACGGCGTTGCCTTGGCGCTGCCGGCTTTGATGCGTTCTGAAAAGCTCCAAAAACGCGCTGCCCGCGCCGGGTTTGATTGGCCTGATACTGAAGGCCCGGCTGACAAAGTTCGCGAAGAACTGGCCGAGCTCGCCGAAGCCACTTCGCCGGAGCACCGCGCCGAGGAAGCGGGCGACATGCTCTTCGCCGCGGTAAACCTTGTGCGGAAATGCGGTATTGCACCCGAGGACGCCTTGCGTGCTGCCAATATCAAGTTCGAACGCCGTTTCCGCGCCATGGAATCGCTGGCAGCCGATCAGGCGCAGGATTTTGCCAAGTTGTCGCTCGATGATCAGGAAGCACTGTGGCAGGCGGTAAAGGCATCAGAGCGCTGAATAGCGCCCCATTTCGCGCGGATCGAGACGCACGGTAAGCCGCCGCAGCGGGCCCCCTTCCCCTTCTCCTGCATCTTCATCGCCCAAGACTTCACCGTGCGAATGAAGCCAGGCTATCCGCTGGCCGTCGCTCGCCGGGATTGTGAAGGTGTGAACCTTGGCGCCGGAGGTCAGCATCGCGCTCAGAACTTCTAGCAGATGATCGCAGAATTCACCAGTAAGTGCTGATAATGGAACGATTCTATCATCATGCCTGCGATTGATCTCCGCGCTCAGTTCTTCGATCTGATCGGGCAGAAGCAGGTCCCACTTGTTCCACACCTCGACGATGGGAATTTGTGGTGTACCCCCCTCCTCCGCATCGATGACGCCGAGTTCGTCTAGAATTTCAAGCACCTGAGAGCGCTGAGCTGCCGTATCGGGATTGGCGATATCGCGCACGTGGACGATCACATCGGCGGCGGTGACCTCTTCCAGCGTGGCGCGAAAGGCGGCGACCAGCTGGGTTGGCAGGTCCGAAATGAAGCCCACCGTGTCAGACAGGATCGCCTTTTCAACCCCCGGCAGGCGGATCGCCCGCATCGTCGGGTCGAGTGTGGCGAAGAGCAGGTCTTCGGCCATGACGTCAGCCCCGGTCAGGCGGTTGAACAGCGTGCTTTTGCCGGCATTGGTATAGCCTACGAGAGCGATCACCGGCCAGGGTGCCTTGCCGCGCCGCGATCGGTGGAGACCGCGGGTGCGCCGCACCGAATCCAGCTCGCGGCGCAGGCGGGCCATGCGATCACGGATCATGCGGCGATCGGATTCAATCTGCGTCTCGCCCGGGCCGCCAAGGAAGCCGAAACCGCCGCGCTGGCGCTCGAGGTGCGTCCAGCTGCGCACCAGCCGCCCTGCCTGATAATCGAGATGTGCCAGCTCGACCTGCAGACGCCCTTCGGCGGTACGGGCGCGTTCGCCGAAGATCTCAAGAATCAGCCCGGTGCGGTCGATCACCTTGATCTTGAGTTTTTCTTCAAGGTTTCGCTGCTGAATCGCTGTCAGCGCGCCATCTACGACAACCAGATCAGCCTCGCCCATAGTGCAGGCCGTGGCGATGTTGGTGATCTGGCCTTCGCCGAACAGCGTTGCCGCGCGCGGCTCGCGAATGGGCACGGTGAAGCCGTCTGCGATGACCAGTCCGATGGCCAGCGCCAGTCCTTTGGCTTCTTCCAGCCGCGCATCACCGTCGGTGCCTCTGCCCCTGATAAGAGGGCAGACGACAACCGCCCGCGCGCCGCGGCTTACCTCACCGGCAAGATCGTCATTTTGGTTCAGTCGTCGTCATCCTCACCCTGGAGATCGACCGGGGAGGCTGGCTGGATGGTTGAAACGGCGTGCTTGTAGGCAAGCTGGACATAGCCATCACGCTCAAGCAGCATGCAGAACAGATCATAGGCGGCAACACGGCCCTGCAGCATCACGCCGTTGACCAGGAACATCGTTACCTGCACGCCTGCGGAGCGGACCGAGGCGAGGAACACGTCCTGAAGCAGGCGCACCTTCTTGCCATTGTCGCCACCACTGACGAAAAGATCAGCATCTACCGGAGAGCCGGGCATGATCGTCGAGATCGCGTGCTTGTAAACCAGCTGTGACTGGCCATCGCGCCGCAGCAGTATCGAGAAATTGTCGAACCAGGTGACAATGCCCTGCAGCTTCACGCCTTTGACGAGGAACATGGTGACCGGCGTCTTGTGCTTGCGCACGAGGTTGAGAAACTGGTCCTGAAGGCTGGGACTGCCCTTCCCTGCGGGGGGTATTTCCGGCACGGGCTTTGGCGGAATCGGCCGTGCGGAGAGGGTTTTCGGGCTTGTGGTGGTCATGAGTTTTGCTCCTTTTTTGTTGGCAGCCGCTTATGCGGTCCGCAATCTGGCTGGGCCGAACTGCTCCGGTGAAGGGAGCGGTCAATCCAACCGTTTGACTCGTTCTGGTTACAGTGTCGTGACAGCTTGGAAAAGTGAAAAGCGCTGTATGAATTGCTATGCGCCAAAAATTCAGCTTTCTGCCTCTTCCTCGCCATCGTGTTTGTCAGCCATGCCGAGCAGCTTGAGCTTACGGTGAAGCGCCGAGCGCTCCATGCCGATGAATCCGGCTGTCTTGGAAATATTCCCGGAAAACCGGCGGATCTGAACCCTCAGGTATTCGCGTTCGAAATTCTCGCGCGCCTCGCGCAGTGGCACGCCCATCAATGACGACATGCCATGGTCGTTACTGCCGCGGTCCGAAAGGATCTCTGGCGGCAGCATATCCGCCTCGATCCGGCCCAGCTTCTCGCGCGGGGCAAGGATGACGGTGCGCTCGACGACATTGCGCAACTGGCGGACGTTGCCGGGCCATTCATAGGCTTGAAGCGCCGCCATCGCTTCGGGGGCAACATCGGGCGCCATAACGCCTTGGTCTGCCGCGTAGCGCGCGAAGAAATGGCCGACCAGCACGGGAATATCCTCGCGGCGGTCAGACAGGGCCGGAATGGCAACCGGCACGACGTTGAGCCGGTAGAACAGGTCCTCGCGGAAACGGCGTTCGGCGATTTCCTTTTCAAGGTTCTTTGAGGTTGAAGAGACAACCCGCACGTCCACCCTCACCTGCCGCACGCCGCCGACACGGACGAAGGCCTGCTCGGTGAGAACCCGCAAGATGCGCGCCTGGGTGGAAAGCGGCATTTCCGCGACTTCATCGAAATAAAGCGTGCCGCCATCGGCCATTTCCAGCAGTCCCGGGCGGACGAGATTGCCGTCCTGTTCCTCGCCGAACAGTTCCTGCTCGAACCGTTCGGGCGTGATGCGCGCGGAATTGACCGAGACAAAGGCGTTGGCAGCCCGCGGGCTCCACGAATGAAGCAGCCGCGCGGCGACCTCTTTGCCGGAACCCGCGGGGCCTGTGATCAGCAGGCGACTGCCGGTATTGGCGATACGTTTCAGTGTGGCGCGCACCTGATTGATCGCGGTCGAATTGCCGGTGAATTCAAATTCCGGTGCCGTGCTCTGGCGCAGACGCGCGTTTTCACGGCGCAGACGCTCGGTCTCGGTGGCGCGTTCAACGAGCAGCAGCAGACGCGAGGCTTCGAAGGGCTTTTCGATGAAATCCATCGCGCCGCGGCTGATCGCGGACACGGCGGTGTCGATATTGCCGTGGCCGGAGAAGATGATCACCGGCAGTTCAGGCTCGCGGGCCTTGATCGCATCGAGCACTTCGAGCCCGTCCATCGGGCTGCCGTGCAGCCACACGTCGAGCAGCACGAGGCTGGGGCGTCGCTCGTCGATCGCTGCCAGAGCAGCCTCACTGTCACCCGCCGTTCGGCATTCATAGCCCTCATCGCTCAGCACACCGGCGACCAGGTCGCGGATGTCGCGTTCATCATCGACGATCAGGATATCAAGAGCCATTACGCTGCCTTTTCCATTATCATTCTGCCGCTTCGGCAGGACTTTCACCAGCCAGCGGATCGCGCGCAAAGCGCATGGTTACCTGGGTTCCGCCGGATTCCACGCTGGCGAAGGTCATGTCACCGCCGTGTTCCTCAACGATCTTCTTTACGATCGCGAGGCCGAGGCCGGTGCCCTTGTCGCGGGTGGTGACATAAGGTTCGACGATGCGTTCGCGATCCTGCGGCAGTCCGATGCCGTTATCGGTTACGGCAATAGCAATGCACTTCCCCTCGCCGCGCATCACGACCGAGATGGTTCCGCGATAATCCACCCGGGCGTTGCGGCTGCGGGCCTCCACAGCTTCGGCGGCGTTCTTGAGCACATTGGTCATCGCCTGCCCGAACTGGTGGCGGTCGCACATGATGCGTTCGCCCACTTCGGGCGCGGACTGGAAGGAGTACGCAATCTCCTGATGCGCCACTTCCTGCAAGAACAGTGCCTGGCGGGCGAGATCGACCGGATCTTCATTGCGGAACACTGGCTTGGGCAGACGCGCAAAGGATGAGAACTCGTCGACCATCTTGCGCAGATCACCCACCTGCCGGATGATTGTGCTGGTCAGCTCCTCGAACAGTTCGGGATCGGTGACGATTTGCTTGCGATAGCGACGATTGAGCCGCTCGGTCGCCAGCTGGATCGGGGTCAGCGGGTTCTTGATTTCATGCGCAATGCGGCGGGCAACGTCTGACCATGCAGCCTGACGCTGATCGAGCACCTGGCGGGTTATGTCCTCGAAGGAGATGACATGGCCGGTGCGATCCTGCGCAAGCGTGACGGCCAAGGTGAACAGATCGCTGCCCTTGCCGTATTGGATTACCGCCTTTTCGCGCCCGGTATCAACCAGCGCGGCAAGCTGCGGGGCAACCTCGGCGAGCGGTTGCCCGATGGGGTCGGCCTGATCCGGCGTGAGCAACAGGCGCGAGGCAGGGCTGTTGATCAGCTGGACCCGCCCTTCCCCGTCGGTCGAGATGACACCGGCGGAGACCGATTCAAGCACCGCTTCGATAAAGGCGCGGCGTTCGTGCAATTGTTGGTTAGCGCTGACCAGTGCCTGCGTCTGGCGTTCAAGCTGGGCGGTCATGCGGTTGAAGGCGCGGTTTAGCAGGCCGACTTCGTCTGCGCCGGTGCGCCCTTCTACCCGCATTGAAAAGTTGCCGCTACCCACTTGCCGCGCTGCACTGACCAATTGATAGAGCGGCTTCACCTGGCGGTCGGCAAAGCGCAGCGCGAACCAGATGGTGATGCCAACGATGATCAGCGAGATGGTGAACAGTGCCACGTTAAACCGCAGCTGCAGGATGCGGGCGCGCTGGGTGAGCACCTGATAGGCCTGAACGATATTCTCTGCGCTCTGGCCCTGGCTGAAGGCCAGCAGGTCGGAACTGCGCGCGGTGTAGAGATAGATGCCAGCCTGCCGGTCAATCGGGGTTACTGCCTGAATGCGGTTGGCATTGCGGCTGATGATCAGTGGCTCGCCGCGTTCCAGCCGCACAAGTTCATCGGGGCGAATGCGTTCGCGTGAGGTATTGCCAGCAGGATCAACCACTGCCGCTGTGCTCAGCTTGCCGTCTGCCCCTTTTTGCAGAATGGCGCTTTCATCGAGCCTGCGGCTTTGCATTTGGTAGAAATAGCCCTCACGGAAGGCGGGGCTTAGGATCGGGGCCTGTGCGATCATGTCGCGCAAGTCGCTGGCCATAGTGATCGATTCGTTGCCGACCTCACGCACGTTCTGCTCGTAGTATCCGCGGGCCAGCTTGTTGGCATTCTCCAGCAGCCCGCGTGAATTGTCGGAGAACCAGAATTCGACGCCAGACTGGAACAAGTAGGATGCGAAGATAACCACCAGCAACGTCGGAATGGCCGACATCACAGAGAAGACGAACACCAGCTGCACGTGGAGCCGTCCGGTGCCCCCCAGCGTCTCTGCGGCACGGCGCAGGGCGAGCCAGCGGCCCAGCAACACCAGCAGCGCCATGGCCGGCACCAGCGTGCCGACCAGCAGGCTGGCGGTAACGTTGGATGAATAGAGCTGTCCGTTCGAAGTCGGCCTGGTTAGCGTCAACCAGGTGACCAGCGACATGATCAGGAAGGCCGCGCCCGCAACAACGCCCATCATTGCGAAGAAATTGGCCCGCCGCGCAGATAGCTGCACGCGCCGCCATAGGCGCTGCCATCCTCCGCGCTTGCTTGCCTGAACCGAATTCATAGTTGCAAGAGTACAACGCGACTGTTGCAGAAATGCAAGGACAAAGCGACGAACGCTATCGGGTAACAAACAGTTCCGGATTTAGCCCCAGATCGTTCAGGCGTTTGCGCAGCGTGTTGCGGTTGATTCCCAGGATTTGCGCCGCGCGCAACTGGTTGCCGCCAGTATCGCGCAGAACTTGTGTGAACAGCGGGGTTTCAAAGGCTGCCAACGCCGCATCGTAAACCGAACCGGGCGCTGGTGAAGCGTCTGCCAGCCAGCCAATTACCGCGCCTTCAAGGCCAAGCTGTGCTGTGGCTGCTTCCCCACCGTCGCGGCTGTTCTGGGCGAGCAGCGTGGTCAGGCTCGCCGCGTCGATCGTGTCTTCGCGGGCGAGCAGTGCAGCGCGGTAGATGAAGTTCTTGAGCTCTCGGACATTGCCCCGCCACGGCTGGCGGGAAAGCAGCTCTGCCGCATCGTCACTCAAATGGTGCCGCGGCAGGCCTTCGGTTGTCGCTAGCTGCAGGAAATGCCGTGCGAGTGCGGCGATGTCATCCGCCCGGTCACGCAGCGGCGGCATGGCAATCGGCACGACGTTGAGCCGATAGAACAGATCTTCGCGAAACTGCCCGGCAGCGATCATCGGTTCGAGATCGCGATTGGTTGCCGCGATGATGCGCACATCAACCTTGATCTCGTCACGACCACCAACCCGGCGGATCGAGCCCGATTGCAGGGCGCGCAGGAGACGGGTTTGCGCTTCCATCGGCATATCGCCGATTTCGTCGAGGAACAGCGTGCCCCCCTGGGCCTGCTCGAACTTGCCGATATTGCGCGCCACAGCGCCGGTGAACGCGCCGCGCTCATGGCCGAACAGTTCGCTCTCGATCAGATCGGCGGGAATGGCGGCGGTGTTCACCGCGACGAATGGACCATCGCGGCGGTGGCCGAGCTGGTGGATGGCTTCGGCGACCAGCTCCTTGCCGGTGCCCGATTCGCCGAGCACCAACACAGTCAGATCATTGCGCAGCACCCGTGTGATCATGCGGTAAACTGCCTGCATCGGCGCCGAGCGTCCGACCAGCGGCAGGCCTTGTGGCGGGGCTTCGTCTGCAGGGCTGTCGCTCGCTGCCGAGGAGCCAGCGGCCTGCCGAACGGCATTAGCCAGTTCATCGATATCAAAGGGCTTGGGGAAATATTCGTATGCCCCGGTGTCGCTGGCGCGCACGGCCGTATCGAGCGTATTCTGCGCCGAGAGGACGATGATCGGCATGTTGGGGAAGCGTTCGCGGATGCCGGGAAGCCCGGCAATGCCATCGCCATCCGGCAGCATGACGTCAGTCACCAGCACCGAATAGCTGCCGTTCGCCAGCGCCCTGTCACGCTCGGCGAGGCAATCGCAGTGGGTGACCGCGAAGCCTTCGGCCGCCAGTGCCGCTTCCACAACGATGGCAATCGATTCGTCGTCTTCGACCAACAGGATTGTCATGCTGCATCGCTCCCGGACTTGGTGCTGGCGAGCGGCAGATGCATGCGGAAATGCGTCCATCCGCCTGCATCGTCTCGCTCATGGGTGATCCGCCCGTTCATGTCGCGCACCAGCTTGCGCACGAGGGCGAGGCCAAGCCCCTGCCCGCTCTTCTTGGTGGTGACGAAGGGTTCGAAAATATGGTCACGCATGGCGGGATCAACACCGGGGCCATTGTCGCTGACCCTGAGTTCGATTGGCAGGCGCACCGACTTGGCCCCCGGCTTGGCGGCGTGCAGCTGAACGCCGCTGGAAAAGCGGGTGCGGACCACCACACGCGGCTTGGGCGAGCCAGCGCTGGCTTCGGCGGCGTTTGACAGAAGGTTGATCAGTACCTGAACCAAACCGTCTGGACTACCGAGCACGGGAGGCAGCGATGGGTCGAATTCCTCTTCCACCTTCACGCCCTTGCCGCTGACCTCGATGATCGCGCGGGCACGGCGCACGGCCTCGTGGAGGTTACACGGACTGACGGGCTCGACAGTCCGCTGCGACAGCGCCTGCATTTCGTCGATCAGTCGGGCGATGCGATCAACTTCGTCGGCGATCAGTGTGGTGAGTGCCTTGTCCTGATCACCCAGCTTGCGCCCCAACAATTGCGCGGCTCCGCGGATGCCTGAAAGCGGGTTCTTGATTTCGTGCGCAAGGATTTCCGGCGCGCGCAAGACGCTGTCTTCCGACGATCCGGGGTCTTCGCCCAAGCCTTCTGCGCCACTGGCATCCTGCAGGGTGACCACTTGCCATTCGGCTTCATCGATGATCGGCGCGAATGTCATATCGAGCCGCTTGGGCCCGATTCCCTGAATGACAGCCATGACGTCTCGTGCCGAAATCGGGGCGTCGCTTTCGGTCATCCGGGCCAACAAACGCGGTTCGTCGAGAGCTACAACCTCGGAAAGCGCCTTGCCCTGCAGGCGGCGCAAGCTCTGGCCAAAGAACTGTTCCGCCGCCGGATTGGCCTGGGCAATGCGCTGGCCGGGCCCGAGCAGGATTACCGCCAGACCAAGGCTGGCAAGCTGTCGCTGGGGATCGGGGGTGCTTGGCATCCGGCCCTGCCCTCAGGCGGCCTGACGTTTCAGGAACGGTGTGTAGAATTCGCGAAGAAGCCGAACAACTTCATCACCCTGGTCGACAAAGTTCACCTTGTTGCGGAACTCGGCAGAACCCGGCAAGCCCTTGGTGTACCAGCCCAGATGCTTGCGCGCCATTTTGACGCCGGTGTCGTGGCCATAGAGATCGAGCATCGCGTGATAGTGTTCGATCATCACGCCGTACTGCGTGTCGATGTCGGGATCGGGCATTGCGGTGCCATTGCGCCACCACTGCATCACCTGCGCGAGCAGCCACGGCTTGCCATAGGCCCCGCGCCCGATCATCACCCCGTCCGCGCCGGATTGCTCCAGCGCGGTCGCCGCATCGGCAATGCCGCAGATATCGCCGTTGACGATAACCGGCAGGCTGGTGGCTTCCTTCACGCGGCGCACAAACGCCCAGTCCGCCTCGCCCTTGTACATCTGGTTGCGGGTGCGGCCGTGGACCGTGATCAGCTTCGCGCCCAGATCCTCGGCGATCCGCGCGAGTTCAGGCGCGTTCAGGCTGTCATGGCACCAGCCCATGCGCATCTTGACCGTTACCGGCACGTCCACTGCTTTCACGGTCGCCTCGATCAGTCGCGCAGCCAGTGGCAGATCGCGCATCAGTGCGGATCCGGCATCGCCGTTGACCACCTTCTTCACCGGGCAGCCCATATTGATGTCGATTATCGCTGCGCCGCGATCGGCGTTGAGCTTGGCAGCTTCGGCCATAGTTTCCGGCTCACAGCCTGCAAGCTGGACGGAAACCGGCTCTTCAATGGCATTCCAGCTCGCCTTTTGCAGCGACTGGCGCGTCTCGCGGATCATCGCCGGGCTGGCGATCATCTCGGTGACGTTCAGGCCCGAGCCAAATTGGCGCACCAATTTGCGGAACGGCATATCGGTGACGCCAGTCATCGGCGCCAGAATAACCGGACAATCGATGTCGACAGGACCGACCGAAATCGGCTTGAGCGGGGGCGGAGCAGGTAGCATGGTCTGTTCAGTGCCTAAAATTTGGGCAGCGCTTAGTGGATTGCCGGACAAGCTGCAAGGGATTAGGCGCGTGGAGCTATGAGCGCCCTGCCCTCTATTCATACAAACTGCGCGGCTGTCGTTGTCGCTGCCGGCGCTGGGCTGCGTGCTGGCCAGCCGGTGCCCAAACAATTCGCCCGGTGGCGCGGCAAGCCGCTGGTGCGCCATTCGGTAGAGGCATTGGTAAAGGCAGGGATCGCGCCGATAGTTGTGTGTATTCCTGAGGGTGGCACTGACTTGGCGGCTGAAACGCTGGCTGGTTTGCCCGTCCAGTTGGTCACGGGAGCTGCCACGCGGCAGGGATCGGTGAGGCTGGGGCTGGAAGCGCTGGCCGATAATGCCCCTGCCCTCGTTCTGATTCACGACGCCGCTCGTCCGGGCCTGACGGCGCCGGTTATCGAACGCCTGATCTCCGCTCTGGATCACTACCCGGGCGCGATTCCAGTCTTGCCGGTGATTGACAGCCTTGCCATTGCCGATGGCCATACAATGGCCGGTGCCGCTGCCCGCGAGGAATTGCGCCGGGTGCAGACACCGCAGGCCTTTCGTTTTGGTGACATCCTCGCAGCCCATCGCGCGTGGACGGGCGAGCGGAATGCCGGGGACGATGCACAGGTGGCGCAGGCGGCAGGCCTTGCGGTGGCGCTGGTTGAGGGAGATGAACGCTTGCACAAGGTGACGATCCCCAGTGACTTCGACTCTGCACCGGCCTGCCGCATTGGCACCGGCTATGACGTTCACGTGCTGGAACTCGGCGCTGAACTGTGGCTCTGCGGGGTAAAGATCAAGCATAGCCATGGCCTTGCCGGGCATAGCGATGCCGATGTGGCGATGCATGCGCTGGTCGATGCCCTGCTGGGCGCGATTTCAGCCGGGGATATCGGCCTGCACTTCCCGCCGAGCGATCCGCAGTGGAAGGGCGCACGGTCGGATGTGTTTTTGCGTCACGCAGCCAAGCTTGTGGGCGAAGCAGGCTACAGCATCGGCAATGTAGACGTCACAATTGTCTGCGAAGCTCCCAAGATCAGCCCGCATCGTTATACCATGCAGGAGAGGTTGGCCGAAATCATGGGCGTTGACATCGCTGCCGTGAGCGTCAAGGCGACGACGACCGAAGGACTGGGGCCAACCGGCAGGCGCGAAGGTATCGCTGCTCAGGCTGTGGCGCTTCTGGTCCGCAATTGATCAAAGGCACGAAGTGATGCGCAGCGCCATTATTGCCCTATCCGCCGTCATGCTGGTCTGGCCGCAGATCGCTCAGGCCGCAGAGCCTCCCTGCCTCACTCCGCGGGAAGCAACGGCTGTTGCAGCCTATGCCATGCCGAGCGTTATTACCGGAACGGTGCAACGCTGCGCTCCGGTTCTCGGCAAGGATTCGTGGATCGCGCGCAGTGGCAACGAGCTCGCTGGTCGCTATGCCGAGCGCAAGGCGGCGGTCTGGCCGGAAGCCAAGGCGGCGATCCTGAAGGTTGCTGGCGGTTCGGGTGATCCGATGATGGATATGGTCAAGGCCATGCCCGATGAATCGCTGCGGCCATTTGCCGACTCGCTGGTCGTCGCAGGCATCGCCGAAAAACTGCCGACCAATCGCTGCGCCCCGATCAACCGTTTGCTCTCGCTGATTGCGCCCCTGCCGCCCGAAAACACTGCCGAACTGGTGGCGCTGACGCTCGGTGTGCTCTCGCACAGTGACAAGCCAAAGCTCGGCAAACTGCCGATCTGCAAGGCCGAGGGTTAAGGACAAATCATGCCTGCTTCGCTGTTGCCTGACGAACTGACCGAACTTGCTGCCCGCGTGATTGCGGAAAATGCGGCGATTGGTCGCAAGATTGCCGTCGCGGAAAGCTGCACCGGCGGTTTGGTCGCTTCGGCCCTCACCGAGATCGCCGGTTCATCGGCCGTCATAGACCGGGGCTTTGTAACCTATTCCAACGAATCGAAGCAGGAAATGCTTGGGGTCTCTCCCGATATCATTGATACCTTCGGCGCGGTTTCCATCGCTTGCGTATGGGCCATGGCGCACGGAGCGCTCAAGCATAGCCGTGCCGACGTTACAGTCGCGATCAGCGGCATCGCCGGACCAGATGGCGGCACACCTGACAAGCCGGTGGGCACGGTGGTCTTTGCCCGTGCCGTTCGCGGTGAGGAAGATTCGACTGCAGAGGAAAAGCGCTTCCCGCTGGTCAGCCGCGCTGAAGTGCGGCTTCAGGCAGCGCTGGTGGCGCTGGAGCTGTTGCTGCCGTAAAGCTGCTCGGCCCGCGTTTCGAAGCCTGCAACGAGCTTTCGGAAGGCTTTGTCCAGATACTGTCCGGCCAGCTTTTCAAACAACGCATTGCGGAACGTGAACTCTACGCTGAAATCAATCTCGCAGTGGCCATCGTCGAGCGGGCGAAATTGCCAGACGTTGTCGAGGTCGCTCAGCGGGCCATCGACATAGTGGACCTTGATCCGGCTTGGCCGGTGTTTGGTAACGCGCGAAGTAAACTTTTCGCGCAGTGCGGAAAAGCCGATCAGCATGTCGGCTACCATTTCCTCTTCGCTGTCCGAACGCACTCGCGTGGCGATGATCCACGGCAGGAATTCCGGGTAACGAGCGACGTCGGCAACAAGATCATACATCTGTTCGGCGCTGTAGGGCATGCGCCGGACTTCGTGGATCGCCGGCATCAGCGGGCCTTGGCCAGCTTTGCCTCGCGGGCAGCGCGCATGGCGCGGAAATCGTCGCCGGCGTGATAGCTTGAGCGCGTCAGCGGTGTTGCTGCCACCTGCAGAAAGCCCTTGGCCCGGGCAATCGCGCCATAGGCACTGAAAGCCTGCGGGGTAACGAATTCCTTAACCTCGGCGTGCTTGGGCGTGGGGCGCAGATATTGCCCCATGGTGAGGAAATCGATCTCGGCGCAACGCATGTCGTCCATCACCTGATGAACCTCAAGCCGCTCTTCGCCGAGCCCGAGCATGACGCCGCTCTTGGTGAAGACCATCGGATCGTGGCGCTTCACCTCTTCGAGCAGCCGCAGCGAGGCGTAATAGCGCGCGCCGGGGCGGATCGTCGGATAGAGCCGGGGGACGGTTTCTAGGTTGTGGTTGTAAACGTCTGGACCAGCGGCAACGATGGCCTCCACCGCTGCGCGCATCTTGCCGCGGAAATCGGGTGTGAGGATTTCGATGGTGGTGTCCGGTGTAGTCCGGCGCAGCGCCTCGATCACCTTGACGAATTGCCCTGCCCCGCCATCGGCCAGATCGTCGCGATCAACCGAGGTGATGACGATGTGTTCCAGCCCCAACTTGGCGGCGGCTTCGGCGACGTGTTCGGGTTCGGAGGCGTCAACCTTGCGCGGCATCCCGGTCTTCACATTGCAAAAGGCGCAGGCGCGGGTACAGACATCGCCCAAAATCATCACGGTCGCGTGCTTTTTGCTCCAGCACTCGCCGATATTGGGGCAGGCTGCCTCCTCGCAAACCGTGTTCAGGCCCAGCCCGCGCATGAGATCGCGGGTATTGGCATATTCGCGGCTGGTCGGCGCCTTGACGCGGATCCAGTCAGGCTTGCGCTGGCGCTCTGGCTTGTCAGGTGCGGGGGCGGAAGAAAGATCGTTCATGCAGCGCCCATAGGCTGCTCCGCGCCCCCTTGCCAGACTCAATCGACGAGTCCATTGAGCCGCACATGGCCGATGCAACTTCCCCCCAATTAGACCGGCTGATTGCCGGATACCGCCGCTTCCGAACAAACGCCTGGACGCCCAACCGCTCGCGCTGGGCTGACCTGCGCGAGGGGCAACAGCCGGAAATCATGGTGATCGCCTGCTCGGACAGCCGGGTTGATCCCTCGCAGATATTCGATGTCGATCCCGGCGAGATATTCGTTGTGCGCAACGTCGCTGCCATGGTGCCGCCGTTCGAGACGACACCCGGCCACCACGGCGTTTCTGCGGCACTTGAATTCGCCGTGCAGGTGCTGAAAGTGCGCGAGATTGTCGTTATGGGCCACGGCATGTGCGGTGGTTGCAAGGCAGCGCTGACGCAGGAATTGCACGGAACGGAACCGGGCGAAGGCGGCTTCGTGGCTGACTGGATTGCCCTTCTCGATGAAGCGCGCGAGCCAATTGCCCGCGAACATGGCACCGAAGGCCGCGTTGCGGAGCGGGCTATGGAGCAGGCTGGCGTAAAGGTGAGCCTTGCCAACCTGCGGACATTTCCCTGCATTCGCCGCAAGGAAGCAACCGGCGAGCTATCGTTGCGCGGCGCATTCTTCGCGATTTCGGATGGTGTCCTGCATGTCCTCGACGAGGCGGACGGGCACTTTCATCCCGTTGATTGATCGCTGAATCAAAAAGGGCGGCAGTTGCCCGCCGCCCTTCCTGAACTCCATTGGTGCAGCCTTAGCCGCCCTTGGCCTTCTGTGCTGTGTAGATAGACAGAAGTTGAGCCAGTGGTTGACGCGGGCCGGTGACTTTTGCGAAGGTCGCCTGTGCATCGGCAAACTTGCCCTGATCGAGCTGTGCCACACCTATGCGCGTCAGCAGACGCGGCACATCCACGACCTGCTTGGTCGTATCCGCGCCCTGCATAGCCAGTGCCTTATTGAACAAAGCCTCAGCCTTGGCATGCATGCCATAGGACTGGAACACGTCCGCCGCAGCGTTGATCACGGCATAGGTTGCAGTAGGCGCATTGGCCCGAGCCTCCATTGCGGCCATTCCGGCGCGATCTTCGGCTTCATGTGCCTTTGCAGCTGCCAGATAGTCCCTGATCGAAACATCGCCCGTGGCATCGAGCTTGCCAGCCTTCACGCCAAGACTGATCACTTCGGAAACCTCTGACGGGAATCGCAGCTTGTCGGCGTTTTCAACATATTCGGTGTAGTCGGTTGGATCCTCGAACGTGTTGGTGCGCTTCATCAGACGCAGCAGATCGAGCATTTCTTGCGGTGGATACTTCTCCAGCCAGCGCAACACACGGATGGCGCTGCGCCAGTTTTCAGGGGTCGGGAAATCGGTGACCATCGCCTGGCTGACCAAAATCGATTCCGGCAGGAGCTTGGCCTTGAATGCGGCGTTCAGGGGGGTGCCGTACCATTCTGGGCCGTATGGCAGCTTCGCAGCCTTGCGATCGGCAATTGCCTTCAGGACAATGTCGACACCCTGCGGTGTCATGCTGTCCTTGAAGTAGCTGTCGGCAAGCAGCAATTCGTTGTTTTCGTCACGCACACCACCGGCGATGGCGAGGGGCAAATGCTCTCGCGCGCAGGCATAGTCTTTGTCCTGATAGCAGTAGGTTCCGATCACGGCTTCGTACTTCGGTACGTCAGCGGCGGGCACCTTTCCGGATGCGATCATGCCCGCATAACCTTGACGGACGATCTTCTTGTCCTGCGCTACAACGCCAAGCTGCGCCAAAAACTGCGCTGCGTAGTACTTGTCGTCCTGCGTAACCGCCCCGGCATTCACGGCGTCGAGTTGCGCCCGTTCAGGAGCGATGGTTGCCGAAAGAGCCGCTGCGGCGGCATCGCGCTGAGCCAGGGCCGCCTTGCGTGCGGCGCTGGTTGTGGCGGTGTTATAGGCGTTGGTGGCTGCAGTGAAATTCTGCTGCGCTGCGACAACATCGGGGCGCTTTTTCGCTTCGTCGAGCGCCTTCTGAAACTTCTGGGCGAGTGGCAGGAAGGCCTTCGACGGGGTGATCTTGGGGCCTGCTGGCGCCGCCGCTTCCGCCTTCTTGTCCTTTGCCATAGCAGGCGAGGTGATCAGTACTGCCGCGCTTGCGGCGGCGAATGCCGCCAGTGCCATCGCGCCGTGAGACAGCTCGCGTGTGAGCCGGTATTTCGGGAACATGGGCATTCGTCTCCTGCTACGCCACCGCCTCGATTCCTGATCTTGCGGGGCCACTTTGATCCAATCCCGCATTGGCTCGGAATCAAGCCGTTTGCAATGCCTGTCGCCTAGAATGCCGCTGGTGAACGCGGATTGAATGGCTGAAGCCAATTACCCACCGCAATATGTGGAAAAGCCATGCTGTAATCCCCAGTTACGGCCCGCCGCGCTAGCCCTTCCTGCGACATTCGCCTAGGGCCAGAGCACATGACTGCAAGGCAAAGAAAACACCACCCGTGAGCGACGAAACAGACATCATCGATACCCCCCCGCCCGCCGGTGAATTCATGCGCGTCGATATCGTCGACGAGATGAAGACTTCGTACCTCGATTACGCCATGAGCGTGATCGTTTCGCGCGCGCTGCCCGATGTACGCGATGGTTTGAAGCCGGTTCATCGCCGCATTCTGTTCGCCGCCCAGGAAGGCGGCATGGTTGCGGGCAAGCCCTATCGCAAGTCGGCCAAGATCGTTGGTGACGTGATGGGTAACTATCACCCGCACGGCGACTCCGCGATCTATGACGCCTTGGCGCGCATGACGCAGGATTGGTCGATGCGGCTGCCGCTGATCGATGGTCAGGGCAACTTCGGCTCGATGGATCCCGATCCGCCAGCTTCGATGCGCTACACCGAAGCGCGTCTGGCCAAGGTGGCCAACAGTCTGCTCGATGACCTCGACAAGGACACGGTCAATTTCGTCGATAACTACGATGGTTCGCGGCAGGAGCCCTCGGTGCTTCCGGCCCGCTTCCCCAACCTGCTGGTCAACGGCGCAGGCGGTATCGCGGTCGGTATGGCGACCAACATCCCGCCGCACAATCTGGGCGAAGTGATCGACGGCTGCCTTGCCTATATCGCCAACCCGGCGATCACCTCGGAAGAGCTGTTCCAGATCATTCCGGGGCCGGATTTCCCGACCGCACCGATGATTCTTGGCCAGTCTGGCGCGCGCAATGCCTACCTGACAGGCCGCGGCTCGATCATCCAGCGCTGCCGTTACGAGATCGAGGAAGGCCGGGGCGATCGCCGCTCTATCGTCCTGACCTCGATGCCCTACCAGACGGGCAAGTCGGGCCTCGTCGAAAAGATCGCCGATGCCGCCAAGGAAAAGCGGATTGAAGGCGTTTCTGATATTCGCGACGAATCCAGCCGCCTTGGCGTGCGCGTGGTTATCGATCTGAAGCGTGATGCAACGCCAGAGGTTGTGCTCAACCAGTTGTGGCGCAACACCCCGGCACAAAGCTCGTTCCCGGCGAATATGCTGGCGATCTGCGGCGGCCGGCCTGAAGTGCTGCGCCTGCGCGACTTCATCTCGCTGTTCATCACCTTCCGTGAGGAAGTGATTACCCGCCGCACCAAGTTCGAGCTGAACAAGGCGCGTGACCGGGCTCACATTTTGCTGGGTCTGGTGGTTGCCGTCACCAATCTGGACGAAGTGGTGCGGATTATCCGTGGCTCGTCGAATCCTGCTGCCGCCCGCGCTGCCTTGCTGGCGCGCGAATGGCCGATTGGCGAGATCGCGCAATATATCCGTCTGGTCGAAGCTATCGAGCCAGACGCCGAACAATCGGGCGGCACCTATCGCCTGTCCGAAGTACAGGTCCGCGCCATCCTCGAGTTGCGCCTCCACCGCCTTACCGCGCTGGGCCGTGACGAGATTGGCGACGAGCTGAAAGAGCTTTCCATCGCCATCGAGGAATACCTCTCGATTTTGGCTGACCGCGAGAAGCTCTACGGCGTGATGAAGGATGAGCTGGTCGCAATCCGCGCTGCCTATGCCACCCCTCGCGTCTCGGAAATCACCGCAGCGGCCGATGGCATTGAGGACGAAGATCTGATCGAGCGTGAGGACATGGTCGTTACCGTGACCATGGACGGCTATATCAAGCGCACCCCGCTCGATACTTTCCGCGCGCAGAACCGTGGCGGCAAGGGCCGCGCGGGCATGGCGACCAAGGACGAGGATGTGATCTCGACCATGTTCGTCACATCCACCCACAATCCGGTGCTGTTCTTCTCCACCGCCGGCAAGGTTTATCGCCTTAAGGTCTGGCGTCTGCCTGAAGGTGGCCCGGCGACGCGCGGACGGCCAATCGTCAACATGCTCCCCGCGCTCGACAAGGACGAGACTATCGCCACCGTGCTGCCTTTGCCCGAGGACGAGAATACCTGGGGCGCGCTCTCGGTGGTCTTCGCCACGGCCAAGGGCAACGTGCGGCGCAACTCGATGGATGCCTTTGCCAACGTGCCTTCCAACGGCAAGTTCGCCATGCGGTTTGAGGATGACAGTGCCGACCGCCTGATCGGCGTTGCGCTGCTCGATCCCGAAGACGATGTCCTGCTCGCCACGCGTTCGGGCAAGGCGATCCGCTTTGCCGGCGACGAAGTGCGCGAATTCACTAGTCGCACCTCCACCGGTGTGCGCGGCATGACGCTGAAGGGGGATGACGAAGTCATCAGCCTCTCGATCCTCCACCGCGTCGGCACCACCAGCGAAGAGCGCGAGGAATATGTGAAGTTCGCCCCGTGGAAGGGCGAGAAGGAGGGCGAGCCTTCGCTTTCGGCTGAACGCTATGCCGAAATGGAAGCGCGCGAGCAGTTCATTCTCACCGTCTGTTCCAACGGCTACGGCAAGCTGTCGTCAGCCTACGAATACCGGCGCACTGGTCGCGGCGGTCAGGGCATTACGAATATCGACAACATCGAGCGCAATGGCCTCGTGGTCGCGAGCTTCCCGGCGAACAAGGCCGATCAGTTGATGCTGGTTACCGATCAGGCCAAGCTGATCCGTCTGCCGCTCGAAAGCCTGCGGGTAATCGGGCGCGGTTCGGCTGGCGTGCGGCTGTTCAACGTGGCGAACGATGAACATGTCGTCAGCGCAGTGCGGCTGGTCGATGATGGCAGTGAGGATGAAGGCGAAGTGGTGGTTGATGAAACCCCTGCTGCGCCGGAGTCTGAATGACCGCGCATCCGGCTGTCGCCTACAAGGTCCTGACAGCGCCACAAATGGCGGAGTTGCTTGATCAGGGCAGCTTCTCTGGCGCGCAGATTGATCTCGCCGATGGCTATATCCACCTCTCGACGGCTGCCCAGTTGACCGAGACGGTGGACAAGCATTTCGCCGGGCAATGCGATCTCTTCGTTGCCGCAGTCGATCTGGTCCAGCTGGGCGATGCCGTCCGTTGGGAGGAATCACGCGGCGGGCAGTTGTTCCCGCACATCTATTCAGCACTACCCTTGTTAGCCGTAACAGCGCACGGCGCGCTTCAGCGCGGAGCGGATGGGGCGGTGCTGCTGCCGGGGGCTTGATCCACGCGCAGTACACCAAGGCAAATCAGGTACTGTCCGAAGTAATAGAGCGGCCAGATCAGCATGTCCGGCAAGCGACTCTGCGCCAGTGGCCCCATGCGGGCAAAGATCAGCAGATCCGAGGCGACGAATAGCATCGCGCCGATCCCGACATTGTAGCGCGAATAGCGGCTGGTCCACGCTGCCGCAGCCATTGCCGCAAGAGCCAGCGCATACAGCGCGGTTTGTGGGCCCATTGCCCTGTTGCTCGGCATGGCAAAGGCGATCAGCGGAATCGCGACCAGCAGCGCGACCGCCAGCGCCTTTTGACTGGCCGATGTGACCTCGCGGCGGTTGCGCAGGTAGAGCCAGACGGCAACCAGATGACCGGCAAGGAAGAAGCCAGCGCCTGCAGTCTGGCTGTATTCAATCGCCATATCGCCCGCCGAGCCGAGGGTCATCACGGCGGCGAGCAGCTGCCCGTTAAAGCCCCTGCCCTGCATCAGCGCCAGAACGGCCAGCAGCGCAACGGCAGCGCCCTTCAGCAAGGTCGGCAGCAAGCCCGGTGCCATGCCCATGCCCACCAGATAATATCCAAGGAACGCTGCAAGGCTGGCTGCGACGATTCCGCGTTGTGCAATTCCCATCCTGCCGATCCTCTCGTACTGCACGCTGCCCCTGTCCAAGCAACAGCACAACCGCTAGAGGCGCCCCATGCAATATGATGTCCACATAATCGGCGGCGGGTTGGCGGGGAGCGAGGCTGCCTGGCAGTTGGCTCGGCGCGGAATCCGCGTGAAACTCTCGGAAATGCGCGGGACTGGCGAGCGCAGCCCGGCGCACCAGACCGATGCTCTGGCCGAGCTGGTTTGCTCCAACTCTTTTCGCAGTGATGACCATACGTCGAATGCTGTTGGCCTGCTGCATCAGGAAATGCGGGAGTGTAACTCGCTGATAATGCAGGCTGCCGCGAAGGCGCAGGTGCCTGCCGGATCGGCTTTGGCGGTGGATCGCGACGTGTTTTCGGCTGAAGTTGAGGCTGCTCTTGCCGCCCTCCCCAGCCTGACAGTGGTGCGCGAAAGGGTTGATGTTCTGCCCGAAGCTGGCCTCACGCTGGTCGCCACCGGCCCATTAACGGCGCCCTTACTTGCCGATAGCATCGGCTTAGCGACGGGTTTGGCGGGCCTGACCTTTTTCGATGCCATCGCGC
Organism: Sphingomonadaceae bacterium; assembly: GCA_947451145.1. Classification (GTDB taxonomy): domain Bacteria; phylum Pseudomonadota; class Alphaproteobacteria; order Sphingomonadales; family Sphingomonadaceae; genus Novosphingobium. The sequence goes on along the minus strand of CANFXW010000007.1, from coordinate 74,340 downwards.
CGATCGTCTATCGCGATTCGATCAATATGGACATCTGCTGGATGGCATCGCGCTGGGACAAGGGCGAAACCAAGGACTACATCAACTGTCCGATGACGCGCGAGCAATATGCCGCGTTCCACGCCGGTCTGATGGCGGGCGAGAAAACTGAGTTCAAGGAATGGGAGGCCAACACCCCCTATTTCGATGGCTGCATGCCGATCGAGGTTATGGCCGAGCGCGGGTTTGAGACGCTGCGCTTTGGCCCGATGAAACCGGTCGGGCTTGATAACCCCCACACCGCCACGCCCGAATTCCCGACTGGCCGCTGGCCCTATGCGGTGGTGCAGCTGCGTCAGGACAACAAGCTGGGCACGCTGTGGAACATGGTCGGCTTCCAGACCAAGCTGAAGCACGCCGAGCAGGTCCGCCTGTTCCGCACCATTCCGGGGCTGGAGAACGCCGAGTTTGCGCGGTTGGGGGGGCTCCACCGCAACACCTTCCTGAATTCGCCGCGCCTGCTGGATCGCCAGCTTCGCCTCAAGGCCGCGCCGCATATCCGCTTTGGCGGACAGATCACCGGCTGCGAGGGCTATGTCGAAAGCTCGGCCGTAGGCCTGCTCGCCGCGCTGATGATCGCGAGCGAGTTGGGCGGCCGCGAATGGGAAAGCCCGCCGCGCACCACGGCGCTGGGCGCGCTGCTCAGCCACATCACCGGCGATGCCGAGGCCGAGACATATCAGCCGATGAACATCAACTTCGGTCTGTTCCCGCCGCTGCACGATGTAAAGAAAAAGGCGCGAAAACATGCCTATACCGATCGCGCCAAGGCCGATTTAACCGGCTGGATCCCCGTCGTCGGCTGAATCGTCGGGCTGTTCAACCGCCTTCTTGCCCTTCTTTCCGCCCGGAGCCGTGCCGCATTTGCACGCGGGTTTTGCCTTGTGCTTGGCCTTGGTCGTGGCGAATTCGCCGCGATCGAGCGCGCCGTCACCGTTATGATCGGCACCCTTGAACTTGTTGGTCGTGCGCACTGACCATTCTTCGAAGCTGAGCAGGTTGTTGCCATCAGTATCGAGTTTGCGGAACGCTGCGACGCGCGGCATCAGCATCTCGGTACGGGTAACTTTCCCATCGCGATTCTTGTCAACGTGATCGAACCGGCGCTGCTCTTTTGTCGCCTCGTTCACCTCGGGCGGAGCGGCGCCGTTCATGCCCTCCCCGGTTTCGTCGGGCAGGGTATCGCCAACGGGAACATCAGCGAGCTGCGGCGGTTTGTCGCCCATTTCAGACACTGCGCGCCCCTGCCACCAGAACAGGCCAGCCGCCGTGAGCAGCAAGGCAGCCAGCGAGCCAACCAATGTCCGGTTCATGGTGATTCCTTTCGTTTCATAAGGATAACCACGAGCTTACCGCCCAAGCAAGCCGAGCCGCATGGCTACCAGCAAATCGACCGGGGATGACAGGGCCGCCCTTGCCCCGCGCTGGCAGGCGCGAGCGGTCAGCCGTTCGAGGATCAACAGAGGGCGCAGTGGTTTTTCGCAAGGTGCCGCAGCCTGAGGTGCCAGCTCTAGTGCCTGAACGGCAACGTCACGCTCCTCCCCCTGCCCCAGATGCAGCGACAGGTCAGCCAATGCCCAGCGCCGTGCGCGGGCCTCTGCGCCCGCCCTGTCTGCCCCCACCAACTGCGCCAGATCGCCGATCAGCGCGGCGCGGCCATTGGCAAAGGCGGTGATGGCTTCGGCGGGCAAAGGCGGCTCAGCCAGCAGAGCCTCCCAGCCATCGACGAGCGGGGCGAGCGAGGCACCGCCTGCCTGCCAGTCTGCCAGCTTGCTCAGCAGCGGCTCGCCCTGTGGCCGGTCGGCAGGTTCCTGTGCCAGCCTGTCGCGCCACCAGGCGAGTTTGAGCTGGGCCAGAACCGGCTCCCGCGCCGCCCGCACTATGCCTGCCAACCGGGCGTCGAGCGTCAGCGCGATCAGCCATGCATCGCGCGCTGAAGCGGGTGCATAGGCCAGGGCAAGCCGCGAAAGGATGGGAAGTTCGTCGTGCATCAGGGCTTTTGCATTTCCTGCTGTAAATTCGTCCGGAACCGGCGGAAATCCGCAGCCTCTGCCCTTACCAGACGATCATGTTTAATTGCCAGTTAGGGCCGCAAATTAAATCAATCTTAGGGCATTCCACCTAGACCGCAGCATCGACCAAATTCACTGCGCAGGATGCGGTTCAAAACCATGGCACAAACAATGCAGAACAGAATGCTGAATCTGCGGGATTCGCTCCGCCACTTTATCCGGCTGATTACGGGTGACCGCAAGGGTGCGTCGGCGGTTATGACTGCCTTGATGCTCCCTGTCATCGTCGGCTTCGTCGGTCTCGCCATCGACGTTGGCGTCTGGCAGGTGAACAAGCGCAAACTGCAGGGCGTGGTCGATCAGGCCGTGTTTTCGGCGGCCATGGCGGCTTACCAAGGCGCATCGGTGGATCAGGCGACGACAGAGGCCAAGGCCGTGATGGCGCAGGCAGGCCTCGTCCCCGGTGCGAACGGCGTTGCGGTAACGGTCAGCAATCCTGCGACCGACGGCAATTATACAGCCAACGCCAAATCGTGGCAGGTAACCGCGACGATGACGCAGCAGCTGTATTTCTCTGGCTTGTTCCTCAGCACGGCACCGACATTGTCGGCCAAGGCTGTGGCGCTGCAGGGTTATACGACAGCCGGTGCCACTGTAACCAACCCCGGCCCCGGCTGCGTTATGGCATTGAGCACGACGGCTGCCAAAGCTGTCGAATTCACCAATAATGCCGTGTTCAATACGCCGTCGTGCAGCATCTATTCCAATTCCAACGCCAGCAATGCGACATTTTGTGATAACAATTGCAACGTCAACGCCAACACCTATTCCGTCGGAAACTATTACATTGGGAACGGCAACGCCCATATGACCGGAACGAATTTGGCAAATCAGACAGCCATAGCCAATCCCTATGGCTCGCTGACAACGCCGGATGTTTCGGGCATGAGCTGCATGAACGGCAATACGACTGTCACGGCAACCGCGGATAATGTTTACATAAACCCCGGGCGCTATTGCAAGGGCATCAACTTCAGCAACAACACCGGTTCTGGTGTTGGCGGCACGCGCACGCTGCATATGTCAGCGGGCACATACTACGTCGAATCGATCTTTATGGTTGGCAACAACGCCACGCTAGATGCGACAACGGGCGTTACCATCGTCATCATCGGCAACTATTGCATTGGCGACACCAACAACACCTGCCAGCACTCTGACGAAGGCTGGGGCAACAATGCGCAAATCAACCTGACCGCCCCTACCACAGGCACTTATGCTGGCGTGGCGATGTACTTCACCGGTTCGACCAACCGCACCCAGGCCTTTGCCAATAACGCATACCTGCACATTCAAGGCACGCTCTACGCGCCAAACCAGAAGCTGCAGTTCAACAACAACTCTTATTTCGACAATACCAAGTGCACCAAGATCATCGGCAATACCGTCTCGATCCAGAACAACGGCGGTGTCAGCATGTCTTGCACCGGAACCGGCGTGAAGACGATCGGCGATACTACCACGGTCACGGTCGGCTCGACTGTCGCAACGTCGATGGTGGAGTAAGCAGTGCGCAATCGCCTTTACGCCTTCCTTCGCGATCTCAGGCAAGACCAGCGCGGGCTTGCGCTGACCGAGCTGGTGCTCGTCGTGCCGATGCTGTCGGTGTTGACGCTTGGCACGGTGGACTATTCTATGATGGTTCTGGCGCGGCTCACCGTGCAGACTGCGGCGCGTACCGGTGCAGAATATGCCGTGGAGAACGGCTATGACAGCACCAGCATTGCGAGCGCGATCACCGGTACATCGAACCGTGGCGGACTGGTTTCGACTATCGCTGCCACCCCTGCCCCATCGCAGTGGTATGGCTGCCCTAACGCCACAACTGGAGTGGCTACGGCCGTTGCCAGCACCACGGTTTGCAGCACCGGCAAAACGGCGGGAACCTATGTCACCGCATCGGCACAGGCGACCTATACCTTCCTGCTGCCCTGGCCCTATGCACCGAGCAGCAGCGTGTTGAATGCCAGCTCTACCGTGAGGATCAACTGATGCTCGTTTTTCTCAACCGCCTGAGGCGTTCGCGCGCCGGCAATGCGGCGATCGAGGCAGCGCTTGGCCTGCCGGTTCTGATTACTTTTGGTGCCGGGCTCAGCGAGTTCGGCTATGCCATGTGGATCCAGAACACCCTGCAATATGCAGTGGAAGCGGCGGCCCGCTGCGCCGCAATCAACACCACCGATTGCGGGACGACGGCAAACATCCAAGCCTATGCCGTATCTCAGGTGGTGGCGATCAATGTAACGACCAGCACTTTCACGGTCAGTACACCGGCCTGCGGCAAGCAGGTGACCGCCAGCTATGCCTTCGATGGCGGCATTCCGATGCTGCTGGGCGACTGGAACCCGACCCTGACGGCGACTGCTTGCCACCCGGCCTGATTTGGTTGGGGCTGAGCCCCCCTTTGCTCATAACCTTCGTCTTCCCCGCGAAAGCGGGGATACATCGCCCACGATTGTGATTTCCGCGAACCGCCGGAGATGGGTTCCCGCTTTCGCGGGAATGACGGGCACAATGGGATTCATTTTCCATGAACACCAAAAAGGGCCAGCTCTTCACGAGCCGGCCCCTTCGGATATCACCAATGCCAACCGGCCAAAGGCCGGTCCGCGATCAGTTCTGCAGCGAAAGCTGTCCGCGGATTGCGCCGATCTTGTAGTTGGCGGTCAGCACATCGACATAATAGTTCTGCGGGTTGTCGAGGATCGACTGGAGCGTATCCGGATCCACCGAGACGCATTCGCCATCTTCAATCGAAAGTTCCACCAGAGGACGACCGGGCTCGCCAGCACCGCCTTCATGGATGTGCGCCTTGGTACGGTTGCTGATGTTCGAAGTGCGCAGCTGATAGCACAACGTGTGGGTCGCCGTATCGACAGTCGCCTGGAAAGAGCCTTCGCCATCGGGATCGCCACCGCTTGGAACGCTTGCGCCGTCCATTGTGGAAACCAGCGTTAGCGTTGATGCCGATGCCGGTGAAACCAGCGCCAGATTGACGACACATGCCAGCGTAACGGCGGTGAGAGCTGTCTTTCTCATGAAAACCCCTTTTCTGCGACCCGTCCGATCCAATCGGCGGACCAATGTGGGGCACTGGCGACAGCGATGCAGCATGCTGGGCCTGCCCCGAACCGTATACGCGTATCCCCCTAATCATCTAACAAGGGGTGGACGCATAAGGTTAACGGTGGATTGTACGTGTTATCTGGCAGTGCAGCCGTAAAAACAGCCGTATTTGTCAACGAATTAACCTTATCTTTTCGCTCTCCCGTTAGTGCCTTTGGCTTAAGCGGATGTCATTCCGCGTTTTGCGAGGTATGGCTTGATGAGCCTAAGGCACGGGTTTTCGGCGTTCCGGCAGGCGGCAGCAATGCTGCGCAGTCTGGTGCGTGCGCTTGCCCGCGACAGCGCCGGCAACACGATGATGATCGTTGCCTTCAGCCTCATTCCAATTCTTGCGATGATCGGCGGCGGGATCGACATGGGCCGTGGCTACCTCTCGCAAAGCCGCCTGCAACAGGCCTGCGACGCCGGCGTGCTCGCCGCGCGCAAGAAGATCGGCAATACGATCCCGACTACCAACATTCCCACCTCGGCCGTGCAGACCGTAGGTGACCAGTTCTTCGATCTGAACTTCCAGTCGGGCGCCTATGGCACGGCATCGCGCACGTTTTCGATGAACATCGAGAGCGATACCTCGGTCACCGGCACGGCGACGGTATCGGTGCCAACCACCCTGATGCGCCTGTTCGGCTATACCGCGCTGCCGATCTCTGTGACATGTCAGGCCAAGATCAACTTTTCGAACACTGACGTGATGATGGTGCTCGATACCACCGGCTCGATGAATGAGACCAACCCGGGCGATACCAAGCCCAAGATTGACGTTCTGCGCGATACGGTGAACTCGTTCTATGCCCAGCTCGAAGCCCAAAAGGGTGCCGGCACGCGCATCCGTTACGGGTTTGTGCCTTATTCCACCAACGTGAATGTCGGCTTCCTGCTCAAATCGGACTGGCTGGTTGATAGCTGGAATTACCACAGCCGTGAGCCGCACGATACCGGTTCGACCGTTACCTGGAATGATTACTCTGACACTGACGTCAAGAACAGTGGCAGCAATAATCCTGGCACGACCTATGTCAGCACCACTTGCCCGCCAGATACGATCTCCAACTGGAATCCGATCTCTTCGGGCACAGATGCGAATGGCAAGCAGTATTGGGTATATGAATATGACGGGACGAGCTACAGCTGCAGCGGCATTTATACCACAACCTATGTCTCGGAAAACAACTACGCCTATACGCTGACCGGGTACAATGTGACGCCGACTGTGTGGCACCACTACAATTTCACCCGCACGCGGACGGTTACGACGAACACGGCTGAAAACTGGGATTGGCACTATGCCTCGCTGCCGCTCAATGTCAGCGGTCTCAAGAATTCAACGGACGGCAATCTTCCGCCCACCGGCGGCTATGTGAACATCATGATGGGTGGGTACCCGGAAGGCGCCTACAACTACCAGGCATGGTGGAACGGCTGCATTGAAGAGCGTGATACCTACGAAATCACCGATTATGCCAACATTGACCTGACGCGCGCGAAGGACCTCGATCTCGATCTGGTTCCGGTGACGTCAGACAACACCACGCGCTGGCGGCCGTTGATCCAGGACGCATCCTTTGACCATAGTCTGACATGGTCCAATTACACGACCTGGCCGTGGACGCCGAGCGGCGACTATCTGGATGGCGATTTCATCAATGCCCAATGGAACGGCTACGCTGCATGCCCGGCAGCGGCGAGCAAGTTGCAGGTCATGACGGCATCGCAAATCAGCACTTACGTCAATAGCCTCGTCGCACAGGGATCGACCTATCATGACATTGGCATGATCTGGGGTGGCCGTCTGCTCTCGCCAACCGGGATATTCGCGGCCGAGAACGCCGATCTTTCAAGCGGTCCGACCCGCCGGCACCTGATCTTCCTGACCGACGGTCTGACCGCACCAAACGTACTTTCCTACGGTGCCTATGGCATCGAACCACTCGACAAGCGCCGCTGGTCGGATAGCTCGACGCTGACACTCACCCAAACCGTGGAGAAGCGATTCACAGCGGCCTGCGACGAAGTGAAAAAGAAGAACATCACGGTCTGGGTGATCGGCTTTGGCCAGACGCTCAATCCGGTGCTCAGCAATTGCGCGGGCACGGGACACGCGTTTTATGCCAATGATGCAAGTTCATTGAACGGCATCTTCAACAGCATCGCCGGTTCGATGGGCGACTTGAGAGTATCGAGATGATGTTGCCCTGCCCCGCCCTTGTTCAAATGCAGCAAGACCGGCGTGGCGCGGCGGCGGTGGAATTCGCCCTGATCGCGCCGGTGCTGCTGTTGCTGCTGTTCGGCGTCTATGATCTGGGCTTCACGCTCTATATCAATTCTATGCTGCAGGGCTCTATCCAGCAGGCCGGGCGCAATTCGACCATCGAAGGCGCAACTACGGCTACGATGGATCAGATCGTCACCGATGCGGTGCAATCGGTGTTGCCCTCCGCGACACCGTCATTCTCGCGCAAGTCATACGTGTCATTCACCAATGTTGCGACGCCCGAAGATTTCATCGACGTCAACAACAACCACACCTGCGATAACGGTGAGGCCTATACCGACAGCAACGGCAACAACTCCTGGGACGCAGACCGCGGCAAAATCGGCAATGGCGGCGCGCGGGATGCGGTGCTCTACACCGTGACCGTCACCTATCCCCGGCCCTTTCCTCTGGCGGGCCTGATAGGTTTTTCCAACACGGTGACACTTAAGACCGAAACCGTGCTGCGCAACCAGCCCTATGGCACGCTGACAACGAGCACGACCACGAAGTACTGCCCATGAAGCGGATACCTCACCTACTCCGGTCAATCCTGCATGCGCGTTCGGGCCTCGCGGCGCTGGAGTTCGCGCTGATCCTGCCGTTCCTGACGATCACCGGGCTCTATGGCACCGAGATGGCGTGGTACATGCTGGTCAACATGCGCGTCAGCCAGGTCGCGATGCAGGTGGCGGACAACGCCTCGCGTATTGGTGACACCTCAACGCTTACCAGTCGCAAGATCTATGAAAGCGACATCAACGACATCATGATCGGCGCGAAACTGGATGGCGGCTCGCAGCTGAACCTGCTGAACAACGGACGGATAATCGTTTCCAGCCTTGAGGTTGACGCCAGCAACAACCAGTACATTCACTGGCAGCGTTGCAAGGGGTTGAAGAATGTTGCTTCAAGCTATGGCATTGCCGGTGACATCAAGGTCGGCGGTATGGGGCCGACCGGCCATAAGATCACAGCCCTCACCGGCGACGCGGCGATCTTTGTCGAACTGGTCTATGACTATCAGCCGCTGTTTTCGTCACGGTTCATCTCGAACACCACGATTACCGCGCTGGCCAGCTTCAACGTGCGCGATAGCCGCGATCTGACGCAGATCTACCAGACCAATCCGGTCTCGACGGTTTCCAGCTGCTCAACCTTCAGCGCGACCTGAGACCTACCCTTTGTAGCAGACCTTCTTCACCGCACTGACAATCCGCGGCGCGTCGATGATCGCCAACTTCTCCAGATTGGCAGCATAGGGCAGCGGCACGTCTTCATTGCAGACGCGCAGCACCGGTGCGTCGAGGTGGTCGAAGCCTTCTTCCATGCAGATGCTGATGATCTCCGAAGCGATTCCGCAGGCGGGCCAGCCCTCTTCCGCGACCACGAGACGGTTGGTCTTAGCGAGGCTTTTGAGCACCGCGTTCTTGTCCAGCGGGCGCAATGTGCGAAGGTCTAAGACTTCGGCATCGATCCCCTCGCCCGCCAGCGTCTCGGCGGCTTCCAGCGCGAGCCCGACGCCAATGGAATAGGAAACGATGGTCACGTCCTTGCCTTCGCGCATCACGCGGGCCTTGCCGATGGGGACCACATGGTCCTCATCCTCGGCCAGCTCAAAGCTGCGGCCATAGATCAGCTCGTTTTCAAGGAAGACGACTGGATCCTCGCTGCGGATCGCGGCTTTCAGCAGGCCCTTGGCATCGGCGGCATCATAGGGGGCAATAACGATCAGCCCGGGGACCGCGGCGTACCACGGCGCATAGTTCTGGCTGTGCTGGGCGCCTACGCGGCTGGCTGCGCCATTGGGACCACGGAACACGATCGGGCAGCGCATCTGGCCGCCGGACATGTAATTGGTTTTGGCCGCCGAGTTGAGTACATGGTCGATCGCCTGCATGGCGAAGTTGAAGGTCATGAACTCGACGATGGGACGCAGGCCGCCCATGGCCGCGCCGGCGCCGATGCCGGCGAAGCCGTACTCGGTGATTGGCGTATCGATCACCCGCTTGGGGCCGAATTCTTCGAGCAGACCCTGGGTGACCTTGTAGGCCCCCTGATACTGCGCCACTTCCTCGCCCATCACGAAGACGCGGTCATCGCGGCGCATTTCCTCGGCCATGGCATCGCGCAGGGCTTCGCGCACGGTGATGGTCTGGGTGTTGGAGAGGACGGGGGCGACGGCAACCGCGTCGTCCCGGACTTGATCCGGGACCGCTGGCGGGGTCGGCTCCGGGTTGCCACCGGTCCCGGCCTTCGCCGGGACGACGATTCCCTCGCCAATCGTCGCGATCACTGTGCCGACCTTAACGCCTTCGGTCCCTTCGGGAACCAGAATCGCGCCGATCCGGCCCTCGTCAACTGCTTCAAATTCCATTGTCGCCTTGTCGGTTTCAATCTCGGCGAGAATGTCGCCGCTCTTGACCTCGTCGCCTTCCTTGACCAGCCACCGGGCGAGCTTGCCCTCTTCCATCGTCGGCGAGAGCGCTGGCATCTTGAGTTCAACGGCCATCAGTAACGCTCCACCAGCACGTCGGTATAGAGTTCGGCAGGCGCCGGTTCGGGTGAATTCTCGGCAAAGTCAGCCGCTTCGGAAACTCGGGCGCGGATCGCCTTGTCGATCTCCTTCAGCCTCTCCTCAGCCACCCCGCGCGCGATCAGTTCGGCCTTGGCGGCTTCGATCGGATCATGCTTTTCGCGCATGTCCTGCACTTCCTCGCGGCTGCGGTACTTTGCCGGATCGGACATCGAGTGGCCGCGATAGCGATAGGTGTGGAGTTCCATCAGGACTGGACCATTTCCGGCGCGGACATATTCGAGCGCGATGTCGGTCGCCCGGCGCACTTCGAGAACGTCCATGCCGTTGACGTCCATGCCGGGAATGCGAAAGCCGGTGCCGCGGCGATAGAAATGCGTTTCGGCTGAACCGCGCTGCACCGCCGTACCCATGGCATAGCCGTTGTTTTCAACGACGAAAATCACCGGCAGCTTCCACAGCGCTGCCATGTTGAAGCTTTCGTAGACCTGACCCTGATTGGCAGCACCGTCGCCGAAATAGGCGAGGCACACGCCGCCATCGCCGCGATACTGGCTGGCAAAGGCAAGCCCTGCCCCCAGCGGCACCTGCGCGCCGACGATGCCGTGACCGCCATAGAAACGGTGATCGACGCTGAACATGTGCATCGATCCGCCCTTGCCGCGCGAAATGCCGGCGGCACGGCCAGTCAGCTCGGCCATGATCAGGTTTGGATCAATGCCATAGGCAAGCATGTGGCCATGGTCGCGATAGCCGGTGATCACCGAGTCACGCGAACCATCGAGCGCCGACAGCATGCCGACAGCAACCGCTTCCTGCCCGATATAGAGGTGGCAGAACCCGCCGATCAGGCCGAGGCCATAAAGCTGGCCCGCGCGCTCTTCGAAACGGCGGATGAGCAGCATCTTTTCATAGAATTCAAGAAGCTCGGCCTCACTCGCCTGATGGCGTTTGTCGGCGGCGTGTTTGTCCTGAAGCGCCCTAAGGGCTTGCCCCTCACCGTCAGATGCTACGGCGGGTGCGGATTTTGCTGCGGCTTTGGCCAAGTTCGATCCCCGACATTTCCTCTTGTGACCTGCCTATAGGAGCATGGTCTGAAATGGGGAACCTGCACATACGTATTTTGTTGCTCACATACGAAATAATGATCGCATGATGTGCAGCACGAAGTGCGTTACTTGATGAGCATGACCATCTCGTCCTGATGGACGACGTTGAGATCGCGGCGCAGCAATTCGCCCGCAAGGTCGGGGTCGGTATTGTGTGGATCAAGCAGAGCCACCCGGTTTTTCAATTCGTCCCGTTCCAGCTGGATCTGCTTGAGCTCCTGCTGCCGCTGATCAAGCAGGCGCAGATTTTCGCTCCAAGCCAGCAGACCCGAAGGTCCGGCCACGGCAAGGCCAAGCATGAAGAGCAAAGCGCCAAGGGCAGCCATCTGCATGCGGCTCTGCCGCTTCAAGATCACGCTGTTTTGTCCCCGTTGCATGTCCCCTAAGAATCACAAAGGATTCAGCCATGCAAGCAGTTTTTCTGAGAAAATTTCGAAGGGCTGGCAAGGTTGAGGCAGCCAGGATAGGCAATTCTGCCCAAGGCGATCATTATTATGTTACATTTCAGTTACATGGTAATGCATCATTGCCTGCAGTGTCAGGCCAACTAATTTCCGCCCATCGAATAGCCGGCCGCGCGAACCGTGCGGACCAAGCTTTCCTCGCCATCGACATCGATCGCCTTGCGCAAGCGGCGCACGTGTACGTCCACCGTGCGCTCGTCGATCTCGCTGTCGAGACCCCACACGGCATCGATCAATTGCTGGCGCGAATGGACCCGGCCCGGGCGCTCCATCAGATGCCGCAACAGACGGAATTCGGTTGGGCCAAGGTGCAGCGATTCACCGTTCCTGCGCACCCGATGAGCTGCCGTATCAAGCTCGAGATTCCCCACGCTCAGCAGATCGCCGGAAAGCGATGGCCGGCTGCGACGCAGTAATGCTTCGATCCGCGCGAGCAGTTCTTTGGGGGAAAATGGTTTGGTTACATAGTCATCAGCGCCAGTCTTAAGGCCGCGTATGCGATCCTCTTCCTCGCCGCGTGCGGTAAGCATGATGATCGGAACCTTGGAAGTTTCCTTTTCGCGGCGCAGCTGACGACAGACTTCGATGCCCGGGATATTCTCGATCATCCAGTCGAGGATGATTGCATCGGGCATCTGCTCGCGCACCATGATCAGCGCTTCTTCGCCGTCCGGCGTCTTGCGGACGTCATAACCCTCCGACTTCAGATTCCATTCGATCAACTCGGAGAGAGCAACGTCATCTTCGACAATGAGAATCGAGGCGGCCATCAAATTACCTTTTCGTCGCCGCCGGGCAGGTCGCGGTCGGAATAATAGAGGCCTGTCGCGGCGAAATAGACCATTTCCGCAACGTTGGTAGCGTGGTCGCCAATCCGCTCGATGCTGCGGGTTACAAACAGCAGCTCTGCAGCCGAACTGATCGTTGCCGGGTTTTCCATCATGTGGCTGACGAGGTTGCGAAAGATCGATTCGTAAAAATTGTCGAGCTTTTCGTCGCGGTTGACCACTTCAATCGCCAGATCGGCATCGCGCGCGGCATAGGCGTTCAGCACGTCATGAACCATGCCCTGGGCAATCGCTGCCATCGCAGGGATCAGCGTGAGTGGCTGGAATTTGTTGATCGTCTCGATCTTGCCGACGCGCTTTGCGATGTTCTTGGCATAGTCACCGATACGTTCGACCACGCCGGAAATCTTGAGCGCAGCAATTACGTCGCGGAGATCATCGGCCATAGGAGCGCGCAGTGCGATCACACGCACGGCCAACCGGTCAACCTCTGCTTCGAGAGCGTCGATCCGGGCATCACCCGCGACGACAGTCTGCGCCAGCACCAGATCGTGGCGTGTCAGGGAATCGATGGCATCGCGGATTGCCACTTCGGCAAGACCGCCCATTTCGGCAATCAGTCCGCGTAACTGCCCGATTTCCTGCGTAAATCCGCTGCTGCTTGCCATATGGCCGGTGTTCCCCCTGCTTCGCGCTGTGTCATATTACCGCGCCGTGTCACTTTGATGACATTGTTCCCTGGCCGTGAAGTGGCAGGATAATCGAGGCAGTAGTGCCCTGCCCCTTGCGGCTCATTATGTCGAAGCGGCCACGATGCCGCTCGACAATATGTTTGACGATGGCGAGGCCCAGGCCCGTGCCACCCACCGCGCGGCTGCGGCCGGTATCAGCGCGGTAAAAGCGCTCGGTCAGTCGTGGCAGATGTTCGGGCGCAATCCCCTCGCCCTCATCACGGACCATAACCTCGACCCGGCCCGATTCGGTGACTTCTATCGAAAGCCGGATCGGAGCATCAGGTTTGCCGTACTTGCGCGCGTTGTCGATCAGGTTGCGCAAAACCTGCACCAACTGTGATCGATCTCCCGCAACAATCGCGCTTTCGGCATTGCTGGTGAATTCAATCTCGGCTCGCCCGTGAAATTCGCTCGCGGCTTCGCCAGCCAGCGCGATCAGGTCAACCGGTTCGGTTGGCGCTTCATGCTTTACCGCTTCGATGCGGCTAAGCGACATAAGGTCCTCGATCAGCGCCTGCATCCGACGCGCTTCATGGCGGATAATGCCGAGGAAGCGCTTGCGGGTGGTCTCGTCTGCGCCGGCCTTGTTGTCTTCCAGCGTTTCAACATAGCCAAGAATCGCGGCCAGGGGTGTACGCAGTTCGTGGCTGGCATTGGCAACGAAATCGGCATGGGCCCGCGCGACACTGACCCGGACGGATTGATCCTCAAGGATAATCAGCCGGGCATCGGTGCCCAGCACATGACAGGTCAGCCGCCAGCGACTGCCCTTTACCGACAGTCCCTCAATCGTTTCCGAGCCACCTTTGATCGATGTGATCGCGGCAATCGCCTTGGGATCGCGGAGGGCAATCCGCACATCGTCACCTACGATATGCGCGCCGAGCAGCGCCCGTGCTGCGGCATTGGCAAAGCAGACATGGCCGTTCTCGACCACGAAGGCCGGGGTGGGCACAAATCGCAAAAGCTGGGGATCTGGATAAGTCATGAGGCCAATTGCGAAGCTGAACGGGCTTGGGACGAGATGCTGACGGTGGTTTCCATCGTGCCGATGCCGGGGATGTTCAAGGTCATGACGTCACCCACTGCCACTGGTGCAACGTCCGCTGCACCGGAAAGCACGATGTCCCCCGGATAGAGCGTCATCGCGGTGGAAGCAAAGGCGATCATCTGCGCCGGGTTGCCGGTGAGATCGGCGAAAGTCCGCTCGCCGCGCAGTTCGCCATTGACGTGGAACTGATAGCCCAGCGCGGATGGATCAGCCAATTCGTCTGCCGTCACCAGCCAAGGGCCAAGCACGCCATAGCTGTCGAAGGATTTGCAAAACGCCCAGTCTTCCCGCTCTGGCTTCAGCGTCATGTCGAACGCGCAGGCATAGCCTGCGACATAGTCCAGCGCATCCGCTGCGCTGACATTGCTGCATTCCCTACCGATGATCATGGCGAGTTCGGGCTCGTACAAGGTATCGCGATCAGGCCAGCGCAGTTGCACGCCCTCACCGGGGCCTGCCAGTGACGTTACGGCCTTGCCCATGAAGCCCATCATGCCGAACGGTGCGCCATGGTGCTTCCAGTTGCCTGCACCGCATACGAACTTGGCCGGATTGGCGACGGGTGAGAGCAGCGAGACGGCTTGCAGATCAATCGGCTTTGCCAGTTCAGCGAGCGCCGCCAATCGTGCGAACAGAACTGGCAGGGCGGCAATCAACTGATCGCCAAAAGGTAATGGCCAGAGCTGGGCGGGTAACAGCTCGGTGATTGCCGTCACATCGCGGACAGCGTCGTCAATCACAACGCCCAGTCGCGGCGCGCAGTCAGGATCGGACTTCAGCGTAAACCGGCAAATCTTCATCGAACCCGTCTCCAACCGCGAAGTGCCAACCGCACCGGCGATAGCACCGGCCTTGGCATGTCCAAAGCATTGTCGCCACCCGCCGCATGTCGCACAAGGCACAAAACGCCTTGCCGGAGCAGATGAAAATGGACGTCGGAGCAGAATGCCTCAAGCTCGAAGCACAAGGGCCAATTCTTTGGTGCACGATTGACCGTCCAAAGGCGCGCAATGCGCTGACCCCGGCGATGTATTTCGGCATCAAACGGGCGGTGCGGATCGTAAATGACAAGAACAACGATCTGCGCGCGCTGATTATCACAGGGACTGACGATGTCTTTTCGCCCGGTGGAGATCTGGGCGGGCGCTATGAGCCTGGTGACCAGAAGGTACCGGAAGGCTTCACATACGAGACCCTGCCCTTTGTCGCCATCCGCGAATCGATTGCGCCGGTGATCAGCGCGGTTAACGGAATCTGTCAGGCTGGCGGCTTGCTGATCGCAATGCTGAGCGACATTGCCGTGGTCAGCGAACGCGCGACGTTTCGTGTGCCGGAATTGCTGCGCGGGATCATTGATGCCACCTATGCTGCCGTTCTGCCCGCCCATGTCGGCATGGCGCAGGCGCGCGATCTGTTGCTCTCGGCGCGCAAGATCGACGCGGCTGAGGCACAGCGGATCGGCATGATCAGCCGCGTGGTTCCGCACGATCAACTGCGCGCTGAAGCGCTGAGAGCTGCCACTGAAGTGCTGCAAACCGGTCCAGAGGCCCGCGCCCATGTGAAGCGGATGCTCAACCAGCAATATGCCCAGATCGACTATGAAACGATGTTTGCCAGTCTCGCCTATGGCGCGGAAGTGCGAGAGGGCATGAATGCCTTCATGGAAAAGCGCGAGCCGAACTGGATCCCGAAGGATTTGCCCGAAGTCTGATCCACAAAATCAGCGACCAATGGCCTCGGGTGACAGATAGCGGGTGCTGGATACCCCGCCGTCCACGGCTATCGTCTGTCCGTTGACCATCGCCGCTTCGTCAGAGGCCAGAAAAGCCACCATGTTGGCAACATCTTCGGTCGAGCATTCGCGCGGCAACGGGGTCAGTTCGTGGTTGGTGCGGCGGAAGAAGTTGAGGTCCCAATAGGCCTCGGTCATCTCGGTGCGAACGACGGTGGGGGCGATATAGTTGGAACGGATGCCGCGTGGGCCATATTCGGCGGCCATAGTCTGCATCAGGCCGATCTGTCCGGCCTTGACCGTGCTGTAGGCCCCGCCGCCGGGCGTGCCATAGAGCCCCCAGGTTGAGCCGATGAACAGGATTGAACCGCCCTCACCGATATGCGCCATGGCCTCTCGGCACAGGCGGAATGGCGCGCGCAGCGAGATGCCGAGCACTTCGTCTAGCATATCATCGGTGGTGATATGCACTGGGCCAAAGTTGAATGATCCGGCATTGTTGACCAGAATGTGCAGCCGCCCGAACGCGGCGATTGCCGCGTCAACAATGGCTTTGGGGGCATGGTCGCTGGTAATGTCGGCCGCGTAGAATTCAAAGACCATGCTGGAACCCAGCTGGTCTTTCAGCGCCTGCAGTTTTTCCGCATTGCGCCCGGTACCGAGCACGCGCACGCCGCTTGCGCCAAGCCTGCGAACGATGGCCGCGCCGATACCGCCTGCTGCGCCGGTGACGATGGCTACTTTTGCTGAACTCACGGTATTCTCCTGAAAGGCTTAGCCGCGCTGGTTGCCCGAGCGTTCGGCGATGTCGTTGGCGGCGATGAAGCCGAAGGTCATGGCGGGGCCAATCGTGCCGCCCGCGCCGGGATAGCAGTTGCCGAAGGGATTGCCCGAAGAGTTACCCGCTGCATAAAGCCCTTCAATCGCCGAGCCATCGCCCTTGAGTACCCGCGCCCTTGCATCAGTCTTGATGCCGCCCTTGGTGCCCAAATCGCCGTTGTTGATCGCCACGGCATAGAAAGGGGCCTTGTCGATGGGGCCAAGGTTGGGGTTGGGCGAAACAGTGGGGTCGCCGAAGAACTGGTCATAGATGTTGCCGCCACGCCCGAATTCCGGATCGACGCCGGTCTTGGCATAGCCGTTCATGTTGCTGACGGTCTGCTTCAACGCGTCGACAGGAACGTGGATTTTCATCGCCAGTGCTTCAATGGTATCGGCGCGGAAAACGTAGTGGTCCCACCAGTCGGCCGGCACCTTGTGCTCTGGCGTATGTGCCCAGGGCATCAGGCCGCCCGCGCTGAATTTGGCGCGGAACTTGCCATCGAACACCAGCCAGCAGGGGCAGTTGGCCCCAGTCTTGAGGTGGTCATCGACCATAGCTTGTCCGAAGCTGTCATAACCAATCGCCTCGTCGACAAAGCGCACGCCGTTGCGGTTGACGCAAACCGACCATGGACGGCCCACGTCAAAGGCTGCCTGATGTGTTTCGTGGAAATTCGAGGCCTTGGGCATCGGCAGGGACATGGTCGGAATCCACCAACCCTCCCTGGTGTGCTCGGTTGCTGCCCCCAGCTTTTCTGCGGCCAGCAGCGCCTCTCCGCGATTGGCACCTTCGGGGGTAGAGCTATGGTTGATCAGGCCCGGTACCGGATAGAACCGGTCACGCAGTTCCTGATTCCATTCGAACCCGCCAGCTGCGAGCACCACGCCATGCCGGGCGTTAATCGTGTACCGGCGGCCGAAATTGCTCACCTCAACCCCGGTAACCTTGCCAGCCTTGTCGACGAGGAGGCTTTCCAGTTTGGTTTCGGTGCGCAGCTGGACACCCTTCTTGAACACCGCCTCATAGGTCGCGCCAAGTAGCGCTGCGCCTTGGGTAAAGCGCCGGTCACGACCCGATACCTTTCGCGTGCCACGATCCATCCAGTAACGCCGGATCACATTCGCGGCGACTCCGCGCCAGCCCTTCTGTTGCATCATAAGGGCAAAAGTTTCAGTAAGGTCCATGGCATAGCGGCTGAACAGCTTGAAGCGGTTGAACTGCTCGCGCATCAGGGCATAGCGATCATCACCGAGCCGCCGCCCGTCATAGGTCGGGCAAATCAGCGAACGATCCGATCGCGCACCGGGCTTGTCAGGGAAATAGTCGGGCCAGGGGGAAACGATCAGTTCCACCCCGCTTTCCTTCAGGTAGTGCGCCATTTTGGGTGCCTGATCGACATATGCGTCGAGCTTTTCAGCGTTCACCGGCCCCGAAATGACGCTGGCAAGGTATTCCATCACCGATTCCCGGCTGTCATCCGCCCCGCCAAGGCCATGGTTGGGAATCCACATGACACCGCCCGATGTTGCGCTGGTTCCGCCAAACTTCTGTGCTTTTTCGACAATCAGCACCGAAAGCCCCTGCTCGGCTGAACGCAAGGCCGCCATGGCACCAGCGGCCCCTGATCCGATCACCACAACATCGAAGGTCTCGCCCCCAATCACGTCAGTGCCCACGCCCGTCTCCCAAATCTTATTTCGCTGGTATCGGATTTCCTTGGCCGCGACGAAATGACTTCACCGGCATGACAAATTGTTTGCGCAGGGCCTTGGCGGCAAGCGCGGATTGCGCAAAAGGCCAGTTGCACACACAGATGCGCGCAGCCGATGATGAGGAGACCGTTTACGTGTCGGGTTTTGTTGCCGTGGCCTCGCTGGCCGAAGTTCCTCCGGGATCAAAAAAGCTGATCGAGGTGAACGGCGTAGAGGTGCTGCTATGCAACTCGGTCGATCGCATCTTTGCGGTCGAAAATTTGTGTAGCCATGCCGAGGAAAAGCTGGACTGCGGCCGGATGCGGGCGGGCTGGATCGCTTGCCCCATTCATGGCGCACGGTTTGATCTCGCGACCGGCGAGGCGATGAATCCGCCCGCCACCCAGCCGATCCAGACTTGGCCCGTGCGGATCAGCGGCGATGTGATCGAGATTGCGCTTTGATGCGGTGCGCTGGATGATCCGGATTCGGTGAAGGCACTTACCTGACGTGCGGGCGATATGCGCCGCCTCCCCCCTTCCACTCATCCTGAACAGGCGGCATTAACGCCTGCGTGACTGACACCAACCACCTTGACGCACTCCGCACGGAGATCCGCAACTGGCTCGCTGCCAACGCCCCGCAAGGCTGGCGCGATATTGCCGAGCATAAGGCCTTTGCCGAAAGCCAGCGGCAATGGTTCCTGAAACTGGTGGATGCCGGTTACGCGATCCCGCACTGGCCTGCAGAATGGCCCGGCGGCGGGCGCAGCCTAGCCGAGCAAAAGGTGATCTATGAGGAGCTGGCTGCGGCCGATACTCCTCGCCTTTTGCTGTCGTTCGTCACTACCTACCACACCGCTTCCACCCTGATGGAATGCGGCACAGAGGAACAGAAAGCCCGTCACCTTCCGGCGATCCTGAAAGGTGAAACCTGGTGCCAGGGCTTTTCCGAGCCGGGCGCCGGATCAGACCTAGCGGCCCTGAAGTGCAAGGCAGAGCGCAAGGGTGACGTCTACGTCGTCAACGGCCAGAAGATCTGGTCAACCATGGCGCAATATGCCGACATGTGCATGTTGCTGGTCCGCACTTCAACAGAGAACGCAAAACAGGCCGGGATCACCTTCCTGCTGATGGACATGAAGGCCCCGGGCGTCACCGTGCGGCCGATCAACCAGATCCAGGGCGACGAGGAATATTGCGAAATTTTCCTCGATAACGTCGAAGTTCCGGTTTCCCAGCGCGTGGGCGAAGAAGGCGAAGGCTGGGCGGTAACTCAGGCCACTCTATCCGCCGAACGCGGCCTGACGCTGATGGAACTGTCTTACCGCATGCGCGGCAACCTGCACCGCTTCGCCGAAATGATCGGGTCGAGCGGGCGCGCCGAAGACGCTGGCATAGTCCGTGACTTTGGCCAACTCGTTACCCGCTGTGACGCCGCCTGCGCGGTTGCCGACCAGTTCCTTCAGAACCGGATGAACGGGATCGAGCGTGTCGGTGATGCCTCGATCGTCAAGAACACCTATTCGCGGGTGCTGCGGGAATACTCGCTGTTCGGCATCCGGCTGGGGGGTATGGACGAGCAATACCGCAAGCCGATCACATTTGGCGATCTCAACACCGGTAACTGGATGGCCGATTTCATGAACAGCTACGCCTGGACTATCGCCGCAGGCAGCGAGGAAGTGCAGCGCAATATCATCGCCGAGCGCATGCTCGAGATGCCGCGCGAGCCGAAGGGGTGGGTTGCATGATCGACCTTTCGGAACTGCGGGACTCGGCGCAGAAGGCGTTTCCGGCAGACAAGCTGGTGCCCGAACGCGATGCAGCTTGGGCATTGGCGGCCGAAATGGGCTGGCTGATGATCGAGCTGCCGGAGGATCAAGGTGGCCTCGGTCTTGGCCGTGATGCGGCGGCGACGATCCATTATGAACTGGGCAAGGCGCTTTCCTCCGCCCCGCTGATCCCCGCCATGCTGGCCTTGCGCGCGATTTTCGAGGCAGAGCATTTTGCCGACAAGGAAAGCTGGATCGAACGCATCTGTGGCGGAGAATATGTCCCGCTCAACATGCTGCCCGGCAAGCTGGAAACGGCGGCGGATGGCAGCCTTTCGGGCAAGGTGTCAGGCTATTTCGATGCCGATATGGCGAGCCATTTGCTCGTAGGTGCAGCAGGGACCTACCTGCTGGTTCCTGCAGACGCTGCTGGCGTGCAGCTTGAGGAAAAGAGGCTGTGGGACGAAAGCCGCCGCCTGTTCGATCTGCACCTTGATAGCTACGCGCCAGATCCCATGCTCAGCGTGGCGGAAGGCGTGGCAGGGGCTCCACTGCACGATTCCATAGCCCGCAGCGCCCACCTTTTCGTCGCTGCCGATTCGCTCGGCGGAGCCACGGCGGGGCTAGACCTGACGGTGGACTACCTCAAAATGCGCAAGCAGTTTGACCGGCCACTGGCGATGTTCCAGGCGCTCAAGCACCGCTGCGCTGATCTGAAGAGCCAGATTGTATCTGCCGAAGCCCTTCTTTGGTCACGCGCGGCGAGCGCTGAGACCGTCTCCGTCACGGCGCTGGGCGCCATGAAGGGTTACGCCACCGACAGCTACCGGATCGTCACCGAGGATATGATCCAGCTTCACGGCGGCATCGGTCTGACAGAGGAGCATCCCTGCCACCTGTTCATGAAACGGGCGATGCTGAATCTGCAGCTTTGCGGGCCGCTCGATCACTGGCGCGAAATGGCCGGGCGAGAGGCCTTGGAACTGACGTCAGTCTGAGCGTCGGGCCAACCGCTCCACGGCCTTGGCGCGGATATCTGATGCCTTGGTTTTCTCGTTGCCGGTGAGGGTAAAGTCAGCCTCGGTGAAAATCAGCACTCGACGGGGAAGCTTGAAGCTGGCGAGACTGGCTTTCAGGAACCGGATCAGCGCCGTCTGGTCAATCTCCACGCCCTCAATCGGGACCACACAGGATACGACCATTTCGCCAAGCAAGTCATCGGGCACGCCCACCGTCTGGGAGCGCTTTATGCCGGGGAAGCGGGCGATAGCGGCATCGACTTCTTCGGGCGCGACATTGGCGCCGCCGGTCTTGATCATGTCGGTGAGGCGGCCCTCCCAGAAGAAGCGGCCATCGGTATCGACATAGCCTCCGTCCCCGGTGCAATAGAAACCGTCCGCGTCAAAACACTGCTCGGGCGCTTTGCCGAGGTAGCCTGACATCAATGTCGGCCCCTTGATGCACATCTCGCCGCGCTCGCCGATGGGCACGGGCACTCCCGTCAGCGGATCAACGATCTTGAGCGTGTTTCCGGGCAGTGGTGGCCCGCAAGAGCCCTGATAGTGTGCCGCCGAGACATCACGGCCAAACGAAGTGCATATCGTCATCGTCTCGGTCGTGCCGAACGACATCGGTTCTTCCCATTCGAACCGGGCGGTCGGGTGGCGCTTGAGGATTTCGCCGCGGGTGACATATTTCAGGCTGGAAAGGTCCGCCGAGGCCCAATTGGGAGCCGCCTCAAGCCGCGCCCACTGGTGTGGCCTCCCGGCAAGGAAGCTGACTTTTTCAGATGCGATCAGATCGAGCGCTTCGGTCTCTTCAAAGTAACGTTGGAGAACGACAGCCCCACCGCTCGAAAAGGCCGAGCCGACGATCATAGAGACGTTGCCCGACCAGAAGAAGCCGTTCCCTGTCCAACTCCGGACCGGCTCGCGCATGGCGAACACCCGCGGCCAGCGCCACCACTGGATGGCAAAAGCCTGCTGCGAATGGACGATGCCCTTGGCCAGGCTGGTGGTGCCTGAGGAAAAGAAGATGCCGCCAGGATCGCCGGGCTTCACCGAACCGGCGAGTGCCAGAACTTGCGATTCCGGCACTCCGGTTCCGGCGGAGAGGAATGCATCCCATTCGTCGCTGCCAATCGCGATTGTCCGCGCCAGACGGGGGTAATTGTCGCGGCCCAGCTCGGCCAGCATCGCACCAAAGTCTTTGGCCAGAACTTTCCCCTCATAGAGCAGGATCGAAATTTCGGATGCACGCAACATGTGGTCCAGTTCTGGCGCGGTAGAGAACGTGCTCAGTGCCACCGGCACAGCGCCGCAAAGCGCGGCGCCGAACAGCGTGGAGAGGAATTCGGGCCGGTTGGTCATGAGGATGCCAATGCGGCTCTCCCGCCCTGCCCCGGCAGCGACCAGTGCTCGCGATACGTTCAGAGATCGGACAAGCAGCTCGTCATAGGACCACGAAATCCGCGTGCCTTCGCTGTGTAGCACCAGCGCCTCGGCAGGCCCATGTCGCGCCACAACATCGCGCAAGTACCCACCGATGGTCAGTGCGCCCATCAACGGCTCATCGCTCAGCGGGCCGCCTTGGACAATCGAAAGCCTTGTCTCTCCCATGACCAATCGAATAACGCTCGCGCAGGGACGATGAAAGCGCCGATAGGGGCCTTCTTTGTTCCAGTCACATTGACAAGGCGCTGCAGACAAGCAGGTTGGCCGCCTAATCAGGAGAGTGAAAATGAAGGCAGCATTTGTCAGCGAAGGCGGCGGCATCGCTTCGATTTTGATCGAGGACGTAGACGTGCCCGCCCCCGCTCCGCATGAAGCGCAGGTGCGGCTGCATGCTGCCACGCTCAACTATCGCGATGTGATCGTTGCCAAGAACCTGCTCGCATCGATGGGCGGGATCACAATGGGGCGCGAACGGGTGGTGCCAATGTCCTGCGCCAGCGGTGTCGTTGTTTCGGTCGGTAGCGAGGTCACGCGCGTCAAGGTGGGTGACAGGGTCAGCCCGATCTTTGCGCAGGGCTGGCTGCATGGGCGTCAGCCGACAATGGACATGCTGGGCGCAAGTCACGACGGCGTAGCGCGGCAACTGGCCAACTTTTCCGCTGAGAGCCTTGTTCTCAATCCCGATGAGTTGGGCGATCTCGAGGCGGCGACTTTCGCCTGCGCAGGCCTCACCGCCTGGAATGCATTATTCCTTGATCGACCGTTGCAACCCGGTGAATGGGTGCTGTGCCATGGCACCGGCGGCGTAAGCCTCGCAGCTCTTCAATTTGCCAAGGCGCATGGTGCCAACGTGGTGCTCACTTCGTCGAGCGATGCCAAACTGCGGCGCGGCAAGGCGCTAGGCGCCGATATTACCCTGAACTATCGAACCGATCCAGATTGGGCAGCAAAGGCTCGTGCGGCGAGCGGCGGGATTTCCATTGTCGTCGATGTCGCCGGCGCAGAACAACTTGAGGCAAATGTTTCCGCTCTGGCCGATGATGGCATGATCGCCGCCATTGGTATGCTGGGCAGCGATTTCAGCTGGTCAAAAATGGACGAAACAGCAGCGCGGATCGTGCCGATAAACGTCGGCAACCGCGATGAGCATGAAGCCATGGTGGCCTTCTGCGCAGGCCATGGCATCCGCCCGGTGGTCGATGTCGTCTATGACCTGGACCGCATTCAGGATGCCTATTGCCACATTGAATCGGGCCAGTTCTTTGGCAAGGTGGGCTTGAATCTCCTGTGATTGCCGATAGGCGTGTGCCCCGTGGATAAAGCCCAGTTCATCATCCAGACCTTCACCATGCAGGCCGATTTTGCCGAGGATCGCATTCGGCTGGATGCCGTGGATGCTACCGGTGCGTTCCAGTCGATCTGGTATTCGCGGCGTCTGGCAGACAGGTTCCTTCCGCACTTCGCTGCCCACGCCGAGAAGAACGTGGAATCAGGTCTGCCCAAAGACTTGTTGCTATCGATGAATCAGGAGCAGCTTCGCATCGAGCGCGCTGAAAATCCGGAGCCACCTGTGCAGCCGGTTGCCGATGCAAGGCCATGGCTGGCGCAGACAGTCCATCTAAACGAAGGTCCGGACGGCCTTGTCTGGACGTTGACCGACGACCGCAACATCGATGCGCATATGGTGCTATCCGAAGAAGCCGAAAGGGCCGTGCTCGACGTGTTTCTCACGACCTATCGCGCGCTCGAGTGGAGCGACCATGCCTTCCCCGCATGGGTGCGCGATGCGGCGGCCGGGCCTGAATCTGTGCCACCCGGTGCGCTAAACTAAAGCGCGTTGTCCACGCCCGCCGCATGCTTGGCTGCGATGTAGCCAAAGGTCATCGACGGGCCAACGCTGGCGCCCGCGCCGGGATAGACACCGCCCATGATTGAAGCTGTCGAAACGCCGCAGGCATAGAGTCCCGGGATAGGTTCTGCATCTGCCTTGATTACCCGCGCTTTGGCGTCGATCAGCGCGCCGCCGTATGTGGAAACGTCGCCCGGAACCATGTTGATCGCGAAGAACGGGCCCTTTTCGATCCTTGCCAAGGTCGGGTTTGGGCCATGGAACGGATCGCCGAGCCACCGGTCATAGGCCCGCGCACCGCGCCCGAAATCCTCATCGACGCCCTTGTCGACGAAAGAATTCCAGCGCTCGGTAGTTCCCTTCAGCACTGCCGGATCGACATTGATCTGCGTCGCGAGTTGCTCAATCGTGTTGCCAAGTTTCAGGTAACCGGCTTCGACCAGCGCCTGCCGTTGTTCGGGCGTTTTCATCCATTTGCCGTGCAGTTTGTAATTCTCGAGGTAGTTCTGGTCGAACACCGCCCAGCTTGGAATGGCTGGAACAGTGCGGTTGCGCTCGATCATTCGCTGACAATACAGCTCGTAGGACCCGCCTTCGTTGAGATAACGCACGCCCGATTGGTCGACGAGGATTGCCCCGGGTTTCCCGGTGATGCCCTGCCCTGCGGGCTTGACGAAGTCCTTATTAAAGCCCGGGGTAAGGCTGGTCTGATAGCCCACCATCTGGTCCATCTGGGCAAGTACGCCGCCGACACGCTCCACCTCGCCGAACAGGTCCCCGGTGTCACCCTCAGGCGTGTTTGACCATGTGGCCTGTGTCCCGGGCATATACTTGTCACGCATCGACTGGTTTTGCGCGAAGCCGCCAGCATTGACGAGAACCCCCAGCGTCGCACCGATGCGGCGTTTTTGGCCATTCACTTCCGCAATTACACCAACGACGTTGCCTTGTTCGACGATGAATTCCTTCACCGGTGTTTCGGTCCGGATATCAACACCCGCTGCCAGTGCGGCCTTGAGCATCCGCCCCTGCAGGCTGGCTCCAGCCGAAACGTAATGACGCCCGGTCAGCTTGGTAGCGACCACACGCATCGCCACTTTGGCAAACAA
The DNA here is from genome assembly GCA_947451145.1 of Sphingomonadaceae bacterium. Taxonomy (GTDB): domain Bacteria; phylum Pseudomonadota; class Alphaproteobacteria; order Sphingomonadales; family Sphingomonadaceae; genus Novosphingobium. The sequence goes on along the minus strand of CANFXW010000007.1, from coordinate 48,739 downwards.
CCATTTGTAGGCCCAGCTCTTGTGCATCAGGTTGGTGAATTTCATGCCGTCTTCCATCCGTGACGGGAACGGCGCAAATCCCGGGCGCAACTTTTCCCGCCAAGACCCGAGTTCGTTGGTGTTGAAATACTTTGCCGTCACACAGCGTGAAGTTTTACACCCGCCGGGAAGATCGTCGTAATAGTCGGGCCAGAATTTGGATGCCCGCTCCATTGCGACGCCCTGCGCGATGATGAAGTCGAGCATTTTTGGCGCTTCGTTGACATAGGTCAGACGCTTTTCATGGCTCGTCCCAGGTGCGTCGCTGCCGTCATCGCACACTGCATCAAGATAAGTGATAGCCTTTTCCGCGCTTTCATCCGGTTCTTCGGCGCGGATGAAACGGTTGTTGGGGATCCACATTACTCCGCCCGATTTGGCCGTGGTGCCGCCAACAAACTGCGTCTTCTCGAGGATGACGGCGGACTTGCCTGCCTGCCGCATGACGAGGGCGGAGGACATCGATCCTGCTCCGCTGCCGACCACGACCCAGTCGAAAGTCTCGTCAAATTCAGCCATGGGCACCTCTCCTGTATCGCTGCACAAGAGCGCGGCTTGGGCGCTCGATCAAGGTCCGCAAGCCAGCATATCGCTCCGGCGCGTGAGGGGGCTGTTCCGCTTGGGCAGTGCGCTGCTAGTAAGGCGGCACAGCAAGGGGAATGGCATGAGTGACCTGCCGCATTTTGAAACGATTATTCTGTCGCGCCGCGGCAGATTGCTGACGCTCACCTTCAACCGGCCGGATGCGATGAACGCGGTCAATCTTGCCCTGCATGACGAACTGGCCGAGGCGCTGCAATTTGTCAGTATGGATGCAGGATCAGACGTTCTGGTGATAACCGGAGCTGGCCGTGCCTTTTCCGCAGGCGGCGATCTCGATCACCTCGCGCGAAATGCCGCGACCCCCAGCCTGTTCGATCACGAAGCTGATGTAGCCAAGCGCATCGTTTACACCATGCTCGATATCGACAAACCGATTGTTTGCCGCCTGAATGGTCACGCCGTTGGACTTGGTGCGACGATAGCGCTGTTCTGCGATGTCATTTTTGCTGCCGATAAGGCCAAGATTGGCGATCCGCATGTTCACCTTGGCTTGGTGGCGGGGGATGGTGGTGCAGTTATCTGGGCGGCGCGGATCGGACTTGGCCGGGCCAAGGAATATCTGCTGTCCGGCGATCTTATCAGTGCCGCCAAGGCTGCCGAAATTGGCCTCGTCAACCACTGTCTGCCGCTTGAAGAACTCGACAGCGCGGTCGATGCCTTCTGCGACAAGCTGCTGGCCGGATCCCAATATGCCATCCGGGCGACCAAGGTGCTCAGCAACATGGAGCTGAAGCGCGTGGCGCATTCCGTGATGGAAGCAGGAATCGCCATGGAATCGCTAAGCGTTCGCATGCCCGATCACATGGAAGGCATTGCTGCCCTTCGTGAAAAGCGGCCACCCAAATTCGGTCAGTAGTCAGCTCGCTCAGTGCAGCGCGATGGCTTCGTCGCAATCGCCGTCATTGTCAGCCACGCCGCGGAATTCGCGCGGGTTCATGTTGAACACCCGCTTGAACATGCGGCTGAAATGGGCGGGGCTTTTGAAGCCTACGCCATAGGCGATCTCGCTGATCGAAATGTCGCGCGGATCAGTGGCGGAAAGCCATGACTTCGCTTTTTCCAGCCGCTGCTCCCAGACAAGCTCGGAAAACGATGTTCCTTTCAGCCGCAGTAGGAACGAAAGATAGCGCGGGCTGATGCCGCAGCCCTTCGACACCATCGCGGTGGAAAGCTGCGGGTCGGACAGATGCACCTCGATAAAGCGCAGCACTTCATCCAGCCGCCGGTCGGCAACGGTCTGCCGGGTGTGCTCGCCTGCATGATCTGCACGCACGGCATTGCCAATGATCGCCAGCGCACAGTCCACCAGCCGCCGTGATGATTCCGGGGCCAGGTTGCCTTCGTCCTCGAACACATCGGTGAACAGGTTCTCGGCGATCGCCAGCTCGGGCCGCTCGACGTGCATGAACAGCCCGGTGTCGAAATCGTGGGTGATAGGTTCGCGCAAGATGTGCGTCGGGACAGTGACGTGGAGCACCTCGTGAATGCCCTCGCCGTCTGGCCTCAGTTCAATCAGGAACGGGGACATCGATCGGGTAATGGCGAAGTCACCCGGCCTTGCGACCTTGTTGCCGCACTGGTTGGACAGCGCCAGCGCGCCGCGCTTAACAAACCATAGTACCGAAAGGTCGGTCGCATCCTCGCGAATATGCTGGCGCGTGCGGCGGAAATAACTTTGCGGTGACGAGCGGATATTGATGATCGAGATCGGCCCGACCGACTTGCGCTCGGCTTTGACCTCGATCAGCGGGCCGTCATCCATCCAGTAGTCGCCCAGATAGTATTCCTGGGCGCGCTCACCCCGGAACAATTTCTGGCATTCGCGGAAATTTGCACGATCAAGCGAGAATAGAGTTTCAGCCATAAGTCCTCTCCCAAAGGCAACGGACGCAGGGATTATCCCTGGCGACCCTTTTTCGAAAGCCGCCACTCTGGCGGGTAGTTCAGGTCGTTGTTCTTCACGACTTTGCCGATGCCCTGTTCGAAGGTGCTGTCTTTGCCAAGATTCACGTCATCAGCGCCGTCGTCCTTCATCAGCGGCAGCATGCCTTCAAGCCAGCCGGTGAGCAGGCTGCCGAAGTATTCGCCGCGATACTGCTTGTAGGCCTCGATGAAGGTCTTCTGCGCGACGACAACGTCGGTCGGCCGGGTGATTGAGCAAGCATGGGCATATTTCGCGGTTTCGGCTTCCAGCTGGTCGCGTGGGACCACGGAATTGACGAAGCGGTTTGTGGTATAGAGTTCAGACGCGGTGAACGGGCGTCCGGTGAACAGCATTTCGCTGAAGGCGCGAAGGCCGACCGTTTCCAGCCACTGCCACATGCGCGGCCCCCAACCAGCGTAACGGAACGAGGGATGGCCGAACAGCGCGTCGTCCGAAGCAACGATGATGTCAGCATCAGCGCACTGGTAAAAATGCCAGCCATAGCAATAGCCCTTGGCCTCGATGATCGAGATCTTCTTGAATTCCTGCAGCGGGCGGTTCCCGGATCGCGCCTTGGCGTAATAGTCGGTAAGGCCATGGAGGTAGCGAAAGCTACCCGGCGGCGGATACTTCACATCGGGATCGTCGATTTCAAGATCGACCAGAAAACCGTCGCCCGGTTTGGGGTTGAGATAGAGATCGCCGTGCTCGTCCAGATCGCCGCCAGATCCAAGGTTTTCACCCTCGCCGCGGATTACCAGAACCTTCACGTCATCATCGATATTGGCCTTGTGAACCAGTTCGCCAAATCGCGCGCGCATGCCTATTGTGGCTGTGTTGTGCTTGTCGAGCCGGTTGAAGGTGATCGTGGCAATTTTGGATGCCTTGTCCTTGCTATAGAGGACGTGCGCTTCGGCTTCCTTCTTGAGGTCGGCAATCGTAATCCTTGGCGCAGCCATTTCGGGTATCCTCGGCGTTTCTGATTTTGTTGCAGTAAAGCTGTGCCACATGGCTTTGGCAATCCATCTGCATTGCACGCAAGTTGGCCGATAGCAGGCGCGATTGGCGCTGGTATCGCCCAAACGGCCATGTTAGCCTTGCCTCCTCACGGGAGAGAGCCACAAAGATGGCAGATCAGGCGTTTTTCACTCTGGATGGGCCGCTGGATGTATCTCCGGCGAGCGGACAGTGCCGCGCGGCCAATTTCACCGGGCTTGCCCAGGTGGCACGAACACTCGGGCGCGATCCGCGCGGGATCGTCGAACGCCACGGCATGGAGGCGCGGGTGCTCACCGATCCCGAAAGCCACATCGGCTGCCAGCAGATCGCCGACGTTTTCGAATATTGCAGCGGCGTGTTTGATGACAGCCTGTTCGGCCTTCACTTTGCCCAGCATCAGGACCCCGACGTGTTTGGTTGCATCACTGCCCTCGCCCGCGCGGCGCCGACCGTGCGCGAGGCGATTGGCACTTTTGTAGACTACATGCCGGTGGTTCACGCGCCCGATAGCGAAGTGGTGCTGATCGAAGGATCGGATACTGCCGAGTACTGCTGGCAGGTGAACACCGATCTCGGGATAAATGACCAGGCGCATTATCAGGCAGCGATGCTCAATGTGAAGCTGCTGCGGATGATTGGTGGCTCGGCTTTTCAGCCTTCTTGGGTCAGCCTTTCCGCAGAGCCGCGCGCAGCGGACATTCCCGAGATGGAGCGGCTGCTGGGTTGCCGGGTCCGCCCGCGCAGCTCCCGCAACTCGGTCGCGTTCCCGATCCACGCGCTGGAACAGCCGGTGCCAACGGCCAACCGGCTGCTTTATAGACTGCTCGGTGGTTATCTGGAAAAGGTGCGCGATACCCAGCGCATCGGGACCGTGGAGAAGGTGGAATGCTACGTTCGCGGCGCCCTGCCGACGGGTAGTTGCTCGATCGAACGATGCTCGGCCAAGCTGGGCGTTTCGGTGCGGACCTTGCAGGCGCGGCTTGCGGACGACGGCGTGCGGTTTTCCGAACTTGTTGAGCAGCAGCGCGAGGCGATGGCCCGCAACCTTCTGTCCGCCAGCCAGATCTCTCTGGACGAAATAGCCGAGCGCCTTGGCTATGGCGAACAGACCAGCTTTGGCCGGGCGTTCAAACGCTGGACCGGCACGACACCGCAGCAATACCGCGCCGGAGCCTGATCACTCCATCTCCAGAACAATCCGCCCGGCCGCTTTGCCCGAGAACGCCTCGTTCATGGCGCGCGCATAGTCTGCCATCGGATAGCGGGCTGCGATGGCCGGATGGAATTTTCCGAGCCCTGCCAGCTCCATCACCTTGATCCGGTTTGCTGCGGCTTCCTCTGGTCTGCTGATCGCATGACCACGCATCTGCACGCCTATCAGGCTCGCGCATTTGAGCAGCGGCAGGTTGGTTTTCAGTGCGGCAATTCCTGCTGGGAAACCGATCACCATATGCCGTCCGCCGTATCCCAGAGTGCGAAAAGCCAATTCGGTAGCGTCGCCGCCAACCGGATCGAAGACGATGTCGATCTCTTTCCCTCCGTTCGCCGCCTTTACCTGATCGCGCCAGTCAGCCGCGCCCGTTTCAACAGTGGCGTCAGCCCCGCCCGCAACGGCTGCCGAGCGCTTTTCAGCGCTTGAGGCCGAGGCGATGACGCGCAGGCCAAGGTGCTTGCCTACTTCAACCGCAGCATAGCCCGTGCCGCCCGCGGCGCCGAGCACCAGCAGCGTTTCGCCTGGCTTCGCCTGCGCGCGATCAACCAGCGCGTGCCATGCCGTTTGGTAATTGACCGGGAACACTGCCGCCTCGGCGAATTCCATGCCATCGGGAATTCGGCTGACATTACTGGCGTTGAACAGGCCTGCCTCGGCGAAAATGCCACCCATGCCGCTGCCAAACACCCTGTCGCCCAAGGCAAAGTTGGACACGCCCTCGCCCAGTGCCTCGACCACGCCAGCATATTCGCTGCCGGGAATGAAGGGCAGAGGCGGCTTGAACTGATATTCACCGCGCGCAGTCAGTACGTCGACGAAGGAAATGCCGGCGGCCTTGATTGCCACGCGAATTTGTCCCGCGCCGGGCGCTCCGGGGTCGTACTCCTCCAGAGCGTAACTTTCGGGCGGGCCGAATTGGTGGCCGATAATCGCGCGGGGCATCAGTGTTGTCCCCCATCACAGCGCACCAGCGTGCCCGTAACATTGACCGAGGCCGGGCTGGCGAGGAACAGGGCGGCGGTGATGATGTCCTTGGGCTCGGCGGCCACTCCGCGCGGTGTCGGTATCGGCCCCTCGCCCTTGTCTGGCCAAGCTTGAACGATGTCGGTCTTGAACGCTCCCGGCGACAGTGTGTTGACCCGAACATGCGGTGCATATTCGTGCGCGAAGCTGAGAGACATTGCGTTCAGCGCGGCCTTGGATGAACCATAGGGCACCACCTGAGGCAGCGGCATCAGCGAACCCGATGAGGTGACGTTGATGATGCAGCCGGACCCGGCATCAAACATCCGCTTGCCGATCTGGCTCGCGAGGCGGAACGGTCCTTTGAAGTTCAGATTGAGCACGGAATCGAACAAGGCCTCGCTGACCTCATGGCTTGGGCAACGCGGGCTCATACCGGCGTTATTCACAAGGATATCCACACGCCCGAAGGCAGCATAGGCCTCCTCGATCAGCCGGTCACATTCGGGCCATTTCCCAACGTGGGCCGAGATCGCCAGCGCCTTAACGCCCAGTGCCCGGCATTCCTCGGCTACAGCTTCGCAGTTCTCCAGTTTGCGACTGGCGATGATGACGTCTGCCCCGCGCTCCGCGAAGGCCTTGACCATCTGATAACCGAGCCCGCGCGAGCCGCCGGTGACCAGCGCCACCTTGCCGGTGAAATCGAACAGCGGGTCCATCACAGCCTCCCCTGTCCGGGCACACCTTCGGGGCGGGCATCGGGATAGCGTTCCAAAGCGGCCTTTAGACGGGTCGGGATATGTTCGGAGGGGAACATGCCTTCGACGGGTTTGGTCTTTTTGAGGTAGGCGCGGGCGAGCTGGCTCTTGTGTGCGTCAGTCGGTCCGTCGGCAAAGGCGAGGCCCATGCCGCCGCCGAACCAGTTGGCCAGCGGCATATCGAGACTGATGCCCAGCGAGCCGTGGATTTCCAGCGCCTTGCCGATCACGCTCATCCACACGTTGGCCATGGCGACCTTGCACATGCCGATATGGTTGCGCGGGGTGCCGTGCGGCATACGTCCGGCCTCGGTCTCGTCGATCAGCCATGCGGTTTTCAGCGTCAGCAGGCGGAACTGTTCGAGTTCGATCACGGACTCGGCGATCTTGGCCTGCACCATCTGGTGGTCGCCCAGCTTGCGCCCACGGGTAACACGCGAGACCGAGCGTTCCAGCATCATGTCGAGCGCCCGCTGGCACTTGCCGACGGTGCGCATGGCATGATGGATGCGCCCGCCGCCAAGCCGCGCCTGAGCAACCTTGAAGCCCTCACCCGGCTTGCCCAAGATGTGATCGGCGGGGATGCGAACCCTGTTGTAACGAACATGTCCGTGCGCGCCCTCTTCGTATGGATTTTCTCCGGCAATCGCGACATTGCGGATGATTTCGATACCCGGTGTTTCAGCGGGCACGACGAACATGGACATCCGCTCGGTTAGCGGTGCGCCTTCTGCAGTCACGGCAATGACCAGGAAAAAGCTGGCGAAGCGTGCGTTGGAAGAGAACCACTTCTCGCCCTCGATTACCCATTCATCGCCTTCCAGCGTGGCCTTGCAGGTGAACACGCCCGGATCGGCACCGCCCTGCGGCTCGGTCATCGAAAAGCACGAGACAATCTCGCCCGCCATCAGCGGCCCCAGATAGCGCTGCTTCTGCTCGGGTGTGCCGAAGAGCGCGAGGATTTCGGCATTGCCGGTGTCTGGCGCAGCGCAGCCGAATACAACAGGCGCCCAATTGGAGCGTCCGATGATCTCGTTCATCAGCGCCAGCTTGACCTGACCATAACCGGGGCCGCCAAGGTTGGGGCCGAGGTGGCAGGCCCAAAGACCCTGCGCCTTGACCTGATCCTGCAGCGGCTTGGCATGATCGCGCGCCGATTTCAGTGAAGGGTCGAACTGGCAGCCCTGTTCGGGCCACAACAGATCCATCGTCTCGCACTCTGCGCGGACGAACTCGGCCATCCAGTCGAGCTTGGCCTGGAACTCAGGCTCTACGCTGAAATCGATCATTTCATTCTCCGGATCTGGGCCGCGGTTTCGCGGAAGCAGTTGTCGACGATGCGGGCGAAGAAGCGGCCGACATCCTTGGGTAGGTGCCCCGCATCGGCGGCGGCGACCTTGTATTCGAGCAGGCAGCCTGACTTGAATTTGGCGAGCACCGAAATGTACTCAAAGTCGCGAAAATCACGGCCCGTTCCGGCGCAATAGTAGCGCGCGAGTTCCTGCTTGGTCGGGAACAGGTTCGGGTCTTGCAGTGCGGTGGGAAACTCCTTCCCGGGATCGTCTTCATCGCGCATGCCGCCTGTGAACCAGCCGATGTCGATCATCGGATCGCCGATCGTTGAAAGCTCCCAGTCGATCATCGCGGCGAGCTTTGGTGGCGGACCATGGCGAAACATCATGTTGGGCGTGCCGACATCGCCATGGATGATCCCACGCGTTTCGCTCGCCGGTACATTGGCGCGCAGCCATTCCTGGGTCTCGTCAAAGCCTTCGAAGCATCGTTTTTCGTATGGTGCATACCTCTCGGGGTAGCTTGCTAACTGGCCGGCCCAGCGGTCGACCTGCCGCTCCAGGAACTTGCCGGGCTTACCGTAATCACCAAGGCCAATGGCTTCGTAATCAACATTGGCGAGTGCGATCAGACCGTCGACGATGGCAAAGGGAATGCCATAGACATAGGGCATCCGGTCAAATGGCGGTTCGTTGTGGATCTTCTCGTCGCGCAGGTTGGGCGCCCAGCCCTTGACCATTTCCATCACATAGAATCGCCCGCCGATGACATCGACGTCATCGCAAGCGCCATAGCAGTGAGGATGCGGCACATCGGTCTGGTTCAGCGCGGTCAGGATACGCGCCTCTCTCAGAACGCCTTTTTCCGCGCCAGGCGGCGGCACGGCGGGCGGGCGGCGCAGAACCATCGGCCCCTCGCCGCGATCGAGCGTGAGCACGACGTTTGAGGTGCCGCCCGAAAGGATCGCCGTTTTGAGTGGTCCTTTGCCGAGCTCGGGCACATGGGCATCGAGCCAATCAGTCAGCGGTCCAATCGGTGCCAGTTCAGCTAGGTTGTGTTCGATATTCGACATTTCAAGCGTCCTTGATGCGCAATTGCGCTTCGAGTTGCTGCCGCACTTTGCGCAAGCGCTTGGTAGCTTTGGCCACATCGGCAAGGTCCAGCCCTTTGGTTAGCCCTGCGGCAACGGCATCTGCGCAGGCATCTGCCTTGCGCTTCATTTTGGTCCCACTGGCACTCGCGACCAGCAGCGGAGCGCGCTTATGGTCAGGATTTGGCATGGTTTCGAGGAGCCCTGCATCCAGCAGTGAGTTGGCAGCCCGCTGAACGATCTGGCGCGGTTGTCCGAGTGAACGGCCGATTTGTGATACTGTGGGCGGACGATCTGCTTCGACGACCGAATTGAGCACCATCATCTCGGAGTCATTGAGATCAACCGTCCGGCGTGCTTCGGCAAAGACGCTTTTAAGGCGACCACTGATGCGCGTCACTTCATCTATCAGGCCAACCAGCTCGTGCCGGGATTCGATTTTGTCATTCATTCTACGATCGTGTCATTTTGACATGATCGTGTCAACTCATGCAGTTGCGACTGGATCCCCGTAGAGCTTCCGCAGTTCGTGTTTTGCGAGTTTGCCTGAAGGAATGCGTGGCAGTTCCGCAACGAAGTCATAGCTGCGAGGCTGGGTAACCGCTGAAATCCGGTTAGCGCACCATTCGCGTAATTCAGCCTCCAAGGCGGGCCCAGCCTCGGCCCAGACTTTAGGCTGGATCACGGCCCTTACCTCTTCGCCATATTCAACATTGGGCACACCGATCACTGCGGCGTCCATCACTTTGGGGTGGACGATCAGGCAGTCCTCAATGGCTTGCGGATAGATGTTTACCCCGCCCGAAATTATCATGAAGTCCTTGCGGTCGGTCAGAAACAGGTAGCCGTCTTCGTCAAGCCGCCCGATATCGCCCACGGTGAACCAGTTGGCGTGATTGGGGTGCGTTGCGCGGCGGGCCTTTTCGGGGTCATTGAGATAGTTGACAGTTCTGCCCTCTGGCGCTTCGAACCAAATGACACCTACTTCGCCAACTGGCAGTTCTGCACCCTCATCATCGCAGATATGGATCGGACCCAAAGAACTGCGCCCGACAGAACCCGGTTTGCGCAGCCATTCTTCCGCCGAAATGCCCGTAGCGCCAACGCCTTCGGTGCTCGAATAATATTCGAAGATGCATTTGCCCCACCAGTCGATCATCCGCCGCTTGATTTCGACCGGGCACGGCGCGGCCGCGTGGATCGCTAGCTTCAGCGAAGACACATCGTATTTCGCCCGCACCTCGTCTGGCAAAGCGAGCATACGGACGAACATGGTGGGCACGAATTGCGCGTGGTTGACCTGGTAGTGATCAATCGCCCTGAGCGTTGCCTCGGCATCGAACTTGCGCAGGGTGACGAATGTTCCGCCGAGCCGCTGGGTAATCACCATCCCGCTCAGCGGTGCCGCATGATAGAGCGGTCCGGCGTTCCATGCGACCAGTGGCTCGAACGGCGCGTACATATCGGGCCGGCCCTCGGAGAGGTTGAATTCGTCAATCGGGCCGGGGGTGAAAGGCACGGCGATCCCCTTGGGCCGTCCTGTCGTGCCGCTGGAATAGAGCATGTGGAAACCGGAAATCTCGTCCGCCACCGGCTCGGTTGGCATTGGGTCCATGGCCTCACCCAAAGAGATCGCGCCAGGAATGGGTTCGTCATCATCAGCGAAGAAAATTTCCGAAATGCCGGGAATCTCGCTACGCGATTCGCCTGCCAAAGCGCGCGGTGTTGCGCCAAGCGAAGCGGAAAGAAACAGCAATTTTGCCGCAGAGTCGCCCAGAATATAGGCGGCTTCCACGGGTTTCAGGTGCGTCGAAAGCATGGTGACGAACACCCCGCACCGCGTCGCGCCCCAATAGACGATCGGCATCAGCGGCGAATTGCGCATCATCACGCCGATGCGGTCACCGGATTCAAGACCACGCGCACGAAGCAGTTGGGCAAACCGGTTCGATCCTTCATCGAGTTGCCGATAAGTCAGCATCTCTTCGGTATCGGCGATGATCAGGGCCGGCTTGTCCGGCTGGGTCCGGGCATGGGCGCTTGGGTGATAGCCCGGCATTGACTCTCTCTCCCCTGTGTTCTGGCCGAACTCAGTTTAGCGCGAGAGCGGCGGCCTCTGCTTCGCAACCGGTGGGATCGCTCTTGCCTGCCAACTCAGCAGCTTCTGTCCGGGCAGCGGCTACATCGGCGAGAAATTCCGGATTGGCGTGCATCCGTGCCAGCACCGCATCGGCGGCAACGCGGCCCTCTTCGGTATCATAAAGCCAGTGGACATTGCAGATCCGACGACTGTCACCAAAGGCTCGGCCTCTGGCGACAAGCTGGGTTGCGCGGCTCGGGATCACTTCGGCGAGGATCAGCCCCCAGCCCCAACCGATAGCGCTGTGGCCCGAAGGGTAGGATCCGTCATTGGCTAGCATTTTGCTTTGCTCGGGTGTGCAATTCGGCTCGCCATTCACCATGAACGGCCGCTTGCGCATGTATTTTTGCTTGGTGCTGCGGGTCGCCATAGCGAGATCGCGGGCGGCGCGGAGCATCAGCGCGTTGATCTTTGGCGTAGTCTGCGCACCAAGATTGATGCCCGCCGCGCACGAATAGGTGCTTGCAGCCGTCGGCGAGAACAGATCGGCATCGCGGCGGGCAAGATCCCAGCGGGGTGTGCCGCGCAGGGCGATCGCCGCTTTCTGAGCCTCGATGTCGCGCGCTTCTGCGGCTGATCCGGGTGTTGGCGGTGCAGGCAGGATTGCTGTGCCATCCGGAAGATCGGCAGGCGCCAGGTAGCTTTTCTGGGCGAAAAAATTGCTCGGCGGCGGGGTGACATTCATCACGGTTTGTTCGGCTGCCGCACCGACGGCAACGAACGCTCCCCCGACGACCAGAATTCGAAAAATGCTCATAGTCCCTCCACCATCAGGCAGCGATAGGGCGCCGCCTTTTGCCGCAGCTTTGCCCGTTCCTGATATTCCGGGCTGTAATACCATGCCTTCGCCGTTTCGCGATCCGGGAATTCCAGCACAACAACCCCGTCAGCTTTCTCACCTTCCAGCGCCTCAAGCTCTCCGTAGACAACGAGCGGTTTCATGCCGCTGGCAGCGGCTGAGCCGCCGCGACTGCCGGAACGATAGGCTTCCATGGCCTCGGGATCGACGATGGCTCCCTCGCGGATGAAGATCATGTAGGTGGCCAAGTGCCCTCTCCCTTTGTCTGGCCCAAAATCGAAGGCCGGAAGGTATTCCTACCTCCCGGCCACAAGTTCGGCAAAGCGCCGAGACGATGATTTGCCTGTCTGCAAAAGCTAGATCGACCCGTCCTCATTGACCATCCAGTGCACAAACCGGTGGAGCGGATACATGCCGTCCCACGGATTGCCGACGGTCGATGGTCCGGCCTCGCCGAGGTGGCAAACCCGCTGTGCCCCGCCCGCGCCGAGACGGTCACGGTAATCGGCGATGCGCTCACTTGGGTAGAAACCGATGGTCTGGGTGGCGACGTTGACCCACTTCACTGCGTCATCGAGCGAGTCGACGCGGACAACATTGCCGATCTTGTTGATCGGGTGAAAATCGACCGGCTCGTCCGAACGGATCACCAGCCCTTTGCCATCAGCGCGGCCCCAGGTGCCGTAATCATCGTCCATCATCATCAGCGCCTCGACCTCTTCCTTGAGGTCCATCGATAGCGGACGGATGTCGCCCGATTCAGCTGCGCGTTCGGCGATGTTGCGCTGGAACCTGGCGCACCATTGGTCGACCTTGTCCTGCGGCCCTTCGACGAACTGGAACCGGCTGGCGGCGCAGGCTTCCTGATTGAGCATCATCAGGTCGGAGGCCGCCTTGCTCGCGGTCTCCTCCATGATCTCTTCGCTTGCCAACGCTTCCTTGCCGACCATCGAGATCGAGGTCTTGGGGTCGAAGGAAACCAGTTGGAAGCCGGGGCCCAGGTATTTGACCACGTTGTTGATCGCATCGCCGCCGCCCCAGGCGACGATCTTGTCGAAGTATTGCGGGCGATAGAGCACGTTCTCCACCGCCGCATCGCCGCCGCGCCAATAGACGGCGGACATCGATTTGACGATTGGATGCTCGGGATCGATCCCGGCCATCGTGCGCAGGATCGCCACAGTGTAGAACGGATCGGCGCTGCTCATCTTGAACAGGTTCACCGCCTTTACCAGCGCGCCTTGGGCGATAGACTTAACCGCGACGCCCGGGGAGTTGCCCGGCAGGACATGGATCAGCCGCGGCGCATAGGCCCGCACGAAGCTCTTGCGGCCATTGAAATCCTGCTTGGGGATCCAGCCATCGAGCGCCCCCGGATCTGGGAAGTTCTGCTCGAGTTCGCGCTGCAGGATCCGCTTGTCGAGATAGGCGACGGCATGCTTGCCGACATTCTCGAACACCGAGCGCGGCAGGATGTGCGTCGATGCCATCCGGTCAAAGCATTCGTGGACATAGGCGTTGTCTGGTGCAACCAGCCGCTGGCCAGTCTCGACAAGGAAATCGATGATTTCGCTCGTCGGCACGTTGAGCAACGGCGGCACTTCGGTGCGCGGCGGCACGGCCTTGTCGAACGGGATGTTCGGGGTGGCGAATGTGACGCCCAGATCGCGCGACTTCTGGATGATGTCGCTACCTTCGATCAGTTCCCCGCGCAGGAAGAACGGGGCGGAGACGATGGGCTCACCGGTTTCGGTCTGGCACAGCGCGTTCATGCTACACCTCTGACATAGGCCTCGATGGTGCCGGCGCAGCCGATCTTGTCATCACCTTCAAGGTCGGCATAGCGGGCGATATTGTCGCGCACAGAGGGGCCCTTGTTGCCGCAAGCACAGGGGCTGTAATCGAGACTGATCTTGTCGCCCGAGATCACCCCGCCCCAGCGGCCGTCGAGCGACAGGTCGAAGAAAGCGGCGCGGCCCTCGATTTCGCCGCCATTCACGTCATAGGGCACCAGCGCGTCGCCTTCCTTGCTGAGGATCATCGGCACGATCCATGGCGGCACGTGATAGCGGCCACCTTCGCGGCACTTGGGCATGCCCGAGTTGAGCTCCTGCATCGAATAGTTCTGGAAGTGACGGTCGGCAGGCACATTGAAGGTGCCGTGGACGAATTCCTGGTAGTCGTCGGGAAGCAATGCGCGCTTCAGTCCGCCGCCGACGTAGATGCAGTTGTCGGAGTTGAAGTCCTTGGCACTGTAACCTTTATCGCGCACAGCCTTGGCGACAGCATAGAGCCCGCTCCACAGGCCGGACACCATCAGCAGCTTGTCACGGTTTTCGATGATATTGTCAGCGGTGAGCTGGATCGCGTCATCGAGGACCTTCTGCCGCTCGGCCGAGGTTTTCTCGAAGTCGGCAATCTCGTCAGGCCGCGCTGTGCCATCCGCCATCTTCTTGCGCATGACGACCATCTTGGTGAGTGAACCGACAGTGATCGGCGGCACCGGATAGTTCCAGCGACCCCAATCCGGGTGAGAGAATGCCGCCTTCTGTGCCTCGGCGATGGTCTGGTTCTTGGGCACGGTGGCAACCGGCGCACAGCCGACCATATAGCGATTGGCCTCCGGCTTGACGCCCGATCCCCACGAGAAAACCTGAACCGTATCGAGCTTTGACCAGTCCATATCTTTTTGTCCGGCGATCAGCATGGCCGACTTTCCGGTGGTGCCCGACGAGCATGAGATGAAATAGCCCTTGGCGGCAAGGCGGCTGATCCAGTCATCTATATCGGCGATGTTTTCCAGATCGACGCCCTCTATCGGATAGGGCGAAACGGTGCCGAGCCACTTTGTCAGCCGGTCCCACTTTCCTTCCATCAGGAAGCTTTCGGGATAGCTCTTGTAGGCCGTGTGCGGGAACAGCAGCGGGACCATGTCTTCCACCGAGTTGATCTCGGTGATGCCGGCCTCTTCAGCGCGGTGGCGCAGCAGCTTGATCTTGTCCTTGCGATCCTGAAACCGCTCATTCAGCGCTTCGATTTGCGTTGCGCGCAGCTCTGCCGCAGTGTGGTTGAAACGGTCAGGGGCATCGACGAGGCTCATCAGTTTTTCGATGGCTGAAGTCACGGTTGGCATCCTTTTGATCTGGTCTGCTGCTGGTCCGGTTTACGGACTCGACAAATAGCAACTCTTGCGTATCATTATTTGGTGATTCGTGAGCTGATGCAAGCGAAATCTTTGGAGCAAGCACTGTGATGCACGGAAGCACCCCCACCCGTAAGGGCGCCGGCAGACCAACAAAGGAGCAGGCCGAGGCCCGCTTTGAAGAGCTGCTCGATACTGCGCTCGACCTGTTTCTGCAGCACGGATACGAACTGACGACGATCGAGATGATCGCGACGGCAATGAACATGACCAAGCGCACGGTCTATGCGAAGTTCGAGGATAAATCGGCGCTGTTTCTCGCCGCCGTGCAGCGCGCGATCGAGCGCCAGATCGTGCCACGCGGTGATCTTGAGGCACTCGATAAGGGCGATCTTGCTGAGACTCTGGAGGCCATCGGCCGGCTGCGGATTGAGCAGGTCATGACGCCTAATGGCATGCGTCTGCAGCACATCATCCAAAGCGAGTCCTATCGCTTCCCACAAATCTTCGAGGCCAATTTCCAGCAGAGCGCGCGGCCGGTGATGGATTTCATCATCGAGTTGCTGGACCGTGCTGTGGCAAAGGGCATGATCGCACCAACGGATACAAAGATGGTCTCTTCCGCCTTCATGAGTATGGTGGTCGGCGGGCAGGTCCGCACACTGGTGGGTGGTATGAGCCTGACCAAACACGAGATCGAAAAGAACGTGCGGTTCACCGTCAGCCTGTTGCTTGACGGTCTGCGGCCGCGCTGAAATTTGGGAGATTGTTGTGAACCTAGACCCTACGCGGCCCGTCGCGGTTGTTACCGGAGCGAGCGCCGGGATCGGCAAGGCGACTGCTCGCATTCTTGTTGGACAAGGTTGGCAGGTTATTGGCACTGGGCGCAGTCCGGAACGTTCTGCCTCTGCAATCGAAGAGATCAAGGCTGCGGTGCAGGACGGTGGCAACTTCACCATGCTGCAGGGTGATTTTGATTCCATGGCTGATGTGAAGCGCGTCGCTCAGGAGATCATCGCCCTCACCTCGCGCCTTGATGTGTTGGTCAACAATGCCGGAGGCGTGCGTGAACGGATCATCACGACTGGTGAGGGAACCGAGGCCACGTTTGCGGCCAACCACCTCGCGGCGTTCCTGCTGACGCGCGAGCTCATGTCACTGTTGCGAAGCACGGCTGCCAGCCAACCTGCCGGATCGGTGCGCGTGATTGCAGTCTCGTCCACCGCGCATCGCTTTTCGCAGGGACTGAACTTTGACGACTTGCAGGGATCCAAAGCCGGCAATGCTGGCAGCGTATACTGTCAGGTCAAGCTCGCGAACCTGCTGTTTACCCGCGAACTGGCGCGGCGGGTGGCGCTGGACGGAATCGTCGCTCAAGCCATGCACCCCGGAATAGTTGCCAGCAATTTCGCCAGCCACGGCGGCGAAGCGATGCAGGCACATTTTGCCTCGTCACCAGATACCGTTGCACCCGATGAACCTGCAGAGACCATTGTCTGGCTGGCAAACGATCCTGAAGGTGGCAGGCAGCCGGGCCGCTATTTTCACCTCAAGGCTGAAGAAGTGCCAAGTGAAGGGGCACAAGACGATGCCGCGGCAGCGCGCCTGTGGGAAGAGAGCGAAAAGCTTCTTGCCGACTTGGGATATTAGACCTCAACCCCTCGCTGCTCGGCAACGATGCGCCACTCATCGGTATTGTTTGCAGGAATGGAATAACCGAGGCGATCGTCATTGATCGCTCCCCAGTTCGCTGCAATGTCGTCAGCACTCAGCGGCAGGTTGTCGGCGATACCATCGCAGATGCCGATGAAGGCCCGCCCGACGCGTCCGCCTAGCATCGAATAGATGCCATGATGTGTTTCGCAGGCATCGCTGGCGAGGTAGGCCACCAGCCCCGCGGTGTAGCGCGGATCGAAATATTGCCCGAGTTTTGCTCCCCAGGGGTTCTCGCCCAGTTCGCCGGGCTGGATCGTGCTGGTCATCCGGCTGAGGGCATTGGGCATCAGGGCATTGCACAAGATGCCATGTGGCGCTCCGGCTTCGGCCAGGTTGTGCATCAGGCCCATTACTCCGCCCTTGGCTGTGCCATAGGCGGCAAGGTGGCCATTGCCGAGCGTTCCGCCGGATGAAGTGGTGAAGACGATCCGGCCATAGCCCTGCGCCTTCATGTGGGGCCATGCTGCCTGCGCCACAGTCCATGAACCGCCGACATGGACGGCAAGCAGCGCATTGAGGTCTTCCAGCGTCAGATCCTCGAACTGCCCGTACCGCATGGTCCCTGCGTTCGCGACCAGGGCATCAATCCGCCCGAAGGTATCGAGTGCAGTCTGGATGATCGCCCTGCCCCCTTCCGTGGTCGCGACGCTATCGTAGTTGGCGACTGCCGTGCCGCCCGCCTGGCGGATTTCGCCCACGACCTTGTCGGCAAAGCTGGTCGTTTCCCCGCCCGAGGCTCCGTCGGTCGCGCCGCCCAGGTCGTTGACCACGACCATGCCGCCACGCCGGGCTACTTCCAATGCATAGGCCCTGCCCAGCCCTCCGCCTGCACCCGTGATGACGACCGCCTTTCCGGCAAAACTGATAGCCATGGCCTTTCCCCGATCCTTGCCTAGATGTCCCAGGTCAGCGGCAGGTAATCGACACCAAAGGTCCGCCCGGTGTGATAGCGATAGGCACCGCCGTCCTTGATCCGGATGTTGTTGAACCGGGAGAGAAACTCTTCGACGACGATCCTGATCTCGCGCTTGGCGAGATGGACACCAAGGCAATTGTGCGTGCCGGTGCCAAAAGCGATATGCCGGGGCTTGCGGTCGATATCCACTTCATGCGGATTGTCGAACACCGCCGGATCGCGGTTGGCAAGGCTGAGTGGAAGGTGGATTTCTTCGCCCTTCTTCATCTCGACGCCATGGAACACGTGATCGCGCGCCAATTGCCGGTGGGTGACAACTACGGAGAATGCGCGGGTGAATTCCTCCACCGCTTGCGGGATCAGTTCCGGTTCGTCGCGCAGGCGCTGCTGTAGCTCGGGATGGGTGGCAAGATGACGGAGCGTCCAGCCCAAGGTTGAATAGACGGTATCCAGCCCGCCAACGTAGAGCACATAGAACATGCCCATCGATTCCAGATAGCTGAGCTCGCGCCCTTCCACTTCGCCGTGGACCATCGATTCAAGCAGTGGATTGCCGGCATGTTCCAACTGCTTTTCGCGGTGCGCCTTGAGATAGGCATAGACTGCCCGGGCCGCCCCGACCCGTTCCATCGGATCGGGCGCGCGCATGATCTTGTCTTCCCAGCCGATAAAGTCCGCCAGCTTGTCGCGCGGCATGTCCATCAGATCGAGGAAGACATAGGAGGGATAGGGAATGGCAAATTCGGAAACGAATTCGCAGCCGCCATTTTCAGCAAAACGATCAACCAGTTCGCTGGCGGACTTGCGAACCGCTTCGTCAAGTTCGCGCAGGGCCTTGGGCGTGAAATGCGGGTTGAGAATGCGGCGAAAGCCGTGGTGTGCGGGAGGATCAATCTCGATCGGATTAAGCCGGACATTCTCGCCCACCAGATCGGCGATCATGCCGTGGCGCTCGGCGGTGAAGTTCTCGTAATCGATCATCACCTCGCTGATCAGGTCCATGCGCGTGGCTACCCAGCCTGGACGGCCATAGGAGGCGTCAGTTGCCCAGAACACACCCGGACCTTCATGGAACCGCGTAACCGCAACAAAGGGATCGTCGCCTTCGGACGTAAAGGCATCGAAGCAACCATCCCAGACGAGATCGGGGCGCACGTGTGGCGGTATTTTCTCTGCCCGGCTGGCCATCAGACTCTCCTGCGCATCAGCTCTTGCTGAACTTATGTTCAACATGTCTGTGGCAATCTCCCATCGAGGTCAAGCGTGCGGGTGCGCAATCAGGATTGACGGAAGGTATTTCAGCGCGGATTGCGAGAGCAAATGGAAACCACGCTGGAAGAACAATGACGCCTTCAGACCGCCCCCGCCGCTCCGCGCTCTATCTCCCGGCTTCCAATGCCCGAGCCATTGAAAAGGCGCGCGGTATTCCAGCGGATATCATTATCCTCGATCTCGAAGATGCTGTTGCGCCCGAAGCCAAGGAAGAGGCCCGCGCCGCCGCTGTCGCAGCAGTCCAGGCCGGAGGTTTCGGCAATCGCGAGGTGGCAATCCGCGCCAATGGCCTCGATACGGCTTGGGGCGCAGCTGACCTTGCTGCCTTAGCAGGATCGGGCGCTGATGCGGTGCTGGTGCCGAAAATTTCAACCGCAGCGGACATTTCGGCCTGCCAATCAGCACTCTCCGCCGCGCCTGAAACGATGCAGCTTTGGGCCATGATCGAAACCTGCACTGCCATATCGCAGCTCGATTCCATTGCCGCCATGGCCGACACTACTCGGCTATCGTTGTGGATCATGGGGGTGAACGATCTCGCCAAGGAAATGCGCGCAAAGTTGACGCCCGAACGGACGCCATTTCTGCCAGCTCTTATGCTTGCCGTCTGCGCGGCAAGGTCGCATGGGATCGCCATTCTGGACGGCGTGTGCAACGAATTCCGCGACCTTGCTGTCTTCTCGGCCGAGGCTGAACAGGGTCTGCTATTCGGTTTTGACGGAAAGACTCTGATCCATCCCGATCAGGTGGGACCGTGTAACGCAATCTTCTCGCCCAGCGAGGCCGAACTAGCCCACGCTCAGGCCGTAATCGCTGCCTTCGCGTTGCCGGAAAACGCCAACAAAGGCGCGATCAAGGTTGATGGCAAAATGACCGAGCTGCTTCACCTCGAGCAGGCAAAGCGGCTCGTGGCCGTGTCGGAAATGATCGCCGCGCTCAGCTGAAGCGCGGGATCACCTGCTCCATGTCTACAGTTGTCCGGATACCCGGGGCTGCGCGGCAAACCATCGGGATGGCATTGACCGGACGGTGCGCAGTGAGGCCCGGGGTATAGCGCGGATATTCTTCCTCGCTCACCGGGAAAGTAATGTTCACTTCGATCGGGGTGTCGCCTTCGGTCACGACCTTCCAGCCGCTTTCACGCAGGTTCCAGTCTTCGGCGATATCATCCGAGCAATACCAGTGGGTGCGCATCCGGGCTACCGCGCGGCCCTTGTGTCGCGCTTCAATGGTGATCCGCATGGCGGCAACGGTGCCCTTGCGAATTGTTCCAGCGGCAATCTCCTTGTCGTTGAGCGCCGCAGCCTGTTCGCCCTCCCCATAAATTTCGTCGCACTCAAGGCCGATGGCATCGGCGATCTGGCTGATCGTATTGCCGAAATCGTATTTCAGGTGCTCGACGCGGCCCGGGTGCATCGGGCCAATTGGTTCGCCGAAGCCCATCAGGTTGAAGATCATCTCGGGTGAATTGCGGCTCGTCATGTCGGCATATTCGTTGATCGTTACGCACTCATGCCGACGTTGCTGGGCCAGGAGCGGAATGATCAGAGCTTCGGTGATGAAGCCTGGGCTCGAGCCGGTCGAATAGAGCGAGGTTTGCCCCGCCGCGCAGGCCTCTTCGATCTTGGCGCGGATAGCCGGATCGAGCAGCCGCGGGTTGTGGAAATCTCCGCGCGTGGTCACGACGTTCTTGCCCGAGGCGAGCAGGGCGGCGATTTCATCGAGGTTGCTGGCTGACGGCATGTAGAGCACCGCATCGGCATCGAGCGCGATCAGATCGTCGACGGAATTAGTCGCTTTGATCCCGGTAGTAACGCCAGCGCCTGAGAGTTCGCCTGCGTCCTTGCCAACTTTGGCATCGCTCGACACCCACAGTCCGACCAGTTCCAAGTCCGGATGTTCGATAACCATCCGCAGCGCACGGCTGCCGACATTGCCGGTTGCCCATTGGATGACGCGGTAATTTTTGTTCTCGCTCACTGATCTCTCCACCTTTAGCGGAGAGTAGGACAAATTGCGGCCTGCGAGGCAAGCATCCTCTTTGCGCCGGGGCGATTATTAGGGGCCGATATAGCCCATCGGCCCCATCCTGGGATCGGGCGAATCCGCCTGCCAGCGAACCGATCCATAGGGCCGTTCCAGCCAGCGCCGGACGCGCGTGGCTTGGCCTGTGCGGTTGTAGGCATCGGCCTTTGCCTGCATCTCATGATCGGCCTGGGTGTAGTGCGTGCGCATGCGCAGATAGTCACCCCATGTCGGGCAGTGATAGCGCTCCAGCCACAGGGCGGGATCGGAAATGTCGCGTGATACGGTCCAGTTGAAGCCCCCGTTGCGCATGCGGATGCGTTGAACGTGGCGCATCACCTCATAAAACTCACGGGCGTTGTCAGGATCGACGTCGTACTCAACTTCGATAGTAACCGGGCCTGATCGCATGGTGAGATCGAGTTTGACGTGCAATTCGTTCTCAAGCTCATGGGGGTCCTGGCCCTCGGCGTCGCCACGCGGCAGTGGCGAAAAGAAGCCGAAAATGGTCGTCGCAATCACCGAAATGCCGGAGGCTGTGAGTGCTGTCGCAAGGCTGTAGTGGCTGGCGACTGAGCCCCAGAGGAATGCTCCGATCGCGATGCCACCAGTTAATGCCGAAGAATAGAGCGATAGCGCGCGGGCAGTCACCCAGCGCGGTGCGGTGAGCTGAACCCCGACGTTGAGCATGGCGACAGTCAGGATGTTCGCTGCACCACTCACCAGCAGGGCAAGGCAGACGACGACAAGCGAAGTGCTTGAAGCGATCAGCATCAGCACGGCACCAGTCGCGATCGAGAACAGGCGTACACAGCGTTCGGTGCCGATCCGTTCGCGCAGGTCGCCAACGAAGACTGCTCCCAGAACAGCCCCGATCCCGGTAGCCCCAAGCAATAGGCCATAGGTGCTGGCGGTTCCGTGCAACTGGTTTCGGGCGATCAGGACGACCAAGGCCACCTGTGATGCGCTGGTTACGCCAAACAGGAATGCGCGGAAAAGGACTGTCCTGATCGGCGGCGCGTGGAAAACGTAGCGCATGCCAGAGACAATTGCGCGATCGATCCGCTCGGGGGGGAGCCGCGACGGCAGATGCTTTCGCGTCCAGAAGAAGAAGGCGATCCACAGCGGAATGTAGAACGCGGCGTTGATTGCAAAGGCTGCCATCGCGCCGAGAGACTTTACGACTACGCCGCCGATCGCCGGTCCGACACTGCGCGCAACGTTGTAGCTGATGGTGCCGAGGCTAATGGCTGCCGGGAGATGGTCGTTGGATACCTGCTCTCCAATCGATGCCTGCCAAGAGGGGCTATAAAGCGCCACGCCGGCGCCAATCAAAACACAAAATCCAAGCAAGACCCACGGCGTAACCATGTCCTGCGATGCCAATACCGTCAGCAATGCGCCGCTTGCGGAGGAGAATCCAAGGCCAAAGAGCGCAATTTTACGCCGGTCAAACATGTCCGCCAGCGCACCGGCAGGCACGGCAACGAGCATCAATGGCAGCATCAGTGCGGACTGGACCAAGGCGACCATACCCGGGTTACCGTTGGTCAGCCTGGTCATTTCCCAAGCAGCACCAACCCCCAGAATCAGTTGCCCGAAATTGGAAAACAGGCTGGCCGTCCAGATGCGCCGGAATGTAGCTTCGCGCAAAGGTGCCCAAGCACTGCCTTTGCGACCCAGCGAAGCCTGCTCTTCACTCACAAGTAACGTTCCCTCATTGCGCAAAACCTGCTTTCACTCCCATGGCGCAGAAGGTCAAGGTCTCGCCGAGATTCCCGGGCAATCGCTGCTGCGATAGCGCCCAATTGGAGGCATGAAAGGAACGGGCTTCATTGCAATATCGGTCGTCGCAGGCCAAATGCAGGGCACAACCCAAGTCATACAGGAGCCAACCGTGGCAGAAGCCTATATCATCGACACAGTCCGCACCCCCCGCAGCATCGGCAAGATGGGCAAAGGCGCGCTTTCGGTCATGCATCCGGAGCATCTCTCGGCGGCAGTTCTGGCGGCTCTAAAGGAGCGCAACAACCTGAACACGGCGGAAGTTGATGACGTGATTTGGGGTGTTTCGGGCGCAATGGGCCTGCAGGGCGGCGATATCGGCCGCAATGCAGCGCTTGATGCTGGCTATGATGTCAAGGCTGGCGGCGTAACACTGAACCGCTTCTGCGGCTCAAGCATCACCGCAACCAATTTTGCCGCCGGCATGATCATGGCCGGAATGCATGACCTCGCGATCTCGGGCGGCATGGATATGATGTCCTATGTCGGATATTTCGGTGCCAAGATGCACCAGGCCGGTCTCGCAGGTGGCGGGATGGGTTCAGGTAATCCGCGCCTGCAGGCCAAACATCCGCAATCCAATCAGGGCGTGTGCGCTGATGCAATTGCGGCAATGGAAGGAATTACCCGCGAAGACCTTGAGGCGATGGGTGTGGAAAGCCAGCGGCGCGCAGCGATCGCTATCAAGGAAGGCCGGTTTGATCGTTCAACGATTGTCGTTAAAGACGATGAAGGCAACGTAATCCTCGATCATGAGGAATACCCGCGTCCGGATACCACTGCTGAGGGTTTGGCGCAGCTCAAGCCAGCTTTCGAAATGTTCCTCGACATGCCTTCTGTTCCCGAAGGCAAGACTTATCGCCAGTTGATTAACCAGGTCTATCCTGATGTCGATATCAAGCCGATCCACCACGTCGGCATTTCGTCCGGCGTTGTTGATGGAGCGGCAGCAGTCCTGCTGGCCTCAAAGGAATATGCCGAGAAGCATGGCCTGAAGCCGCGCGCGCGTATTGTTGCGATGGCAGAGATCGGCGATTGCCCAACCCTGATGCTCAACGCCCCTGTCCCTGCGGCCAAGAAGGTGCTCGCAAAGGCTGGTCTTTCCAAGGACGATATCGACGTCTGGGAAGTTAACGAGGCTTTTGCCGTCGTGGTCGAGAAGTTCATCCGCGATCTCGGCCTTGATCGCGCCAAGGTAAACCCCAACGGCGGTTCAATTGCGCTTGGTCACCCGATTGCCGGTACTGGTGCAATCCTGATCGGCACCGCTCTCGACGAACTGGAGCGCACCGGAGGCCGTTATGGCCTGATCACCATGTGCGCGGCAGGTGGTATGGCTCCAGCTATTATCATCGAACGCATTTGAAGTCGTCCAGGACCAACCGGCCACACAGGGGATGGCGTGGCTTGGTTGGCGTGATATGAACCTCAGACGGGTGTGATTTCAGGGGGAGTGGTTGCTATCGCTAATACACACGGCGCTCGCGATGTCGGCATGCGGCTCGCGGTTGTTTCCCGCCTTCTGGGGCAGGACTTTGACCGCCTCGTCGCCGACATCGGTATCACCCGGTCACAATGGACCATGGTCGCAGTAGTTTCGCGGTGCGAAGGCGCGACCCAGCGCGAAATTGCCAAGATGCTGGATATGTCGGAGGCCTCGGCTGGCCGCTTGGTTGATCGGCTTTGCGATGACGGATTGCTGGAGCGCAGACCCCACGCTACGGACCGGCGCGCGCATCTGGTATTCACAACGGCCAAGGCCGAGCCGCTCTTGCAGCAACTGGCAGACATTGCCCAGGCCAACGAAGGCCGCGTATTCCGTAATTTTTCGGCCGAAGATCTGGAGACGTTTCACGCCTTGCTGGACAAGCTTTATGGCAATCTGGGCGGTCTGCAGTCACACGTTGTCCATGCAGCCAGGGATTGATCGATTTCCAAAGCCCGTAAAAAGGGCAATAGCAAAAAAAGGGGCGGCATACTCTGCCGCCCCTTTTTCGTAATCACAGCCGAGCCTTGGTTCAGCCTGCAGTGAGAACTGCAGACTTGGTCAGGCTGGTGACAAGCTTGCCATTCTGATTGGAAATCGTGTCGGGCTTGATCGCCAGCAACCGGCCGTCGATGATGATTTGGATGGTACCATCCTTGAGAACGCGATAGACAGAACCAAGGCGCTTTCCGTCAGCCGAATAGAGCGACTTGCCGGCAGAAATCGTGACCTGATCGCCAGCATGTGCGGCAACGGGCAGGATCGTGATTGTGGCGAGTGCGGCGGCAAGTGCAATCGGCGTAAGCTTTTTCATCTATTTGCTCCGGTTAGGGAATTTGCGGACCAAGCCGAAATTCGCTAAGCGTGGTTAGTAATCCATGGAGCTTCCGGCAATTCGATAAAACGCTGAAGCGAGTGCGAAAAACGCAAGTCGCTCTGCTTGATCGTCGCCGCGATGGGCTTGGTGGTTGCTAGACTTGCCGATTCCGCGCAGGAAAATGCCGAGCCCTCACAGCAATGTGAGCGGGGGGGTGTGAACCGGAATTGCGGAACAGGAAATTCAGATGACCAAAGTAATGCAAGGTATTCGCGTGCTCGAAGTGGCGCAGTTCACTTTCGTGCCGGCTGCGGGCGCGATCCTGTCTGATTGGGGAGCAGACGTAATCAAGGTTGAGCACCCGGTTCGCGGCGATACCCAGCGTGGTTTCATTAACATGGGCGGCGTGGTTGTTGAACGGGACCGCAATCCGCTGATCGAGCATCCCAATCGCGGAAAACGTAGCGTCGGTATCGATATTTCCACTGCCGAGGGTCAGGCCCTTCTCTATGAAATGGCCAAGAACTGTGACGTGTTTCTGACCAATTATCTCCCGCAAGTGCGGCAGAAGAACAAGATCGACATCGAGCACATCCGCGCTGCCAACCCCAATATCATCTACGTTCGCGGCAGCGCTTTCGGCGACAAGGGGCCTGAGCGCGAATCAGGAGGCTATGACGGCACTGCGTTCTGGACCCGCAGTGGCGTCGGTTACACCCTTACCCCGCCCGATCTCGGCGGAATGCTTGGTCAGGGCATGCCGGCCTTTGGTGATTCGATTGGCGGTATGAACATTGCTGGCGGCATTTCCGCCGCTCTGCTCCATCGCGAACGTACTGGCGAAGCGATCGAAGTAGACGTTTCGTTGCTGGCCAGCGCGTGGTGGGCCTGTGGTGCCAACATCACTCAGGGCATGGAAACAGGCGTCGTCGCGCGCAACGCAATGCCCGGTACCGGCTCCCGCGTGAACCCGCTGAGCGGTAATTATCTGACCAGCGATGGCGGCACTATAAACCTGTGCATGCCCAGCCCCACTGGCTATATCCGCGATACTTTCGAGCATCTTGGACTTGGCCATCTCGCCGACGATCCGCGTTTCAAAGAGCCCAAGGATCTCATCGCCAATGCCGAAGAGGGCAGCAAGCTGTTCGCCGAGGCCTTCGCCAAGCAGACCTTCGCGTACTGGAAGCAACATCTCAAGACGATGAAGGGTCAGTGGGCACCATTCCAGAGTCTGTTAGAGCTTACCGATGATGCTCAGGCGCTAGCGAACGACATGATCGTTGAATATGAGGGCGCAGATGGCAAGCCCTACAAGGTCGTCCGCGCGCCCATCCAGTTCAATCGGGAGCCGACAGAAACCACGCGCGCTCCCCAGGCCAGCGAGCATACCGAACTCGTTCTGATGGAAATGGGGATAGAGTGGGACCGGATCGAGGAACTGAAAGCAAAGGGTGCGATTGCCTGACGTGATGGGCGGATGCTGCCCTTCCGCCACCACGATAGGTTATATGCATTTTGCCTCAGGTACATCAGGTGGCTTGAGTGCGCAGGGTGTCGCGCCTAAAGGCCGTCCATTGCCCTAGTGGCACGGAATAAGGATTCGACGATGAAACCCGGCACCCGTTTGAAAAGCGCAGCCTGCGATACTGAAGTGATGGTCATCCGCTGCGGCGAAGGCGCCATTGAATGCGGTGGCGCGGCGATGGGCGAGGCGAAACCAGCTGAAGCTGCTCCGCTGAGCGCCGATCACGCCAATGGCACGCTGATGGGCAAGCGTTACGTCGATGCTGACGGCAAGTTTGAGCTGCTCTGCGTCAAACCCGGCAAGGGTTCGCTCTCGGTCGATGGCGTGGCGCTGGTAACCAAGGACGCCAAGCCTCTGCCCGCTTCGGACTGATTGCGGCGCTGAACCCATGAACATCTCGCTGCTTCTTGAAATGGCTGCCGAAGCCGGAGCTGACCGCATCGCTCTGGTCTGCGATGGTAAGCGTTGGACCTATGGTGATCTGCTTGCGGCAGCGCGCGGTGCCTTTGAGCTCATACAGGAAAGCGGTGCAGAATATGTCGCCCTGCTCGACGAGAGCAGTGAAGCAGCAGTAATTGCCCTGTTCGGCGCTGCGCTGGCTGGCGTACCCTATTGTCCTCTCAACTACCGCTTGCCCGATACAGACCTTGCCGCCCTGCTCGGCCGTATTGCTCCGGCACTGGTGGTGGGTGACGAGGAACGCGTGGGTCGTATTGCCGGCGATCAGGGCCACACAGTCTATTCGCGCGAAGAGTTCGCGATGAAGACCCAGGAAACCGTGCCCGCTGATGACGAGCGGATGTACGATCTGGGTGAAGGCGTTGCGGTTCAGCTGTTCACCAGCGGCACAACGGCCGCACCCAAGGCGGCGATCTTGCGCCATTCGAACTTGCTCGGCTATATCCTCGGCACCGTCGAGTTCGCTTCGGCAGACGAGAGCGACGCTGCGCTGATGGTGGTGCCGCCTTATCATATCGCCGGTATCTCGGCGCTGATGAGCTCGATCTATGCTGGCCGCCGTATCGTCATGCTGCCAAGCTTCTCACCCGAAGGCTGGCTGCAACTGGTCGAACAGGAAAAGGTCAGCAACGCTTTTGTTGTGCCGACCATGCTGGGCCGCATCCTTGATGCCTATGACAAGGCACCGGGCACCGACGTCTCGTCGCTGCGCGCGATTGCCTATGGCGGCGGCAAGATGCCGCTGGAAGTGATCCAGAAGGCGCTCGAGCGCTTCCCGGATGCGGGCTTCACCAATGCCTATGGCCTGACTGAGACCAGCAGCACCATCGCCCTGCTCGGTCCCGAAGATCACCGTGCGGCGCTGGCTTCGGACGATCCGAAGATTCGTGCCCGCCTGACCTCGCTCGGGCAGCCGCTTCCCACGGTCGAAATCGAAATCCGCGACGAGGAAGGCAAGGCGCTGCCTGCTGGCGAGCCTGGCGAAATCTATGTTCGCGGTGACCAGGTTTCGGGCGAGTACAAGGAAAAGTCCGCTCTGGTTGAAGGCGGGTGGTTCCCCACCCGCGATGCCGGTTACATCGACGAAGACGGCTATCTGTTCCTCTCGGGCCGCGCAGACGATGTTATCGTCCGCGGCGGCGAGAACATGTCTCCGGGTGAGATCGAGGATGTACTGCTCACACACCCCGCGATCGCCGATGCCTGTGCCTGCGCTGTGCCCTCGGTCGAATGGGGTGAGGCTGTCGGCATCGCAATTGTACCGCGCGAAGGCCACGATGCTCCCGCCGAACAAGACGTCAAAGATCTGATCCGCGCCCGCCTGCGTTCCAGTCGAGTGCCCGAGAAGATCGCCTTCGTGCAGGAACTGCCCTACAACGAGATGGGTAAACTGCTCCGGCGCGAGGTCAAAAAGCTGCTTGCCGATTGACCTAAGGGTACGTCTACTTACATCGCTGGGAGGATTAAGCGGTTCGAGCGGATGAATGGTTCCGCACGCCCTTTCAGGCGCACAACCCCGAGTCGCATTGCGCCCGGGTAGCCATCCCGTATTTTCCGGATCGTCGCTCAACAGGTTCGGCGTTGGATTTCGCCTTTGATTGCCCAGCGGCAGACATCGAAATTCTGCATTATATTCATGCGCATGCGTCTGGTGATTTGGCGATCATTAGCAGCTGCAGCATCAATGCTGCAGTGCAAAACCGAGAACCTCTCATTTTTTAATTGACAGGCTAATTGAGAACGCTGATCATCTGTTCAAACAAATGGGAGATGGATCATGGTGGCGATGACTGCTTCGTCGAATAAGGCCAAGATTGCCAAGCGCGTAATCGAGGTCCTCGACTATTTCGATGATGATCATCGTGAGGCAACCGTGATGGACATTGTCCGTCGCTATGATCGCCCGCAGTCCAGTACATCAGAACTGCTCTCCAGCCTTGTTGATCTGGGCCTGCTCTACAAAGATCCCTATTCACGTTCCTATAGCCTATCGCCGCGTGCGGCTCTGCTTGGTGCAAACGGTCAAACCGGATCGGTGCGCGATGGCCGCATTGTCCGTCTGCTAGATCGCCTTGCTGCGCAGACCGGGTTGGCCGTGGCGCTCTATGGCATGGTCGGGCTAAACGCCCAGATCGTTTCGTGGCGTTCGGCGGCTCGCGGCATGACCGCCAAGGCGCGGTCGATACATGGCGGCATGCAGGAACCACTCCTTGATTCCGCTGTCGGCTGGCTGATGCTGTCGACAATCGGTCAGCCGCGCTGTGATGGTGTTGTCCGCCGGCTGATTGCCGAAGCAAGCGATGACCGGAAGGTGCCTTTCGCAGAGGCTGCAGCCCGGGTGCAGGATTGCCGTCATGCTGGCGTAGGCATTGGGCCGGCCGGTTTTGGTTCCGGCGCAAATGTCGTTTCTGTTCTGTTGCCTGGCCAGCCTGCAGATCATCCACTGGCAATCGGATTGCTGGTTGGCGGCGAACAGCAGGTAAATAGCGAAGGCCTGATCGCCTGCATTCAGGAGGCCATCGCGAATTGTCTGAATGGCGAAGATGCCAACCCGGCTCGCTTGGAACTGCTTCCCAACGCAGCCTGATCAGCGCCGGAATTCTTTCCCGTCAAATGTACTTAGCGGTTCACGTCCGCCACGACTGAAGTCGTGGCGTGGGCCAACGCGGTAGGTGCTTGCCCGGCTTTCCGGCTGGTAGTTGAAGCAGCTGGCCTTCATTTGCGGATCAGGAAGCGAGCCGAGGTCCCATTCCATCTGCCGGCTGTGTGCGATCAGGCTTACCCATTGCAGGATACGCGCCCACTCGCGTTCATCTCCCGAGAGCGACATCGTCCAGTCGCGCAGCTTCAGCAGGTGCAGTCCTTTGGCCGCATTCGGAGTTTGAACCACATCGCTGACCAGTTCATATGCAAGTTTTAGTTCGCCATTCTTGCGAAATTCCGCGCGATTGCGGCCGTCGACCGGATCGCTGACAGCGATGTCGTAGACTGTCGGTTTCTCATCGAATGCATGGCGCACGGCCAGCTCGGCAAGATCGTAGAGGTGCGTGCAATTGAGCCTTTTGCTTTCGCGTGGATCGGCCGATCGGATGGGTTTTCCAGCAAAGGTTCGTTCAACTACCGCTTTGGCACCAGGGCAATTCAACCAGGGCCAGCGATCCATTTGCGGCACCACCCGAGTGATCACCTCGCCGTCGTGCTCCAGCGCAACAGCCATCGAGTGGACATCATCCTCCAAAGCGGCAGTGACGCAAAATTGCTCCGGCAGGATCTTTATGCGGCGCCGAAAGCCGGGGGAATTGGAAGAGGGCATCCTGTCAAACTGGAGATTGGTTCTGCCAGGTCAAGTGCAATTGAATTGGTCGGCTGTTGGGCATTGCTTATCGCGAAGGCGATTACGCAATACCATTCTTGATTAGCAGCCAGACTTGGCATCTATCGCCACACAATGCAGGTGCAAGCGGCGCACAATGCACATATAAGCAGTTGCAAGAAGCATATAACCACACACTGTGAAAGTTACGGAGTACGGATCGATGAGCGATATTTTGGGCTACGCTGGCAAGCGCGTGATGATCACCGGATGCTTTTCCGGAATGGGTGAGGCCGCTGCCAAGCTGCTCATCGATCTGGGGGCCGAGGTTCACGGCATGGATTACAAGCAGAGCGCCCTTCCCCTTGCCAGCTTCACGCAAGTCGATCTGCGTGATCCGGCATCGATCGAAGCTGGTGTTGCTGCGGTTGGCGGAAAGATCGACGCGCTGTTCAACTGCGCCGGGCTGCCCAACGGCACATTTGATCCGCTTGATGTAATGAAAGTCAACTTCATTGGCCTGCGACACCTTACAGAAGCTGTACTGCCAATGATGGGCGAAGGCGGGGCGATTGCCAATATCGCTTCGACTGGCGGTCTTGGTTGGAGCCGCCGCATTCCTACCAACATGGAATTTGTCACCATCAAAGACTGGGAGGCCGCGGTGGACTGGTGTGAAGCCAACAAAGACACCGTCATGGAGGGCTATGCCTTTTCCAAGGAAAACGTCATCGTCTGGACCCAGTTTATGGGCGCGCATCTGATTAAGAAGGGCATCCGCATCAATTGCACCCTGCCCTCACCCACCCAGACGCCCATGATGGCCGATTTCCATAAAATCTCTGGCAAAGATGTGGTCGATGCCGCAGCCGAGCCGCTCGGTCGCTATTCGACGCCTTATGAGCAGGCCGCGCCGCTCGTCTGGCTCAACAGCGATTTCGCGACAATCGTCAACGGTGTCGTGCTGCCGGTTGACGGCGGCTTCATGGGTGGCATTCCCACCGGGCAGATTGACCTCAGCAGGATGATGCGGCGCGCAGCAGACTAAGCCACAGGGGCGGGTCGGAAGCGGTTCGCCCTTTCGGCCTGTCCACCATGCTTCAACACAATCGCCAAGGCGATTGCTGCACAAAGCGATTGCCCAGCCCAGCCCTGTTGTGTTGTGGTCATCTCCAATAATGGGTCCGTCTGCCGCGGACCGTGTAATTGCACCGGGAAGGCCTGGCCGATGAATTTTGACGTTACCGAAGAGCAGGAAATGATGCGCGATATGTTCGCGCGGTTTCTGGACGAAAACAGCTCGAGCACCCGCATTCGGGCGGCGGCACCGTCGGGCTTTGATTCGGCGCTGTGGACCGGCCTTGCCGAGCTCGGTGCGTTGGGCTTGCGGGTAACGGAAGAAGCTGGCGGCCTTGGTCTTGGCCTGTTCGATGCGACGCTGCTGATGGAGGAAGCCGGCCGGACACTGGTCTCCGGTCCGCTCGCAGAAGCACTGGTTGCCAATCGCCTGCTTGGGCAGCTTGGCGGCGATGCCGATCTGCTGACACGCGCCATGGCAGGTGAAGCCGTTGTCACTTTGGCCATGCACGATATTGCCGCGCAGCCCAGGCAGTGGATCGCTGGCGGATTGGTAGCCGATGCCGTAGTCGCCTGTCGCGGCAATGACGTAGTGCTGGTTTCAGTTCCCGAAGCAGCGCGCAAGGCAGAAGAAAACCTTGCAGGAACGCCGATTGCCGAGATCGATCTTGCCAGTCTGGATGCCGTGACCCTTGCGTCAGGCGAAGCTGCCCTCGCCACCTTTGCTGCCGGTATCGAAGAATGGAAGCTGCTGATGGCTTCCGCGCTATCCGGGCTTTCGCGCGAAGCCCTGCGGCTTGCTGCCGAATATGCCGGAGAACGAAAGGCGTTCGGCGTTTTCATTGGCACCTTCCAGGCACTCTCGCACCCGATGGCAGACCTGATTTGCGAGATCGATTCTGCCAAGTTTCTCGTCTGGAAAGCGCTACGATCGATCGTTGACGGGGACGCCAATGCAGGCGCGCAGATCTCGCTTGCGGCCTGGTGGGCTGCAGGAACGGCTGGACGAACCGGCCGACACGCCGTGCAGACCTTTGGCGGAATCGGGTTGACGCTCGAACACGATATTCACCTCTACAACCTGCGCGCCAAAGCTTGGCCGCTGGTTGCAGGTGATCCGGATGATTGGCTCGCTGAGGCTGGCCGTCGACTTTATGCGGGCGAGCAGACAAGCCTCCCTGAAGTTGGCGATTTACCGGTTGAGTTTGATCTGGGTGAGGATGCCCGGGCGATCCAGAGGGAAATCCGTAATTTCTTCAGCAAGAACGTGACGGACGAGCAACGTGCAACCTTCCACTACTCGTGGGAGGGGCACAATCCGAAGATCCATAGGCAGTTGGTCGACGCTAACCTGGCCTTCCTGCAAATGCCCAAGGATGTGGGTGGTCGCGGCCTTTCGCCCTATGAGGTTACGGCCGCGCGCGATGCCTTCGAAGAGGAAGGCTGGAACAATCCGGTTGCTGGCGTATCGCAGATGGTCTCGCTGATTATGCACCGCTTTGGCACCGACGAACTAAAACGCGATGTGCTGAGCAAGGTGATGTCCGGAGAAGCGATCTGCTCGCTGGGTTATTCGGAGCCCGGGTGCGGATCAGACGTGTTCGCGGCGCAGTGCAAGGCGACCCAGCTTGAAGACGGGTCGTGGCGTATTGACGGCACCAAGATGTGGACCTCTGGTGCCAACCTTACCGACTATGTGTTGATGCTGGCCCGCACCGATCCGGATGCGCCCAAGCACAAGGGGCTGACCATGTTCATCGTGCCGCTGAAGGCAGAGGGCGTTACGGTTCAGGGCGTTCACACCTTCATGGACGAGCGCACCAACATCACTTTCTACGACAACGTGCGCATTCCGGATTCTTGGCGATTGGGCGACATCAATGCTGGTGGACGAACGATGGCTGCAAGCCTGGAACTCGAACACGGCGGTGGCTTTGCCAAGGTCCAGCGCACTATGCTTGAAGCAGCAGTTGAACTGTGCGGCGAGATTCCGGTGCCAGGCATGGGCAAGCTGATCGATACGCCCAAGGCGCAAATGCGTCTCGCACGGACATACGCCAATGTGCTGGCTTCCGAGCTCATCGCCTATCGCGCCAACTGGACCCAGGTTCATGGCAAGGGCAACGGGGCCTATGGACCAATGGCCAAGATGTTCTCATCCGAGCTTTTCGTTTCGGATTCGCGCGATCTCCTGGACCTTACGGCACCATATTCCCTGTCAAAGCGCATGGGACCGGCAGGCGTGGTCAATCTGGAATATCGCCATGCGCATGGCACCACGATCTATGCCGGAACCAGCCAGGTCCACCGCTCGATGATTGCCGAAAAGGGACTGGGCCTGCCGCGCTCGAGAAATTGATGTCTCGCGGCGTCTAGTTTGGCTCACGGCAATCGCGCACCGCCAGATACATCAGGCGGCTGAGCGGTTCGACGACGTTTGTTTGGCGCGGGCCCAGTTCCGGCGTGAACATCGCTTGGCTGACATCATCGGTCGCGATGGTAACGGCGCGCTCAAGCCCGGTCATCAGAACGGATGCCATGTCGCCGCCTACCTGCTCGATGGGTTTTCCTTCCGCAACCAGTTGCTTTCGAAACAAGGCAATCACCGGCTGCGCCGAGCGGATACGGGCAAGCATCATACGCTTGTCATACTGGTCGGACAGGCTGTTCCGCAGGTGAAGAATGCGTGAGTGCTTTTTCCAGAATTCAAAATAGGCTTGCACGAAGGCCCGGCAGGAATCTTCCAGATCATCGTCTGACCAATAGTTGGCAAGAAGATTGTAATACCCGCCCGGCTCGGCCGCTTCGCGCATGACCGGTTCCAGCACTGCCATCAGCAGTTCGGTAAGGTCGGCGAAATAGACATAGAGTGATGTCATGCCGAGCCCTGCGCGGCGGGCCACGGCGCTCAATGAAATCGGCGCGTCCGTGCTTTCTGCGATAAGTTCAACCGTTGCCGCAAGGATGCGCTCTCGTGTGACGCGCCCTTTGCGGCCCAGTTTCTGGCCGTTGAGGTTGTGACTGACTGCATCACGATCAGCCTTGGGCTGTCGCTTGGCCAGAACGGTACTATCCGCTTCAATCCGGCTTACTGCAGTCACGACCCGGTTGGCCCTTTCCTCGCTAAAACGCGCGGTTCCCTAGCCTTGTCAGCCGGCAATCGCAATCAGCTTGGGCTCGAGGAATTCCTCAATGCCCTCTACACCCCATTCACGGCCAACACCGCTGGCCTTGCAGCCGCCGAAGGGCAGATCGCCGGCAATGCACATGCCGTTGTTCACCGAGAAGGTGCCGGTGTGGATGCGGCGGCCAATGCGAACGCCGCGCTCAACGTCACCGGTGCAGACGCCGCCGGAAAGGCCATAGGCACTGTCATTGGCAATGCGGATGGCATCTTCATCATCGTCGAACGGTATCACCACGACTACCGGGCCAAAGATCTCCTCCTGCGCGATCCGCATGTCGTTTGTTACATCGACAAAGCAGGTCGGCTCGATCAGATAGCCAGGGCCCTTGTCAGGACGGGCATTGCCGCCAGCCAGAAGCGTAGCTTCCTGCTTGCCTACCTCGATCAGGCCGAGGACCCGGTCATACTGCTTGCGATTGACTACGGGGCCCATCGTGTGCGCCGGATTTTCCTTTTCGCCCCAGCTGTCGGCATAGGCGTCATAGGTTGCCTTTAGGATAGCCTTGGCTTCTTCATAACGGCTGCGGTGGACGAGCAGGCGGCTCTGCACAGCGCAGCCCTGCCCGGCGTGATTGACCAGCATGCCCATGGCCACATTGCGGGCAAAGTTGGGATCGTCTTCCAGCACGATGCGGGCAGACTTGCCGCCAAGTTCGAGGAACACGCGCTTCAGCGTCGGTGCGCCCTTCTCCATGATCCGGCGGCCGACAGCAGTCGATCCGGTGAACGAGATAAGATCGACGCGGGGATCTGTAACCAGCATTTCGCCAGCCATTGCCGGATCTTCGCCGCAGATCACATTCATTACGCCGGCCGGTATGCCGGCTTCGTTGGCCAACTCGCCAAACATGGTGCCCATCGAAGGTGTATCTGGCGCGGGCTTGAGGATAACGGTGCAGCCTGCGAGCAGCGCGGCGACCACTTTGCCGACGTTGACATAAAGCGGGGCGTTCCAAGGCGTGATGGCTCCGACGACGCCGATCGGCTCATTGTAGGCCTTGCGGATATTCTTGAAGCCCCAGGTCTCACGAACGCCATAGTCCTTTGTCCATTCCACCCGCGGGAACACGTCGAGGTAATCCTGCCAACCCTGCAGTGCCATGGCGACCTGCTCGCGATTGACCGAACCACGGGCGCACCCGCCTTCGTTGATCGCGATTTCGGCAAGCCGTTCAAAGTTCGCCTTGAACAAATCGAGGTACTTCGAGACGATTTCGAAGCGCTTTTGCCGCATGGAATCGTGCGACCAATCGGTGTTGTCGAATGCGTTGCGGGCGGCAACGATGGCCGCATCAACATCCTCCGGACCAGCATCGGCGGCCTTGTTGCAAGGCGCATCAGTCCAGGGGCTGATTACGTCATAGGTCTTGCCGCTGGCAGCGTCGCGCAGTTCGCCGTTGATGAACAGACGTGCGGGGGTAAGATTGGCCATTGCTAATATCCTGCTGAAAGTACTGATTGTTATTGCGTGCGCGGGCGGCCACTCATCCACACCATGTTCATGTGGACGTCGGCCGGGGTATCGAGAATTGCACGGAAACCGTCGGTCACCGAATTGTAGTGCGAGATGCCGCGCTCGCGCAGATTGATCCCGACCTTGGCGTTTTCCAAACCAAATTGCATCGATACTTCCGGCGGCCAGTTTGATCCGGTCTTGGTTTCGTCCATCATCTGCCCGCAGCGGGCGACCGTGACCCGGACACCTTCAGGCTCAAGTTCGCGCATCCACATTTCAGAAATGAATTCGAGCGCGGTCTTGGTGCCGGCATACATCCACAGCATCGGCATCTTCAGCGGCACCGATTCACTAGTGACGTTGATAATGTGACCGCCTCCCCGCAGTAGCGGCAAGGCGGCATTGGCGACATAGATCGGACCGCACAAATTGATGTCGGCCAGGGTCTTGACCTGTTCTGGTTTCAGATTGCCAAGGGTAAATGGTTCGAAAACCCCGGCATTGTTGATCAGCGCGTCGAGCTTGGGAAAGCGGGCTGCGATTGCGGCGAAGGCCGCCGCAACCGAGGCGGGATCGGCAACGTCGCATTGCACGGCCATATGCCCTACGCCCAGTTCTGCGGCGACGGATTCAATCTTGGACAGAGTGCGGCCAAGCAGGATTACTGTGTCACCATCACGCGCCAACCTGCGTGCGAGAGCCCTGCCCAAGCCATCGCCAGCGCCGGTAATTGCGACAATCTTGTTCACCCGCGCCAATCCCCTTCCATTCGATGCCAAGGCTTCGCAGCAAGGCGTGAGGTGCACAAGTACGTTCCGTATCGCGCGTGCGATTGTCGCTCTATCTGCAAGTTTATCGAATTATTACAGTCGCTAATTTGGCGAGTCTTGTTGATCAGGAGTGCCTCCGATCAAGCTGGATCGGGCGACCGTCGTGTCAGATTTGCCCGCATCCGCTGCAGGCCCTGCGTCATCGCATTGCGGTCTTCTGCAGAGACACCTTCTAGCGACGCATCTATCATTGCCACGGCCAAGGGTTGCAACTGCTTAAGCAATTCACGCGCCTTGTCGGTAAGGTAAAGGCGCCACGCCCGGCGGTCAGCCGGATCTGGTCGCCGCTCAACCAGCGCCGCATCCTGAAGGCGGTCAATCATCCTGCCGAGGGTAATCGGTTCAACCTCAAGCACTTCGGCAAGACCGCCTTGGTTGATGCCTTCGTGAAGGTCCAACAAGGTCAGAACCTGCCATTGCGGCCGCGTGACGCCGATGGTCCGCGCCTTTTCGTCAAAGGCGCGGCGTATCAGGCGCGAGACCTGTGCCATGAGCATGCCGATATTCTCATTCATGCCCATGGCATTAGTAGCAATGCTGAATATATTCCAGCATAATTAAACCACGCTGATATATGCAGGAGCGCAAAATGACCGCCACACTCAAGCAGAGGCCCCTCGCCTTCGAGGTTTTTCGCGCAAGCGACGCGACCGACTTCAACTATGCGGGAATGATGACTTCGGATCAGACTCTTGCGGAAACGGTGAGCGAACTTTCGCAGGCGATGATTGACGAGGGTATGCTCCAAGGAAGCAAGCTGAGCGTGCTGTTTCGCCGACCGGGCGGTTTCAATCTTACCCATGTGTGGTTCAAGAGTGGATTTCCGCTCCCGTCACACAGCCACTCGGCGCCTTGCCTTTACTACATCGTCGCCGGTTCCCTGACTGTCGGCACGCAGGAACTTGGGCCGGGTGACGGTTTCTATATCGCGCCCAACACACCCTACATCTATGTGCCCGGACCGAAGGGCGTAGAACTGCTGGAATTCCGCGATCGCGACAGTTTCGACATCAAGATCCGCGACCGTAACCCGAAGTGGTGGGGCAAGGCGCTGGAGCGGCTCAAGATTTCGCGAAAGGCCTGGCCAAATGAAGGGCCGCCCTCCGGCCGTTCATTCCCTTAACTTTCGGCGGCAAGTCTTTCTGCCGCGAGTTTGCGCAACTCCGCCGTCTTGATCTTGGCTGTTCCGGTAGTTGCCAGATCTTCCTCGGCAAAAAACAGCACGCGGCGCGGAACCTTGTAGCTGGCGAGGGTCTGCTTGGCGTGTGCCTTGATCTTGTCTTCGGTCAGACCTGCGCCTTCATATTGCACGATGCATGCGACAACCAGTTCACCCAGCAAATCATCGGGCACGCCAACCGATTGCGAGACTTTCACGCCCTCAAGCGTGCGGATTACTGTGTCGAGTTCGATCGGAGAAACGTTGGCGCCGCCGGTCTTGATTATGTCGTTAAGGCGGCCCTCCCAGTAGAGGCGGCCTTCGCTGTCGATATAACCGCCGTCAGCGCTGCGCAGGAAGCCTTCGTCGTCAAGCGACGTGTCGAGCGGGATGCCAAGGTAGCCGAGCATCAGGGTCGGGCCCTTGACCGCGATTTCTCCGCGCTCACCGATCGGCATGGTTTCACCAGTCATGGGATCGACGATCTTCAGGGTGGCGCCTGCGGTCGGCACGCCATGGCTCTGGCCGGAATATTCGGGGTCGGTGCCTGACGGAAAAACCGAGATCAGGGTGAACGTTTCGGTATTGCCGAAGGCCTGAGCCGGTTCCTTCCAGTCGGTATTTACCGTCGGATGCTGTGCGAGCGGGGTGTCCTTGTCGATGTAGTGCAGCGTGGACAGGTCCGTAACTGCATAGTTTGATGCGTCGATAAGCTGCGCCCACTGGTGCGGCCAGGCGAGCACCATAGTGCCCTTTTCCGCTTGCATCAGATCAAGCGCCTCTTCCGCATCAAACCAGCGCTGCAGCAGCAGCGATCCACCCGATGACAGGGTTCCGCCAATGGCCATCGCAAAATTGCCCGACCAGAAGAAGCCGTTCGAAGACCAGGTGCGCGGTGGTTCCTTGATGTTGTACCACTGTGGCCAGCGCCACAATTGCAGGCAGACGCCGCGGTGGGCTGAAAGGATACCCTTTACCTTGCCTGTCGATCCGGAAGAGAAGAATAGAACTGCCGGATCGCTCGCCATCACAGCATCGGCGCGGGCGTGCACAAGTTCCGGCTCTACGGTGCGGCCTGCTGCCAGAAAGCTCGCCCAGCCTTCGATCCCCCCAAGGCCCTTATCGGAATCAATCATTGCCGCGTGGGTGAGGAACGGAAATTTCAGCGAAGCAAGATCACCGGGCGTGGCAGTGGCAATTGATGGCTCAATGCCGATCAGCATTTCGGCAAAGTCCTTTTTCAGAACATTGCGTTCAAGCAGCAATACCGAACAGCCGCTTTCCTTGAGAACCACTTCAAGTTCTGCAGCGGTAAAGAAGGTCGAAATAGTCGTTGCGATGCCGCCGGCCAATGCTGTGCCGAACACGCAGGAGAGGAATTCAAGGCGATTGGTTGCCAGAATTCCAACCCGCGTACCTTTACCAATGCCGCACGCGATCAAGGCCTTCGCGACCTCCATCGACCGCGCCAGCACCTCATCATAGGTCCAGCGCTGCACTTCGCCATCCAGGTGAATGACCGCTGCCTCACGCGGGCCATAACTCCTGGCGATTTCGCGCACATAGCTGCCAAGTGTCAGCGGACCAATGCCGGTTTCTTCCTCAAGCGGGATTCCCCGCGAAACCGAAAGTCCCCGGTCCAGATGGATGATTGCCCTTGGCGCTGCCATGTCCAGCCTCTCCTGCAGACGCTTAGCGATTGACGTCGACGATGATCCGGCCGCGAACCTTGCCGTCGATCAGATCGGCAGCGGCAGGAATGGCTTCTGCCAGACCGATCACCGAGCCACCGATCAGCGCAAGCAGGTCCTTGTCAAGATCGCGAGCAAGGCGGTCCCAGGCGGCCATGCGCGGGCCGGCGGGGCACATCACCGAATCGACGCCGAGCAGGCAAACGCCGCGCAGGATGAAAGGCATGACAGTCGTCGCAAGGTCAGAACCCTGAGCGAGGCCGCAGGCTGCAACCGCGCCGCGATACTTGGTTGCTGCAATGGCATTGGCGAGCGTGTGGCTGCCGACCGAGTCGACAACGCCAGCCCAGCGTTCGCGCTGGAAAGGCTTGCCGGGAGCGGAAAGTTCGGCTCGGTCGATGATCGATGCGGCGCCAAGCTTGGTCAGGTATTCGGCTTCCGATGCCTTGCCAGAGCTAGCGACAACGGTGAAACCGGCCTTGGCGAGCAGGGCAACGGCAACCGAGCCGACGCCGCCAGTCGCGCCGGTAACCAGAACTTCGCCCTGATCGGGGCTAACGCCGTGGTTGACCAGCGCATCGACGCAGAGTGCGGCAGTATAACCGGCGGTGCCGATTGCCATGGCCTCCTCACCGGTAAAAGCAGCAGGCAGCTTTATCAGCCAATCGCCATTCAGGCGCGCCTTCTGCGAAAGTCCGCCCCAATGGCCCTCACCCACGCCCCAGCCGTTGAGCACGACCGTATCGCCAGCCGCAAAACCGGGTGCGCTGCTTTCGCTGACCGTGCCGACGAGATCGATGCCGGGAACCATTGGCCATTTGCGGACTACGGGCCCGCGGGCGGTGATGGCGAGGCCATCCTTGTAGTTGAGCGTCGAATAGGCAACGTCGATTGTAACATTGCCTTCGGGCAGTGCACTTTCATCCAGCTGCTGAACACTGGCGGTCTGGCCGGTTTCGGTTTTGTCGATGACGATTGCGGAAAACATCTCTCGGATCCTTAAAGCTGGTCAGCGCCTGTGGGCAGGCGTGTTGGGATATTGCTCGACCGGCTGTAATGGCACTGCACATGCAATGCGACCCATCGTGCAATCGTGCGAGCGATGAGAGACGATGGTCAGCGCCGACCGAACAGCTTTTCAATATCCGCGTGGGCGAGCTTCACCCAAGTCGGCCTGCCGTGGTTGCACTGGCCGGAGCGCGGTGTGCGCTCCATTTCGCGCAGCAGCGCGTTCATCTCGGCGGTGCTGAGTGCCCGCCCTGCCCGCACCGAACCGTGGCATGCCATCGTCGCGAGCACGTGCTCCAACCGCTCGCCGAGCAACAGCGCATCGCCGTTCGCGGAAAGATCGTCAGCAATATCGCGGACGAGCGCGTGGACATCGCCCTTGGCGAGAACCGATGGTACGGCGCGAACCAGCATGGCTGTGGGGCCAAAGCGTTCGAGCGTCAGTCCGAACGCTGCCAGTTGCCCGGAGCGTTCTTCAAGCCGATCGCAGGCGGGCTCTTCGAGTTCGACGACTTCAGGCAGCAGCAGTGCTTGCGATGCGGATACCGAATCCCCCGCCCCAGCGGCCTTAAGGCGTTCGAGCACCAGTCGCTCATGTGCGGCGTGCTGGTCGACGATGACGAGACCGTCGCTTGCTTCTGCGATGATGTAGGTTTCGGCTACTTGCCCACGCGCTACACCGAGCGGGTAAGTATCTAGTTCTACCGGCGCAGGTTCGGCTGTTTCCGCGCGGGCAGCTGGCTCGGCGAACGCCGGGGCTTCATATCCCCGCCATGTTGCACCCGCTTCGCCAAGCCTCGCCTGTGGGGCGGAATATTCGCGGGCGAACAGGGATTGCAGATCAGCGGGCGGCGAGACCGGTTCTGTCTGCCAGTTCGCCATGGCCGAAGCGGATGGCGTCTGCGCCGAGCGCCGGTCACCACTGTCGAGCGCATGACGCAGGCCGCTGACGATGAAACCTCGCACAAAGGCTGGATCACGGAAGCGGACTTCGGTCTTTGCCGGGTGAACGTTCACATCGACTTCGTGCGGTGGCAGATCGAGGAAAAGGGCCAGCACAGCGTGCCGATCCCGCGCCAGCATGTCAGAATAGGCGCCGCGAACTGCGCCGATAAGCAGGCGATCCTTTACCGGGCGGCCATTGACAAACAGGTACTGGTGATCGGCAACACCGCGATTGAAGGTAGGCAGGCCTGCCACTCCCGTTAGCCGCATTTCGCCGCGCGCCATATCAACGGCAACGCCATCATCCGCGAGTTCGCGGGCGATCAACCGGGCGACGCGCTGGGCAAGTGTGTCGCCAGCTTGCACCGCGATGGTTCGGCGGCCGTCATGCTCCATTGTGAACCCGGTTTCCGGCCGCGCCATCGCCAGACGGCGCACGACATCCAGGCAGGCGGCATATTCCGACCGCGCCGATCGCAGAAATTTACGGCGGGCCGGGATGCGGGCGAAGAGCTGCTCCACCCGGATGCGTGTGCCCGGGGGCAGTGCAGCGGGGCCCTCCTCAGCCACAAGCCCGTGATCGACAACGCGCCGCCAGCCAGAGTCCGCACCGCGCACCCGGCTCTCAATGGTCAGCCGTGCAACGCTGGCTATCGAAGGCAAGGCCTCGCCGCGAAAACCCAGCGTGGCGACCAGTTCAATCGCCTCATCTGGCAACTTGGACGTAGCATGACGTTCCAACGCCAAAGCAATTTCGTCGGAATCCATTCCGCAACCGTCATCGGTAATCTCGATCAGATCGAGCCCGCCTTCAGACAATCGGATAGCAATATTGGTCGCTCCGGCATCGATCGCATTCTCGACCAGTTCTTTCAGCGCGGATGCCGGACGCTCGACCACTTCACCCGCAGCGATGCGGTTTACAAGGTCGTCTGGCAGGCGGCGGATAGTCGGCATCAGACCCGTCTAGCGATGAATCGCCAGCAATTCGAGCCGAGGCGAAAAGGAATCCATCCACAGGTCCACAAATTTTTGGCCTTTCCAAATGGCATGGGCTAATGAGCCGCCTTCCCTGCAAGACAGCTGGCGTTCCGTCACCGCATGTTTTGCGGCTAACTGTTTGTAAAGGCTATGGATTAAGCAATGGCATCCTTCCTGTCGCGATTCTTCAAGTTCGGTTCGCAAAACATGGCTATCGATTTGGGTACGGCCAACACGCTGGTCTATGTTCAGGATCGCGGCATTGTCCTCAATGAACCTTCGGTTGTGGCTATTGAAACGATCAACGGTATCAAGAAGGTCAAGGCCGTTGGCGACGATGCCAAGATGATGATGGGCAAGACGCCTGATTCCATCGAGGCCATCCGCCCGCTGCGCGATGGCGTGATTGCCGACATTGAAGTCGCCGAGGAAATGATCAAGCACTTCATCCGCAAGGTGCACGGTGGCCGCAATGTTTTCCGCCGTCAGGAAATCGTTATCTGCGTGCCCTCGGGTTCCACCTCGGTTGAGCGCCGCGCCATTCGCGATGCCGCTTCCAATGCTGGTGCAAGCGAGGTTTTCCTGATCCTTGAGCCTATGGCCGCAGCGATCGGTGCCGATATGCCGGTTACCGAGCCAGTTGGCTCGATGGTGGTCGATATCGGCGGTGGTACGACCGAAGTCGCCGTGCTTTCGCTGCGAGGTCTTGCCTATACCACGTCGGTCCGCGTTGGCGGTGACAAGATGGATGAAGCCATCGTCTCCTATGTCCGCCGCCACCACAACCTGCTGATCGGTGAATCGACGGCAGAGCGGATCAAGAAGGATTACGGCACGGCCATGAAGCCGGCTGACGGTATTGGCGAAACGATCCACATCAAGGGTCGCGATCTGGTCAACGGCGTGCCCAAGGAAATCACCATCACGCAGGCGAACATTGCCGAAGCGCTGGCTGAGCCCATTGGCCAGATCGTTGAAGGCGTGCGGATCGCTCTGGAAAACACCGCTCCCGAACTGGCTGCAGACATTGTCGATCAGGGCATCGTTCTCACCGGTGGTGGCGCGCTGATCAAAGGGCTGGATGAATTCCTGCGCGAGGAAACCGGCCTTCCGGTTTCTGTCGCCGAAGATCCGCTGTCCTGCGTCGCGCTCGGCACTGGCCGTGCCATGGAAGAAGCGATCTACCGCGGCGTCCTGATGACGGCCTGATTGGGGTTTCTCAACTCGGCGCCTGCAATCGCAAGTTTGAAGAGCAGGAGCCGGAATAGGAGGAGAGGCGCATGGCGCCGCCGAACAACCGGCGCACCGGCTTTTCCAAACGGGCGCAATACAACGCGTTTTACGCCTACCTCGCCGGCTTTGTCGGCGTGGTGCTTGGTTGCGTCGTTCTGCTTACTTCACTTTCGGACCATTCTGCCTTTTCCGGCCTGCGTGGCTTGGCCTCTGATGCCGTAGCGCCGGTGGGTCGCGCCGCGGCGACCGGGCGTGATGAAGGCAGCAGCTTTTTCTCCGCAATTGGCGGATTTTTCACTTCCGGCGCGCGCAATGCACGGTTGCAGAAA
Source organism: Sphingomonadaceae bacterium (assembly GCA_947451145.1). Taxonomy (GTDB): domain Bacteria; phylum Pseudomonadota; class Alphaproteobacteria; order Sphingomonadales; family Sphingomonadaceae; genus Novosphingobium. The sequence goes on along the minus strand of CANFXW010000007.1, from coordinate 4,563 downwards.
GAAACCGAGATAGCTCGCGTCAAACTGGCCGAGGCCGAAGATCTGCGCGCGGAAAACGCTAGGCTGAAGGCGCTGATGGGGCTTCCTGTGGGCGATATCCAACCAGTTGCGAAGGCGCGCCTCATTGCCTCTACGCCCAGCAGCACGCGGCGTTTTGCAACCCTTTCGGTAGGACGTGCTGCTGGCGTTGATGTTGGCATGCCTGTGCGCTCACCACTCGGTCTTGTCGGACGGGTGCTCGAAGTATCTTCCGGCAGTTCCCGGTTGCTGCTCATCACAGACAGTGAATCGATGGTTCCGGTCAGGCGGGCCGACGGTGTTGATGCCTTTGCACAGGGCAACGGTGATGGCCGCCTGCACCTGCGGCTGATCAATCTTGGGCCCAATCCGCTGCGGCCAGGGGACGTGATGCTTACCTCCGGCTCAGGCGGCCTCTACCGTCCCGGTATCGCGGTTGCCGTGGTCACCGAGTTGACCCGCGACGGTGCCTTCGCCCGCGTGTTGAGCGATCCGTCATCCAGCGAGTTCGTGGTGGTCGAGCGGCCGTTTGCGGTGTCGCTTGGCGTGCCGGATCCTGATCAGGCGCCTGCGTCCAGTGGGCCTTTGGCCAAGCACTGATGGCCAGCACGCCGCCTCTCCACCACAGCGCCTATGGGCAAGGTATCAACCGGGCCCATTCGCCGTTGCTGGTTCGGGCCGTGCCTTGGCTCAGCGTAATGCTTGGAACCTTGGTGCCGCTGTGGCTGCCGATTGCTTCGGCACCGCTCATGCCACCGATCAGCTTCCTGATTCTGGTTTCATGGCGGCAGCTGCGTCCGGGGCTGCTGCCGATCTGGGCGGGCTTGCCGCTGGGACTGTTTGATGACCTGTTCAGTGGTCAGCCGTTCGGTTCGGCAATTCTGCTATGGTCGGTCACGATGATCGCCATGGAAGTGATCGAGGCGCAGATTCCCTGGCGCAGCGTGATAGTCGATTGGTTGGCGGCATCGGTGATCATCGTGCTTTACCTGCTCGCAACCCTTGGCCTTGCCAATGCTTCTGGCGGGCATGTTCTGGCGATCATGATTGTGCCGCAACTGCTGGTCTCGGTGCTGGTATTTCCACTCGCAGGCCGTTTGGTCAGCTGGCTTGATAACTTCCGTCTGATGCGGTTCAGGACGCTGTTTTGATGTTCAAGGCACTGCGCGACGCCTTCAACCAGACCACCGGGCGGCACGTCACCCACGGCCAGCTAGCCAATAGCTTTGATCGGCGCGCCATGCTGATCGGCGCGGTTCAGGGCGGGCTTGGCCTGATCCTCGCAGGGCGGATGACGTGGATCGCTGTGGCCGAAAATGCCAAGTACGCGATGCTATCCGAAAGCAATCGGGTCAATCTGGCTTTGATCCCGCCGCGCCGAGGCTGGATTCTTGATCGCAACAATCTGCCGCTCGCAACAAACCGCACAGACTTCCGCGTTGATTTGATCCCGGAGCGTCTGGGTGACGCAGATCGCACTGTCTCCATGCTCGGCCAATTGCTGAAGATGGATGCGGTGGATGTGCAGGATCTGCGTGACCGGATCGACAAGAGCCACGGGTTCCAGCCGGTGGAAGTCGCGGCGTCAATCGATTCCGAAACCTATGCAGCGATTACGCTGCGCCTGCCCGAGCTGCCCGGAGTAATTCCCCAGCGCGGCTTTTCGCGTTTCTATCCAACGGGCCCCGCGGTCGCGCACCTGATCGGCTATGTCGGGCCGGCTTCGGCGGCGGAATACGAGAAAGACAAGAATCCGCTGCTGATCACCCCCGGCTATAAAGTCGGCAAGGATGGGCTGGAAAAGCACTTCGAGACCGAGCTGCGCGGTGAACCGGGTGCACGCAGATCAGAAGTAACCGCATCGGGCCGGATCGTCCGCGATCTGGAAATGCGGGAGGACGTTCCCGGCAATCCGATCAGACTGACCATCGATGGCGCACTTCAGGATTACACCGCCCGGCGCATTGGCCTGGAATCAGCGGCGGCGGTAGTGATCGATTGCCATACGGGCGGGATTCTGGCTCTGGTTTCGATGCCTGCCTTCGATCCCAACAGCTTCGTCGGCGGGATTGGGCGGCTTGAGTGGAAGATGCTCAACGAGGATGATCACATTCCTCTGCTCAACAAGGCGCTGCGCGGTCTTTATCCGCCCGGCTCGACCATGAAGCCGATGGCAAGCCTTGCCCTGCAGCAGCACGGTGTTTCCCCTGACGAGCGGATCAATTGCCCTGGCGGCTATCAGCTTGGCAGCCGATATTTCCGTTGCGACGCGGCGCATGGCTCGATGGATATGCGCAGTGCGATTGAACACAGTTGCAACACCTATTTCTGGTCGATGGCGCACCGGGTCGGTTATGATGCGATTGCACCGGTGGCTAAAATGCTCGGTCTTGGTCAGGAATTTGACCTTCCCGGTGCCCGCCAGCGTTATGGCACCGTGCCCGACGCCGCCTGGAAAATGCGCCGTTACAAGCAGGAATGGAGCGCTGCCGATTCGCTTAACGCTTCGATCGGTCAAGGCTATGTCTCGGTCTCGCCTTTGCAGCTTGCCGTGATGACCTCACGGATTGCCTCCGGCCGGAACCTAGTGCCGTCACTGATGTTCGGCGGACAAAAGCCGCTGGGGCCAGCATTGCCCTTCACGCCCGAGCAATTGGCCGTGGCCCACGATGGCATGTTCCGCGTGGTCAACGGCTCCGGCACGGCAGCGGCAAGCAGGCTTGATCTGGGCGGTATCCAGATGGCGGGGAAAACCGGCACAGCGCAGGTCCGCGCACTGACGGCTCGCGGCGGCGGTGGCACGTGGAAGTCGCGCGATCACTCGCTGTTCATTTGTTACGCGCCCACTGATGCGCCGCGCTATGCCATGTCGGTAGTGGTAGAACACGGAACCTTTGGTGCGCGCGCCGCAGCGCCGATTGCCAAAGACGTGATGACCTTCCTGTTCAACCCCGGCAAAGCTTGGGACTCGCTCCTCGCCATGGAAAAGCAATGGGGCGGAACCCCGATCCAGCGCATGGAGGCCAAATATGCGGCCTATTCCTCTGAATACGGAACGACTGCGCCGAAGGTCGATGCCGATGAAGCGGTCGAAACCGCACTCACCAAAGCCGAGAACGCTGGAAAGCCTGCCGAGGTCTTTGTCACGGAGGCCGGCGCGTCGCGCGATACAACTTCATCTGCGACCTCGTCCGGTGGTGCCGCACCGCGTCCCGGCCCAACCAGTTCCCCTTCCCCCGCAGCAGGCGGGGCTAGCCCGGCACCGGTTACGCCACCATGATGTTCCGCAATCTCGTCCCTGATCCGATTGCGAGGCTGCCGTGGCGAGTGATCGTGCCGCTGACCCTGCTGGTGTTCTTTGGTGCTGCCGTGCTCTATTCGGCGGCAGGCGGTTCAATGAAGCCGTGGGCACTCAGCCATGTGCTGCGTTACGTCATCTTCCTTGCGATGGCGCTGGTGCTTTCAAGAGTAAGGCGTGAGCATTTCAAGGAGGTGTCCTATCCACTTTATGGTGTAGTGCTTTTCCTCCTGATCCTCGTCGAAGCCATGGGCAAGATCGGTGGCGGCAGCCAGCGTTGGCTCAATTTGGGATTCATGACTCTCCAGCCATCCGAGCTGATGAAGCCGATCATCGTGCTGGTTCTGGCGCGGTTCTATGATGATTTGCCGCCGTCGATGACAGCCAGCTGGAAGATGCTGATGCCGGCGGCCGGGTTGCTGGTTGTGCCCGCTGGTCTGGTGATCCTGCAACCCGATCTCGGCACGGCTCTGGCCATCTGCTTTGGCGCATTTATCGTGATTTTCCTGGCCGGACTTCCAGCCGGATGGTTTGCTGCAGGTGGAATACTCGCGGCCATTGCCGCGCCGCTGGCGTTCTTTTTCGCCTTGCATGACTATCAACGGCAGCGTGTGTTCGTGTTTCTCGATCCCTCAAAAGATCCGCTCGGCACCGGCTATCACATCCTGCAGTCAAACATTGCCATCGGATCAGGTGGCCTGTTCGGCAAAGGCTTCCTGAACGGTTCGCAAAGCCACCTTGCCTACTTGCCCGAAGCGCACACCGATTTCGCCTTCGCTACCATGGCTGAAGAATGGGGCCTGATGGGAGGATTCTTTGTCCTCGCAATATTCTACCTGATCCTGCGCTGGGGAATGACAACGGCAAGGCAGGCACCAGACCGCTTTTCTCAACTGCTGGCCGCGGGCATGACCTGCACTGTGTTTTTCTATGCCGCGATCAACCTGTCGATGGTGATGGGCCTCGCGCCGGTGGTGGGAATTCCCCTGCCCTTCGTCAGCCACGGAGGCTCGTCGATGATGACCAATATGATCTGCATCGGCACGATAATGGCGGTTGAGCGCTGGTCAAAGACCGGCCGACGCTCTCTCTCGTAATTAGTCTTCGCGATAAGGCAAAAAACCCCTTCCCTCGCGTGAATCAATCGCTATAGGGGCCTCTCCCGAGATTCGGGACTGCGCGGATTACCGCCCGTGTGGACGCATAGCTCAGTTGGTAGAGCAGCTGACTCTTAATCAGCGGGTCCT